>NZ_CP127161.1:2400000-3140680 GCF_030263895.1 Proteiniborus sp. MB09-C3
TAAGCCAAACTCCAGAAGAAGGCGAAAAGGCTGTAGTAGGTTCTACCGTAAGCTTAGTCGTTAGTGATGGCCCTGAGATAGAGTATGTGGTGGTGCCAAATGTAATTGGAGATAATATAGAAACAGCTGAAAAGCAGCTTACTTCATTGGGCTTAATTGTCAATAAAAAATATGAGTATAATGAAAATGTTGATAAAGGTATAATAGTTTGGCAGGATCTCACAGCAAATACAGAAGTAGAAAAAAATGCAACTATAAACCTAACTGTAAGTGATGGCCCAGAAGTTACTGAGGAACCAAATACTAACGATACGGGAACAGGTGAAGAGGATTTAACAAGTAGTAATTTGTCTATTATTCTTCCAAAGGATAGGGAAGAAGTCGAGGTAAAGATATATAGAATACAAGATGGTGAAAGAGAAGTAATATATAATGAGGTTCACAGTACAAAACAGGAATCTATCTCTGTTTTAGTCAAAGGAAAGAAAAGTGCAAAATATGAGGTTTATTTTGATGGTACCTTTAAAGATGAAATATAATTATATTTTTAGGAGGACTGATTAATGCTAGAAGGAACTATTATAAAAGGTATAGGTGGATTTTATTATGTGAAAGTAGACGATACAGTTTATGAATGTAGGGCAAGAGGACTTTTTAGAAAGAGTAAAATTACCCCTCTTATAGGAGATAGGGTTTTAATAAAGATAAATAAAGAGGATAATACTGGATATGTGGAACAAATTCTTGACAGAATTACAGAACTAAAAAGACCTCCTGTTTCAAATGTAAATCAGGCTGTGATAGTCTTTGCTGTACAAAAACCAGATCCTAACCTATGGCTTTTAGATAGATTCTTGCTTCTAGCATCATATCAGAAACTAGATGTAATCATATGCATAAATAAATCTGATTTAGACCTAGATGGAAAAGCAGATGAGATTTATGATGTTTATAATAAGGCTGGTTATAGAATTATAAAGACTAGCTGTAAAACTAAGGAAGGCATTGAGGAAATAAGAAATTTGCTTAAAAAGAAAATTACAGTATTTGCAGGCCCATCTGGAGTAGGAAAATCTACGCTATTAAATAATATTCAGGCAAATTTAAAGCTACAGACTGGTGACATTAGTCAGAAAACTAGCAGAGGTAAGCATACAACAAGGCATGTAGAGCTTATTGAATTAGATTTAGGGGGATGGGTTTTAGATACCCCAGGCTTTAGTACTTTAGATATTGATTTTTTAGAAGAGGAGGAACTTGAGAACTTCTTTATTGAAATATCTGAAAAAAGTACCCTTTGTAGGTTTTCAGGATGCTGCCATAATAAGGAGCTTGGTTGTGCAGTAAAGGAAGCAGTTGATAATGGTGAAATAAGTAAATCTAGGTACGATAATTACCTAAGTATGCTACAGGAAATAAAGGAAATCAGGAGGTACTAGACATGATTAAAATAGCTCCTTCTATTTTATCAGCAGATTTTAGTAAATTAGAAGAACAAATCAAATTAGTTGAGGAGGGTGGAGCAGATTTTATTCACCTAGATGTAATGGACGGGCATTTCGTTCCTAATATCACATTTGGCGCACCTGTAATTAAAATGCTGAAAAAGGTTACCACTGTACCCTTTGATGTGCATTTGATGATAGAAAAACCAGACCAATATATTAAGGATTTCGTAGATGCAGGAGCAGATATTATTACTGTCCATCAAGAAGCATGTATTCACCTTCATAGGACAATACAGTATATAAAGAGCTTTGGAATAAAAGCAGGAGTTGCGTTAAACCCATCTACTTCTATTGAGACCATTAGATATATTATTGATGAAATAGATATGGTTCTGATTATGACTGTTAACCCTGGATTTGGGGGGCAATATTTTATAAATCAGATGAAGAATAAGATAATTGACTTAAGAAAGCTGATAAATAGTCGCAACCTCAATATTGATATACAAGTTGATGGTGGAATAAAGCTGGACAATATCAAGGAGGTAGAATCCTATGGAGCTAATATATTTGTAGCTGGTTCTGCCATATTTAATAGTGAAGATATTGTTTATGCTACTAGAATGTTTAAAAGTGTATAGCTTTACTTTCTTTAAAATACTTGATATAATGTAGACAAACAGGATAATCTACACTAGGGGAGCATTTATGCTGAGAGGAGGCAAATTAGCTTCGACCCTTAAACCTGATCTAGTTAATACTAGCGTAGGGAAGTGTTTGCAAAATATTTTTTTGTTGCATTTTATGCTATGAAAAATTAAATGGACACTAATCCCTCCCTAGTAAATATTTTTAAAACATAAAGGGAGGTTTTTTTATGGCTTCAATTGTCAAAAAAGAAAAAGTAAGGTTTTTAGCTGAAAGTGGTATCATGATAGCATTAGCTACAATATTAAGTATGATAAAGGTTTATAAGGCACCTTTTGGAGGCTCTGTAACAGCAGGAAGCATGATACCTATAATTCTTATTGGAATAAAGTGGGGTACATTGCCTGGGATATTGGTAGGTATAGTATATGGGATACTTCAAGCAGTTTTAGAACCCTATATTGTGCATCCAATCCAGTTCCTTTTAGACTATCCCATAGCTTTTGGGTTGTTAGGATTAAGCGGTTTTTACAGAAGCATAAAGAACATTCAACCTCGAAATAGGACCATGGAGTATGTCGGTGTTGTAATAGGAATATTTTTAGCCATATTTGGAAGGTTTATTTGCCATGTGTTAGCTGGAGTTGTATTTTTTTCAGAAAATGCCGGTGACATAAACTCATGGCTATATTCATTAGGATATAATGGAGGCTATCTATCTTTGGAACTAGCAATATCTATTGTAATTATTGTATTGCTATGGAAGCCTATTAGAAGAGAGATTAAATAAAGAGAGTGATTAAATGAAGGCTTTAATAATATCAAATGGAGATTTAAGCGATATCAGCTTAGCTAAGTATTTTGATGATGCAGATATAGTTATTTGTGCTGATGGTGGTGCAAGGCATTTGTTTAATGAAGACCTTGTTCCAGACACTATAATAGGTGATTTAGATTCATTGGATGAAGAGGCTCTGAATAGTTTTCAGAAATTGGGCGTAAACTTTGAGAAATATCCAACACATAAGGATAAATCAGATACTGAACTAGCAATAGAGTTTGCAATAGATAAAGGTGCTACGGACATTACTTTACTAGGTGCTACTGGCAGTCGTATGGATCATTCACTAGCAAATATATTGATTTTATATAGGCTAGTCAATCAAAATATTAATGCAGTTATTGTCGATAGTCACAATGAGATGTTTATAACAAAAAGTCTACTTAAGCTAGATAATAAAGATGGGCATTTTGTTTCGGTGATACCTTTAACTGATTCAAAGGTTACTCTTAAAGGATTCGAGTATGATACCAATTCTGTAGAATTTAATTTTGGTTCCACATTAGGCGTAAGCAATATAATAAAAGATGAAGAAGGGCTTATAGAAATAGAATCTGGAATATGCCTTGTTATAAGATCAAGGGATTAAATAAGAAAGTCAGCGATAGCTGGCTTTTTTGTAACGTTTTTTAGAAAAATTGAATACTATATAATAGTAGCCTTATGAGGGGTGTCTATATGGGAAGATATAGAAGATATAAATTTAAACGACATTTCATTGATGGCAGTATCAAAAAAATTATAGGTATAGGCTTATCCATATTAGGTGTTATTATAATAATACAAGTAATACCTATAAGAGCATGGATTTTTGCACTGGGATTGCTATTTATTTGCTTGGGCTGGTTTCTGTTTAAAATTTTTTAGAGATATAGAACATCCAACTAACTATATGTACAAAAAATCAGACAGGCTTCCATTACACTGGAAGCCATTTATTATAATGCTCTTTCAACATTACCTGATCTGATACATCTTGTGCATACGTAAATTCTTTTTGGAGTTCCATTAACCATAGCTCTTATTCTACGTACATTTGGAGACCAAGTTCTATTGCTCTTTTTATTTGAGAAAGTTACTAAGTGTCCTGACACTTTTCCCTTGCCACATACTTCGCAGAACTTTGCCATATAAAACACCTCCTTAAACCCTAGGTTTGCTAATAATCATTATTTATTATATATTTATAAAATCAACATATATTATTGTATCACATCCTAGGTATTTTTTGCAATATAAAGATATTTTTATCCCTATTTTAATTATTATTTATTCTTAAGTTGAAGATAATACAAATATAATGTAAAATAAAACTATAAAATCCTTTATTCACTTTTCTAAAATAAAAGGAGGACTGTAAATGGCAGGTAAATTGACCAATGAATATGGCTCAATAAATATTGATGAAAGCGTTATAGAAACTATTGCTGGGCTAGCAGCGATTGAAAGCTATGGTCTAGTTGGAATGTCTAGTAGAAACGCTACAGATGGGCTAGTAGAACTATTAAAGAAAGAGCATGTAAAGAAAGGCGTAAAGGTTTATACTGATGGAGATAGAATTGTTGTTGATCTATTTGTAGTAGTGCAATTTGGCACAAAAATTTCCGTAGTAGCAGATAATATTATAGATAAGGTAAAATATAATATTGAAAGTATGACTGGTTTAAAGGTTGAAAAAGTAAATATAAATGTACAGGGAGTAAGAGTACAAAAGTAGGCTAAGGAGGTACTAATATTGAAAATTCAATATATAGATGGAAATATGCTCAAAAAGTTATTTTTTGGAGCTGCTAACTGTCTTGAAAAAAATAAAGAAGCTATCAATGCATTAAATGTTTTTCCGGTTCCCGATGGAGATACTGGTACCAATATGTCATTGACTATGCAGTCTGCTATTAAACAAATAAGAACCTTAGAAACGGATGACATAGACAAAATTGTCACAGCTGCTTCTAATGGTTCTTTGATGGGGGCGAGAGGTAATTCTGGAGTAATACTTTCTCAATTATTCAGAGGCTTTGCAAAAGGGTTAAAGGATACCGATAAAATTGATACCTCTGCAATTGCAACGGCTTTAAAACTTGGTTCTGATACAGCCTATAAAGCAGTTATGAAGCCTATTGAGGGAACTATACTAACTGTTGCCAGAGAGAGTGCTGAAATGGCTATAAATATATCAAAACAGGAAACGGATATGGTAGAATTTCTTAGGACAGTTATTAAACATGGCGAAGATGCTTTAGCTAGAACACCTGAAATGCTCCCTGTACTAAAGCAAGCAGGAGTTGTAGATGCAGGTGGAAAAGGACTTATCACTATTTTCATAGGAGCATTGGAGGCTTTAACTGGTAAAGAGGAAACATTAGTAGATGATGTAATAGCAAAGGATGATACTGCTAATTCTTTTATAGAAGCTGATGGAGATATTACATTTGGCTACTGTACTGAATTTATAATCAATAATTCAAAAGTAGATTATGAAGTATTCAGGGATGAAATAGTAGACTTTGGAGACTCTATGCTTGTAGTTGGTGGAGACAATATTATTAAGGTACATATCCATACAAACGAGCCTGGTGGAGTGTTACAAAAGGCATTACAATATGGTGAACTTATAGATATTAAAATTGATAATATGAGATATCAGCATAGAAACAATTTAATAGATGATACTGCTACTACAGCAGCAATGGAAAATACAGTGCAAAAAGAAAGTAAAAAATATAGCTTTATTACTGTTTCTATGGGAGAAGGGCTCTCCAATGTATTTCATGATTTAAATGCTGATTATGTAATTGCAGGTGGACAGACTATGAATCCAAGTACAGAGGATATTCTTAATGCTATTGATAAGGTAAATGGAGAAAATATTATTGTTTTGCCTAACAATGGAAATATCATTTTAGCCGCTACCCAAGCAAAAGAGTTGAGCAATAAGAAAGTAGAAGTATTACCAACCAAAACCATACCACAGGGAATTGCTGCCTTAGTTACTTTTGATGAAGAGCTTAGCATGGAAGAAAATGTTGAGAACATGAAAGACACAATTGCATCAGTAAAAACTGGTCAGGTGACTTTTTCAGTTAGAGATACAATCATGGAAGAAAAAGAAATAAAAAAAGATGATATTATGGGAATATATGATGGTAAAATAGAAGTGATTGGTAACAATGTTCATGAAGTAGCCTTTAGCTTAGTTAAATCAATGGTGAATGACGATAATGGCCTAGTAACAATATTTTATGGTAATAACTTATCTGAGCAAGATGCAACAGATTTAGCAAATAGAATTGAAGAAGAGTTTGAGGATTTAGATATTGAAGTGGTTTTTGGAGGACAGCCTCTCTATTATTATTTAATTTCGGTTGAATAATTTGATGATTATATTTCTTTAAATACAAGAATTCGAAGTAATAGACTTTGGATTCTTGTTTATTTTTTGTATAATATATATAGTAAAGCATAGAGGTGATTACTTTGGAAAAACTGGAGAAGTCAGTTCAATATATTAAGGGCGTCGGTCCAAAAAAAGCAAAATTATTAAGTAAAATGGGCATAGAAACTATTGAAGATATATTCTATAATTTTCCTAGGGCATATGAAGATAGAAGAGAGATAAAAAAGATTTCGACCTTGGAAAATGGAGAAAAAGCCAATGTAAAAGTAATTATATGTGGTACTCCTAGAACATATAGGCCCAGAAAAAATATGTCAATAATCAAGTTACCAGTAAAAGATGAAACAGGTATTATGTATTTAACTTGGTTTAATCAGGACTATATAATAAATAATATTAGTATGGGAGACATTATTGTCATAAGTGGAAGAGTAAAAAGATTAGGGAATCAAATAGAGATGCAGAATCCAATATATGAAAAATATAATGAAAGTGGGAAAAAAATTGGGAGAGTAGTCCCAATTTATCAATTAACTGAAGGTCTAACGAATAATGAATTGACTAAAATAGTTGAGCAGACCATAGATACTTACTTAAGCTATACCGTAGATGCGATTCCACAAAATATTATTGATAGATTAGGATTATTTTCATTTAATCAAGCCATCAAAAATATTCATTTTCCAGAGGACAGGTTTTCCTATAAAAAAGCAAAGGAAAGACTTGTTTTTGAAGAATTGCTATTTTTGCAATTAGGGCTTTTTATTATAAAGGGAAATAGTATTGTTAATAATAAAGGGATTATATTTTCTAAAAATGATGAAACTAGTAAACTCTTGGAATTGCTTCCTTACAAATTGACATCAGCTCAAACTAGGGTTTTTAATGAAATTGCTAGGGATATGGAATCTCCTAAACAAATGAATCGACTTGTACAGGGGGATGTAGGTTCAGGAAAGACTATTATTGCAGTGTTATCAATGTTAAAGGCATTCAATTCAGGTTATCAATCTGTGATGATGGCGCCTACTGAGATACTAGCAACTCAACATTATGAGAGTATAAAAACTTTACTTGATAAATTTAATATTTGCTGTGAACTATTGACTAGTAATATTGCTGGAAAAAAGAAGGCTGACATATTGAGTAGAATTGAGACTGGTGAAGTAAATATAATTATTGGTACACATGCTGTATTGCAAGAAAATGTTAGCTTTTATAAATTAGGATTAGCAATAACTGATGAACAGCATAGATTTGGAGTCAGGCAAAGGGCTACATTATCATTAAAGGGCAGTAATCCAGATATACTTGTTATGACTGCCACACCTATACCTAGAACTTTGGCATTGATATTATATGGTGATCTGGAGGTATCAATAATTGATGAACTTCCAGCTGGGAGGAAAAAGATAAAGACCTATGCAATTACTGGAGAGATGAAGGAAAGAGCTTATTCATTTGTTCGAGAACAGGTTAATAAAGGTAGGCAGGCTTATATAGTATGCCCGTTAGTTGAAGAATCAGATAGCATCAATGCACAATCTGCTAACGAATTATACGAAAATTTAAAAAGCAGTACTTTTAATGATTTACGCCTTGGACTACTACATGGCCAGATGAAGTCCCTTGAAAAAGATAATATAATGGCAGAATTTAAAAATGGACAAATAGATGTTTTAGTTTCAACTACTGTAATTGAAGTTGGTGTAAATGTGCCTAATGCTAACATCATGTTGATAGAAAATGCAGAAAGATTTGGATTAGCTCAGCTTCATCAGTTGAGAGGAAGGGTAGGAAGAGGAAATCATCAGTCTTATTGTATATTAGTTAATGAAAGTAAAAGCAGGATTTCTAAAGAAAGAATGCATATAATGGAGAAAACAAATGACGGTTTTTTAATAGCAGAAAAGGATCTTCAAACAAGAGGACCAGGTGAATTTTTTGGAACAAGACAGCATGGATTGCCTGACTTAAAAATAGCTAATTTATTTTCTGATATAAATACTTTGAAAATATCTCAAAAAATAGCGTTTCAAATATTAGAGAAGGATCCTAATTTAACATCAGAAGATTATAGAATTATAAAAGAAAGAATACTAAAGCTATTCAATAAAGAATCACAGCTGATATCCTTCAATTAAAATAGTTCTAGTAGCGCAACAATTATTATTAACTAGTATGACAGATAAATTTATAAGGAATTATGATGAAATGACAGGATAATTATAACAACATTTGAGTATTTTGCAAAAAACATAATAAATTGTTTAGAATTTAGTGTTTTTGTGATAAAATATTAATTACTAATGAGGAGGAATTCAATTGCGTGTTATAACAGGGAAGTCAAAAGGAAATAAGTTGATTGCTCCTAAAGGACTACATACTCGCCCTACATCAGATAAAGTAAAGGAATCCATCTTTAATATTTTAGGTGATATAAATAATGAGAGTCAAGTTCTAGACCTTTATGCAGGTTCTGGGAATATAGGAATAGAGTTTTTAAGCAGAGGAGTTAGTAGATGTTATTTTATTGATAATGATATTAACAGTATCAAATCAATAAAAGAAAATTTAGAAAGGACAAGGCTTGTTGCTCAAGCTTTTGTATATAAAAATACTGCTGAAAAAGCAGTAAATACTTTGAGTTTAAGAGGAATTGCGTTTGACTATATTTTTTTAGATCCTCCATATGAAAAGGGGATCTTAGTACCTATAATAGAGAAGATAAGCAATAGCAATATACTTGATGAAAGAGGGATCATAATAGTTGAGCATGAAAGTAAACTAGTTTTGCCAGAATATATAAATAATTTAATAAAAAAAGACTTACGAAAATATGGAGGAACTACAATATCTTTTTACATCTATGGGAGGTTAAACAATGAAGGCGATTTATCCGGGGACTTTTGATCCAGTTACTAATGGACATTTAGATATTATTAAAAGATGCTCCAAGAAGTTCGATAAAATAACAGTTTTGGTTTTAAATAATCCTTCAAAAAAACATATGTTTACTGTTGAAGAGAGAATTGATTTACTGAAAGATGTCACGAAAAATTTGGAAAATGTTGAGGTTGACTCATTTACGGGTCTACTAGTAGATTATATGAGGGAAAATCAGGTAGAATTAATAATAAGGGGATTAAGAGCTGTTTCAGACTTTGAGTATGAAATGCAAATGGCTCTAATGAATAATAGACTTCATGATGATGCAGAAACATTTTTTTTGATTGCAAGAAACCAATATTCTTATTTGAGCTCTAGTATTGTAAAAGAGGTTGCTAGCTTTAATGGAAACATTACTGGTTTAGTACCTGAAACGGTGGAACTAGCCATAAAAGAAAAACTCAAGGGGGTATAAGAATGGACGTATTAAAGCTTTTAGATGAAATTGAGGATATTATAGAAGGTAGCTCAACAATACCATTTGCAGGTAAAGCTTTAGTAGATAAAGGCGATGTGTTAGACATCATTAAGGAAATAAGAATAAAATTACCAGACGAAATAAAGCAGGCAGAATGGATTAAAGAGGAAAGACAGAGAATTTTAGCAGAGGCGCAAAATGAAGCAGATACAATGGTTGAAGAAGTAAAGTTACATATTGAAGAAATGATAGAACAGCATGAGATTACAAAACAAGCATACGAAAGAGCAGAAGAAATAACTTCAAAGGCTCAAAGCAATGCTAAAGAAATGAGAATTGGAGCAAAAGAGTATGCTGACGGACTTCTCAAAGAGGTAGAAATGAATTTAAGAAATATTGTAGGTACATTAGAAAAGAATAGACAGGAATTGAACAACTTTAAGTAATAAAGGACTCCTTACTAAAGGAGCCCTATTATTTATTAGATAAAGATCTTATACTATATATAGTTCCAATAAAAATTGAGAGGACGATTATAGCCATTAATATAATAAATTCCAAGCCTATTGAAAATCTAAGAGTTTTTAGCCAATTTTCAAATAAATTTTCTTGTATACTATAATTTTCTGATAAGAATGACATCACTACAATGTTTTTAAAGAAAATTTTATATAATACGAAGCAGTATATGGAAGAAAACATAGCATGAAAAACTTTAGACAGTATGTAAAGCTTAGGACTAATATCAGTGTTATTTAACATGCTGATAGCTTGACTATGTATTGATAAACCGCTCCATCCGATTAAAAAGCTTACAGAACATAATTGCGAGATAATACTTGCGTTCTTAGCTGTAGATATTAATTTACAGCCGTTTGTCATTTCTAAAAGTCCGCTAATTAGACCTTCTATAAGCTTAATATCCAAATTAATAGGTATTATTAGCTTAAAGAAGCTTGCTAAAAGGTTAATGACTCCTGTAGTTAATAATATTTCTATGATCACAGAATATATTACTATAAATCCTCCAACCATAAACATTGCTTCAAGGGCAGATTTTATTGAATCACTCATTAGTATACTCATGCTTCTTCCATCTTTTTTCCTAGCTGCAATTAGTTCTGATAATGCATTTTTTAAGTAGTTATTGCTACTATTACTATATATTTTGTTATTTTTATTTTTTATTTTAGCTTTACCATAGCCTCTAAAAAGTAATCCTACAGTTATTGCACCTAAGTAGTGGGAAGAGGCAAGGAGAGTACCAATGGAGGAGTTTTTAAACATTCCTATAGAAACTGCTCCTATCATAAATAAAGGCCCAGAGGTGCTGCAAAATGAAACAAGTCTTTGAGCTTCAACCCTACTAATTATATTTTGCTTCCTAAGTCTAGAAACTAAAGAAACTCCCACTGGATAACCAGAAGTTATACTCATAGCAAATGCAAAGGAGCCTTCTCCAGACGTTCCGAACAAAGGATACATTACAGGATTTAATAGTGTCCCAATAAAATTCACTACGCCAAGTCCTATAAGTATTTCAGCACCAATAAAAAAAGGTAATAAAGACGGGAGAACAACACTTGACCAAGTTACCAATCCATTAAATGCTGCACTTATAGTGTTATTAGGATATATTATTAAACAAGAAACTAAGAATACTACTATCAGGATTAATAAGTATGTTTTTATGTTTTCAAATCTATTTATTATTTTTTTGTATATTTTGTGTATTGCAAAAAAAACAATACTAATAGAAAAAAGTATAACTAAATAATTAGCCATAATAGACCTCCAATGTCTATACTGATATATTATATTGAGGTCTCTTGGATAATATGATAGTTACTAGTACTAGTTCAACTAAGACTATGAAGCCATCAATCACATAGTTAATCCATAGTATCTATGTGATAATAAAAATGCAATTTTTAGGTTATATCTTGAATTATTCACTGTTTAGTTTAATATAAGGTGACATTGTATAATCTAAGTTCATTTTCATTTCGCCTCTACTAAGACCTAGAATATAGACATCTGTAGCTTTCTTATCCAACTCTATCATTTGATTTAAGATTTTGTTATTTAGTTTTGGATAATCAGCAAATTTAGTGATTATAGGTAATGAACTTGTTTTTTTTGCTTGCCTTAATATATCAATACCTTTAGAATTTAATCCTAGAATTCTTATATACTGAGGACCATATGAATGAAGAGTCCTAATTATATTTTTATTCATACTAAGCAGTAAATGAATAATAATTCTTTTCAATCTAGTCATTGTATACCTTTTAGTGCTTACACAATTCAATATATCGTCAATACAGTTATACTTACTAGAGCAATCTATAATTCTATTATCTAGTCCTTCACTTACATCTAATATATTTTTTAGAATCTCGGGAGTGCTATTTCTCAGTAAATACAATAGAATCATAGAAAAGTTGTTTAATGAATTGAAATCCTTATTGTCATTATAAAAGCTTTCTAAATACTTATAAGTAATATGGGGTACTGTATGCTTAATGTTTTCCAAAGAGGTATTTATAAGTTGTTCCCTAATAGCAGTTGCACTGGATATATTATTACTGATAGCTTTATCGTGATAGCTAGACTTTTCTCTCTTAAGTGTAAAGGGTTTAATGCTGCTATCAATTTTTTTTATTGATTTCAAATATTCTATTGATAGAATATTATTTGGATTAGAAAGGATGCTGCTTATCATTGAAGAATCCAGTGAATCTGTTTTACCTAGGTAGTTGATCAAAGCTTTTTCTCTTGCTCTTGGGAAAGAGTTCCCTTGCTCCAATTCAGACCTAAGGTATTCTTTATAGCATTTAGGTTCATTGTTTAGTATCTCTGCTATATAATCTAATGGCTGGATATTTCCCAATTCACTCCCAAAACAAATGCTGTCTACAATTCCTAAGCTATCAAGTATTTTAATAGCACCATAAGCAAAAAGTTCAGCGCTTTGACATGCATATACTACTGGCAGCTCTACAACCAAGTCAACTCCATTGTCTACGGCCATTTTTGCTCTAGTCCATTTATCAACTAAAGCTGGCTCTCCTCTTTGCAAAAAATTACCGCTCATAACTGCAATAGAATATTCGGAATTTGTTATTTTTTTAGATTCATTTAAATGATATAAATGCCCGTTGTGAAAAGGATTATATTCAGTAATTAATCCAACTATTTTCATAAAAACCTCCATAAATTAATCTGTTGTGCTAGTTAAATCAAATGAAAACTACTTATTAGCATAAATTACTATATTTATTATAACATTTTAAAAAGATTATTAATGATTAATATGGGAAATAATCTATATATAGTTGATTTTTTTGCATGATTATAATATCATGATAATTGTTAATATATATACACTCTAGGAGGTAGAATATGAAAATTTTAGTTATTAACTGTGGGAGCTCTTCATTAAAATATCAGTTGATAGATATGTCAAATGAATATGTATTGGCAAAAGGCTTAGCTGAAAGAATAGGTATTGAAGGTTCTAGAATAAAACATAAACCAACTGGTAAGGAAGAAGTATTAATTGAAAAGCCAATGGACAACCATAAAGTTGCACTAGGGATAGTATTAAATGCAATAGTTGATCCTAACCATGGAGTTATAAAATCAATGGATGAAATAGGTGCAGTAGGACATAGAGTTGTTCATGGAGGAGAAAAATTCTCTGAATCTGTTGTAATTGATGATAGTGTAATGAAAGCTATAAATGATTGTGTAGAATTAGCACCATTACATAATCCACCAAACATTACCGGAATAGAAGCATGTCAAGAACTTATGCCAAACACTCCAATGGTAGCAGTATTTGATACGGCTTTTCATCAAACTATGGAACCTGATAACTATATATATCCGATACCTTATGAATTCTATGAAAAATATAAGATTAGAAGATATGGATTCCATGGAACTTCCCATAAATATGTTTCTCTAAGGGCTGCTGAAATATTGGGAAAAGATATTAAAGATTTAAATATTGTTACATGTCACCTAGGAAATGGCTCAAGTGTATGTGCAGTACAAGGCGGAAAATCAATGGATACAAGTATGGGCTTTACTCCATTAGAAGGTTTAGCAATGGGAACTAGGTCAGGAGATATTGACCCTGCAATAATTCCATTTATTATGGATAAAGAGAACATGACCTTTGAAGAAGTAAATGATATGCTTAATAAAAAATCAGGAGTACTAGGTATTTCAGGACTTAGCAGTGATTTTAGAGATTTAGAAGTGGCAACTGAAGAAGGAAATGAAAGAGCTAAACTAGCTATAGATGTTTTTGTTAATAGAGTAAAAAAATATGTTGGTGCATATGTAGCTACAATGTGTAGAATAGATGCATTAGTATTTACAGCAGGTATTGGCGAAAATTCTGGTTATATTAGAGAAAAAGTGTGTGAGGGCTTAGAATGCCTAGGCATTAAAATAGATTCAGAATTAAATAATGTAAGGGGTAAAGAAGCACAGCTAAATAGAGATCTAACCTCTACATCTATATTTGTTATTCCAACTAACGAAGAACTAATGATTGCTAGAGATACAAAAATATTAGTATCTAAATAAAAAAATAGGCAGGTCATCCTGCCTTTTTATACTATCATTTGGTAATGTAACAATTGTTCTTGACAAACCTTCTATAACTTATATATAATAAAATTTGGCAATGTTTAAGAGGTGAACTTAATGAAGATAGATCTATCAAGACTTATTGATAGAGCAGTTTACAAAATAGACTTTGAACATTCCTTAAATTTAACTAAGGTATCAACCAAAACAGGAGAAATAGCATTGGCTGGCCCAGTTAATGTAAAAGGTAGTGTTTATAAGACAGATGAAAACATGTATCTTGATGCAAAAGTTTCATATGAATATTATGAAAACTGCGCAAGATGTCTAAAAGAGTTTGTTAATAGAGTAGAGACTGTTTTATCAGGAAGGCTTATGGAGACTTCTCAATTATTGGATACAGATGATGATGAATTTGTATTCTATTATGATAATGGCGAGGTAGAATTGACAGAACAAGTTTTAACCTCCATATTATTGTCTTTACCTATGAAGGCATTATGTGCTGACAATTGTAGAGGATTATGCTTAGTCTGTGGAAAAGACTTAAATAAGGAAGAATGTAGCTGCGAAATTCAAGAGATTGATCCTCGTCTAGCAAAATTAAAGGATTTATTTGACTGATTTAAGGAGGTGTTTTTAATGGCAGTACCAAAGCGTAAGACATCAAAGGCAAGAAGAGATAAAAGAAGAGCTTCAGCTCAAGTATTAACAAAGGCAACTGTAGTTGAATGTCCACAATGCCATGAGCCAAAGCTACCACATAGAGTTTGCAAATCTTGTGGGTATTATAAAAATAAAGAAGTTGTATCTGTTGAATAATGGATAAAAAAAGATAGTGTATAAGATCACTATCTTTTTTTATTTTATTAAAATACCCCTTGATTTTTTAATATTAACAATGTATACTTAATATTAGTATCTGGTACTAAACATAAGTATTAACTTGAGGTGAAAAATTGTGAGCAATGTAAAGTTAAGCAAAAAAGAAAGACATATTAAGCTTATTGAAAAGTTAAAGGAGGATCCCTTTCTAACTGATGAAGAGTTAATGCAAATATTCAATGTAAGTGTTCAAACTATAAGGCTAGATAGACTTGAACTAGGGATACCAGAATTAAGAGAGAGAATAAAGAATGTAGCTGAGCAAAGCTATTCAAAGGTTAGGACAATCGGAGGAACTGAAATCGTAGGAGAACTTGTGGACATCAATTTAGGTAAAAACGGTATTTCAATACTTGAAACTGATGAAACCATGGCCTTTATGAAAACAAGTGTTGTAAGAGGACACAATATCTATGCCCAGGCAGAGTCTTTAGCTATTGCAGTAATAGATGCTGACGTTGCACTAACTGGAGTTGCAAATGTTAAATATAAGGATCTAGTTAAAGCAGGAGAAAAACTAATCGCAAAGGCTGAAGTAACTAGAAAAAGGGGCAATAAGTATTTTGTACATGTTTTCACTTATGTCGGACAGAAGCAAGTTTTTAGAGGTAAATTCATTCTTGTTTCTATTGAGCAAAATAACCAGGAGGCGAATTGATATGAAAATAGCTGTAGATGCAATGGGAGGAGATCAGGGCTTATTAGCTACAGTAAAGGGGAGCATCGATGCTGTAAATGAATTAGGAGTTAGCATAATTCTCATAGGCGATGAAGAAAAGATTAAAAACGAGCTGTCAAGAAATGAATACAGTGGAGATAAGATAGAGATTATAAATGCCGAAGAATCTATTACAAATGATGAAGAACCAGCTATGGCCATAAGAAGAAAAAAACAATCATCAATGGTAATTGGACTTAATCTTGTAAAGGATAAAGAGGCAGATGCTTTTGTATCCTCTGGTAGTACTGGGGCATTGCTTACAGGTGGTCTGCTTATTGTGAAGAGGATTAAAGGAGTAGACAGAGCAGCCCTTGCAATACCTTATCCTACAAAAAAAGGAATATCTTTATTACTAGATGCAGGTGCTAATACTGATTGTAAAGCCAAATATCTTCAACAGTTTGCAGTTATGGGCTCAATATATGCAGAGAAAATATTAAGCATTTCAAACCCTAAGGTTTCTCTTGTAAATATAGGTACTGAAGAAGGTAAGGGAAATGAGTTATCAAAGGAAGCTTATGGTTTATTAAAAAATGCTAATATAAATTTTGCTGGAAATATTGAGGCAAGGGATATTCCAGAAGGTAATGCGGATGTCCTAGTATGTGATGGCTTTGTTGGAAATATTATATTGAAGCTAACTGAAGGTCTTGCTATGTCAATTTTCAGTATGCTAAAGGAAGAGTTTATGAGTTCTTTTACTAGCAAAATAGGAGCATTGCTGTTAAAACCAGGCTTAAGAAAATTCAAGAAAAGATTAGACTATACTGAGTATGGAGGGGCACCGCTGCTAGGAACTAAGGGTGTTGTGATAAAAGCTCATGGTAGTTCAGATGCAAAAGCTATTAAAAATGCAATCAAACAAGCTAAAGTTTTTGTAGAAAATAAAGTAATTGAAAAAATAGAAGCTGAGATAAACTCTTTGGGAGGTAATTATGACACAGAGGAGAGATTTTAAGGGAGTTGGAATAATTGGTACAGGAAGCTATGTTCCAGAAAAAGTAATCACAAATTTTGATTTAGAAAAGATAGTAGAAACATCAGATGAGTGGATAAGAGCCCGTACTGGAATTAAGGAGCGAAGAATACTGGATACAGATAAAGGCTCATCATTTATGGCTATTGAGGCGGCTAAAAAAGCTTTGGAGAATGCAAAAATAAGCCCGGAAGATATAGACATGATTATTGTGGCTACAGTTACTCCCGATATGATGTTTCCTTCAACAGCATGCTTAGTGCAAGAAAGCTTAAAATGTAAAAATGCTGCTGCTTTTGATTTAGAAGCAGCATGTTCAGGCTTTCTATATGGTCTTTCTGTTGCGTATTCTTTTGTAAGCTCAGGTATATATAAAAATATTTTACTTATTGGTGCCGATGCTCTTTCTCGAATAACAGACTGGACTGATAGAAATACATGTGTATTATTTGGGGATGGAGCTGGAGCTGCTATTATCAGTGAGGTCCCAGAAGGAAAAGGTGTATTAGGTCTAGACTTAGGTGCAGATGGTGAAGGAAAAAATTTGTTGAAGCTTGTAGCAGGAGGCTCGTTGATGCCAGCTACAGAGAAAACCGTAAAAAATAGATTACATTATATATATATGGAAGGAAATGAAGTATTTAAATTTGCCGTAAGGAAAATGGAAGAAATATCTCTTAAAATTATAGAAAAGAGCAAATTAAAGCTTGAAGATATCGATTATTTAGTTCCCCATCAGGCAAATATGAGAATTATAGAGTCTGCTAGAAAAAAATTGAAGCTTGCAGAAAACAAAGTTTATGTCAATCTAGAGGATTATGGAAACATGTCTTCTGCTTCTATACCTGTAGCATTAGATGAAGCAGTAAGAAAAAACAAGATAAAGGATAATGATGTTATTTTATTAATAGGATTTGGTGGAGGCCTTACTTGGGGAGCCATGGTAATAAGATGGTACAGCAAAGGGAGGTTCTAAGTTGATAAAAACTGAAATATGTGAATTATTAGGTATTAAATATCCAATTTTACAAGGTGGAATGGCTTGGGTAGCTACATCAGAATTAGCTGCTGCTGTCTCTAATGCTGGTGGATTGGGGATTATAGGAAGTGGCGCTGCTCCGAGGGATGTGGTACAAAAGGAGATAAATAGGATAAAGAAACTTACGAATAGGCCATTTGGGGTAAACGTAATGCTGATGTCCTCTCATGTAGATGAAATAATTCAACTTTTATATGAAGAGAAGGTTCCAGTAGTCACAACAGGTGCGGGAAATCCTGGGAAGTATATGAGTAGATTTAAGGAAATAGGAACTAAAGTAATTCCAGTAGTACCATCGGTAGCCTTAGGGAAAAGGATGGAGAAAATTGGCGCAGATGCTATTATTGTAGAAGGAACTGAAGCAGGAGGTCATATTGGAGAGTTAACTACGTTGTCATTAGTTCCCCAAGCTGTAGATGAGGTTAAGATACCAGTAATTGCAGCAGGTGGAATTGCTGATGGAAGAGGCTTGGTTGCTGCATTGGCATTAGGCGCTAAGGGAGTTCAAATAGGCACTAGATTTGTTTGTACAGTTGAGTGTCAAGTACATGAAAACTATAAGAACGCAATAATTAAATCATCCGATAGAGATGCAGTAGTTACTGGTAGAACTACTGGACACCCTGTTAGATCATTAAGAAATAAATTTACAAAGAATCTACTTGAGCTTGAAAAGCAAAATACAGATATAGATACTATAGAAAGCTTTGGAACCGGTATGTTAAGAAGGGCTGTCATTGAAGGAGATGTAGAGAATGGCTCTGTTATGGCAGGCCAGATTAGTGGGTTAATAAAGGACATCAAGACATGCGAGCAAGTTATACAGGATATAATGGCAGAAGCTGAGGATGTAAGAAACAGTATATTTAGTTTTTAGAGGTGATAAAATGGGAAAAGTAGCTTTTTTATTTCCTGGGCAAGGCGCTCAGTATATAGGAATGGGCAAGGAAATTACTGATAAGTATTCTATTGCCAATAGAATATTTGATGCAGCTAGTGAAATACTTAGCTTAGATATGAAAAAATTATGCTTTCAAGGACCTGATGAAGAATTGACAAAGACTGAATTTACTCAACCTGCCATACTAACTACATCTATTGCAGTATTAAAAGTAATAGAGAAGTATGGATTATCAGCGGAAGTATGTGCTGGTCTAAGCCTTGGAGAGTACTCTGCTTTAGTATATAGCCAGGCCTTAAGCTTTGAAGAGGCTGTAGGTCTAGTAAGAAAAAGAGGAAAATATATGCAAGAGGCTGTTCCATTAGGTAAGGGCACTATGGCAGCAATATTGGGACTAGACGATGATACAATAGTTCAGATAATTGATAAGGCTAGTGAAAAAGGAATTATTGAGGGAGCCAATTATAATTGCCCAGGTCAAGTTGTATTATCAGGTGAAATAGAGGCTATAAGAGAAGCATGCAATATTGCTAAAGAAAAAGGTGCAAAAAAAGCAACTATTCTATCTGTAAGCGCACCATTTCACTGTAGCATGCTAGCTGGTGCCGGTGAGAATCTAAAATCCGAATTAGAAAAAGTGACAATTAATAAACCAGCTAAAAGCTTTATTTCAAACGTTACAGGCAATTACGTTAATAATGCTGAAGAAATTAGAGATTTATTAATTAGACAAGTTTCTATGCCAGTTTTATGGGAACAGTCTATAGAGCGTATGATTAATGATGGGGTGGATACACTTATAGAAATAGGCCCAGGTAAAACCTTAATTGGATTTGCGAAAAAGATTGGCAAGAAAAATGGCAGGGAATTAAATCTATACAATGTAGAAAACATTGAAACACTTGAGCACTTGACATTTAAAATTAAACATTAGAGGTGGTAAAGTGGAACTAAAAGGAAAGGTAGCATTAGTTACTGGCGGCTCTAGAGGAATAGGAAAATCTATAGCTATTAAACTAGCCTCCCTTGGCTCTGATGTACTTTTTTCATATACTAGCAACGCTGATAGAGCAAAAGAAGTGCAAGCTGAAATAGAGCGTATGGGAAGACGTGCATTAGCAATAAAAGCTGATGTATCAAAAATAGATGATGTTGAAAGAATGATACAGGAAGGCATGAATTATTTTTCACAAATTGACATACTAGTAAATAATGCAGGAGTTACAAAAGACAACCTTCTTATGAGAATGACTGAAGAAGAATGGAATAATGTTATGGATGTGAATCTTAAAGGAACCTTTAATGTTACTAAATGTCTAATAAGAAATATGATTAAGCAAAAGAATTGTAGCATCATTAACGTGGCATCCATAGTTGGAATTTCAGGAAATGCAGGACAATGTAACTATTCTGCTTCAAAAGCAGGAATTATTGGCTTTACAAAATCATTAGCAAAGGAAGTAGGAAAGAAGAATATTAGGGTAAATGCAGTGGCGCCAGGTTTTATAGCTACTGACATGACTAAGAAGCTTCCTGAAAAAGTCGTTGAGGAATACCTAGAAAAAATAACACTGAATAAACTTGGGGAGCCTGAAGATATAGCTAATGCTGTTGCATTTCTTGCAAGCGATATGTCAAAATATATAACAGGGCAGATTATTGTTGTTGATGGTGGTATATTAATTTAATATAATATAATATATTTATTGAAGGGGGGTGTACTTATGGTATTTGAAAAAATCAAAAAATTAATTGCAGAACAACTTGATGTTGAAGAATCAGAGATTGCTCTTGAATCTTCTTTCCAGGAGGATTTAGATGCTGACTCATTGGATGTTGTTGAGTTAATAATGGCTATTGAGGATGAATTTGATATAGAAATATCTGATGAAGATGCAGAAAAGATAGCTACTGTAAAAGATGCAGTTAATTATATTCAAAATAATACTAAGTAAAGAATAAAAAGAGGGTCCCGTTTAAGCCGGGACCTTAAAAAATAAATTAGATATATAAAAAACGTCAAATCATATTTTACACTATTTAGAATCAGAATACTAGTTAATAAATTTTTATTATAGAATGATATTGAAATCTAAATCATTTAGTTTATTTTATTATGAGAGTAGGTATAGCATGAAAAAAAGAGTAGTTATAACAGGTTTAGGAATCATAAGTCCCATAGGAATTAGGAAAGAACAGTTTTTGGATTCTCTTTTTCATGGAAAAAGTGGTATATCACATATTACTCGATTTGATACAAGTGGTTATGGTACAACGATAGCAGGTGAGGTTAAGGACTTTGAGCCTGAAAACTATATAGACAAGAAAGAAGCTAAAAAGATGGACAGGTTTACTCAATTTGCTGTTGCTGCTTCTAAGTTGGCGATAGAAGATGCTGGAGTTAAATTAGAAGAAATCAGCAAGGAAAGATTTGGAGTCATCATTGGTTCAGGAGTAGGAGGAATTGAGACTTTTGAAGAGCAGCATAAAAAACTATTAGAAAAAGGTCCAAAGCGAGTTAGTCCATTTTTTATTCCCATGATGATAGGCAATATGGCAGCAGGACAAATATCTATAATGCTGGGTGCAAAAGGAATAAGTGAAACTATAATTACTGCTTGCGCTTCATCAACAAATGCAATTGGAGATGCATTTAAGGTAATTCAAAGAGGAGACAGCGATATAATTGTTGCTGGTGGTACAGAAGCTTCAATTACACCTATGGCATTAGCAGGATTTGCTGCTATGAAAGCATTATCAACAAATAACCTAGAGCCTTCTAAAGCAAGCAGACCTTTTGATAAAAATAGAGATGGCTTTGTAATGGGTGAAGGAGCAGGTATTCTTATTCTAGAAGAGCTGCAACATGCATTAGACAGAGGAGCTAGGATATATGGGGAAATAGTAGGCTATGGTTCCACAGCTGATGCATATCATATTACAACGCCTTCTGAAGCTGGTGAAGGAGCAGCTAGAGCTATGAAAATGGCCTTAAATGATGCTAAAATACTGCCTGAAAATGTAGACTACATTAATGCCCATGGTACGTCTACATCCTACAATGATGCCCTAGAAACAGCTGCAATTAAAGAGGTGTTTAAAGAACATGCATATAAATTAAAGATAAGTTCTACTAAGTCAATGACAGGACATTTATTAGGAGCAGCAGGAGGTATAGAGGCCTGTGTATGTTCTCTAGCTATAACTAATGGGTATTTGCCTCCAACAATTAATTACGAAACCTATGATGAGGAATGTGATCTAAATTATTTACCTAATAAAGGTATTTTTGAAGAAGTTAATATTGCTCTTTCTAATTCTCTCGGCTTCGGGGGACATAATGCAACGATAGTAATTAAAAAATTTAAGGGTTAGTATTCTAATCCTTATTTTTTTATTCATAGGTTTCTAATACAAAATAGTTTGCATAATCTACATGTTATATAGTAAACTAATGTATGTGGGTGTTATCGTAGATGCTTTAAATCCCTTAAAACATCTACAATAATACCTCTATGTACAATTTATTATATGGAGGAATTCATAATGAGATATGTAATAAATACTGACAGAATACATTTGCTAAACGAAATTCAGGCTAAAATCGGATATAAATTTAGAAATGTCGAATTATTAAATTGGGCATTGACTCATAGCTCTTATGCAAACGAACACAAGAGATTTAAAATTACCTACAATGAAAGGCTTGAGTTTTTAGGAGATTCCGTTTTAGGACTTATAGTAAGTGACTTCATCTTTACAAAATATTTAGATTATCCAGAAGGAGAATTGACTAAACTTAGGGCTACAGTTGTCTGTGAACCATCTCTTTCCTATGTTGCAAAACAAATAGATCTAGGGAAATATATGCTTTTAGGAAAAGGAGAAGAAGTTACTGGAGGACGGGAAAGGGTTTCTATATTAGCAGATGCTTTTGAAGCCTTGATAGGCTCCATTTATCTGGATGGAAAATTTAATAATGCTAGGACTTTTGTGCTGAAGTATATGACTGGAATTATTGAAAATGCAGTTGATGGAAGAGAATTATTTATAGACTATAAAACACAGCTTCAAGAGATACTACAGAAAAAAACAAAGTCAAAGATTGAATATAAAATAGTTTCTGAAGAGGGGCCAGATCATAATAAAGTATTCCATACAGAAGTTGTGGTGAAAAATAAAATCCTAGGAAAAGGCATTGGTAAAAGTAAAAAGGAAGCAGAGCAAAATGCCGCCAAGATTGCCTTGGAAAGAATGGAAGTTGAAAATGAGCATTAAGTATCATATAATTCCAATATTTGTTCCTCATGTAGGATGTCCCCATGACTGTATTTTTTGCAATCAAAGAAAAATTGCACAGGAAAAAGCTAATATAGATGGAAATAGTATTAAAGATACAATTGATAGCTATTTAAGCACTATTCCTAATACTAATGAAAAGCTGGAGATAGCTTTTTTTGGAGGCAGCTTTACAGGCATAGATGTTGAGAGTCAAAAAAAACTTTTGGAAATAGCCTATAATTATAAAAACAAAGGCTATATAGATAGAATTCGTCTATCTACAAGGCCTGATTATATAGATAATGAAAGGCTGAATTTGCTGAAACAATACGATGTTGACATTATTGAATTAGGAGTTCAGTCAATGTGCCCTGATGTTCTTCAAAATAGTTTCAGGGGTCATAGTGATGTTGATGTAATTAATGCCTCTAAGCTTATTAAAGACTATGGTTTTACATTAGGCTTACAGATGATGGTAGGGCTTCCAGAAAGCAATTATGAAAAGGAGATATTTACGGCAAAACAACTGATTGATTTAAACCCAAGTATTGTACGTATATATCCTACATTGGTCATTAAGGACACATATTTAGAAAAAAATTTTTACAATGGCGATTATATTCCTTTGTCCTTAGATGAAGCTATTGAGATATGTATTGACTTATTGATGCTGTTTAATTACTATGATATAAATGTTATTAGGGTGGGGCTTCAACCCACAGATAATATAGCTAAGAATAAGGACGTTGTAGCGGGACCTTTTCACCCTGCCTTCAGACAGCTAGTTGAGGAAAAAGTTTGTAGAGAGTATTTAAAAATATTTTTTAAATATAATACAGAGATTAAAAATATTCAAGTATATATAAATAAAAAGGAAATATCGAATTTCGTAGGTCAGCATTCATCTAATTTGAAATTTTTAAGAGAAGCATATGGAATAGATAAGGTAAAGATCATGGGCAAAGATATTAATAAAGAATCATTTTTTATAGCAAATGAAGGAATAAACTATGAAATAAAAACAAAAGAGCTCACAGAAAGATATTTAATAAATAAAGGTCTAGTTACTATGAACTAGATACCTACAGGTTTCCTCAGTGGAAACCTTTAATTCATGTATTGATATTTATTCCTTAGGAATTGAGGTGTATGGATTTGTATCTAAAGAAAATTGAAGTTCAAGGGTTCAAGTCTTTTGCAGACAAAACCGAAGTCGAATTTAAAGGTGGTATTACAGCCGTTGTTGGGCCTAATGGCAGTGGAAAAAGCAATATTTCAGACGCATTACGGTGGGTATTAGGTGAGCAAAGTGCTAAGACATTGAGAGGCAGCAAAATGGAAGATGTTATTTTTGCTGGAACTAATAACAGAAGACCTACTGGATTTGCAGAAGTGACATTGGTTCTTGACAATAAAGAGGGAAGCCTTCCTATAGACTATTCAGAGGTTAGTGTTACCCGTAGGGTATTTAGATCAGGAGAAAGCGAATATTATATAAATAAAAACTCATGTAGACTAAAGGATGTAAGAGAGCTTTTTATGGATACAGGGGTTGGAAAAGACGGTTACTCAATTATTGGACAAGGTAGAATAGATGAAATATTAAGTACAAAATCTGAAGATAGAAGAATGATTTTTGAGGAAGCCGCTGGAATAGTAAAGTACAAGACTAGAAAAGAAGAAGCAGAGAAAAAATTAGAAAAAACAAAAGAGAATTTAATAAGAATAAATGACATCATAAATGAACTTGAGAATCAAATAGAGCCACTTCAAAATCAATCAGAAAAAGCAAAGGAATATCTCTTGCTTTCAGAAAAGCTAAAGGATTTAGAGGTTAGTCTTTTTGTAAGAGAATACGATAGGCTTAAAGAGGAACTGAACCATATAGAGGAACAAAAAGAATTAGTGGTATCCCAGCTTAAATACAATGAAGAAAAAAGAGATGCCTTTGAGAGTAAATATAATAAGGTTAAAAATGAAATAGAAAAAATGGATGCCAAAATAGAAGAAATACAGAATTTTAAATATTCAACTCAGAATATTATTGAAAAGAATGAAGGAGAATTAAAGCTAAGCAAAGAAAGAATCTTTTATTTGGAAAAAGAGACAGAAAGACATCTAAATGATGTGAAATTAATTGAAAAGCAAATCAATGATACTAATGACAAGGAAAATGAAGAAATGGACCATAAGCTAGAGCTTGAGAAAAAAGTTGAAGCTCTAGATATCCAGCTAAATAGAAAGGTTAAAGAGCTGGAGGATTTAATCAATAGTATGAAAAAAACCGAAGAAAGCATGGAAAATAATAAAAGTGATTTAATTCAGTACCTAAACCAAATAGCAGATAAAAAAAGCAAACTAAATAGCATATCCACGTTTAGTAAGAGTATAAATAAGAGAATAGAACAGATAGAACATGATATCAATGGCATTAGGCTGCAAATTGAAGAAAATAGTAAGCAAAGTGATAATATTTCAGAGGAAATACTAAATTATAAAAATACTTTGGATGGACTCAATAAAGAAAAAAGAGAGAAAATAAAAGCTAGAGATCAAGTTATAACACATCAGGAGTCTTTAAAAGCTGAAGCTGATAGCATAAAAGGTCAAGTTCACGGAAAGCTGTCAAACTTGAAGCTGCTTATGGAGATGAAGGATGAGTATGAAGGATATTATAAGAGTGTAAAAAATACTCTTTTAGCATGTAAAAATGATAAGAGGTTAGGTAAAGGAGTTAAAGGCGTAGTTGCTGAACTAATAAGTGTGGACAAGAGATATGAGAGAGCCATAGAGGTGGCTTTAGGCTCATCATTACAAAACATTGTTACTGAAACCCAAGAAGACGCAAAGATTATAATAGATTATTTGAAAAAAAATAAGTTGGGGAGAGTAACATTTTTACCTATTTCATCAATAAAAGCTAGAGGGCTAAATGCAGCTGAAAGAAAGTTGCTGGGAAGTGAAGGATTAATAGGAGTTGCCTCAGAATTAATTAACTTCCACAGTGACTATAACAAAATATTTGAATATTTGCTTGGAAGAGTTTTAATAGTTGAAACACTAGATGATGGAATAAAGCTTTCAAAGCAGAGCGGCCATTCATATAAGATTGTATCTCTAGATGGTGAAATACTAAATCCAGGTGGATCAATGACAGGGGGAAGCTTTAATTCCAGCAATACAAACATATTAGGCAGAGATAGACAGATAAAAGAACTGGAAGAGGATTTGAAGGAGCTAAATAATAAATATTCATATTCCAATAATAAGATTGGGGAGTATCAAAAGGAAAAGATAGAGTTAGAAGCTAGGCTCTTAAATATAGATGATAAAATAAATGAGCTTAATGTTTACCTAGTTAAATTAGAGAATAAACATAATCAATTTACTACAGATAATATTAGAAACAATTCTTTAGTGGAAAAATATATAAGAGAAAAAAATCAGCTTATAAATGAAAATCACGATTCTAGTGTTGATATCTGTGGCCTAGAAAAAGACGTGGAGACCTTAAATGAAAAAACCAGATTAACTCAAACTAAAATTGAAGAGTTGACTGAGAAATTTGAAAAGCAAAGAGCTATTAAAGATGAGGTTATAAAGGCTAATACAGATTTGCAAGTAGAAACAGCTACAATAAAACAAGAATTAAAAGCTATTTCAGAATCAATAAATAGTTATATTGATAATCGTTCTAAGCTAGAAGAGGATATTGAAAGGAAAACTAAGGAGAAAGAGAATAATAAGGAAGAAGTGCTTAAGGAAAGAACTAGAATAGATTCTTTACTTGAAGAAAAGAAAAGATTATCAGAAGAGCTCTTGGAGTATGATATTAGACTTGATGAGGTAAAGTCTGAAAGAAATAATTTTATGCAGGCCTATTACACAGATCAAGAGAAGCTGAATGAAATGAATAGAAAAATAAATGATCTTCAAAAGAGTGTTTCTTCTCTAGAGGTAAAACAAGAAAAGTACAACATGCAGGTTGAAAATATAAACACTAAGCTATGGGAAGAATATGAAATGACTTACCAAATGGCGCTTAAATACAAAAAAGAAATCGAAAATGTAACCAGAGTTCAAGGTGAAATACGGGAGCTTAAAAATAGAATAAAAGCTTTGGGCAATATAAATTTAGATTCCATTGAAGAATTTATAAAGACAAGTGAAAGATTTGAATTTTTAAAAACCCAAAAAAAAGATTTGACTGAGGCTAAAGAATCCCTTGATGTTGTGATTAAGGATATGAATATAAAAATGAAACAACAATTCAAAGAGAGCTTTGATATAATTAGAGTTAATTTTACTGAAGTATTTTCCAAGTTGTTTGGTGGTGGCAAAGCGGATGTATTACTAGAGGATGAGGAGAATATTCTTTCTAGTGGTATTGAGATAATAGCCCAGCCGCCAGGCAAAAAGCTACAAAGCTTATCCTTATTATCTGGTGGAGAAAGGGCTCTGACAGCAATTGCTCTTTTGTTTGCAATATTAAAAACTAAGCCAACACCATTTTGTATACTCGACGAAATTGAAGCAGCTCTTGATGACGCAAATGTTTATAGATATGCAGATTATTTGAAGGAATTTTCTAATGAAACACAATTTATTATAATAACCCATAGGAAAGGAACTATGGAATGTGCTGACTCTCTATATGGAATAACTATGGAGGAAGAGGGAGTAAGTAAATTAATTTCAGTAAAGCTAACAGAAAAAAATAATGAAAGAGCTAGCTAAGGAGGTATATAATGTTTAAGAACTTATTTAAATGGGGAAAAAAAGATAAACAAGACAATACTGATAAGCCTATTGATGAAATGATTAATGAAGAAATATATGCTAAAGATAGCCAGTACGATGAAACATCTACTGAAGATTTTGAGTTAAATGAAGATGAGATAGAAGAAATGTTTAGCGAGGATATTCAAGAGGATGTAGAAAATTATAATGTAGATACAACTATTGATGAAGCTGAAGCAGAGAAGAAAAATGATCTTGAAGATCAAAAAAATGTAATTACTGAAGAAAATGATACTGAAGATAAATCAGATTCAGAAAAATTAGGTTTTTTTGGTAGACTAAAAAGTGGGCTTTCTAAAACTAGGAAGGGAATCACTGAAAAGGTTGATATAATTTTAAAATCCTATAAAAAGGTAGAGGAAGAGCTTTTTGAAGACTTAGAAGAAGTTTTGATTACAGCAGATGTTGGTGTTAACACATCATTGGCTATTATTGAAGAGTTAAGAAATAGAGTGAAAGAAAGAAAGGTTAATGAAGTATCTGAAGTAAGAGAGTTGCTAAAAGAAGTGCTTAGAGATGTTTTGATGAAGGGTGAAACGAACAAGCTTGATATTGAGCCCTCACCTGCAATTATTTTAGTAGTTGGTGTAAATGGAGTTGGGAAAACAACAACTATAGGAAAACTATCTTCAAGACTAAAATCAGAAGGCAAAAAAGTCCTTATAGCAGCGGGTGATACATTTAGGGCTGCAGCCATAGAGCAGCTGCAAGAATGGGGTAATAGAGCTGGTGTAGATATTATTTCTCACCAAGAAGGTTCAGATCCTGCAGCAGTAATCTTTGACGGAATCCAAGCTGCAAAAGCTAGAAAAACTGATGTGTTGATTTGTGATACAGCTGGAAGACTACACAATAAAAAGAATCTGATGAACGAGCTCAGTAAAATATTCAGGGTTGTAGAAAGAGAATACCCAGAAGCAAAAAAAGAAGTATTGCTTGTAGTAGATGCTACTACAGGGCAAAATGCTGTTTCTCAAGCAAAAGTATTTAAAGAAGCATGCGATATAACTGGAATTGTATTAACTAAGCTTGATGGAACTGCTAAAGGAGGAGTAGTTTTAGCAGTGCAGTCAGAACTAAATGTACCAGTTAAATTAGTTGGTGTAGGGGAAAAAATAGCAGATTTACAAGATTTTGACCCAGTAAACTTTGTAGAAGCAATTTTTGAAGAATAGATGTTGACAAAGAGTATATTATGATATAGAATAACACTGTCAAGCAAATAGCTTTACACTAAAACTAATAATGGTGATCATATGTTTGAGAAAATTTTTGAAATTGGATTACTTTTTGATTTTTATGGTAAGTTATTAAATGATAAACAATATTCAGCTATTGAATTTTATTATATATACGACCTGTCATTAAGTGAGATTGGAGAACTTCTTGGTATAAGTAGACAAGGAGTACACGATTTACTAAAGCGTTCTGAAAGCAAGCTTTTTGCCTATGAAGAGAAATTAGGCTTAGTTAAAAAGTTTTCAGATAACAAGATTAAAGTAAAATACATTTTAGAGAATGCGGATGGAATAATAAAATCACTTGATGACAAAGATTTTATTCATGCAGGAGAACATATAAAAAGGATAAAAGATATTGCTGTAGAGATATTAGAAATCGGTCAGGAGGTTAAGTGATGGTTTTTGAAGGTTTAGCTGAAAAGCTACAAAATGCTTTAGGTAAGCTTAAAGGAAAAGGAAAACTTTCTGAAAAAGACGTAGATAACGCTATGAGAGAAGTAAAGCTGGCTCTTTTAGAAGCCGATGTTAACTTCAAAGTGGTTAAAAATTTTGTGAATGCAGTTAAGGAAAGATCTATAGGTCATGAAGTCATGGAAAGTTTAACACCTGGACAACAAGTGATTAAAATAGTAAATGAAGAATTGACAAAATTGATGGGTGAAAAAGAAAGTAAAATTGAATTTTCAAGTACTCCGCCTACAGTTATAATGATGTGCGGTCTTCAAGGAGCAGGTAAAACTACTACTTCTGGTAAATTAGGTGCTTTATTAAAGAAAAAAGGCAGAAGACCTTTACTTGTAGCATGTGATGTCTATAGACCTGCTGCCATTAAACAGCTGGAGGTTGTTGGAGAAAAAGTTGGCATTCCAGTCTTTACTATGGGTGATAAGCAAAACCCAGTTAATATAGCAAAGGCTTCAATTGAGCATGGAAAGAAAAATGGAAATGATCTTATTATAATAGATACTGCTGGTAGACTTCATATTGATGAGGAGCTAATGGAAGAGTTAGAGAATATAAAGAGTCAGGTTAAACCTAGTGAAATATTATTAGTAGTTGATGCAATGACTGGTCAAGATGCTGTAACGGTGGCACAATCATTTGACGAGTCACTAGGAATTACTGGAGTAGTATTGACAAAACTCGATGGTGATGCAAGAGGAGGAGCTGCTCTTTCTATTAGAACAGTAACTAATAAACCAATTAAGTTCGTTGGTATGGGAGAGAAATTAGATCAACTAGAGACTTTTTATCCTGATAGGATGGCATCTAGAATATTAGGCATGGGTGACATGTTAAGCCTAATTGAAAAAGCTCAAGCAAGCTTTGATGAAAAAAAGGCATTAGAGCTTGAGAAAAAATTACGTAGTCAGCAATTTACTTTTGAAGATTTTTTAGATCAGCTTCAACAGATGAAAAACATGGGACCAATGAATCAAATATTAGAGATGATACCAGGTGTGAATTCCAAACAGTTAAAAAATCTCAATGTAGATGAAAAAGAATTAGTTCATATAGAGGCAATTATTCAATCAATGACTAAAGATGAAAGAATGAATCCAGTCATTATTGACGGCAGTAGAAGGAAAAGAATTGCCAAGGGAAGTGGAACCAGCATTCAAGAGGTAAACAAACTCCTTAAGCAGTTTAGTGAAACTAAAAAAATGCTTAAGAAATTTTCTGGAATGGAAAAGACCATGAAGAAGAAAGGAAAATTTGGGTTACCTTTTTAAAATAATTCATAATTTTTAAAGGAGGTGAAAAAATGGCAGTAAAAATCAGACTAACAAGAATGGGTTCTAAGAAAAAACCTTTCTACAGAATTGTAGTAGCAGATTCTCGTTCACCAAGAGATGGTAGAATTATTGAGGAAATTGGACACTATAATCCTGTATCAGAACCAAAGGAAGTTGTAATTGATGATGAAAAAGCAATAAAATGGTTAAATAATGGTGCAAAACCAACTGACACAGTTAGTTATTTATTTAAAAACAATGGAGTTTTAGAAAAATATGAAGCTACAAAAAAAGCCGAATAATTGCTTTCAGGGGGTGAAATAGATGAGAGAATTAGTTGAAATACTTGCAAAGGCACTTGTTGATAATCCAGATGAAGTTATAGTAAACGAAATAGAAGGTACTCAATCAATTATCATTGAGTTAAAGGTAGCCCCAGAAGATATGGGAAAAGTTATAGGCAAACAAGGCAGAATAGCAAAAGCTATGAGAACTTTAGTAAAAGCTGCAGCAATCAAGGAAAATAAAAGAGTAGTAGTAGAAATCATACAATAAGGGATTAGATTAGCTAATCCCTTTTTATGACCTAACCCAATTTTCCGAACGCTTTTTTCGGGAAATTGTTGGTAGGTCAAACGCAACGAGCACCAAATTTATGAGAGCGATAGCGAGCAAATAAATTTGAGTTGCGAGACTGCGGAAAATGACCTAACCCAATTTTCCGAACGCTTTTTTCGGGAAATTGCTGGTAGGTCAAACGCAATAGACAATCCATATTATAGAATATATTTAATTAAAATGGCAGGTGTACGTATGGAATATATTCGGGTAGGTAAGATAGTTAATACACATGGTATAAAAGGCGATGTTAAAGTATTACCTCTAACAGATAATATTAATAGATTTGAAAAATTAGAATCAGTATATATTGAAGATGATAAAAGCCGCATTAAAATAGAAAAGGTTTGGTACAGCAAGGGATTTGTGATGCTAAAATTCAGAGGACATGATGACATTAATGATGTTTTAAAATATAAGGACAAATATATCGTTATTGAGGAAAAAGATGCCATAGAATTACCAGAAGATTCATATTTTATTTATCAGATAGTTGGAATTAAGGTTTTTTGCTCCGATGGAAGAGAACTAGGAGAGATAGTTGACATTTTACAGCCTGGAAGCAATGATGTTTATGTAGTCAAAGGAAAGGACATAATCAGTAATGTTGAAAAGGAATATTTAATACCAGCTATAAAAGATGTTGTTAAATATATTAATATAGAAGATAAAAAAATGATTATAGAGCCCATTGAAGGATTGATAGAATGAGAATAGATGTACTTACGTTGTTTCCTGAAATGTTTTTTAACTTCCTAGATGCTAGTATTGTTGGAAGAGCAGTAAATAGCAACATTGCAAGAATTAATTGTATAGATATCAGAGATTTTTCTAAAGATAAGCATAGGAGAGTAGACGATTATCCTTTTGGTGGAGGGCCTGGTATGGTTATGGGACCTGAACCAATTTATAATGCAATTAATTCAGTAAAAAGCGAAAAAAGTAGAATTATTTGTCTTAGTCCAAAGGGGAGAACCTATAATCAAGAAATTGCAAACAAATTATCCTTAGAGGAGCATATTGTTCTTTTATGCGGACATTATGAGGGAATAGATAATAGAGTAATAGAGAACTATATTGATGATGAGATATCCATAGGTGATTATGTTTTAACTGGTGGAGAGATTGCTGCAATGGCTGTAATAGATTCTATTATAAGATTATTACCAGGAGTATTAAATAATCAAGAATCCTATATGGACGAATCTTATTTTAATGGACTTTTGGAATATCCTCATTATACTAGGCCAAGAATATTTAACGGTATTGAGGTTCCTGAGGTTCTTTTATCAGGTAATCATGAAAAGATTAACCAATGGAGAAAATATCAATCACTAAAGATAACTTATGAGAGAAGGCCAGATTTACTTGCGAATATAGAATTAGATAAAAATGAACAAAAGATGCTAGAGGATATTATTAAAAAAGATAGTAATTGCGAAAAAATCAAGGCTAAAAATAAGTTGTAATATTATTTTATATATGTTATAATGACATTTGTGGAAAATGGGCGGTCCTCTGCATATAGGCAAGAACGTCTAGGAGGAAGGGAGGTAATACAATGGATATTATTAAAATGCTTGAGCAAGAACAAATCAATAATGAGGTTATTGACTTTAACGTAGGAGATACTGTACAAGTACACTATAGAATTAAGGAAGGTAACAGAGAAAGAATCCAAGTCTTTGAAGGAACTGTACTTAAAAGACAAGGTGGAGGATTAGGAGAAACTTTTACAGTAAGAAGAATTTCTTATGGAGTAGGAGTAGAAAGAACTTTCCCTCTACACACACCAAAGATTGAAAAACTTGTTGTAGTAAGAAAAGGTAAGGTAAGAAGAGCTAAGCTTAACTACTTAAGAGAAAGACAAGGTAAATCAGCAAAAGTAAAAGAGAAAACAGATTATTAATAAATTTGGGACTGGCTACAGTCCCAATGTTTATTTTAAGGAGTAAATAACTAGGGTGTGACTAGCTAATTAAGGGTTGGTGATAAAATGAATATTAATTGGTATCCTGGGCATATGAAAAAAACAAAAGATTTAATAAGTAATAATTTAAAGCTGGTGGATTTAGTAATAGAACTATTAGATTCTAGAATTCCATACAGTAGTAAAAATCCCGACATTGATAAGTTAATCAGCAACAAGCCCAGAATAGTTATTATGAATAAAAGTGACCTCAGTAATGAGAAAGCAAACTATAAGTGGATTAGATACTATAAATCAAAAGCTCAGCCTGTTGTATTGGCTAATTCAATAAGCAATATAGGCATAGGCAATATTATAAATGAAGCCAATAGAGCTGTGGAAGAAAAGCTGCAGCTAAGAGAACAAAAAGGAATTAGAAACACGTCTATTAGGGCTATGATTGTAGGTATTCCTAATGTGGGGAAATCAACGCTGATTAATTCTTTGGCTGGAAGAAAGGGTGCACAGACTGGCAATAGGCCTGGAGTAACTAAAGGAAAGCAATGGATAAAGTTAAAAGGTAATATTGAGCTATTAGATACCCCAGGAATACTATGGCCCAAATTTGATGACAAAAATGTAGCACTAAACCTAGCTTTTACTGGCGCTATTAAAGATGAAATAATGGACATAGAAACTCTTGCCCTCAAATTGATTGAGAGGCTTAGAGATAAAGAACAAGGTCTTTTAGAGAATAGATATAATATAAAGATAGAAAACGATGAACCTATTGAAATTATGGAGAAAATTGCCTTTAAAAGAGGCTGCCTTTTAAAGAAAGAGGAAATTGATTACACCAGAGCAAGTCATCTTATACTAGATGAATTTAGAAGGGGTCTGATAGGTCAGATTACATTAGAATATCCAGAAGATATAAAGAATTATGATTAGCCTTCCGATATTATATATAGGAGGGCTTTAATTCTATAAATATATAATTAGAAATTATTACAGATAAAAATAAATTGGGGGCAAATAATATGCTAGAATTTGAACGAGAATTATGGGATAAAGGATATAGAAATATTGCATGCATAGATGAAGTTGGGAGGGGTTGTTTAGCAGGTGATGTTGTAGCCTGTGCAATTATACTTCCTATGGAATTATTAATTGAAGGTGTTAAGGATTCTAAAAAGCTTACTCCTAAGAAAAGGGAGACTCTTTATGATGTAATAACTGAAAATGCTGTTGCCATAGGCATAGGTAGTGTTGATCCTAAAACAATTGATGAGCTCAATATAAAAGAATGCACATTGATAGCTATGAAAAAAGCAATAGAAGCTCTTAAAGATAAAGATGGGAACCCAGTAACTCCAGATTTTGTTTTGATTGATGCAGAAAAGTTAGCCATTGACATACCTCAAAAAAGTATAATTAAAGGTGATGAAAAGTGTCACGGCATAGCAGCAGCCTCTATAATAGCTAAGGTATATAGGGACAGAAAATGTGGAGAATGGGCAAAAAAATATCCAGATTATAGTTTTGAAAAGCATAAAGGATATGGAACTAAAGTACATATAGATGCAATAAAAAAATATGGACCATGCTTAATACATAGAGAGAGTTTTTTAAAAAAGATTATTGGCGCCCGAAAATAATAAGGAATGTTGGTGGTTTAATGTGAAAGTAACAAATGCTTATTTAAATGAAAAATTATCAATTAACAACAATAAGCCTTTAAAAGAGGGGCTATTTATTAGGGCAAAAGTAGCAGAAATAAATGGTGATGACATTACTATAGTCCTAGAAAATGGAGAAATTCTAGATGCAAAAACTAATATAGATCTAGAAAATATGAAGAATAGTTTATTAACTTTTCTGATCAAAAGCGTTCAAGATAATAAGATATTTTTATTACCAATTGATGAGGGAAGCCTACTCATTCCTAATATAGAAAACGGAGATGCTGAAAATAAAGTAGAGCTTTTTATTAACAAAGTACTTGATGATTACAATCTGCCAAAGAATAAAGAAAATGTACAAATTGTCAGAACAATGCTTAGTTTTAAAATTCCATTGACACAGGAGAATGTTACTAAAGTCATAAAAAATTTAGATAAAATTAATAATCTTAAAAATGTACAGAGGGAGGATAAAATAATTACATTTAATTCTGGCAGATCTCCACTAAATGAAAATATTATGAAACTCATTAAAGTGGACTCTAGTGCTGACATTATTAGACATAGCTATAACAGTGAAGCTTCACATAATAGCTTTTCAGACTTGACGAATATAGTAGTTCAAAATAATAGCACAGGAAATATGAAATTTATTGACGTTACTGAGATTGTGTATTCAAAGCTAGAATCTATTTTTCCTGAGCATAATACATCAACTGATATCATAAATAAACTCGTTTTCCTAATGAATTTAGACCTTGAAATATCTATAGAAAATATTGAAATATTGACTAACTTATTGAATAAAGAAGAGGGAATAACAAAGCCTCTATTTGAACTATTTAGCTACTTGAAGAATCATAGCAGAAGTGATAATATCTTTTCAAGTGAGAATATTGATTTATTTAATAAAATAAATTTCAAGCCCTTAAAGGTTAACTATGAGAATAATTTCAACAAGGAAAATGTGAAATTATTTTTAAATGAAATAAATGACTTATCGGAGCAAATAAAATCCTCTATTATAAATAAAAAAAATATCATTAAAGAGCTGAATATTAAGCTAGATGACTTTTTTCAAAGTATAGAGCTACATAATAAGATAAACTCATATTATTCCTTTGTTAACATACCTATTGAATTTAATGAAGAAAAAGATAATAGTCATATAACTATATTGAAAAAGAAAAATAAGCTCAAGAAAAATAGCTATGTTTTTTATATATCTTTAAATACTAAAAATTTAAGAAAGGTAGATATATTATGTAATATTAATTATGAAGAGATAAGATTAGATTTTATAGTAGAAAAAGAGTTTGTTTCCTATTTCACTAGAGAACTTAAGCACTTAAGAAAATCTTTAGTAAATCTAGGATACCAAAATATCGAGATTAATTTTAAGGAAGATAAAGAAAGTGATTTACTAAGCATGTTCATAGATGAAGATTTATTTTTAAACTATAATCTAAATATTAGGGTGTGATAATATTGTATAAGGAAAATGATAGAAAAGTAGCAGTAGCCATAAAATATGATGGGAATAAAAAAGAGGCACCCTATGTAATAGCAAAAGGAAAAGGATTAGTTGCAGATAACATTATTGAAAAAGGCATTGAAGAAGGAATAAATATTATTGAAGATAAAGTATTAGCTGACAATCTAATAAAGCTAGAAATTGCTGAAGAAATACCAGAGGAACTGTATACAGCAGTTGCAGAAGTGCTTTCTTTTATTTATAGGCTTGATAAAGAAAGGGAAGATAGTCATGAATAGTACAAGAAATATTGGCATTATTGGAGAAGATATAGCAGAAAGATATTTATTAGAAAATGATTACAAAGTACTAGAAAGGAATTTCAGAGTTAAGGCTGGCGAGATAGATATTATTGCTCAAAAAAATCAGATTATAATTTTTGTTGAAGTAAAGGCGAGAAGTAGCAATAAATATGGTTTTCCATATGAATCAGTTGACTATAGAAAGCAGCAGAAAATTATTAGAGTGGCAGAAAATTATATAAAATTTAAAGGACTAACTAATTGTCAGTATAGATTTGATATTATTGAAGTATTTTTAAAAGAAAATAAAAAAATCAATCACATTCAAAATGCTTTTTGGGCATAATTCATAGGGTCATTACTAAGTTAACCCTATGAATTTTTTGTCTAAAAAATCATGTGCCTTTTCAAAAATTAGACCTACAATAAACCAAGCAGGAAAATAATCAAACCGTATATATCCTCTTAGTGTATACGTAGTTGAGCTTTTATAATCCCATGGACATGAACCTATTAACTGTTCAAGCAGAAAACCACTGAGAAATTCAATCGTATATATTAAAAATACCCACGTTATTCCTCTAATGAATATATTATTCCTCCTTATTTTGTCATGTATAGGCTCTAAGAATACTGCTGAACCATATATAAAAAACATCCAGATGCTTGTTTTGCTTATTAAATTTAAATTTCCTGATAGCAAAGAATGCATACCAGTCCAAAATACCTCCATTAACATTCCTAATAATCCGTATATAACAAAGTGAGTTAACATAATAATATTATGTTCTATATATTTTTATTTATGCTTTTAGACATGTAGTGGTATAAAGTAACAAAAAATCATTAGGTTTAAAAAGAAAATGTCATTATGTGACTATTGCCCAAGGAATATCATTGGGAAATTGATATTATATGTTTTAAAATTCGTGGAAACATTATATAATAATATATGCTGCATTAGAGCAGTATTTTAATATTATAAATAGCAGGGGAGGATTAAGATGAGCAACAAACCTATAGTAACTATTGAAATGGAGAATGGAAAGAACATAAAAGTGGAGTTGTATCCAGAGATTGCACAAAATACTGTAAGAAATTTCATCTCATTGGTTAATAAAGGCTATTATGATGGTCTTATTTTTCACAGAGTAATTCCTGGTTTTATGATACAAGGAGGCTGTCCACATGGAAATGGAACTGGCGGTCCTGGCTATTCAATAAAGGGAGAATTCAAAAGCAATGGCTTTGAAAACAACTTAAAGCATGAAAGAGGAGTTATTTCTATGGCCAGATCAATGATGCCTGATTCTGCAGGTTCACAATTTTTTATTATGGTTGAAAAAGCATCTCATTTAGACGGTGAATATGCTGCTTTTGGAAAAGCTATTGAGGGCTTGGAAGAAGTTGATAGAATTGTAAATGTTAAAAGAGACTATAGCGATAAACCCTTAGAAGATCAAAGAATAAAAAAAGTAACAGTTGATACTTTTGGAACTGATTATGGTGATGTGGAAAGGATTTAGATGGAAAACTGCCTTATAAATGGCAGTTTTTTATTTGAATCCTTGAAATAATTATTGCTAATCATGCTTTATATAACAAATTTTCAGAAAATTTAAAGGAATAACGAACTTAATATTGAATTATTCATAATTATAGAATAAACTAAAATATGACAATTATTATGACTAAATTATTTTTTTACCTATAATCAGATAAAAAAGGAGAAAAGTCATATGCTATCTAAAATAAAAACCTGTGTTTTGCAAGGATTAGACGGGTCTATTGTAGAGGTGGAGACTGATATATCACGTGGCCTCCCAATGTTCAATATAGTAGGGCTGCCAGATGCTTCAATTAAAGAATCAAAAGAAAGAGTGAGGACTGCAATAAAAAATAGTGGATTTGAATTTCCCCTAAGTAGAATTACTGTAAATCTTGCACCTGCTAACACCAGAAAAGAGGGCTCACAGATAGATTTATCTATAGCTGTTGGAATACTTACTTCTATGGAGGTTGTTAAACATGGCTTTGAGGATACCTGTTTCATCGGTGAGCTATCCTTAGATGGTAACATAAGCAGAGTAGATGGGGCTCTTCCAATAACTATTTCTTTAATGGAGCAAGGACTAAAAAGAGTTATTATTCCATTTGATAATAGAGACGAATGTAGTGTAGTTAAAAATATCGATATTATTCCTGTAAAAAATATAGAAGAATTGGTTTTGTTTTTAAATGGAGAATTAGCTATAGAGCCCTATACATCATCAGATTACCTTATAGATGATGAGGAAGAAAATTATTATGATGATTTTGCTGATATTAAAGGTCAATATGCTTTGAAAAGGGCAATGGAAGTAGCAGCTGCTGGACATCATAATGTACTCATTCTTGGCCCTCCTGGCTCGGGAAAGACTATGGCAGCAAGGAGACTGCCATCAATATTACCCAAACTTACATTTGAAGAATCCTTAGAAATAACCAAAATATATAGTATTGCTGGATTACTAGATAATAAATCGTTTATAAGTACTAGGCCCTTTAGATCACCTCATCATACGACCTCAGCTATTTCGTTAATTGGAGGGGGAAGAATACCTAAGCCTGGGGAAATATCATTGGCGCATCATGGTATTTTATTTTTAGATGAATTACCTGAGTTTTCGAAAAGTGTTATAGAGGTTCTAAGACAACCAATGGAGGATGGAATAGTTACTATTTCCCGAGTAAATGCTACCTTAACATACCCAACAAAGTTTATGTTAGTGGCAAGTATGAATCCATGTCCATGCGGCTATTATGGTGATCCAATTCATCAATGCAGCTGTAGTCAGAAAAACATTGATAGATATTTAGGTAAAATTAGTGGACCTCTTTTAGATCGTATGGATATTCATATTGAAGTAACTCCTGTTTCCTACAATGATTTAGGAGAAAACAGCTCTAACGTAGAAACTTCAAAGGAAATCAGAGAAAGGGTTAATAAAGCAAGGAAGCTGCAAGTAGAGAGGTATAAAAATGATAATATTTTTTCTAACTCACAATTAACTACAAAAAATATCAACAAGTATTGTAAACTAGATTCAAGAAGCAAGAAACTTATAAAGGAAGCCTTTGATAAGCTTGGATTAAGTGCTAGGGCATATAATAAAGTATTAAAGGTTGCAAGAACAATTGCAGATTTAGAGGGTAAGGAAGAAATTCAATATAATCATTTAGCAGAGGCTATTCAATATAGAAATTTGGATAGAAAGTACTGGTAAACAAGAGAATGTTTAAGGATGGGCTAATATGAATAATAGAGATATATTAATATGGCTTTCAAGTATTGAAGGAATCAGCAATAAAGCAATTGATTTATTAGAAAAAAAATTAGGTGATTTATCATGTCTTTGGAGTACAAGTGATAATGATATCTTATCTATGAATGAAATAAATGAAAAAATAAGACATGAAATTATTAAGAATAGAAATGATGTATATTACGAAAACTTATATAAAAAGATAGATGACTTTAATGTAAAATTAATAACATATTATGACGAGGATTATCCTCAAAGTCTTAGATATATAAATGACAGTCCCAAGGTTTTATATTTAAAGGGTCAACTGCTTCCAGAAGATGAAACTTCTATCGCCATTGTTGGTTCTAGAAAATCTACATCATATGGAAAGTGGGTAGCAGAAAAAATTTCTAGTGAACTTGCTAGCTTAGGAATTGTGCTAATAAGTGGAATGGCTAAAGGGATAGATACTCAGGTGCATGTCAGTGCACTAAATAGTAAAACGAGAACAATTGCTGTTTTGGGATGTGGAGTTGACGTGGTTTATCCAAGCTCAAACAGAGAATTATATGATAGAATACAAGATAATGGTTGTATTATTTCTGAATTTCCCTTAGGCACTCAACCCTTGCCATATAATTTTCCACAAAGAAATAGAATTATTAGTGGACTATCCTTAGGAGTAGTGGTTGTAGAAGCTGCTGAAAAAAGTGGTTCATTGATAACAGCTCACCATGCTATGGAACAGGGTAAGGATGTATTTGCAATACCGGGCAATATAAATAGTATTTTTAGCAGAGGAACTAATCTTCTAATTAAGGATGGAGCTAAACTGGTCATGTCAGTTGAAGATATTATAGAAGAAATTCCATGCTTAGTAGAAAAATATACAAAACTTTATAAAAAAAATGAATTGGACTATAATCAATTTAGTGAAGATGAAATTAATGTAATAAAATGCATTTCAGAAAGACCTATACATTGTGACTTAATAGCGTATAAGACAGGTATTAGTGTTGTTGAGCTAACCAGCCTTCTCACAATACTTGAGATGAAGGGAGCTGTTAAACAGCTTCCAGGGAGAATATATACCATTAGATAATGGAAAACATAGATTTATGTTAACTTTTTTGATATAATTACACACGTCATCATATTTTCGGAGGTGGAAGTCTTGGCAAAGGATTTAGTTATAGTTGAATCACCTGCAAAAGCTAAAACTATATCGAAATTTTTAGGAAAAAATTATGAGGTCAAAGCCTCTGTTGGACATATTAGGGACTTACCTAAAAGTAAGCTTGGGATTGATATAGATAATAATTTCGAGCCAGAATACATTACCATTAGAGGAAAAGGACCAGTAATAAAGGAATTAAAGAATGAAGCTAAAAAAGCAAGAAAAGTATTTTTAGCAACAGACCCTGATAGAGAGGGAGAAGCTATATCATGGCACTTATCCAATATATTAGATTTAGATGAAACCAATAAAAGTAGGATAGAATTTCATGAGATCACTAAGAGTGCTATTCAAAATGCAATTAAAAATCCAAGGGCAATAAATAAATCATTAGTAGATGCTCAACAAGCGAGGAGAGTATTAGATAGGCTAGTGGGATACAAAATAAGTCCTTTACTTTGGAAAAAAGTAAAGAAAGGTCTTAGTGCAGGGAGAGTACAGTCTGTTGCTACTAAGCTAATTTGTGACCGTGAGGAAGACATAGAAAAATTTATACCTAAAGAGTACTGGTCATTAGATGCTATTTTGTTGAAGAATAAAAATAAAATCAAAGCTGGCTTTTATGGAGAGATTAAAGATAATAAAGAATTAAAAATTGAATTAAATACAAAGGAACAGGTAGACGAAGTAATATCTGCCGTAAAAAACAAGGGATTTATTGTTCAAGATGTAAAGAAGGGGAAGAAAAGCAGAAATCCTAATCCTCCTTTTACTACTAGTAGCTTACAACAAGAGGCATCAAAACGCATCGGTTTTTCTACAAAAAAAACCATGATGATAGCCCAGCAATTATATGAGGGTGTTGACATAAAGGGTGAAGGAACAGTAGGACTTATTTCATATATAAGAACTGACTCTACGAGAATTTCTGAAGAAGCGTTAAAAAGTGTTAAAGAGTATATAATAGATGAATATGGTGAGAAATACTTAGGAACTACTAATAAAAATAACACGAAAAAGAAAAAAGAAATTCAAGATGCGCATGAGGCTATTAGACCTACATCTGTTACTAGGACACCAAGTATGGTAAAAGATTCTTTAAAGAAGGATCAATATAAACTCTATCAGCTTATTTGGGAACGCTATGTGGCAAGTCAAATGGGACCAGCACTGTATGAGACTCTTACTATTAAGATTTATGCTGGGAACTATGTATTTAAAGTTACAGGATCTAAAATTATCTTTGAGGGATTTTTAAAGGTATATAATTCTTCTGAGGATGAAAAAGATGTTTTATTGCCAGAGCTAGAGCCAGGAGAAAAATTAGCACTTAAAGATTTGGAACCTCAACAGCATTTTACCCAACCTCCCCCAAGATATACGGAGGCTTCATTAGTAAAAGCTTTAGAAGAATTAGGGATTGGTAGGCCTAGTACCTATGCTCCTACTATAAGCACAATATTAAGTAGAGGATATGTGATACTAGAGAAAAAGGTTTTTAAACCGACTGAGTTGGGCATAGTAGTTACAGATTTACTAAGGGAATACTTTAAAGGGATAGTTAATGAAGAATTTACTGCCGAAATGGAGAAGCAACTGGATCAAATCGAAGAAGAAAGCACTGACTGGAAAAAAGTAATTGAATTTTTCTATAGAGATTTTTCGAAAGAATTGGAGATAGCTGAAAGAGAAATAAGTAAAATTGAAATACAAGATGAAGAAACAGATGTAATATGTGACAAATGTGGTAGAAATATGGTTATAAAAATGGGTAGGTATGGAAAGTTCTTAGCCTGTCCTGGATATCCAGAATGTAAAAATACCAAGCCTATTACACAGGAAATAGGAGTTAAATGCCCTAAATGTGGTGGAGACATAGTTGAGAGGACATCTAAGAGAGGAAGAAAATTTTATGGATGTAGCAAATACCCAGATTGTAATTTTGTTTCCTGGGATAAACCACTTAATGAGAAATGTCCAAAGTGTAAAAGTATTTTGGTAGAAAAGAAGTCTAGAAAAGGAACCGAAAAAAAATGCATTAACTCGGAATGTGATTTTGTTGAAGAATAAAAAATAAATGTATATATGGTTATACTATATAGTAGAAAATTAAATATGTTGTAATATTTCGAAAAGTATGATAACATCTTTATTGCTTTGTTTAGTATGATAAATAAGGGAAAAGCCTTTATTAGAAATAAGGGAAAATTTCATAAGGAGGATTTAAATGGGTGAAAGCTTGTTGATTAAAGCTAGAAGATTAAACAAAATTTTGCAAAACACGGGATATAAACCTGTTTCTTTCACTGAGATTAGTAGATTGCTATCTGATATATTAGCTGCAAATGTCTATATTGCAAGTAGAAAAGGAAGGGTATTAGGATTTGCACTGCATGAAGGCTTTGAATGCGGAATACTTCATAGTGAGGTAGTAGAAGAAAAGCGATTTCCAGAAGAATATAATAGTGATTTATTAAGGATAATTGAAACTAAGGAAAATATTAGAGAAATATCAGAATGTGTATTTGACCAAGTTTCAAAATGTGATTATCAAGATAAAATCACAACTGTAATTCCATTAATAAGTGGAGGGACAAGATTAGGAACATTAGTATTAGCAAGATTCGGGAGAGAGTTTTCAGAAGATGACTTAGTTTTATCTGAATACAGTGCTACCATTGTAGGAATGGAAATACTTAGATCCAAAAACGAAGAAATAGAAGAAGAAGCAAGGAAAAAAGCAGTGGTTCAAATGGCCATAGGTACACTTTCATACTCAGAGCTAGAGGCTATAGAACATATATTTAATGAATTAGATGGAAACGAAGGCTTGTTAGTTGCCAGCAAGATTGCAGATAGGGTAGGCATTACTAGGTCAGTAATAGTAAATGCCCTGAGAAAGTTTGAAAGTGCTGGAGTGATTGAATCTAGGTCACTAGGCATGAAAGGAACACATATCAAAATATTAAATGATAAGCTGCTAGATGAGCTTAATAAGTTAAAAGAAAGTTGATAGTTTCTATCGGCTTTTTTTATTTTGCTTCAATTTTTTAGCATAAATCTAAAATAATTATGGACATGTTGCTTTTAGGCCCAAGGTACCAAAACTTAAAATTCGATAAATATTTACATGAAATAGCAGGAAAAGCAAAATAAAAATAGAATATACATTCATTATGTTTAAAACCATTTTAAAACCATAAAAAACAGCATAAATATTAGGTAATAAGTATTAAAATAGAAATTATAGTAGAAAATTATCGAATTCTATAATAAACTATCTTTGAAAGGTGATGTATATGATAAATGGAATTTTTAACTCAGTAGACTTTCTTAAAATAGCTCTTGATGGTTCTATTTTAAGACATACTGCTATATCAGACAATATAGCTAATGTGAATACACCTGGCTATAAGAGAAAAACAGTAGATTTTGAAAATCTTTTAAAAGATGAATTAGAAAAAAACAAATTAAGGCTGTCTACTACTAATAGCAGACACATAGGGGGGACTTCTATTAGCAATTTAGATTTGGCAATTAAGGAGCAAAATAATATTGCAGTAAGAAGAGATGGTAATAGTGTGAACATAGATATTGAAGTAGCTGAAAGAGCTAAGAATGAAATCTACCATAATGCTATTAGCAGACAATTATCTAGGCAATTTGAGACAATTAATTCTGTTATCAATGAAGGGGGGAGATAATTATGAAAATGTTTAATTCTATAGATATTAGCGCAACGGGTATGACGGCTGAAAGAACAAGAATGGAGATAATTTCCAAGAACATTGCAAATGCTAGTGTAACTAGAACTAGCAGTGGAATGCCTTATAGAAGACAAATGGTTGTATTTAAGCAAAACGAAGCCTCACCTTTTTCAGCATATTTATCAGAGTTCAGTAATGAGCTCCAGAAGGCTAAAGGTGTAAAAGTAAGTGAAATAGTTGAAGACAAAACCCCATTTAAGCAAATATATGAACCTGGTCACCCTGATGCAGATAATAATGGTTATGTACAAATGCCAAATGTTGATATAACTACTGAAATGGTGGACATGATTTCTGCTACTAGAGCCTATGAAGCTAATATGAGTGCAATAAACTCAGCTAAGAATATGGCCCTAAAAGCTTTAGAAATAGGACGATAATGGAGGAAAATTATGAAAGTTGAAAATATAAATAATTTATTTACGAAGAGTAATAGTAACGCCATCGAAAAAAATGCTACAGAAGCTACTACATTTAGTGATTTTTTAAAAAATGCCTTGGATGAAGTTAATGAATTACAAATCAACTCAGAAAACTATACAAAGTTGTTAGCTTTAGGAGAAATTGATAATATTCATGACGTTCCAATAGCAGCAGAAAAAGCCAAGGTTGCATTTCAGATGACTCTTGCCATTAGAAATAAAGTGGTTGATGCCTATAAAGAAATTATGAGAATGCAAGTCTAATACATATGCGGTAAGAAATGAGGTGATATGGTGGGAGAATCCATACAGCAAATGATAAGGCAATTAAACGAGTTTTGGAACAACCTCGAAAAAAAGAAAAAAATTAAGTTAGTAGTAGGAAGTGTAGTATTAGTATTTAGCGTTACAGCTTTGATTTTTTTTATGACCAGAACCAAATATGATGTTCTTTTTAGTGGCTTAAATCCAAAAGAGGCAGGAACAGTTACAAAGAAGCTTGAGGAATTGAATATTCCTTGGAAGGACGAAAATAATGGAACTACCATATTGGTGCCGCAAAAGATGGTAAGTAAGGCAAAAATGGAACTGGCCACAGAAGGTATACCTAAAGGAAGATATAGCATGGAGGATGCCTTAAATGATTCAAGCTGGACGATGACTGAATTTGATAAAAAACAGAGAGCAAATTATGGACGTGCCAATGATTTAGCCATGGATTTAGAAAAAATCGATGGAGTAGAAGAAGCGTCTGTTTTTTTGAACATACCTGAGGACACTAGTTTTGTATTAAACAATGATGAAAAGCCTTCTGCTTCTGTATTTATTACTCTATCTAAGGGAAGAACATTGACTTCAAACCAAGTACGAGGAATACAGGATCATATAGCAAGGGCAGTAGGAATGGATCCTGAAGATGTCTCTGTTGTTGATGATTCGGGAAAAATTTTAACAATTACAAATGAAAATCAAGAGGACTTTGATTTAACCGAACAGCTTAATCTTCAACAAGGCTTACAGGAAAGGATTAATAAGAGTATAAAGGATTTTCTTGAAAGTGTATTTGGATATGGAAATGTTGTAGTAAGGTCTGGAGTTAAGGTAAACTTTGATACAGAAATGACAAGCATTCAAGAGTTTAATCCTCCTGTTGAAGGTATGGAGGAAGGCTTAGCACGAAGCATGGAAAGACTTGAAGAGCAAATGGAAAACATGCTGGATGGTGGTATACCTGGTGTAGATTCTAATGTAGATGATATTACTGATTATGCTCAAGTGACTGGAGAAAATTCAAAATATAATAAAGCTAGTGAAACTATTAATTTTGAGTTAAATGAAATAAACAAGCAAATAAGAAAAGCACCTGGACAAGTTGAATCAATTACTGTTGCCATAATACTAAACAAGGATTCTTTGCCTGAAGATGGACTTAATGATGAACTGAGAAAAGAAATTTCAAACCTTATATATGCCGCAACAGGTCTTGATACAAAACAAGTTGAAGTTAGTGCTATGAAATTTAATGATGGACTTTCAGCTCAGGAAGGGCTTGAAAGTGATGTAAAAGATAGCACTATGTCTTGGCTTAAATACTTGATTTTTGGACTTGCTATAGCAGGTGGATCAGCCATCATAACAATAGTAGTGTTTAAAAGAAGAAAGAACGAGGAAATTGACATCAATGAGATGATTGAACAAAGAGCAAACGAAATGGCTATTATTGAAGACATTGATTTTGATTCAGAGAAATCTAAAGTAAAAGAACAGATTAATAATTTTGTTGACAAGAAACCTGATGCAGTGGCACAACTTTTAAGAACTTGGTTGAATGAAGATTAGAGGTGAAATTATGTCTAGAAAACAATCTGTGAAGGGGAAAGAAAAGGCAGCAATTCTTTTAATAACTCTAGGTCCTCAAAAATCAGCAGAAATTTTTAAACATTTAAGTGATGAAGAAATTGAAGAGTTAACCCTCGAGATAGCAAACATGAGAGTTGTTTCACCTGAAGAAAAAGAGAGTGTTTTAGATAGTTTTTATCAACTATGCTTAGCGCAGGAGTACATATCTGAAGGTGGTATTAACTATGCAAAAGATGTCTTAGAAAGAGCATTAGGCTCACAAAAAGCTGTTGATGTTATTAATAGATTAACAGCATCGCTTCAGGTTAGACCTTTTGAGTTTGTTAGAAAGGCGGATCCTAACCAGATACTGAACTACATACAAAATGAGCATCCTCAAACAATTGCTTTAATATTAGCCTATCTAAGGCCGCATCAAGCTGCGCAAATATTAGCAAAATTATCTGTAGACAAGCAAGCGGATGTAGCTAGAAGAATTGCAGTGATGGATAGAACTTCGCCTGAAGTAATAAAGGAAATTGAACGTGTGATTGAAAGTAAATTTTCTACACTTGTTTCTCAAGATTATACTACTGCTGGAGGAATATCTACAATTGTATCTATATTGAATTCTGTTGATAGAGGTACAGAAAAATACATAATGGAAGAACTTGATATTAAGGATGCAGAATTGTCCGAGGAAATAAGAAAGAGAATGTTTGTATTTGAAGATATAGTAACTCTTGACAGCAGGTCTATTCAAAGATTTGTTAGGGAAATCGACAATAGCAGGTGGGCTGTTGCTCTTAAGTCTGCTAGTGATGAAGTCAAGGATGTTATCTTCAACAACATGTCTAAGCGTTTGGTTGAGATGATTAAAGAGGATATGGAATTTATGGGTCCAATTCGAATTAAAGATATTGAAGAAGCTCAACAAAGCATTGTTAATACAATAAGAAAACTAGAAGAAGAAGGTGAAATAGTAACACCAAGGGGAGGAGACGATGTAGTTGTCTAATATTATCAAATCTTCTCAAGTAAGAATTGTAAGTCCACCTGTTCACAAAAACTGTGAGCAGGAAAATAGGGAAGCAGAATTAGCTGATAAAATTGCAGAAGCAGAGTTAACGGCAAATATAATCATTGAAGATGCAAGGATTGAGGCTGAAAACCTAGTTTTAAACGCAAGGAAGGATGCTGAAAAGGTTCTTGAAGATACCCACTTACATGCAAAAAATATATGCGATGCTGCTAAAGAAGATGGGTATAAAGAAGGATTCGAGAAGGGATACAATGAAGGAAAGAAGGTTTCTGATGAGCTAATTGAAGAAGCCAATGAGATTAAGAAAAGCTATTTAAGAGAAAGAGAAATAGTTCTTTCAAATATAGAAAAAGATGTCATCAATATGACGATGTCTTTGTGTGAAAAAATAATACATAAAAAACTAATAGATGATGAAGAAACTATAATTTCGATAGTATTAAAAGGAATAGACAGTTTAAATGTAAAAGAAAACTTATTAATTAAGGTTTCCAAAGAGGATTATGATGTTGTTGAGATGTCTAAACAGAGAATATTAGCTATGGCAAATCTAGTTGAAGATATCCAAGTGCGTATAGACTCTACATTATCAAGAGGTGGATGTATAATAGAAGGCTCAAAGGGTAATGTTGATGTAAGCGTAGATATGCAAATAGAAGAAATGAAAAAGCTTTTAACTACTTTACTTAATAGCGAGTGATAATCATGCATACTATTAATATTCAAAAATACTTAGATGTAATAAAGGGTGCAGAATTTATTAAATACAATGGCGAGATTACAAAAGTAACTGGCCTAACTATAGAATCAAAGGGTCCCCAATCAAATATTGGCGAACTATGCTATATAAAGCCTTTTAATTCGAGCAGTCCTATCATGGCAGAGGTAGTAGGATTTAAGGAAGACAAGATTCTGTTGATGCCATTTGGTGATATGGAGGGGATTGGTCCAGGAAGTAAGGTAATTGCTAGTGGCCATTCCTTACAAGTAAGTGTGGGGGAAGAATTAATAGGAAGAATTTTAGACGGATTAGGAAGTCCTATGGATGGCAAAGAACCTATTGTAACTATTAAGCAGTACCCTGTTTCAAATATGCCTCCTAATCCTCTTCAAAGGACAAGGATTACTGATGTCATACCATTAGGAGTCAAATCAATTGACGGATTGCTGACCTGCGGAAAGGGGCAAAGAATAGGAATATTCGCAGGAAGCGGTGTGGGGAAAAGCACTCTGATGGGTATGATTGCGAGAAATGCAAAATCAGATATAAACGTTATAGGACTAATAGGTGAAAGAGGTAGAGAGGTTAGAGAATTTATTGAAAATGATCTAGGAGAAGAAGGATTAAGAAACTCTGTAGTAGTAGTAGCTACTTCAGACCAACCAGCTCTAGTTAGGATGAAAGGAGCATTATTGACTACTGCAATTGCTGAATATTTCCGTGATAAAGGTAAGAATGTAATGCTAATGATGGATTCTTTGACAAGATTCGCCATGGCCCAGCGGGAAATAGGACTAGCTATTGGCGAGCCGCCAGTTACCCGTGGATTTACACCATCAGTTTTTTCTGTATTGCCTAAGCTCTTAGAAAGAGCAGGCACATCTTCTGTTGGCAGCATTACTGGTCTTTACACAGTTCTGGTTGATGGTGATGATTTAAATGAACCAATTACAGATGCCGTGAGAGGTATACTAGATGGGCATATTGTTCTCACTAGAAAGCTAGCGAATCAAAACCACTACCCTGCAATTGATATACTACAGAGTGTCAGTAGAGTAATGCCTAGTATTTGCTCTAAAGAACATATAGATATGTCAAATGAAATTAAAGATATATTAGCAACCTACAGAGAGGCAGAGGATTTAATTAACATTGGCGCTTATAAGCTAGGCACTAATCCTAAAATAGACAGAGCAATAAAAATAATTGACCAAATTAATGGCTTTTTAAAGCAAGATAAAGACTCAAGTTATTCATTTGAACAAATAACTGAAATGTTAGAAATTATTATAAATAATTCTAATACGAACTAGCATTATCAAGGAGTTGATATTATGGGAAAGTTTGTTTTTAGATTAGACAAGGTATTAGAATACAGAGAAAAAATTGAAGATATCAATAAAACTGAGTATGGAAAAGCAAAAAGAAATCTTGACGATGAGATTGTTTTATTTGAAGAAATCTTATCTCATAAAGAAAGTATTGGTTGTGAAAGAGATAAAATGGCTTCAAGTGCTACAATAAATGATTTAAAAAATTACAACTTATATTTGAAAAATGTAAAAGAAAAGCTAATCAATCAAAAAGAAATAGTAGAAAAAGCTCAAAACAAAGTTGAATTGGCTAGAAATAAACTTATTAATTCTTCCATAGATAAGAAAACACTTGAGAATTTAAAAAATAGAGATTTTGATAATCATTTATATGATATGAAAAAGAAAGAAGAGAAAATCATAGATCAGGTTGTAAGCTATCAAAGCAGTATGAAATAGTGGGGGACAAAAATGCCTAAAGAAAAAAAGAGCAAAGAAATATTTAAAGTCATACTAATATTTGCCTTAGTTTTTATATTAGTACCTATAGTAGTTTTTGCATTAGTATATGCTATGAACGATAATTTTAAAAAAAGTGCTAATGAATATTTTAGAAATACTCCCGGCGTAGTTGGCGAATATTTTAGTAAATATCCTACAGAAAACGAAAAAGCAGAAAAAGAGCTTTTTCTTGCAAACTACTATCTTTCAATGAATGAAGAAAATTCTGCTGACAAGCTGTATATTATTAAAAAGTCAAATGAAGAATTATTTAATAATATTATAAAAAAAATGAATCAAAAATCACCAGCTAAGACAAAAAACATTATCAGCTCGGTCAGAAATATTGAGCTTCGAAAAGATTTACTTCATACCTTATATGAAGAAATAAAAGAGGAGCAAAAAGTAGCCTTAGGTGAAGAACTAAAAAGACTAGAAGGCTTAGAGCTGAGCTTGGCTATAAAAGAAGTCGAGATGATGATTGAAAAAAATGGCGGCAAAGAAGATCTTGGAAAAATATTTGAAAATATGAAGGAAAATATTGCTGTTGATATTCTCTATTACATACAACCTGATATTCAGAGCCAAATAATGACCAATATTGAAACAAAAAAAAGAAAAGAAATTACTACACTTTTGCTTAAAAAAGGGAAAAAAGAAGAAGAATTAATAAAGAAATCTGAAGTATATGAGGCAATGGATACTGAAAAGGCTTTTTCTGAGATCGGCAATAGTAATACATATAAAATTGAAGATTTATCAATAATTTATATGAACCTTAGTATAAAGAAGGCAGCAGGTATTTTATTAGACTCAGACGATAGCTTTATTAATGAACTTATTTCAAAGATAGAGACAATGGAAGACCTAGTTGGAGAAGATGAGTCAAGAGCTGTAAAGATAATGGAGACTATTAATTTTAAAAAGCAATATGATAAAAAAATATCTGAGTTAGTAGCACTATATGAAAAAATGGAAGCTGCTGATATAGTGAAAATTGTAGAAAAAATGATGGCAAACAAAAATAGTGTGACAGTATTTGAAATTGATGAGAATCCAATTTATACTATATCTGATTCTTCAATAATTATGGATGTATTGAAGAATATGAAAAAGCAAAAGATATCTCAAATTCTAAGCATTATGGATCCGGATAAAGCAGCTGAAATTACCAGAGAGCTTGCAATTCAATAGAATATTCTTATTTGAAAGGGGGTGAAAAAATGATAACAAATGATTTTTTTATGTTCATTTCTAAAGCAGATGTTAATAATGGAAAAGGTAATCAAGCAAGAACAAACGAAATGAAGAAAAATGGGGCCTTTGAAAGTATTCTTAATAGTAAGAAAGAAGCTTCCAATTATTCAAAATCAAACACGAGAAATAATTTTCGGACAAGTCCTGTAAGTAATCAAAATTATAATGTGAAAAAAGCACAGGCTCCAGAAAATACAACTAAAGAACAAGCTAAAGTTAATGATTCTTCTGTAGATAATCGCAATAATCAAAGTAAAAATGCTGACTCCACTAAGGTAATGAATAGTGATAAAGAACATTCTAATTTAGAAGAAGTTAATGAAGAAAATGTTACTGATGATTCAAACAATACTTATGATTATCTAGCTTCATTTATGTTAGGTACAGTTGATCTAGATAAGACCCTAGATTTAAATGAGTTATCTAGTGAAGTAACTGAGGAGCAAATGCTTAATGCAACAACCTCCATGGAACTAGTAGTTAATCCAGATGTAGTTGATGATATGACTACTACACATACGCAACAAAATCCTGAAGCTTTGACTAAATCAAATGAAACTAATAATTTACACGAGCTAGATGGTGATATTACATTAAACTTTGACTTTGAATTAAATCAAATTAATAAAGAGGAAAAGGAAGCTACACTTTTTACAGATGAGACTATAGAATTAGAAAAGAATATAAGTAAAGAATTTAAAGCTAGCAACTTTATTCTTAATACCTACCATAGCGAAGAAGACCAAAGCATTGAACAGGATACTGATACAATAATCAAGACTGATTTTGATGAAAAAGTTGTTACTCTACAGAATGCAAATAATGAAAAAGGCTCTGGAAATGAAGAAAAGGTAGAATTTATAGAAGAACTAGATACGCAAAGAATTATTGAACCAAGAGATGAAGGTGTCTTTTCACAATTCAATGATAACAATCTTAACTATCATGGAAAAGATCTAGGTAATGGATTAAAGACTATTACTAATGAAAAAACAGCGGCATTTAATAAGGAAAGTATTTTTGAACAAATAGTAGAAAAAGTGAAAATAGACATGGACAATAAAGATGAGATTAGAATTAAGCTTAAGCCTGACTTTTTAGGAGAAGTATCCTTAAAACTGCTATCAGAAAAAGGTGTAATTACAGCTAAAGCTTATGTAGAAAACTATAATGTCAAGCAGTTAATAGAGTCTAACTTAGATAATCTTAAGGAAAACATGAAGGAGCTTGGGATTAATTTTGAAGCATTGGATGTTTCAGTTGGCAAAGATTCAGGATTTGACAAAAAGAATTCTCAGGCATGGAAACAAGAACAGAAACTTAGAGCTAAAAAACCAAGCATTGATAAAGCTTCTATAAATTCAGCGTATCAAGAGGAAATAGAACAAGTAATTGGAGGCTTATATTCAGCAGAAGGGAATATTGATTTAATTGTATAGGTGGTGAGATGATGGATGTAAACAATGTAGATGACAAGCTTATATGGCATAAATTTGGCAATACGGCAAAGGAAGCAGAAGAAACGAATAATAATGGAATGCTTGGAAAAGATGCCTTCTTAAAGCTATTGATAACACAGCTCAGAAACCAAGACCCTTTAAATCCTATGGAAGATAAAGAGTTTATAGCTCAGATGGCACAGTTTAGCACATTGGAACAAATGCAAGAGATTAACAAGAATATGTTATCTTCTCAAGAGCAAACATTGGATTTACTAGATAAGATGAATGAAAATCAAGTTCTTGGAAGTGTTCAAATTATTAAAGAGCTGATGAATATTAGGAAAGCTATAGAAGCATATACGGGAGAACCCATAGAAAAACCAGAAGAAACTCCAGAAGAGACGCCAGAGGAAACACCAGGAGATGATAAGGTTGAATAAAATGGATATACAAAATATTAGTTTTAAAATTCTTAATAACAATAAATTAGGACAGGCACAACAGATTCGTCGAGATGTTCCTAAAAGCAGCTTTGATGAATTACTTAAAATAGAGGAACAAAAGCAAAGCATTAAGTTTTCCAAGCATGCAGTAGAAAGAATGCAGGTCAGAGATATTAGCCTAGACAATATGGAAATGACGAGGATTGAAGAAGCTATTGATAAAGCTTCAAAAAAGGGAGTTAAGGAAGCGTTGATATTAATGGACGATAAAGCATTTATTGCAAGCATTAAAAACAAAACTATCGTTACTTCTGTAAATAAGGAACAACTAAAAAACAACATATTTACCAATATAGATGGGGCTATAATAATATAACTGGACCTTTTTAAGGAAGTTATTTATGTCTAACTGATAGAGGACATATAGTAGCCTAAAAGGGAGGAAAATTAATTATGATGAGATCAATGTATTCAGGAGTTTCAGGACTCCGAGTCCATCAAACAAAGATGGACGTCATAGGTAACAATATTGCTAACGTAAATACAGTAGGATTTAAAAGAGGACAAGTTACATTCCAGGAAGTATTCAGTCAAGTAGTTAGAGGAGCTTCAGCACCACAAGGCGGAAAGGGAGGTACTAATCCGCAGCAAATAGGTTTAGGAGTCAATATTGGTTCAATAAGCACAGTACATACAAAAGGAGCTGTTCAAAGAACAGATAACCCAACTGACTTAATGATAGATGGTGAAGGCTTTTTTGTAGTAACGGATGATCCTAACTTTCAGAATAAATTCTATACAAGGGCAGGTAATTTTGACGTAGATGGTGCTGGAAATTTAATAACAGCAGATGGATTTAAGATTTTAGGCTACAAATTTGTAGATGGAAAATGGACAAGCGAAATAGGACCTATAACTATCAATAAAACAGAGACAGTTCCACCAACTACTACTAAAGATGTTGAATTTAGAGGAAATTTGGATTCTAGAATAGGGCTACCCTATAAAACAGTTGAGGTCACAGATAACTCAGACCCAGATAATCCTGTAACAAAATATAAGCTAGTATTGAACCCAGATGGATTTCACAAGACAGATACAATTATAAGAGACAGCTTAGGAAATGGATATAAAGTTGAATTTGAAATTTTTAGAGATTTTGCTGAAGCAAAAGATAGATTCGATACTAGTGGTGAATGGCCTGAAGAATACGATGGTACTGAATATGCTACAAAAGCAGAAGCAGAAGCAGCACTATTGAATGGTATTTCCACGGGAGCTTGGAAAACACGTATGGTTTCCGTTAAGCCTTTAAATGGTGATTCTGAAATAGTGCCTAATAATGCAAGTCTATTTCATGATCTAGTGTTCAGTACAGAAGGAAAATTAGTTAGTGGTAATAAATTTACCTTGGAGATTACTAAAGCTGGTGTAGGTTTTGGTAAAGTAGATAGTAATGGAGTATATGGAGGTAAAATAGAATTTGATTTGTCCAAGCTAACTCAATATGCCAACGAAGCAGATGCTAAGCCACATGCATTAAATGGAAATACAGCAGGTGTTTTAGACGGATTTGCTATAGATGCTACTGGTACTATTATAGCCAGCTTTACAAATAATGAGAAAAGAGAGCTAGGTCAGCTTATACTTGCTAAATTTGATAACCCAGCAGGGCTCCAAAAAATAGGCAATAACTTCTTTATAGACACAAGGAACTCTGGAGAGGCTCAAATTGGAAGAGCTGGAACTACTGGCTTAGGAGCAATAGCACCTGGTTCACTTGAAATGTCAAACGTAGATTTGTCTCTAGAATTTACTGAAATGATTACTACACAAAGAGGCTTCCAAGCAAACTCAAGAATCATAACGACATCTGATGAAATGCTGCAAGAGCTAGTTAATATGAAGAGGTAGGAAAAACCCATAAACTTTAATTAGGCAGCATTGCTGCCTAATTAAAGAAAAAAAGGATGGTTATATGATTAGAGTTAGCAGATTTAACAATACTGAGTTTATGATTAATTGTGAGCTTATTGAAATTATTGAAGAAACTCCTGACACAGTCATTACATTAACAACAGGAAAGAAATTTGTTGTAAAAGAATCTATGGAAGAAATAGTTAACAGGATAATTGAGTACAAAGGCAGTATCAATTATCTTAAAATTACGAAGTAAAAAGAGGTGTGGCTAATGGACATAGCAACAATTATTGGTTTTATAGCTGCTATAGGCTTTACAGTTTGGGGAATAATGGATTCAGGCGATATAGGAAATTTCTATGATTTTTCTTCAATTGTCATAGTATTTGGAGGAACCATCGCTTCAACTTTAGTAGCTTATCCATTAAAAAAAGTAATAGGAGCTATGAAAGCAATTAGAAAAGCTTTTTTTGTAAAAACATTGGATCCTAGTGGAGTAATTAGCCAGCTAATTGAGCTTTCAAATCTTGCAAGAAGAGAGGGTTTATTAGCACTAGAAGAGGCTGGGGAAAAAGCAGAAGATGAATTTTTAAAGAAAGGAATTATGCTAATAGTAGATGGTACTGACCCAGAGCTTGTAAGGAATATTCTTGAGACAGAACTAACTTTCCTAGAAGAAAGACATAAGGACGGGCAAAGTGTATTTGAGTCTATGGGTAGCTATGCTCCAGCTTTTGGTATGATAGGAACACTTATAGGGCTTATAAATATGCTAGTTGGCATGGAAGATGCATCAAGTGTTGGGCCAAACATGTCTGTTGCACTAGTAACTACTTTTTATGGTTCCTTGTTAGCGAATGCTGTATTTATTCCTTTAGCTAACAAGCTTAAAGGTAAAAGTAGCGAAGAAATATTACTTAAAGAATTGATGGTAGAAGGACTTCTTTCTATACAAGCAGGAGAAAACCCTAGAATAATAGAAGAAAAGCTAAAGACCTTCTTATCACCAGAGATAAGGAAGAATTATAAAAAAGGGTTTGAAAGTGAAGATGCATTGTAAAAAATACATAAACTGAATTAAAAAGGAGTCGTAAAAATGAGTACTAAAAAGATTTTTCTCTTAGCTATTATTTCCTTTGTTATGATAATGATGATAATCGGTGCTGTTTTCTTGTTGATTTCATATAAAAACAATAGTGAGAAAAACACATCAAAAGAACTTTATTATTATGATGTAGGTGAAATGTATTGCAACTTAAGAGAGAGTAAAAAAATAATTAAACTGAAAATTACTATTGAGGCGACAGATAAAAAAATTATTGAAGAGCTTGATAAAAAGAATTTTTTAATTAAGCATGAAATTAATGCTATAATGATTAATAAGAATGAAAAGGATTTAGAGGGAAAAGAAGGAATATTAGTACTTCAAAGTGAAATATCTAATAGATTATCAGAAATTTTTAATTCAAAGGATATTACAAAAATTTACTTTGAAGAAATTATTGTACAGTAGGGAGGTAACAATATTGGCTGAAGTTTTATCACAAAATGAAATAGATGCCCTACTTAACGCTTTAAGCTCTGGCGAAGTTGATGTTAAAGAGATGAAGGACGATAGCTCCGAGAAAAAGATTAAAAAGTATGATTTCAGAAATCCTCAGAAAATAGCTAAGGATCAGCTAAGAACATTGGAAATTATACACGATAACTTTAGCAGGCTTCTACAGACTTTTTTATCAGGATATTTAAGGGCTCCGGTAAAGGTTTCTGTTTTAACAGTAGACCAGTATGCGTATAGTGAATTTACAAATGCTATTTCCAACCCTGCTTTTCTTTCATTAGTTGATTTTGAGCCTTTAGACGGACAAATTATTATAGATATTTCGTCTAACGCTGCATTTGCAGTTATTGATCGCTTATTAGGCGGTGATGGAGAAAAATTAGTAGATGTTAGAAGCTTTACAGAAATTGAACTAACATTGCTGAAAAACATGATGAAAAAAATTATAGGCCTTATAGCACAGGCTTGGGATAATGTGATTATTTTAACACCATCATTAGAAAAAATAGAGACAAACTCTCAGTTCGCTCAAATTATTTCTCCAAATGAGACAATAGCATTAGTTACCATGAATTTATCGATAGGAAGTATAGAGGGGCTGATTAATATATGTATTCCACATATAGTCATAGAACCTATTTTAGAAAAGCTGAGTACAAAGCTATGGTTTTCAACTACTAAGAAAGAGGCTGCTGATACAGATAAAGAACTTCTTCATAGAAGAATTAAAAACACTTATGTTAGCTTAAATGCTAATCTTAGTTCAGCAAGAGTTACTGTAAGAGATTTATTAAACATTCAAAAAGGCGATGTTATTATGCTAGATAATATGGTTGATGACGAGGTTTATATAAATGTGGGTACACAACTAAAGTTTTATGGGAAGCCTGGTAGTAGCAAGAACAAAGTAGCAGTTCAGATAACTAGAGTTCAAAAGGAAGGTGATGTAACTGATGACTAATAACATGCTAAGTCAAGAAGAAATCGATATGCTATTAAAAGGGAGCTATGATAAAGTAGAAGATGAAACGATTAATGAAGTGGAAAAAGATGCATTAGGTGAGATAGGAAATATAAGCATGGGTACTGCAGCAACTACCTTGTTTACACTTTTAGGGCAAAAGGTTATTATTACTACTCCTAAGGTTTCTTTAACTACAATAAGAGAAATATCTGAGCAGTATCCTATACCTTTTATTGCTGTTAATGTTAAGTATAAACAAGGGCTACAAGGAACTAACCTATTGATACTTAAAAGCCATGATGTCAAAGTGATTACTGATTTGATGATGGGTGGAGATGGTACAAATGTCGATAGAGATATTAATGAAATGGATATCAGTGCTATTAGCGAAGCTATGAACCAAATGGTTGGATCTTCATGCACATCCTTATCAGAATTATTTTCAAGTTTTATAGATATTGAACCTCCAATGGCATTTCAGATTAATTTAAATGAAGGTATTGATATTGACGCTTTTACCTTTGATGAAACCATTGTGAAAGTTTCATTTAAAATGATAGTGGGAGATTTGATAGATAGTGAAATAATGCAGCTGATACCATTAAAATTTGCGCAGGATATGGTAAATCAGCTTTTAGAAAAGGATGAGGCGGAAGATTTAAGTGATATTAGTGAAATTGAGGATTTAAATTATTCTTATGGAGCTGATGAATCCTTGGAAACATCAATAAAACAAAATACTTCATCAACGCAACAAATAATGCATGATGAAAGAGACTTAGAAAAAAGCAACAATATTAAACAAAACCCTGTAAATATGAAAAAATTTGAGTTACATCAATTTGAAACGGCTGAGAATAAAGTATATAATGAGGGCATCGAGTTAATCAATGAAATTCCTATAGATATTACTGTAGAATTAGGAAGGACTACTAGAAAAATTGGAGAAATTTTAGAGTATGGCCCAGGAACTATTATTGAACTGGACAAGCTCCTAGGAGAGCCCCTAGAAATTTATGCAAATGGGAAATTTATTGCAAAAGGTGAGGTTGTAGTTATAGATGATAATTTTGGTGTTAGGATAACCGATATTATAAGTCCATCAAAAAGAATAAGCAAGAATTAAGGGAGGAATTTTTATGGCAAATGGAATATTGATTGTAGATGATGCAGCATTTATGAGAATGATGATAAAAGATATTCTCACAAAAAATGGATTCAATGTAGTAGGTGAAGCAGAAAATGGGGCAAAAGCTATAGATAAATATAAAGAGCTTACGCCCGAGCTAGTAATCATGGATATTACAATGCCTGAGGTAGATGGTATTCAAGCTGTTAAAGAAATTAAAAAGATCGATAATAGTGCAAAAGTAGTAATGTGCTCTGCTATGGGGCAGCAGGCTATGGTTATTGAGGCCATACAGGCTGGGGCTAAGGACTTCATTGTAAAACCCTTTCAAACTGATAGAGTAATTGAGGCTGTTAAAAAAGTTTTAGGATAGTTTATTTAAATACAAATTTTCAATTGGGTGTGATGTCTTAGTGATGGCTGAAATTGTAAAAACAACAATATATTTAGGTTCTTTTATAATTGTAATATTTTTAGCCTTTTTTTTTACAAAGTACATAGCTAGAAAATCAAGCTCATTAAGTAGAAGTAAAAATATCAAAATAATTGAAGCTATTTCATTAGGAAATAATACTAGAGTATTTGTTATTGAGATATTTGAAGTCATCTATATTATCTATGATAATAATTCACACTTACTATTATTGGATAAGTTTAATAAGGAAGATATGAATACTCAATTCATGGATTCTGGAACTGAAAAGGCTGAAATTAATAGTGTTGTAGAGAAATTTTTAATGCGAAAGGATAATATTATTAATAAGCTAGGTAAAAAGAAATAGAGATTAGAACAAAAGCCACAATTGTGACAAATATTATAGGGTAAATTACATGAGAAAAGATAAGGAATGGGATTATGAAACTAACTTTTAGAATATCTTTAATTTTGCTTATAATTATGCTTTTTATTACAGGAACTAGTTATGCAGCACCTCAAGCTCCATCATTTGATGGGGCATTAGGCTTTATTAATGGCAGTAGCGACAATGCTGGATATGTCTCAGCTATTCAGCTATTGATATTATTTACGATTTTATCTTTAGCGCCATCAATACTGATTATGATGACCAGCTTTACTAGAATAATTATTGTTTTATCTTTTCTTAGAAACGCAATAGGAACACAGCAAACTCCGCCAAATCAAGTTTTAATTGGAATAGCTTTGTTCTTAACATTTTTTTTAATGGCTCCTATAGCCGCTGAAATTAATCAGGAAGCAATTCAGCCCTACTTAGCAGGTGAAGTGGGGCAGGAAGAAGCTTTAGATACTGCAATGGGCCCCATAAGGGAATTTATGTTTAAACAGACTAAAGAGAAGGATATTGCACTTTTTTTAAGGATTGCTAAAATCGATAAGGTAGATAAACTTGAGGATATTCCTACAAGGGTGCTAATTCCTTCGTTTATAATAAGCGAATTAAAAACAGCATTTCAAATTGGCTTTATTCTATACATCCCATTTTTAGTCATTGATATGGTAGTGGCTAGTACATTAATGTCTATGGGAATGATGATGCTTCCACCTGTTATGATATCATTGCCATTCAAATTGCTGCTTTTTATAATGGTAGATGGATGGAACCTAATAATTGGGCAGATTATTTCTAGTTTTAAATAATTGAGGAGAGATATTATGAGTCAAGGTGAAGTATTAAATATTGCACAGCAAGCTCTTAGAACAATCCTAATGGTATCGGCTCCAATGCTTGGATTTGGGCTACTGGTGGGATTATTAGTTAGTATTTTTCAAGCAACTACACAAATCCAGGAGGCAACTCTAGCTTTTGTACCTAAAATAGTCGCAGTGTTTATATCTATTTTAGTATTTGGCCCTTGGATTTTGAATGTGCTAATGGACTTTACACTAAATCTTATAAATAACATAAATACATATATCAATTAAACTGAGGGATTAGCATGGAAGCCTTATTAATAGACACATTAAATAAATACCAAATTTTTTTATTGATTTTAGTAAGAATGGCAGGGCTTTTCCTGATTACTCCAATATTTAGTAGAAATAACATTCCTAATGTACTAAAAATTGGTTTTTCATTTTTTTGTTCGATTATATTAGTTAATGTTATGGAGGTTGAGATTTTAAATCTAGCTCCTTATGAATTAATATTATTTTCAATTAAAGAGCTGTTAGTAGGTCTAATGCTAGGCTTTATATCCTACCTTTTTTTCACTACCCTGTATTTAGCTGGACAAGTTATCGACATGCAAACAGGCTTTGGTATGGTTAATGTATTAGATCCACAGCAAAATATACAAGTACCTATAATGGGTACCTTTTACTATATAATTACCGTATTGGTTTTCCTTATTATAGACGGTCATCATACCTTGCTAGAGGCTTTAGTAAAATCTTATGAGTATGTTCCAATTGGGCAATTTAGATTTTCAGGAGATATGATTAATCAGTTGGTGCGTATCCTTACTCAAACCTTTATCGTTAGTTTTAAAATAAGTGGGCCTGTTTTGGCTGCAATTTTTTTAACTGATGTCTTATTAGGTATATTAGCAAAGACAATGCCTCAGATGAATGTATTCATAGTAGGAATGCCTTTAAAAATATTTATAGGAATAGCGACAATAATAATTACCTTGCCTTTATTTATTGCTACTCTTCAGAATATTTTTTCTAATATGTATGAGGAGATTTTTAACTTTTTAAAGGTTATTCAAAAAGGATGATAAATGTGAGCTTAAATTTAATAATTAATCTACAACTATTTTCTGAAGAAAAAACGGAAAAAGCGACTCCCAAAAGAAGAAGAGAAGCCAGGGAAAAGGGACAAGTGCTTCAAAGTAAAGAAATTAATTCTGCGATTATCATTATAGTTTCCTTTGCATGCTTAAAAATCCTTGGAGGATATATGTTTAATCATTTATTATCTTTTTCGAATAATTTTTACGAAGACTACTTTCCAAATCTTGATATATTTAATACTAAGGATATTAATATATTGATGATGAGATTAACTAGTATTATAGTAATTATTGTTGGTCCATTGACGGCAATAATATTGCTATTTGGGGTGTCAACTAGCTATTTGCAGGTAGGATTTTTGTTTACTACCAAAGCTCTAGAGTTTAAATTGAGTAGATTAAATCCTATTGAAGGATTTAAAAGGATAATCTCAAAACGGTCTTTAGTAGAATTAGTTAAATCATTATTTAAAATTATAGTTGTAGGATATTTAATATATGTATATGCAATTAAAGAAGTATATAATATTTTCAAACTAATGGAGCTTAACATTGAAAGCATAGCAACCTATATAGGAAATATAGTGGTCAATGTTGGAATTAGGTCAGGAATTGCTCTTTTGGTTTTGGCTATATTTGATTATGGCTATCAATGGTGGGACTATGAAAAGAACTTAAAAATGTCTAAACAGGAAATAAAAGAAGAGTTTAAACAAACTGAGGGTAACCCTCAAATAAAATCGAAGATAAGAGAAAAACAGAGACAAATGGCTATGAGAAGGATGATGCAAGATGTGCCTAAAGCGGATGTAATTATTACAAACCCAACTCATTTTGCTATTGCTCTAAAGTACGATAAAGATATGTATGGTGCTCCCTATGTATTAGCTAAAGGAGCCGATTTAATTGCTAAAAATATTAAAGATATAGCTAAGAAGCATGGGATACCAACTGTAGAGAATAAGCCTCTTGCACAGACATTATATAATACAGTTGAAATAGGTCAAATAATACCTGAGGAACTCTATCAAGCAGTAGCTGAGGTCCTTGCCTATGTTTACAGTCTTAGATACTAAAAGGAGGATTCTATGAAAAAAGGGGATATTTTCATAGCAATTGCGGTAATTGCTATAATAATGCTTATAATAATTCCAGTTCCTATGGGAGCTTTAGATGTCTTGTTAAGTCTCAATATTTCTCTGGCATTGCTTATCCTTATGATTTCTATGTATGCAAAGGATGCGCTCCAATTTTCTATATTTCCTTCATTATTACTGATAACCACTTTATTCAGGTTATCTTTAAACATATCTACTACTAGGTACATTTTAAGCGAAGGCCAAGCAGGAGATGTTATCGAAGCATTTGGTAACTTTGTTATACAAGGAAATGTTTTTGTAGGTCTTATTATATTTCTTATTATTGTAATCATCAATTTTATAGTAATAACAAAAGGTGCAGAAAGAGTTGCAGAAGTAGCTGCTAGATTTACTTTGGATGCCATGCCAGGTAAGCAGATGGCCATAGATGCAGATTTAAACTCAGGATTAATTACCGAGCAGGTTGCTAAAACCAGAAGAAAAGAAGTACAGCAACAGGCAGATTTTTATGGAGCAATGGATGGTGCCAGTAAATTCGTTAAGGGAGATGCAATTGCAGGGATTATTATTACATTGGTCAATATTACTGCGGGTCTAGTTATTGGAGTTGTGGTAAAAAAGCTACCTATAGGGGAGGCTTTAGTTAAATATACTTTATTGACAGTAGGCGATGGTTTAGTAAGCCAGATTCCTGCACTTTTAATTTCTACTGCTACTGGTATTGTCGTAACAAGGGCAGCTTCCGAATCAAACCTTGGCCAAGATATTTTAACTCAACTTTTTGGAAACAATCCAACACTGATGTATATAGTTGGTGGGGTACTACTCTTTCTTGGAATAGCAACGCCTTTACCTAGTGGACCTTATTTAACTTTAGGAGCCATATTTGTATTTGTAGCCTATACTATGAACTCAAATAAGAGAAAAAATGAACATGAAGAAATAGAAATTTCTCAATCGGCTGAAATAGAAGAAATACGAAAACCAGAAAATGTTATGACCTTACTAAAGGTAGAAGATATTGAGCTTGAATTTGGTTATGGAATAATACCTTTGGCAGACATAAATCAAGGCGGGGATTTATTAGATAGAGTCGTAATGATAAGAAGGCAGGTTGCACTAGAGCTTGGAATGGTTGTACCTATTGTAAGGATACGCGACAATATTCAGCTCAATCCCAATGAATATGTAATCAAGATAAAAGGTGTTGAAATAGCAAAGGGAGAAGTCCTTTTTGATCATTTTCTTGCCATGGATCCAGGCACTTCTCAGGGAGATATAATTGGTATAGATACTATAGAGCCTGCTTTTGGTCTGCCTGCTAAGTGGATAACAGAGCAAGAAAGAGAAAAAGCTGAGGTCTTGGGCTATACTGTAGTAGACCCTCCATCAATAATTGCAACCCACTTGACGGAAATTATCAGAAGAAATGCCAGTGAGCTTCTAAGCAGGCAAGATGTCAAGGTGTTAGTAGACAATGTGAGAGAGGAGCATCCTGCTTTAATTGAAGAGCTTACTCCTAAGCTCTTATCAATCGGAGAGATACAAAAAGTTCTAATTAACTTATTAAAGGAACAAATTTCAATCAGAGACATGGTAACTATATTGGAAACCTTAGCTGATTATGCAGCTATCACTAGAGACACAGAAATGCTTACAGAATATGTAAGACAAAAGCTTTCTAGATATATTACAAAAAAATATGTAGAAAAAAACAAAATAAAAGTAATAACGCTAGATAGCGAATTAGAGCAGCTAATTATGGAATCAATTAACCAGACTGATACAGGATCGTATTTGGCTATTGAACCTAACAAAGCTCAGAATATATTAAATAAGATTATAGTGAATATTGAAAAGATGACTTCCATAGGATTACAACCTATTATTTTAACTGCACCTATTGTTAGAATATATTTAAAAAGATTGACTGAACAGATAACTAAGGATTTAATTGTTTTATCTTATAATGAAATAGACTCTTCTGTTGAAGTGCAATCAATTGGGATGGTGACTATATAATGAAGGTAAAAAGGTTTATAGGTGATTCAGTTCAGGAGGTAATGGGTAAAGTAAAAAAAGAGCTAGGCTCAGATGCTATAATATTGCATACTAGAAATATTAGACAATCTGGCTTTTTAGGCCTTTTTAAAAAAAACCTAGTAGAAGTCGTTGCAGCTCTTGAGGAAAACAAAGTAGAGCATAGACATAGCTTAAATACTTCAAATGGCATATCGAATAGTGGAATAAATAACAGCTTAAGATATGAAGGCAATTCTTTAAAGTCTAAGGATCATCTAGAAGACGAAATTAGAAAGATTAGAACAATGATGGAGACAATGGTTAATACATTAGATTTTAAAAAGTCTGAATTACCTAAAGAACTATCAAAATATTTAGATTGCCTTATTGCTAACGGAGTCAATGATGAAGTCGCATTTCAAATATTAACTAGGATAAATCAGCAAATTAATATTGCAAATAAAGATAGCACTCAGGTACAGGAAATAGTTTTATATAGTATTAAGGATTATTTGGGGGAATCATGTCCTATTACTTATGATGGGAAACAAAAAGTAATATTTTTCGTTGGCCCCACAGGAGTAGGAAAGACAACAACCTTGGCGAAAATAGCAGCAAATTTTTCTATAAACAATGGATATTCTGTTGGTATGATTACTGCTGATACTTATAGAATTGCAGCTGTTGAACAAATAAAAGTATATTCTGAAATTATGAATATTCCTATTAAAGTAGTATATGAAATAAAGGATATTTATAAATCTCTGTCGAATTTTAGAGATATGGATATTATTCTTGTAGATACTGCTGGAAGAAATCATAAAAATGGGGAACAAATGAATGAAATAAAAGAGCTAATTGAATCAGTAAACAATAAGGAGATACATCTTGTTATTAATGCCACTACAGATTTTAAAACTATTAAAGATGTATTAGATAGATATAGTTTTATTACCGACTTTAAAATAATATTCAGTAAAGTTGATGAGGCAAATAATCTAGGGAATATACTTAATACAAGGTTCTATTTTGATAATAAAATATCCTATTTAACAACTGGGCAAAATGTTCCTGATGATATAGAAGCACCTAATATGGAAAATTTAAGCGAGAAATTGATTGGGGAATGAAATCATGTATGATCAAGCAGAAAAACTAAGACAATTAATAAAAAAAACAGGAAATTCTCATCAAGAAAGTGATATCAAAAAAAGGACTAATGATACAAGAATTATTGCTGTTACTAGTGGAAAAGGTGGCGTTGGAAAAACAAATTTTACTATTAATCTAGCCATTTCACTAAGCAATCTGGGATATAGTGTCATTGTAATGGATGCTGATATAGGTCTTGCAAATATTGATGTATTGTTAGGTTTGCTTCCCAAAGATACTATAAGCAGTGTATTAAACAAAAATAAAAAAATAACTGATGTTATTACTGATGGGCCAAATGGTATAAAAATAATTGCTGGTGGTTCTGGCCTATATGATATGTTTCAGTTAGATCAGGAAAATATAGAGCACTTAAAAAAGCAGTTGATGGAATTAGAGAACTTATTTGATTTTGTGCTAATAGATACTGGTGCAGGAATCTCAGAGATGGTTATGAGTTTTGTAACTGCTGCCCATGAAGTGATTTTAATAACAACACCAGAGCCAACTTCATTAACTGATGTATACGCACTTATTAAAGCATTGAGAATTAAAGGGTGCTATAATAAGCTTCAATTAGTAGTGAATAGGGTAGAAAGCCCGAATGAGGCATTTAGTGTATTTGAAAAATTAAGTATAGCATCAACTAAGTTTTTAAATACAAAGATAGAAAATCTAGGGTATATGCAAAATAGTAAACAGGTACTGGAGGCTGTAAAAAATCAGCATCCATTTGTAAATCTTTACCCTAACTCTACTGTAGCTAAAAATGTTAACAGTATCGCAATTAAGATTATAGGGACTCCTATAGAAAATGAAAATAACAATTTTTTGAGTTTTATTAGTAAATTTAAAAGCTTTTTTCGTCAATAATAAAACTTAGCTTAAATTCAATTATATAAATGTCTATTTGAAGGGGGTAAGTTCCTAGTGTCTATAGGTTCATTTGCACTAAAAGTAGGAGATAAAATTGAAATTTCAAAATTGGAGTATCCTGTAAACAAATATAGTAGTCAGATATTAGATATATTAAATGATAAAGAGTACATAATTGGTGGGCCAATACGAAGAAGCACTATTATACATATTAGACCAAATACTATTATAGAAGTTAGCTATTATAAAGAAAAAATAGGAAAGTTTATTTTTAAAGCATTAGTAAGAGATATATGGGAGAAAGGAATATATAAATTAAGGATAGAAAGACTCAATGATATTATCAAAATTCAGGAGCGTAACTTCTTCAGACTACCGATATCAATAAAAGTCCAAAAGAAATACGAAGTAAAAAACGAAGGTGAAGATAAAGCCATAGAAGAGATATGCAGAACTGGAGATATAAGTGGAGGAGGACTAAGACTCTTTTCAAATTTTAAGCATAAGAAAAACGATCAATTATCACTTACTCTATTTATAGAAGATATGGAGTTTAACATGCAAGGAGAAGTTGTGAGAGTCTTTGAATCTAGAAGCGATGATTACAAATATGAAATTGGGGTTAAGTTTAAAGATATTGATAGTATTCAAAGAGACACAATCGTTAAATTCATTTTTGAACAACAAAGAGAACTTAGGAAAAAAGGGTTGATTTAAATGACAATTAAGGTAATGGTAGTAGATGATTCTGCATTTATGAGGAAAATAATATCTGACATATTAAAAGATGATAGAGACATTGAGGTACCATGGACAGCAAGAAATGGACAAGATGCATTAGAAAAATTAAAATATGTTAATCCAGACATAATTACACTGGATATTGAAATGCCAGTAATGGATGGAATCACTACTTTAAGGGAGATAGTAGAAAAATACAGCACTCCTGTAGTAATGTTAAGTAGTCTAACTGTAGATGGTGCAGAGTCAACTATAAAGGCCTTAGAAATTGGCGCGATAGATTTCATAACTAAACCGACTGGTATTTTTGATTTAAATAAAAAAGAAGAAAGAGTTAAGCTAATAGAAAAAGTCAAGGTAGCTTCCAAAATTAATAGAAATTCTAAAGGTTACATTTCTAGTGCAAAGCCTAAGAATATATACAAATCTTTTACTTTAGACAAAAGTAAAGAATTGGAATTTGTTATTGCTATTGGGACTTCAACGGGTGGACCTAAAGCTTTACAATCAGTGATTCCTCAAATTCCCGCGGATATTAATGGTAGTATTTTAGTTGTACAGCATATGCCAGAAGGATTTACTAAGTCTTTAGCTACAAGGCTAGACTCTATGTCTAATATTAGGGTAAAAGAAGCAGAGGATGGAGAAAAGCTGATAAGAGGATATTGTTACATTGCTCCAGGTAACCATCACCTAACAGTTCACGAAGAGAAAGATGGAATTACCTTGAGACTTAATCAAAATCCTTCCGTATCTGGACATAGACCATCTGTTGATGTGATGATGGACTCTGTTGCAGCAATAAAATCCTTGAAAAAAGTAGCTATTATCATGACTGGTATGGGTTCTGACGGCGCCAATGGAATGAAAAAAATATCTGACACTGGTGGTTTTACTGTAGCACAGGATGAAGATAGCAGTGTGGTATTTGGAATGCCAAAGGCGGCTATAAATAACGGTTCTGTTAATAAAATATTGCCATTAAATGAAATAAGTAATGAGATAATGAATATATTGGGGGTGTAAGATATGGATATAAATATGAATCAATATCTTGATATGTTTATCGAAGAATCTAAAGAGCATTTGCAGTTTATGAATGAGCATCTATTAAATCTGGAAAAGAATCCTGATGACAAAGACCTTATTAATGAGATTTTTAGGATAGCACATACTTTAAAGGGAATGTCAGGAACTATGGGTTTTAGTAAGATAGCAAATCTTACTCATGAAATGGAGAATTTACTTGATGCAGTAAGAAGTAATAAAATGGAGGTTTGTTCAGAGATTGTAGATTTACTATTCTCTTGTTTTGATGTACTTGATGAGTACATAGGCAATATTACAAGCACTGGGAAAGAGGGAGAGCAGGATAGCACTGAGTTAATTCAGCAGCTTAATGACAGGTTAAATGGCAGAAAGAATACATCATATAGTAGTCAACCTGTTAAAAACAATAAATCTAAGAAAACTGACTTAGATGAATATGTTATCAATGCAATTAGAAAGGCAAAAAGTAAAAGATTAAATGTCTATAGTTTAGTAGTCAGGTTAAGTGAAAGCTGCTTACTGAAATCTGCTAGAGCGTTTATCGTTTTCAATACCTTAGAATCCTATTCAGATATAATTCACTCTTTACCATCAACTGAAGACATAGAAGACGAAAAATTTAATTTTGAATTTTCACTAACACTGGTTACAGAGAAGGCAAAGGAAGAAATAAAAAATGATATTTTAATGATTTCTGAAATTGATAAAGTTGAAATAGATGAAGTATCAATTGAGGGTATGAATATCGAAGAGGAAAATCAAATTGATGCTAAGAGCAATGAGGCCATTGAAATCGACAAAGAAGGCAATACAGAAGTCAATTCAAGCAATGAAACAGTTGTACATGAAAAGAAAAAGGTAGCCAGTATTATTGGTAAAACTGTTAGAGTAGATATAGATAGATTAGATAATTTGATGAACTTAGTAAGCGAACTAATAATAATCAAGACTAGACTTGAAGATAGTGGCAATACTGAAAGAAGCAACATGAATGAGGCAATTGAATATCTAGAGAGAATCACTACAAACCTTCATGATGCAGTAATGAAAGTAAGGATGGTCCCTATAGAAAGAGTATTCAATAGGTTCCCAAGAATGGTAAGAGACCTTGCTAAAGAGCTTGGCAAAGAAATTGAGTTAGAAATGACTGGTGAAGAAACAGAAGTTGATAGAACAATAATTGACGAAATAGGAGATCCGCTTATTCATCTTATTAGGAATTCTCTTGATCATGGAATAGAAAGCCCTGAAACTAGGAAGGAAAGAGGAAAGCCAGCCATAGGTAAGATAAAGCTTAGAGCATACCCTGATGGAAATAATGTAGTTATTGAGTTAGAAGACGACGGAGCAGGAATTGACGTTGAAAAAGTTAAAAGAAAATCAGTAGATAAAGGTCTATTGACTCAGGCAGAAGCTAAAGAATTAGCCGATAACGAGATTATTGAACTATTATTTAAGCCTGGCTTTAGTACGGCAGATTCAGTCTCAGATGTATCAGGTAGAGGTGTAGGTTTAGATGTGGTAAAAAATAAAATTGAATCTATAAATGGTATTGTAGAAGTTGAGACAAGCCATCACAAAGGCAGTAAGTTTAGCATAAGGTTACCTTTAACACTTGCTATTATTCAAGCACTTCTAATAAATATAAAAGAAGAAATATATGCGATACCATTAAGCTCTATAAGGGAAATAACTCCTGTTCAAAGTAATGAAATTAGGAAAATACAAAATCAAGAGGTTGTGCTATTTAGGAATAATACCCTTCCAATAATTAGACTTAATAGAGTATTAGGAAAATATGATACTGAAGATGATGAAGAAGCAATAATGGTTGTAGTAAAAAAAGGTGAAAAAGAAGCTGGATTAATAGTGGACAAGTTAATAGGGCAGCAAGAAATTGTAATTAAATCCCTGGGTAAATACCTATCAGGAATACCATATTTAGCTGGTGCGACTATTTTAGGTAATGGACAGATTTCTTTGATTTTAGATGTTAACTCTTTATTCTAGAGAAAAGGAGGGTAAATATGAGCGACACAAATATTAATACAAAGTACGTGGTATTTAAAATAGATAATGAGTATTATGGAATTGATATTAGTAATGTAAAGTCTATAGAAAGGGTACAGTATTTTACTAGAGTGCCCAATTCACCCTTGTATATAAAAGGTGTGATTAATCTTAGGGGCGAAGTAGTGCCTGTAATAGATCTAAGACTAAGGTTTGAGCTAACTCACAAGGAGATAGATTCTAATTCTAGGATAATAATTGTCTTTGTAAATGATATAGAGATCGGCCTATTAGTAGACTCGTCTTCGGAGGTAATTGAAATTAACTCTGAAGATATTGATAGCCCACCAATGGTAAAGGATAATGCGGCTGAAGTCTTTATTAAAGGAATTGGAAAGCAAGATGGAAAACTAATAATACTAATTGATATCGAGAAAGTTATAGGAATCAAGGAGATTGAACAAGTCGGTTAGGGGTGAAAGAACATGGTGGATATGAACAACTTAAATTCTATCTTGTTAGATGTTTTAAAAGAGCTAGGAAACATAGGATCTGGAAATGCAGCAACTGCACTTGCGACTATGATTGATAAAAAAGTTGATATGAGGGTGCCTCAGGTAAAAATTCTGGAATTTAAAGATGTAGGTGAAATCTTAGGAGACAGTGAAACACCAGTAGTAGGCATTTACTTCAAAATGTCTGATGAAATAGAAGGAAATATTATGTTTGTATTAGATATTGATTCAGCATTAAATTTAACTAATATGCTTTTTGGCCGCAGTAATTCAAAAAACGAACTAGACGAAATGGATATGTCTGCTTTGTCTGAAGTTGGGAACATTTTGTCAGCATCGTATATTAATTCCTTAAGTGCTCTTACTGGATTAAAGTTAAAGCTTTCTGTTCCATCTATTTGTGTAGACATGGCTGCTGCAATTCTTAGTGTACCTGCAGTTCAATTTGGTCATATTGGAGAACATGTTATTTTTATAGAAACCCAGTTTGAAGAGGATGATAGATTAATTACAGGAGATTTATTTCTGATACCAGAGGTTGATTCTTTTGAAAAAATATTAAGTAGTTTAGGGGTAGTTGGATAATGGAAATAGTTAAGGTAGGGATGGCAGATTTTAAAGTGATAAAATCCACAGGTATATTGACCACATTAGGTCTTGGTTCATGTGTAGGTATTGCTTTATATGATAGAATAAACAAGGTTGCAGGACTAGCGCATATCATGCTGCCGTCCAGTACGGAAATAAAAAACAATAGCAATAAAGCTAAGTTTGCTGATACTGCAATTCAAGAACTAGTAAAGGAAATGATTCTACTAGGAGCAAATAAAAAATATATAACTGCTAAACTTGCAGGTGGTTCTCAAATGTTTTCTTTTGATTCAAATACTGATATTTTGAGAATAGGAGAAAGAAACACATTGGCTTCAAAAAAGAAATTACAAGAATTAGATGTGCCTATAGTCGCTGAGGATACTGGGGGAAATTATGGTAGAACTATTGAGTTAAATAGCCAAGATGGCAATCTATTAATAAAAACAATAGGACATGGTGTAAAAAACATATAAAGGTTAACTTTTACCACCTTTTTTGGAGGTGACAATATGGCAATTGACGAGTTATGGAAACTCTATAAAGATACTAAAGATATTGAGTATAAACAAACCTTAATTGAACGATATGTCCAACTAGTCAAGATTGTTGCTGGTAGAATGTATAATTATTATGGTGGAAATGTTGAGTATGAAGACTTAATAGGGTTTGGAATATTTGGGCTTATTGATGCAATAGATAAATTTGATATTAACAGAGATTTAAAATTCGAGACCTATGCTCAGATCAGAATAAGAGGCTCCATCATAGATAGTTTAAGAAAAATCGATTGGGTACCTAGGGGATTGAGAAAAAAGGCAAAAGAGATAGAAAAAGCAGTGAGCATCATAGAAAACAAACTTGGAAGAAGTGCTACAATCAAAGAAATTGCTGACGAACTAAATATTAATGAAATAGAAGTGGAAAGTATACTTTCAGAGATTTCAACTATAAATGTACTATCTTTAGAGGAAACACTAGTCAGCAAAGGGGATATATATTTAAATTTGAGTGATTTGGAAAGTCCAGAGAAAAAGTTCGAAATTAAAGAACTAAAGTCTATTCTAAAGGAAGCTATAGAGGATCTTAATGAGAAGGAAAAAATAGTAGTTTCTTTATATTATTTTGAAGAGTTAACATATAAAGAAATAGCAAATATTTTAGAGGTTTCCGAATCGAGAATATCTCAGCTACATAGTAAAGCTATTCTATCACTTAGAAACGTATTAACATCAAAAGGAATTGGGAAATATTAATTATTAGGATGTGATTATATGTCTCAAAATTATGTTATTTTAGAGGGTAAGGATCTTAATACATTAATAGATGAAGGACTTAATAGATTAAAAAAAGACAAGGATCAAGTAGAGATTGAGGTTTTAGAAAAAGACAAATCATTAATGGGGGTATCTATCAGAGATTACAAGATAAAGATGTCATTAAAGCAGCCTATTAGTGAAGAAATCCATATGAGCAAAGAAATAGCAAAAAGTGAAAAATTATTAGATTTAATATCAAGTGAGTCTTATAATAAAGACTATTTTATGCTAAAATTTTTAGATGATGGTGTATATCTTACTATTCTAGATTGGGACACTTTTTATTCAAATACAAGACAAGTACTTGATGCAATAAGAAAGAAAAAAATAACAGATATCGATATTAAAGCAATAGAAGAAGCTTTAAATTCCACAGAGAAAAAAGAGTTTAAGATTGCGCCAAAGCAAGAAGAAATATTGTTTGATGCAGAGCTGAATATAGATATTTCAAAGGACAGCTTATATGCTTATATTACATTAATTCCTCCAGATGGTGGAAAAGAAATGGAAATAGATTCAGCGTTAGAAGAAATCGGTAAACAAATTAAACATGGATTGGATATCAACTTAGTTAGTAAAGTAATTAGTGAGAGACATTACAACAATAAAACATTAGTAGCAACAGGTGAAGTAGCCATAGATGGAGAAGATGGCTATATAAAGTATCTTTTTTCAGATAAGACAAATACAACTCCTCGTATGCTAGAGGATGGCAGTGTTGATTTTAGAAACCTTGACATAATACACAATGTTAGAATGGGAGATATATTAGCAGAATTGATACATCCAACTAGTGGTAAGCAAGGTACTACAGTACGGGGAGAGCTTATAAAGTGTAAAAACGGAAAAGAAGCAATATTTAGATATGGCAAAAATGTAAAAGTTTCTGAAGATGGAAACAAGTTAATAGCAGAAAAAGATGGGCAGGTACGTTTAGAAGATGGCAAGGTTGAAGTGAATGAAGTCCTTGAAGTAAAAGAAAATGTTGATAATTCAACAGGTAATATAAAATTTAATGGCACTATTAAAATTAGAGGTAATGTTATAACTGGATTTAAGGTAGATTCAGATGGAGATGTGGAAATTGAAGGAGTAGTTGAGGGTGCTGAAATAACTAGTCTAGGTAATATTCTTTTAAAAAGAGGAATTCAAGGATATAATAAGGGCAGACTTATTTCTAAAGGCTCTATTGTTGCAAAATATATTGAAAATAGCTATTTAGAAGCTGATAGTGATATTATAGCAGATGCAATAATGCATAGCGAGGTGTCTAGCAAGGGAAATATAAAAGTATCTGGGAGAAAAGGTTTAATTGTCGGAGGAACCTGTAAAGCAGCCGTTGAAATAGCAGCTAAAACCATTGGTTCAACTATGGCAACTGCAACTATTTTAGAAGTGGGAGTGGTTCCAGGTCAAAGAGCTAATCAAGAAGCAATTAAGAGCAAAATCGATGAAACTGAAAGTAATATTGAAAAGTTAAATAAAACCATTACCTTATTTAATAGACTATCTAAAAATGGCGAATTAACAGAAGAAAAAGAAGACATGTTGAGCAAAACCATTCGAACAAGAAATATCCTTAATCAAAACCTAGATAATCTAAAAAAAGAATTAGCCTACATTGGAATGCAGATAGAATTATTATCTAGAGGTAGGGTAAAAGCTGAGAATGTTATATATCCTGGAGTAAAGATTATTATTGGTAACAGCACTATGTTTGTAAGAGATGAAATAAAGCATTGTACTATCTATAGAGAAGATAACGAAATAAAGATTGGTCCATATGAATTATAATAGTATTAAGGGGGTATTATTCGATGAGACCAATTGATTTAAATAACCTTGTTCCAAATACACAATTAGTTTCAAAGGTACAGCATGTAGAAAATAACAAGCAAAAACATTTTGTACATGATCAAACCATAATCCAAAATAGAAAGTTTGAGAGAGAGCTAAAGAAGGTTAATACAACAGATAAACCATATCATGTTAAGATCGATAATAAACAGAAGGGTAATAAAGGCAAGGGTAACCATGGGGAAAAAGAGGAGAAATCTAACCAAGAAAAAAATGAAAAAGAAATAAGCAAAAAAACTGAGAGCATATCATGCGGAACTGTAGGCACTAAAATTGATATTAAAATTTAATGAGGTGCAGAATGAATACTATTATATTCTTTTTTGGTTTACTTTTGATTATATTATCATCTATAGCTATTATGTATAATAAAAAGAGTGAAAAAAACATCATTAAGGAGACAGTCTTATCAAATTATACTGCTGGGATTAGTTCTTATCCAGAGGAAAAAAAAGCACGCTTTGATAAAATATTAGATGCTGCTAATGATAATAAGGAAGCTGTGTTTATTGATGAAAAATCGTTTTCGGATTCATTTGATAAGGAATCCAGTTTTGCAGATGTTAATACTAATAACATTATTGACTATAGAGAAGAAGTAAAGGGTGACATTCAGAATTATAGTTTTGATAAAATTATTGAACTAAGTAATTCAGGATTAAAGGCAGAAGAGATTGCAAAGATTACGAGCAAAGGTATTAGAGAAGTCGAGATTATTTTAAGGCTTCAGAATAAGAAAAGTAATTAACAAAATATAGTATAAAAACGAAAAAAAAGAGGATTATAGTATAATACCATGTATATCGTAAAAAACTTATTGCTAAATTAAACGTGGTATGTTATACTACATAAGGTGAAACTACACACACTCTTTGATCTTTAGGGTTGTGCCATTATGGTGCCCTATAGAGCTGAGAAGAGTGGAGGAAAAACAAAGGGAGGTGAATGGCATGTCAGTTATTACTATGAAAAGTCTTTTAGAAGCAGGAGTACATTTTGGACATCAGACAAGAAGATGGAATCCAAAGATGGCAGAATATATTTTTACCGAAAGAAATGGAATATACATTATTGATTTACAGAAGACAGTTGTAAAAGTAGAGGAAGCATATGAATTTATTAAAGATGTAGCTGCTAATGGTGGAGAAATACTTTTTGTTGGTACAAAGAAACAAGCACAGGAATCTATTGAAAGCGAATCAAAAAGATGCGGCATGCATTTTGTAAGCCAAAGATGGCTTGGAGGAATGCTTACAAACTATAAGACAATAAGAAAAAGAATTGAGAGACTTCAACAGCTTCAAAAAATGGAGGAAGACGGAACTTTCGATGTTCTTCCTAAGAAAGAAGTAATTAAATTGAAGCATGAAGCTGAGAGATTAGAAAAATTCCTCGGTGGCATTAAAAATATGCAAAGAACACCAGATGCATTATTCGTTGTTGACCCTAGAAAAGAAAAAATTGCAGTTAAGGAAGCTAGGATACTTGGAATACCTGTAGTAGGGATTGTAGATACAAATTGCGATCCAGAAGAAGTAGATTTTGTAATTCCAGGAAACGATGATGCAATAAGAGCTGTTAAGCTACTTACTGAAACTATTGCTAATGCTGTCTTAGAGGGTAAACAAGGCGAGCAAATAGAAGAGTAATCATAAAGGTAAGGGTTATAGGGGATTTTTTCCCTTACTGCTCTTACCTTTTTAATTTAAAAGGAGGCATGGAAAATGGCTATATCAGCAGGAATGGTTAAGGAATTAAGAGAAAGAACAGGCGCTGGAATGCTTGATTGTAAAAAAGCTTTAGAGGAAACAAACGGAGACATTGAAAAAGCTATCGATTTGTTAAGAGAAAAAGGATTGTCGAAGGCTGCTAAAAAAGCAGGAAGAATTGCATCCGAAGGTATTGTAGAAGCATACATACATGGAGGCAGAATTGGTGTATTGATTGAAGTTAATACTGAGACAGACTTTGTTGCAAAAAATGAAGAGTTTAGAGCTTTTGTAAAAGATATGGCAATGCAAGTAGCAGCTTCAAATCCTAGATATGTTTCAGTAGATGAAGTTCCACAAGATGAAATAGAAAAAGAAAGAGAAATATTAAAGCATCAAGCATTAAATGAAGGCAAACCTGAGCATATTGCAGAAAAAATGGTTGAAGGAAGAATTGAAAAATACTATAAAGAGGTATGCCTATTAGAACAACCATTTATTAAAGATTCTGATGTTGCTGTAAAGGACCTTTTAGCTGAAAAAATTGCTAAGATTGGTGAAAATATTAAAATAAGAAGATTTGTTAGATATCAGGTTGGAGAAGGCCTAGAAAAAAGAGAAGAAAACTTTGCTGAAGAGGTAGCTAAACAAATCAATGGCTAATTGGATGGAGAACACAAAGTGTTCTCCATTTGAATAAAAATTTCAGGCCTTTTATTCAGGTGAAATTACTATTTATTGAAGGTATTTTTAATATAATGTAGAATATGTATGCTAGGAGTGTTTACATGATAGAACCCAAATATAAAAGAATTGTTCTTAAACTAAGCGGTGAAGCATTAGCAGGAGATAAAGGTTTTGGTATCGATGAAAACACTATTGTTAAGATAGCTGAAGAAATAAAAAAAATACAAGAGATGAAAGTGCAGGTGGCCATAGTAGTTGGAGGAGGAAACTTTTGGAGAGGCAGAAGCTCAGAAGGAATGGATAGAACGACTTCAGACTACATGGGAATGCTAGGAACTACAATTAATGCACTTGCTTTACAGGATGCTTTAGAAAAGATAGGTGTTTTAACAAGGGTACAGACTGCTATTGAAATGAGACAAATTGCGGAGCCTTATATAAGAAGAAGAGCTATTAGGCATTTAGAAAAAGGTAGAGTTGTGATTTTTGCAGGTGGTTCAGGTAATCCTTATTTTTCAACTGATACTACGGCTGCACTGAGAGCTGCAGAGATTGAAGCAGAGGTTATCTTACTTGCTAAAAAAGGTGTAGATGGAGTTTATGATTCTGACCCTTATTTGAACACAGAAGCTAAAAAATTTGAGAAATTAAAATATATAGATATATTAAACTTAGGGTTGGGAATTATGGATTCTACTGCTACTTCATTATGTATGGATAACAAAATACCTTTAATTGTTTTCGGTATCGATGATGCCAACAATATTGTAAGAATTATTCAGGGAGATCAAATTGGAACACAAGTAAAGGAGGAATGATTATGTATCTAGATATTCATAAGCAAACAGAAGAAAGGATGAAAAAAGCTATTAAGTCATACAAAGATGAACTTAATAGTGTAAGGGCTGGAAGAGCTAATCCTACTTTATTAGACAGAATTTCTATTGATTATTATGGAACTCAAACACCACTAAACCAAATAGCAAATATATCTGCACCAGAGCCAAGACTCCTTGTCATTCAACCATGGGATGTTAACGTTGTATCTCAGATTGAAAAGTCAATTTTGAAATCAGACTTAGGTCTAAACCCATCAGTTGATGGGAAGATAATTAGACTAGCTATACCTCAACTAACAGAGGAACGAAGAAAGGAATTAATAAAAGTAGTGAAAAAGGTTGCAGAGAATGCAAAAGTTGCTATTAGAAATGGTAGAAGAGAAGCAAATGAACAGATTAAGAAATTGCAGAAATCTTCGGAAATAACTGAGGATGAACAAAAACAAGCAGAAGATCAAATGCAAAAAATTACAGATAAATACATTGAAGAGATTGATAGCTTACTAGGCCAGAAAGAGAAGGAGCTATTGGAGGTATAGTTTTTTTGAATGAATTTGATGTTTTAGGTTTCCCATTAGAAGAAGGATTAGTTTTTTTAAGAAGATTAGGTGACAAAAGAATAGAGATTAAAGGGACAACAGCAAATAAAAAGGATAAAGAGACTTTACTATTTGAGCCAAGGATAATCAGATGTACTGAAACTGAAAGTATTATTACTGTTGTAATTAGTTACTTTTAACCCCTTCTTATGTAAAGAAGGGGTTTTTAGTAGTTTCTATGCTATATGGAGGTAATAGATATGAGCACAAAAAGTATTAATTTTATGTTAAATAAAATAGATATGGATAGGATGCCTAAACATGTGGCTATAATAATGGATGGTAATGGGAGATGGGCAAAAAAAAGATTACTTCCAAGGACAGCAGGCCATAGAGAAGGAGTAGAAAGAGTCAAGGAAATTGTTGAGGAAGCTGGAAATCTTGGAATACCATACTTAACCCTATTTGCTTTTTCTACAGAAAATTGGGGACGTCCTAAAGATGAAGTTGATACATTAATGAAACTTTTAGTTGAATATTTGAAAAAAGAACTTAATACCTTACATGAAAATAATGTAAAAATAAACATTTTGGGTAACTTAGATAAATTGCCTCCTACACCGAGAAAAGAAGTATATAATGCAGTTGAGAAAACAAAATACAATAGTAAAATGAATTTAAATATTGCATTAAATTATGGTGGTAGATATGAAATAGTTAATGGGATAAAGTTATTAGTAAATGATGTGAAAAGTGGTAACATTAATTTAGACGATATAGATGAAGACTTATTTAAGAACTATCTTTTTACAAAAGATCAACCTGATCCTGATTTGCTAATTAGACCAAGCGGAGAAAAACGTATAAGTAATTTTTTACTTTATCAAATTGCTTATACAGAATTTATTTTTACAGATGTATACTGGCCAGAGTTTACTACAGAAGAATTTTATAAATCTATAATTGAATTTCAAAGTAGAAAACGTAGATTTGGGGGAATTTAGGTGAATAGCTATGAAGGTTAGAGTTATTTCTGGAATTATTGGGTTAGTTATTCTTTTTACAGTGGTTTTAGTAGGCGGTCAAGTATTAAATATTTCTACTCTATTGATTTCCTTTATAGGACTATATGAATTTGATAGAGCAGTAAGAAAAATTAATGGACTCAAGCCCATACTAGTTATTAATTATTTATTTACAATTTGTTTATACACTTTACTTATGATAAATAAAAATAATTTATTTACACTTATACTATTTATATATATTATGTCTTTACTATGCTTATTAGTTTTTGATGAGAAGGTAAAGATTAGCGATATAGCAGTTACTGCTCTAGGGGCTTTATATATACCTTTTTCCATTTCGCATATAGCCTTACTAGGTGGAAGTATTTATATTTGGCTAGTCTTCATAACTGCTTGGGGTACAGATACTTTTGCTTATTTTGTTGGGGTTAATTTTGGAAAGAGAAAATTATGTCCTAACTTAAGTCCAAATAAAAGCATAGAAGGTTCTTTCGGAGGAATTTTAGGAAGCTTATGCTTAGCCTTGATATTTTCCTTTTACTTTAAGCTTGATAATGTATTTGGCATCGCCGTATTAAGTATTATTTGTTCAGTAATGGCACAAATCGGAGATTTAACTGCTTCAAGAATCAAGAGACTAGCTAATATTAAAGATTATGGAAAAATAATGCCTGGACATGGAGGTATTTTAGATAGATTTGATAGCATACTTTTTACTGGACCCTTAGTATATTATTATATAGCTTTATTTGTTTTATAATAGTTCTCTATCTAAAACTATGTAATAATAACTAATAATGGTTGTCAGAATAGGAGTGATATTTTGAAAGGAATAAGTATATTAGGGTCTACGGGTTCAATAGGGACTCAGGCCTTAGATGTGATTAAGCATTCTGGAGAATATAAAGTCATTGCATTAACAACAAATAGAAATATCGACTTATTAGAACAGCAAGCTTTAGAATTTTCTCCAAGGCTTGTTGCCGTTATGGACTTAGATAAATCTAAGATTTTAAAAGATAGACTAAGAGGGTATAATATAAAAGTAGTGTCTGGCATAGAGGGATTAATAGAAGCAGCTGCCATAGAAGGAGCGGATGTGGTAATTACTTCTGTAGTTGGTATGATAGGCCTGCTTCCTACTTTAGAGGCAATTAAATCTGGTAAAAAAATTGCACTTGCCAACAAAGAAACTTTAGTAACAGCAGGTGAAATTGTAATGAAAGAGGCTTCAAAGAATAAAGTGGATATAATACCTATTGATAGCGAGCATTCTGCTATCTTTCAAGGCTTGAGATGTGGGAATAGAGATGAGGTTTCTAAGCTAATATTGACTGCCTCAGGAGGACCCTTTAGAGGAAAATCCACAAATGATTTAAAGAATATTAAAGTGGAAGAGGCACTTAAGCATCCAAACTGGTCTATGGGTAAAAAGCTAACTATAGATTCAGCTACTTTAATGAATAAAGGCTTAGAGCTTATTGAGGCTAAATGGTTGTTTAACGTTGATATTGATAAAATAGATGTGATAGTACATCCTCAAAGTATAATTCACTCAATGGTAGAATATATTGATGGTAGTATAATTGCTCATATGGGTATTCCTGATATGAGAATACCCATTCAATATTCATTGACTCACCCTAAAAGAATAGGAAACCAATTAAAAAAACTTGATTTTATTGCTTTAAAGGAGCTCACATTTGAGTTACCTGATACAAAGGTTTTTCCATGTTTAGAGCTAGCATATGAAGCTATTAAGTCTGGAGGAACTATGCCTGCAGTATTAAATGCTTCAAATGAAGTTGCTGTAGAGCTGTTTTTAAGCAATAAAATTGGTTTTTTAGAGATACCTAATATCATTCATAATGTTATGACTCGTCATATTTTAATTAAAAATCCTACATTAGATGATATTCTAGAAAGTGATAAATGGGCAAGAGAAGTAGTTATAAATAGAACATGTAATTAAGGGTGGTGTTTTGTAATTGAAAACAGCTTTAGCGACGATTTTTGTGTTTTTTATAGTTGTAGTCTTTCATGAATTTGGACATTTCATTATAGCAAAGATTTCAGGAATAAAGGTACATGAATTTGCCATTGGAATGGGTCCTCAATTATTCAAAATAAATAAAGGGGATACAGATTATAGCCTAAGACTTTTACCTATTGGTGGCTATGTCAGAATGGAAGGTGAAGATGAATATTCTGAGGATGCAAGGAGTTTTAGTAAAAAGCCTATTGGAACTAGAATGGCAGTTATTGCTGCAGGGGCTATAATGAACTTTATTTTAGCGATTATCGTGTTCAGTATTTATTCTTACAATGTAGGCGTGCCTACTACAACCATAGATGAAGCTACAGAAAAGTTGCCTGCATATGAATCAGGACTTAGAAGTGGCGATACTATTATAAGCATTAACAATTTTAAGGTAAATAGTTGGGGAGATATTTCAAAAATTATTAACGCTGCACAGGGAGAAAAAATAACAGTTTTAGTTACAAGAAATGAAAAAGAACATAATTTTACAATTAAACCGATAATAAATAAAGAAGAAAATAGACTGATTATCGGTATTTCCCCTAAAACGACCAGATCTTTGTCGTTAGCAATAAAGAGTGGATTCCAGAATATGATAATGATCTTGGGATTGATGTTTCAATTTATTGCTATGCTCTTCAAAGGTAAAGTGAGTAGTGGAGATATTTCAGGCCCTGTGGGTATAGTTTATCTTGTGGGAGAAGCTGCTAAGTCAGGCTTTCAATATGTCCTTTATGTTGCAGGATTTATAAGTATAAACCTAGGATTTTTTAATTTACTGCCAATACCTGCACTGGATGGAAGCAGGCTTGTATTTCTGCTGTTTGAACTAATTCGAGGAAAGCCAGTAAAGCCAGAAAGAGAAGGATTTATCCACTTTATAGGGTTTGTATTTTTAATTGCATTGATGTTAATTGTGGCTTATAAGGACATAATTAAATTCAACATTTTTTAGGCGGTGAAGCTATGAGAAGAAAAAGCAAGGAAATATTTATAGGTAATGTAGGCATTGGAGGAGAGCAACCTATAACTGTTCAATCAATGACAAACACAGATACAAGGGATGCGGAAAAGACGATTAAACAAATATTAGAGCTTGAAAAAGAAGGCTGTGATTTAGTGCGTGTTGCTGTTCCTGATAAGGAAGCCGCTGAAGCCATAAAAAGAATAAAGCAAGGAATTAATATTCCCCTTATAGCTGATATACATTTTGATTATAGGCTTGCCCTTAACTCAATAAAAAATGGAGTAGACGGCCTTAGAATAAATCCAGGGAATATTGGTTCAAAGGATAAAGTAAGGGAAGTAGTTTTGGCATGCAAGGAAAGACAAATTCCCATAAGGATTGGGGTTAATTCAGGCTCAATTAAACGAGAAGTAATTGAAAAATATAAGGGAGTGAATGAAGATTCTATAGTCTATAGTGCATTAGAGCATATTAGAATATTGGAAGATTTGAATTATGATAATATCAAGATTTCTTTAAAAGCTACAGATGTGGAATTAACCGTAAATGCATATAAAAAAGCAGCTGAAATAATAGATTATCCCTTTCACATTGGAATAACTGAATCGGGTACTCCTTGGAGTGGCACCATTAAATCGGCCATAGGCATTGGTTCATTGCTCCTTATGGGCATTGGTGATACCATAAGGGTTTCACTTACAGGTAATCCTGTTGAGGAAGTAAGAGTTGGTAAACAAATATTAAGGACATTAGGATTACTTAAAGATAAGATAGAGATTATTTCATGCCCCACTTGTGGCAGGACCCAGATTGATCTAATTAATCTAGTTGGTAGAGTTGAAGAGAGAATTAGAGGCATATCAAAGCCCATAAAAATTGCAATTATGGGATGTGCAGTCAATGGGCCTGGAGAAGCTAGAGAAGCTGACTTAGGAATAGCAGGCGGTGTAGGGTGTGCCCTCATATTTAAAAAAGGTGAGATAATTAAAAAAGTTGAAGAGGATAAGTTACTTGATGAACTTATTAATGAAATAGAAAAATTATAGATAAAACTAGGGTGATAAAATGTGCTCTGTAACTGTAATAATACCCGCATATAACGAAGGCAAAACTATTGGTGAAGTTATTAAAGTAGTGAAGAAAGTTAAATTAGTTGATAAAGTCATAGTAGTGAGCGATGGCTCGGTAGATAATACTGTAGATATTGCCAAAAAACATGATGTAGAAATACTGGAGTTAGTAAATAACATTGGTAAAGGTGGAGCATTAAGCAAAGGTGTAGATGCTACATATTCAGAAATTATATTATTTTTGGATGCAGACCTTATTGGAATAAACGAGCAGCATGTTATTGATTTATTAATTCCAGTTATAGATGGAGAAGTTGATATGACAATTGGTGTATTTACTAATGGAAGGTTTACAACAGATTTAGCACAGAAAGTAGCACCATATCTATCTGGGCAAAGAGCAATTAAGCGATATATATTTGAAAATATACCTGGTATTGACATCACAAGATACGGCGTAGAGGTAGCTTTAACTAAATACGTAGCGAATAATAACATAAAGTCTAAAGAAGTTACATTGAAAAACCTTACTCATGTAATGAAAGAGGAAAAGTTAGGGCTAGTGAAAGGCTTTGCTTCTAGACTTAAAATGTATTGGGATATTGTAAAAATATTAACTAATATAGATAGGTGATGGAATGCTTTCGGTTAAAGAGGTAACTTTTAGATTGATACTTTCTGTTTTTTTATCAGGTATTATTGGTATTGAAAGAGAAAGCATCAAAAGGCCTGCTGGGCTTAGGACCCACATTTTAGTATGTGTTGGGTCAACACTTGTTATGCTTACATCTATATTCATTTTTGATATGTTTAAAGAGCAAACTGCCTTGCAGCCTGATAGACTTGGAGCACAGGTTATAAGCGGAATAGGTTTTTTAGGAGCAGGGACAATTATTAGGCAAGGAGATACAGTTAGGGGATTAACTACAGCAGCTAGCTTATGGGCAGTTGCATGTATAGGAATTGCTATAGGGGCAGGTTTTTATATAGGTGCTATAATTTCTGTTTTATTAGTTCTAGTTACTCTATTATCTTTCTCTAGGGTTGAAAAGCGTATAAAAGTTAGAAGCAACTATTTGAACCTAGAAATAACTGCTATCAATAAGCCGGGACAGTTAGGAAAGATATGCAAAACCATTGGAGATTTAGGTGGACATATTTTAAGTATTGAGCTAGAACCTGAGGATGATCAAATAGAAATAGTAAATTTAATAATAAAAGTTCCTAATCTTTCCTTAAAAAATGACTTAATTAATAAATTAAGCAATGAAGACGGCGTTGTAAATGTATTAAACAGATCATAATACAGGAGGATATGTAGTATGGCCTTGCTAAAGAAAAAAACTCTTAATAGCCTTTTAGAGGCTTTAGGTATAGATAATAAGAATGAATCTATGTCTAATATTATTATTGAAAGAGTTACTGTAAATACTAATAATAAAGCATTAAAATTATACTTGAAATCAGATAATATTATAACGAATGATTTAATTGATGAAATTAAATCAAGATTATTAAATAGATTTATTGGACTAGATAACATTTTTATATCAATGAATTATAAAGATATGAAATGCAGTAAAGAATCCTTAATCGATCTTTATATGACGAATATTTTGGATTTAATTAGAAATGAAATACCCTCAAGTTCAGCTTGGATAGATTCAATTAAATGGGAAGCCAGTAACGAAATATTAAATATTTACATAGGAAGTAAGATAGGATTAACAGCTTTACATAATAAAGTTATGGACAAGCAAATAGAAGAACTGATAAATGATGATTTGGGATTAAACTATAAAATTGAATTCAATTATGTTGAGAGTCAACTTCTATCAGAAGAAGAGCATTATAAAATCAAAGAAATAGAAGAGACTAAGATGCTAGAGAATCTATTAGCAGAAGTAAATGATAATGGGAAAAAGTTTGATTCCAAGAAAAAAAATTCAAATGATAGAAAAAATTCAGGCTCACTTATCTATGGAAATAAAATACAAAATGAAATAATAAAGATTTCTGATATTAATATTGAATCAGGAAGCGTTGCTATTGAGGGAGAAATATTTGATTTAGATTGCAAAGAAATCAAAGGTGACAAAAAAATATATACATTTAACATTACTGATCTAACAAGTTCAATTACTATAAAGATTTTTGCGAACAAGAAGGTGCAAGAAGTCTTTGATTCGAGTCTAGTAGAAGGCTTGTATGTAAAAGCCTATGGCGATGTAATTTATGATAACTATTTAAGACAAATAGCTATCAACCTGAGGTCATTAGAACTAGCCGAAAGAACAGTAAGAGTTGATAATTGCCAAGAGAAAAGAGTTGAACTTCATTGTCATACAAAAATGAGTGCTATGGACGGAGTTTCTAATTTTAGTGATATTGCGAAAAGAGCTGCTGATTGGGGACATAAAGCCTTAGCTATTACAGACCACGGCGTTGTTCAAGCTTATCCAGAGGGCATGGAATCTGCGAAAAAATATGGAATAAAGATATTATATGGTGTAGAGGGATATTTAGTCAATGATATTAAACCCATTGTAACTTATACAAAATCACAAGATATTGATACAGAATATGTTGTATTTGATATTGAGACTACTGGATTTTCAAATAAAAATGATAAGGTAACTGAAATTGGAGCTGTTAAGATAATAAATGGTCAAGTTGTTGATAGATTTAGTCAACTGATAAATCCAAAGATAAAAATACCAGAGAAAATAATTGAACTAACAGGAATTACGGATGAGCTTGTTGCAAATGAACCTATTATAGATGAGGTTTTACCTAGGTTTATTGAATTTATAGGAAATAGTGTTTTAGTAGCTCATAATGCATCCTTTGACACGGGATTTATTAGAGAAAATTGTAATCGTATTGGTTTAGTATTTAATAATACTACACTAGATACTTTACAGCTTTCAAGAGAATTACTTCCACATTTAAAAAGTCACAAGCTAAATATCATAGCTAAGCACTTAAATGTTAGTCTTGAAAATCATCATAGAGCTGTTGATGACTCTGAGGCAACTGCTAAAATTTTTATCAAATTAGTTGAAATGCTTAAGGAGAAAGGTGTTACAAAGCTTGAAGAAATAAATACTGTATTTGAAGGCAACAAAAATATTAAATCAGATAGTACTTTCCATATAATTATATTTGCTAAAAATCAAAATGGTCTTAAAACCTTATATAAAATAATTTCTGAATCTCATTTAAAGTATTTTCATAGAAGACCAAGAATACCTAAATCTATGCTTTCGAAATATAGAGATGATTTGGTTATAGGAACAGCATGTGAAGCAGGTGAGCTATATAAAAGTATTTTATCTAATAGAGCAGAGGATGAAATAAAAGATATAGTTAATTTCTATGATTTTCTGGAAATTCAGCCTCTTGCAAATAACATGTTTTTAATAGACAACAATTCAGTAAAAGACATAGATGAACTAAAATCTATAAATAGAAAAATAGTTGAACTAGGTGAAGAACACGATAAACCTGTGGTAGCAACAGGAGATGTACATTTTTTAGATCCTCACGAAGAAATGTATAGACGTATACTACTAGCTGGGCAGGGTTTTTCCGATGCAGATAAACCTATGCCGTTATATTTAAGGACTACTAATGAAATGCTAGAGGAATTTAGTTATTTAGGAGAGAAAAAAGCAAAAGAAGTTGTAATACAGAATACAAACCTTATAGCTGACATGATAGAGGAAATATTACCAATCCCAGATGGAACCTATCCTCCAGTTATTGATGGAGTAGACGAAGAACTTAGAAATATGAACTATAAGAAGGCGAAAGAGATTTATGGTGACCCTTTACCCGAGATAGTACAGGCTAGATTAGATAGAGAGTTGAATTCAATTATTTCTAATGGATATGCAGTTATGTATATAATTGCACAGAAATTAGTTACAAAGTCACTAAGTGATGGTTATCTTGTTGGCTCAAGAGGTTCAGTAGGTTCTTCTTTTGTTGCAACTATGAGTGATATAACGGAGGTAAATCCTCTACCACCTCATTATATATGTGAAAACTGTAAAAACTGCGAGTTTATTCTTGATGGTTCTTTTAGCTCTGGAGCAGATCTTCCTAATAAGATATGTCCTAAATGTGGAGCTCAATATAAAAAGAATGGGCATGATATACCATTTGAAGTTTTCTTAGGATTTGAGGGAGACAAGGAACCAGATATTGACCTAAACTTTGCAGGGGAATATCAACCTAAAGCCCACCAGTATACGGAAGAAGTCTTTGGAAAGGGTTATGTATTTAGAGCTGGTACAATAGGCACTATTGCAGAAAAGACTGCATATGGATATGTGAAAAAATATTTTGAAGAAAGAAACATATCTGTTAATAATGCTGAAATAAATCGTTTAGTAAGAGGTTGTACTGGAATAAAAAGAACCTCAGGACAACATCCAGGAGGAGTTATGGTTGTACCTAACTATAAGGAAATATATGATTTTACACCTATACAATATCCCGCAGATGACAGTAAATCAGGTGTAATAACAACCCATTTTGACTATCACTCTATAAGTGGTAGAATCCTTAAATTAGATATACTTGGGCATGATGTACCAAGTATTATAAGGATGTTGGAAGATATTACAGGCATTAATGCACAGAGTATTCCATTAGATGACAAAGATACCTTAAAGCTCTTCACTAGCACTGAACCACTAGGTGTCACTACGGAAGAAATAAATACTGAAGTTGGCACTCTTGGAGTACCTGAATTCGGAACAAAATTTGTAAGACAAATGCTGGTAGATACTGGACCAACTACTTTTGGGGAATTAGTAAGAATAAGTGGGCTATCTCACGGAACCGATGTATGGGTAAATAATGCACAGGATTTAGTAAGAAATGGAGTTGCTAAGTTAACTGGGGTTATATCGACCAGAGACGATATAATGCTCTATCTAATATATAATGGGCTAGATAAAAAAAGATCCTTTAAGATAATGGAAAGAGTAAGAAAGGGGAAGGGGTTATCGGAGGAGGACGAAGAATACATGAGGGAAAATAAAATACCAGAATGGTATATACAGTCATGTAACACCATAAAATACATGTTTCCTAAGGCCCATGCTGTTGCGTATGTTATGATGTCCTTCAGAATAGCCTATTTTAAAGTACATTATCCAAGTGCCTTTTATGCTACTTATTTTACTTCAAAGGCAATAGATTTTGATGCAGAACTTGCTTTAAAGGGTAAAGAAGTTGTAAAAAATAAGATCCAAGAGTTAGAGAATATGGGGAATAACAAAACTGCAAAAGAAAAAAACCTGCTTACGGTTCTAGAAGTTGTACTTGAAATGTATTCAAGAGGCTTAGAATTCGAAAGAGTTGATTTATACAAGTCAGATAGTGATAAGTTTATAATTGGAGAAAAAGGCTTAATTCCTCCACTTAAATCCCTGGAGGGAGTTGGAGAAAATGCAGCAAGAAGTATTGCTGAGGAAAGGAAAAAAAGTGAATTTATATCCTTAGAAGACTTGACCAGTAGGTGTAAGATAACAAAAACTGTTTTAGAAGCTCTAGAGGCTCACGGATGCCTTGAAGGTATTCCTGAAAGCAATCAGCTTACTTTATTTAATATTTGATTTTTGGAAAAAACTATGATAAGCTTAAAATAAATAAACGTATGCAGCAAGAGTGGGTTTTCCCACTCTTACTTTGTTATAGTACGTATTTTAGAATAATTAGGCTATTTTATGGCAAAATATTAAAGTAATTGCTTGGAGGTGAATATATGAAAAAAAATGCATTAGAGAGCATGATCACTGAAATTGTAGCCCCAATATTAATGGAATATAATGTTCAACTAGTTGATGTTGAATATGTAAAAGAAGGTCCAAATTTGTACTTAAGAGTTTTTATTGACAAGCCTGGTGGAGTAACAATAGATGATTGCCAAAAGGTCAGTGAAGAATTAAGTACTCTTCTTGATGAAAAAGACCCTATACAAGATAATTATTTTCTAGAAGTATCTTCTCCTGGGCTTGACAGACCACTAAAAAATAATAAAGATTTGGAAAGAAGCATTGGAAAAGATATAGAAATTAGTTTATATAAGCAAATAAATGGTAAGAAAAAATATACAGGTAAATTTGTTGAATTTGATGATAATAATATCGTTATAAGCGATGAAAAAGAAGAGAATATGCAAATAAGCAGAGATATTATTGCAAAGATTAATTTAGCAATTAAATTTTAGTGGGGAGGTAAAAGGGGATATGAAAGCCGAATTTATTGAGGCTCTTGAAGATATAGAAAAAGAGAAAGGTATTTGTAAAGATATAATATTTGATGCATTAGAAGCGGCACTTATTTCTGGTTATAAAAAGAACTTTGGATCTTCACAGAATGTAGAGGTTGAAATAAATAAAGGAAATGGTGAAGTGAAGGTATATGCAAAGAAGACAGTGGTTGAATTGGTAGAAGATGAATTATTAGAAATTAGTTTGGAAGCTGCCAGAGAAATAGATACAAAATATGATATAAATGATATAGTAAATATAGAGATAACACCAAGAAATTTTGGAAGAATAGCAGCTCAAACTGCAAAACAGGTTGTAATGCAGAAAATAAAAGAAGCCGAAAGAGAAATTGTCTTTGATGAATTTATTAATAGGGAAAATGAGATCATTACTGGGTTAGTTCAAAGAGTAAGCAAAAACAATGTTTTTGTAGACTTAGATAAAACAGAAGGAATATTAGCTCCAAGTGAGCAGATTCAGGGAGAAAGCTACAATCAAGGTGATAGGATTAAGGCATATATTTTAGAAGTCAAGAAGACTACTAAAGGTCCGCAGATACTTCTATCAAGGACTCATCCCGGTCTTGTCAAAAGGCTTTTTGAACTAGAGGTTCCTGAAATACAGGAAGGAATTGTTGATATATTCAGTATAGCAAGAGAGGCTGGATCAAGAACTAAGATAGCGGTATTTTCCAAGGACCCTGATGTGGATCCTGTTGGAGCTTGTGTTGGATTTAAAGGTGCTAGAGTAAAGGCTATTGTTGATGAGCTCAAAGGTGAAAAAATCGATATAATCAACTGGAGTAAGGATATTGCTGTATTTCTGTCAAATAGTTTAAGTCCAGCAAAAGTAATAAAAGTAGATGTTAATGAAAATGAAAAATCTGCATTAATTGTTGTACCTGATTATCAATTATCATTGGCTATAGGTAAGGAAGGTCAAAATGCTAGATTGGCTGCAAAGCTAACTGGTTGGAAAATAGACATAAAAAGTGAAGGACAAATGGGTAATTAATATATAAGGGGTGAAGAAATGTGAAGACGAAAAAGATACCTCTTAGAAAATGTTTAGGCTGCTCTGAGGGGAAACCTAAACGTGAGCTTATAAGAATAGTAAAGAATAAAGACGGAGATATTTTTGTTGATCCTACAGGAAAAGCAAATGGACGTGGAGCTTATATTTGTAAAAGCATAGATTGCTTAGAAAAGGCAGTTAAAACCAAGAGGCTTAGTAAGGCTTTAGAGATCGAAATTCCTGACAAGATTTATGATGATTTGTCGAAGGAGATTAAATAGATGAAAAAGCTATTGTCGATGCTTGGTATAGGTAGAAAAGCTGGGCTTATAGTATCAGGTGAGATGGGTTGTATTCAATCATTAAAAGAAGGAAAATCTAAATTATTAATCATAGCTTCTGATGCTTCATATAATACAAAAAATAAATTTCTAAGTTTATGTGATAAAAAAAACACTAAATATATTGAAGTAGGCTTGAAGGAGGAGCTTGGTGTAGCAATTGGGAAAGGACTTACTTCTGTGATATCAATAAATGACGAAGCATTTGCAAAGGCTTTATTTAAAATTGTAGATGAGATTATCACCTGTAAATAAAGTGGGGGTGTATAGTTTGACTAAAATAAGAGTATATGAATTAGCCAAAGAAATAGGAATATCAACTAAAGAATTAATGGATAAGTTGGATGAACTGAACATGAAAGTTGGGAGTCATATGAGTTCTGTAGATAAAGAAGAAGCTGAGCTTCTTAAGGAATATATTCAAGATGAAGATAAAGAGAATAAAGATGGCGAGAATGAAGATTTAGAAGAGGTTTTTGATGAAGATATTTATGAAAAAAAGGCCTCTGCTTCAAAGCCTAAGAAAGTAAAGAAAACTGAAGAAAAAGAAAATATAAACAAAACCAAAGAAAAGGATAATAACGAATTGAATAATAAAGAGCCTAAAATCATTGAAATAGACAATAAAGTTCAAGTTAAAGAATTAGCTGAAAAGATGGATATAAATTCTACTCAATTAATTGCAAAATTAATTGCATTAGGTGTTATGGCAGGAATAAATCAAGAAATTGATTTTGATACAGCCAGTATAGTGGCCTCAGAATTTAATTGTGAGTTGAAACTTACTGATCAAATAGAAGAGCAAGAAGAAGAAGATAACATATATGATAATTTAGATTATGAGGATTCAGAAGAGAGCTTAAAATTAAGACCGCCAGTTGTAACCGTTATGGGGCACGTAGATCATGGTAAGACTTCACTATTAGATGCCATAAGAGAAACTCATGTTACCCAAAGAGAAGCCGGTGGTATAACACAACATATCGGGGCTTCAGCTGTAACGATAAATAATAAGAAAGTTGTTTTTTTAGATACACCTGGTCATGAGGCTTTTACTTCTATGAGAGCAAGAGGTGCACAGATAACAGATATAGCTATTCTTGTAGTGGCAGCAGATGATGGTGTAATGCCTCAAACTATAGAGGCTTTAAATCATGCTAAAGCAGCTAATGTTCCAATAATAGTTGCAGTAAACAAAACCGATAAGGAAGAGGCTAATCCAGATAGAGTCAAACAAGAACTGACTGAATATGGCCTAATACCTGAAGAATGGGGTGGGGATACAATATTTGTACCTGTATCCGCACTTAAGAGAATAGGAATAGATGAATTATTAGAGATGATATTATTAGTAGCAGAAATGCAGGAATTAAAGGCAAATCCCAATAGAAAGGCAGTTGGAACTATAATAGAGGCTAAATTAGATAAGGGCAGAGGTCCAGTTGCCACTGTATTAGTACAAAAAGGTACCCTTAGTGTTGGAGATTCTGTAGTAGCAGGCGCTGCTCACGGGAAAGTAAGAGCAATGCTTGATGATAAAGGAAAGAGAGTAAAAAAAGCAGGTCCATCTACTCCAGTTGAAATACTTGGATTATCTGAGGTTCCAGAAGCTGGAGAACACCTATATGCAGTTGAAGATGACAAAAAATCAAGAGAAATATCTGAACGCAAAAAAGAGATTATTAGAAATGAGCAACTAAAGGTTAACCAAAAAGTTTCTCTTGACGATCTATTTGAAAGAATAAAGCAAGGTGAGGTCAAGGATTTAAATATTATCATTAAAGCTGACGTAAAGGGATCCATAGAGGCAGTAAAACAATCATTAGAAAAGCTGAGTATTGAAGAGGTGAAGGTAAATCCAATTCATGGAGGAGTGGGGGCAATAACTGAAAGTGATATTATGTTGGCTTCAGCTTCAAATGCCATAGTGATTGGGTTTAATGTAAGACCTACCAATGCGGCTATGGATATTGCAAATAGGGAAAATGTTGACGTAAGAACGTATAGAGTAATATATAATGCCATTGAAGATATTGAAGCTGCCATTAAGGGTATGCTTGCTCCTGAATACCGTGAAGTAGTTCTTGGAAGAGCAGAGGTTAGGGCTACATTTAAGGTGCCGAATGTTGGTGTAGTAGCTGGAGTATACGTACAACAAGGAAAGGTGTTAAGAAATGCTAAGGTTAGGCTTCTAAGGGATAACATAGTAATACATGAAGGGTCAATTTCTTCGCTAAAGAGATTTAAGGATGATGTTAGAGAAATATTGACTGGATACGAAGGTGGACTAGGCATCGAAGGATATAATGACGTTAAAGAGGGAGATGTAATAGAAGCATATACCTTAGAAGAAATAAAAAGGTAAATATAAAGCATAAAGGAAAAAGAGGATAGGTGACTTCTATGAGTTTAAAAAGGTTAGGAAGGATTTCAGAAGAAATAAAAAAAATTGTGAGTAATGTCATAATGTCGGAATTAAAGGACCCAAGAATTTCCTCTATGACAAGTGTAACAGATGTCGAAGTAACTAGGGACTTAAGGTATGCTAAGATTTATATAAGTGTGTTAGGAAGCCAGCTTGATAAGGAAGAAACTTTAAAAGGCTTGGAAAGCGGGAAAGGTTTTATCAGAAAGGAAATTGGAAAGAACTTAAATTTAAGATACACTCCAGAACCGCTATTTTACTTAGATAAATCTATTGAGCATGGCTTTAAAATATCAAAATTATTAAATGATATGAAGGACAGTAGCGACAATAAAGGAAGTATTGAAGATGAATGATAACAGGGAAATGCTTTTAAGAGAAGCCCTCTCTGTAATTAATCATAACAACAATAACAATATATGTATCGTCTCCCATGTAAATCCTGATGGAGACAGCATTGGATCTGTATTGGCTCTAGGATTAGCTCTAAAAAGAAATGGCTATAGAAATATTACAATGTTGATACCTGATGAAATACCTAATAATTTAATGTTTTTGCTGGGTATAGACTTAATTCAAAAAGAAATTTCAGTTGAAAAAATAGACTTGCTAATTGCTTTAGATTGTGGAGATATGGAGCGAATAGGAATCAATAAAGCTTTACTGGAATCCATTGATTTCATTATAAATATAGATCATCATGTGACTAATAAAGGTTTTGGTGATATAAATGTTGTTGATCCATGTTCTAGCTCAACTGGAGAAATGATTTATCGTTTTTTAGAACTCATGAAGGTAAAGCTTGACAAGGATATTGCAACTTCACTTTATGTAGCGATATCCACTGATACTGGGAGTTTTAAATATGATAATACTACTCCAGTTACCCATATGATAGTATCTGGTCTGCTTAACATAGGGATTGATATTAATCTTATTAATATTAATCTTTATCAAAGTAGAAGCATTGAAAAAACAAATTTGCTTATAGCAAGTCTTAACACTTTGGAATTACTTAAACATAAAAAAATTGCTTTAGTTGTAGTGACTAGAGAAATGATAAGAAAATGCAATGCGACTATAAATGATGCTGATATAATAATAGATTTTATTAGAGACATTGATGGAGTGGAAATTGCTTGTATTATTAAAGAAATTGACGATAAATTGATTAAAGTCAGCTTTAGATCAAAAAACTATGCTGATGTGTCAGTGATCGCAAAGAACTTTAATGGTGGAGGGCATGTGAAAGCTTCTGGATGTACATTATACTCTAGCATAGAAGAAGGAAAGATATTGATATTAGAAGAAATAGAAAAGGCATTAAGGTGATCTCATATGAATGGAATTATTAATGTTTTGAAGCCTCCAGGTATGACATCTCATGATATTGTGAGTTTTATTAGAAAAACATTTAACATCAAAAGAGTTGGGCACACTGGTACCCTAGATCCTAATGCGGCTGGTGTGCTGCCTATTTGTATTGGAAAAGCTACGAGAGTTGTTGAGTACTTTGATGATTTTACAAAGATATATAGAGCAGAATTAACTTTAGGCTATGAAACCGATACTCAGGATAAGTATGGAGAAATTATTGATAGAATGAGTATACCTAATATTACATCTAATGAAATTGAAGAAGTACTTGATGGTTTTAAAGGAAAAACAAATCAGATTCCTCCCATGTATTCCGCATTAAAGCATAATGGCAGGAAGCTATATGAACTGGCTAGAGAGGGGAAAACTGTAGAAAGAAAGCCTAGAGAGATAGTAATTCATAATATAAGTATGTTAAGAAATTATGATAATAAAAGAATTCTTTTTGATGTAGAATGTTCAAAGGGAACTTATATAAGAACTTTGTGTAAAGATATTGGCAGAAAACTTGGAACCTTAGGCTGTATGACATTTTTGTTAAGAACTCAAGTAGGAGACTTTAGCATTGACAATGCGTATACTATTGAAGAAATACAAGAGTACACCTATAACAGTAGACTAGATAGTATTATTATGCCTTTAGATAATGCACTTAGACACTATAGCTCTATAAATATTCATAAAAATTATTATAATATATTAAAAAATGGTGGGAAAATACAACTTAATTACAATTCTCTTGAGTCCAATTTTCATAATGTTGAAAGAGGAATACGAGTATATTGCGATGATTTATTTATAGGAATGGGTTTAATTGAAAAAAGCTCTGATAACACAATCTTAAAAATGGACAAAGTTTTTATATAAAGGTGATTGACAATGAAAATCTTACTAGATACTAGGACAAATGTAAAGGAAAATACTGCTGTAGCTCTTGGAAATTTTGATGGTCTACATTTAGGGCATCAGTATTTAATAGAAGAAATGAAGAAAAAAGCTAATGAAAAAGGTTTGACTAAATCTGTCTTTACTTTTAATAATGATTCATTAGTTCAGTTTAAAACTAACAAAACAAATAATATACTTACGAGCAATGAACAAAAGGTTTTATTATTTGAGAGTATTGGAATTGAATTATTATATTTAGTTGATTTTACAGAAGACCTAATGCATATGTCACCTTATGAATTTGTGAGGAATATACTTGTTGAAAAACTAAGGACAAAGCTAGTAGTCATAGGCTTTGATCATAGGTTTGGCTATAAAGCACAAGGGGATGGAGAATTTTTAATAAAAGCAGGCAATGAATTTGGCTTTGAAGTAATGATCATAGAGTCAATAACTAAGAATAATAAGATAATTAGTAGCTCATATATAAGGAAACTAATTAGGGATGGACTTATAAAGGAAGCTAATACATTGCTGGGAAGACCTTTTGCTATTTGCGGAACCATAGTTAAAGGAAAAGGTAGAGGTAAGGGATTAGGCTTTGCTACAGCTAATTTAAAAATGGACACAGATTATCAAATTCCCAAATTTGGGGTTTATAAATCATTTACATATATTGACGGGAAAGAATATTTGAGTATTACAAATATAGGAAGCAATCCGACTTTTAATGATGTTGGCTTTAGTATTGAAACTCATATAATTGATTTTGACGAAAATATATATGATAAAAAGATTGAAATTCAACTAGTGGATTTTATTAGAAAAGAGAAAAAATTTTCTAGTAAAGATGAATTAAAAAAGCAGGTCATGAAAGATATTCATGAAATAACAAGTAATTCAGATTGATAGAAAAATATATTTATATATTTACAAGATATATTTGATATGGTACAATTAGGATTGACAATACCTCATGCTAAGTTTACAGTAGCCTCGACTGCATACTTGGCTTAAGGTGAAACACAATATTAAGGAGGAAACAAAATGAATTTAAGTAAAGAAGAAAAAGCAAAAATTATTGAAGAGTACAGAGTACATGAGGGTGACACAGGTTCACCTGAAGTTCAAATTGCAATTTTAACACACAGAATTAACAAGCTTAATGAGCATTTAAAAGCTCATAAGAAAGACCACCATTCTAGAAGAGGTCTGCTAAAAATGGTAGGTCAAAGAAGAGGATTACAAAATTATTTAGAGAAAACTGACATTGAAAGATATCGTAACCTTATAGAAAAATTAGGTTTAAGACGTTAATAAGAGCGGGGATACCCGCTCTATTAATTTATTCTATGATTTGTTTTTTTTATGCTTTCGAGGCAATAATAAATAATGTATAATATACATATTGAAGGAGGTAGAACATGGAGAGAACTTTTGAAAGTACTATAAGTGGAAGAAAGCTTTCGGTTACAATAGGTAAGGTAGCAGAACAGGCTGGTGGTTCATGCTTAGTTAGATATGGCGATACTGTTGTATTAGCTACAGCTACAGCTTCAAAAGAACCAAGAGAAGGTATTGACTTTTTCCCCTTAAGTGTTGATTATGAAGAGAGACTTTATGCAGCGGGGAAAATACCTGGAGGATTTATTAAGAGGGAAGGTAAGCCTAGTGAAAAAGCAATTTTAACTTCAAGGCTTATTGATAGACCAATCAGGCCTCTATTCCCAAAGGATTTTAGAAATGATGTGCAAGTAATTGTCACTGTTTTATCAGTTGATCAAGATTGTACTCCTGATATAGTGTCTATGGTAGGTGCGTCTATTGCTCTTACTATATCAGATATACCTTTTAACGGTCCTACTGGTGCAGTAGCAATCGGCTTAATTGATAATAAGCTTATTATCAATCCTACTTGCGAACAAAGAGAAAAATCTGCATTGAGTTTAATTGTGTCCGGAACTGAAGAAGCGGTAATGATGGTTGAGGCTGGAGCAAATGAAATAGATGAAGCTGTGATGCTAGATGCAATAATGACTGGACATGATGAAATAAAGAAAATATGTCAATTTATTAATGAAATCAGTAAAGAAGTAGGTAAGCCTAAAAAAGAATATAAAGCTTTTCATGCAGATAAAGAAATTGAAGAAGCAATAATAGGATATGCTAGAGATAAAATGCTAAATGCTATAAGAACAGAAGATAAACAAGAGAGACAAGAAAATATAGATAATGTAAAAAAGGAAACATTTGAGTATTTCATTGAGGAATATCCTGAAAATGCTACTGATATTGAAGAAGTGCTATATAATATTGTTAAAGAAGAAGTTAGAAAGCTTATTGTTGAAGAGGGAATTAGGCCAGATAATAGACATGTAGATGAAATAAGAAAAATTACTAGTGAAGTAGGGATATTACCAAGGACTCATGGCTCTGGATTGTTTACTAGAGGACAGACTCAAGTTTTAACTGTTGCAACCCTAGGAGCTGCTGGAGATGTTCAAATTATAGATGGACTTGGAGAAGAAGAAGAAAAAAGATATATGCATCACTACAATTTTCCTCCTTATAGTGTTGGAGAGACAAGATTTTTAAGAGGTCCTGGAAGAAGAGAAATAGGCCATGGTGCATTAGCAGAGAGAGCTCTTGAACCAGTTATTCCTAGTGTTGAAAAGTTCCCTTATACAATAAGATTGGTTTCAGAAGTATTAAGCTCAAATGGCTCTACATCACAGGCAAGTGTTTGTGGAAGTACTTTAGCCTTATTAGATGCAGGAGTACCTATAACTGCACCGGTAGCTGGTATTGCAATGGGTCTAATAAAGTCTGAAGAAAAAGTAGTAATATTAACAGATATTCAAGGAATGGAAGATTTCCTAGGTGATATGGACTTCAAAGTTGCTGGAACAGAAAAGGGTATAACAGCTATACAGATGGATATAAAAATAGCAGGTATTGATAAAGAAATACTTAAAAATGCACTAGAAAAAGCAAGGGTAGGGAGACTATTTATTCTTAATAAGATGAGTGAAGTCATTTCGGAACCACGAAAAGATTTATCTCCTTATGCTCCTAGAATATTAACAATGACTGTAAACCCAGATAAAATAAGAGATATCATTGGTCCTGGCGGAAAGATAATTAATAAGATTATTGATGAAACAGGAGTTAAAATAGATATTGAAGATGACGGAAAAGTAATCATAGCAGCAAATAATATTGAATTTGGAAAAAAAGCTATGAAAATGATAGAGAAAATAGTAGAGGAAATAGAGGTAGGTAAAATATACCTAGGAAAGGTGACTAGAATAATGCCTTTTGGTGCCTTTGTAGAAGTATTAAGTGGAAAAGAAGGCTTAGTTCATATATCAAATATAGCAAGAGAGAGAATAAATAAAGTAGAAGATGTTTTATCAGTTGGAGATGAAATATTAGTAAAGGTAACAGAAATAGATAATCAAGGTAGAGTAAACCTTTCTAGAAAAGATGCACTTCCAAATGAAGAGAAAAATGAGGGTGAACAAAAATAAGGACATGAGCCTAAAGGTTTATGTCTTTTTTTTATTATATTTTTAAAATCTAAGAATACTTATATAGTATATCACACTATTAAAATGGGAGGCATTTTATGAAAATAATCTATATAAGATTCAAAACTATGCTTATAGCATTAATAGCAATCCTAGCGATTTTAGCATTAATTATCTTCTTCAGCTTTAACTTCACTACAAAAACAAAGGATATTTTTAACAATGATGATGTCTACTATAAAGGCACTATTGATGAAAAGATAATTGCTTTTGCATGTAATGTAGATTGGGGAAACGAATGTATACCAGGCATGCTAGATATTTTTAGAGAAAGTGATATTAAAATAACTTTTTTCGTTACGGGACGGTGGGCAGAAAAAAATCCAGAATTATTGAAAACCATATATGAGAATGGACATGAGATTGGAAATCATGGATATTTTCACAGAGATTACAATACTTTGAATTATGAGGATAATAAAAAGGAAATACAAAAAGCAGATCTAATAATAAGTGAAATACTTGGAATAAAATCTAAGTATTTTGCTCCTCCCTCTGGAGCATATAATGACTACACTGTGAGGGCTGCTACTGATTTAGAATACAAGCTAATTATGTGGAGTATTGATACAATAGATTGGAGAAATGACAGTACAAAAGATAAAATAATAAATAGGGTCATAGGTAAACATCACAATTCAGCAATAGTTTTAATGCATCCTAAAGAGGAAACAGTTAAAGCATTACCTGTGATAATTCAAAATCTTAAAGATAAGGGTTACAAAATAGGATCTATAAGTGATATAATAAAATGAAAATGTAATAAATTATATTTTTGTTGCAAAATAGTATGCAATAATTAGCTTAGGAGGAGAATATGTATAATAAAATAACCTTAGATAATGGCCTTCGGATTGTTACAGAATATATCCCATACGTTAAATCAGTATCCATTGGGATATGGGTGGAAGCAGGCTCTAGAAAAGAAAATAAGCAAAACAATGGGGTATCCCATTTTATAGAACATATGTTGTTTAAAGGTACAAAGAATAGAAGTGCAAAAGAAATAGCTGAAAGCATAGATAATATTGGAGGTCAAATCAACGCATTTACTAGTAAAGAGTGTACTTGTTACTATGCTAAAGTATTAGATAATCACATTGATATAGCTATTGATGTATTATCTGATATGCTTTTTAACTCATTGTTTGATAGTGAGGAAATTATTAAAGAAAAATCTGTTATATATGAGGAAATAAAAATGTACGAGGATTCTCCAGAAGATTTAGTACATGATTTATTATCACAAACTATTTTTAATGAGAATTCATTATCTTTTCCTATTCTGGGAAGTAAAGAGTCACTGGAGAATATAACAAGAGAAGAATTAATTAGTTATTTTGAGAGCTTCTATATACCTTCTAATACAGTTATATCTATTGCGGGGAATTTTGATTTTAATTCAACTATAGAGATGATTAAAAGATATTTTGCTGAATGGAAACCAAAAAGAAGCTTAATTGAAAAATATGATAAACCAATAATATATCATAATATATCTAAAAAGAAAAAAGACATTGAACAATTACATTTTTGTATAGGAACAGAAGGGATTCCTCAAGGGCAGGATGACCTTTATGCACTACTGATACTAAATAATATATTTGGTGGAAGCATGAGCTCTAGATTATTCCAGGATATTAGAGAAGATAAGGGATTAGTATATTCGATATATTCCTATCCATCATCATATAAAGACACAGGCATATTTACCATCTATGCTGCGTTAAATCCTGATTATTTTGTGGAAGTAATAGATATAATTATGGAAAATATAAATATAATTAAAAAGGACTATTTATCTGAAGAGGAGATTTATAAATCCAAAGAACAATTGAAAGGTAATTATATTTTAGGGCTTGAAAGTACATCTAGTCGTATGACTTCAATAGGTAAGTCAGAGCTTTTATTAGGTAAAGTAATTTCTTCCCAAGAAATAGCTTCAAAAATAGATAAGGTAGAGTTAAAGGATATTACTAGAGTAGTTAATAGAATATTTGACAGTAGTAAATACAACATTGCTTATGTAGGTAAGTTTGATAACGAGGAAGAAATAGATATTAAATTAAAAAGATTACTTTTCAAATAGTAATCTTTTTTTAAGCTATAAGTCATAATTGACCTTATCATAATTGATAAAACATATTTCATAATTTATTTCATATTATATAGAAATTACATCTATAAAAAATCTAACGAAAATAATGAGGAGGGTATTTTATGAGATTAAGTGAATTAGGTGGTAAGGAGATAGTTAATTTAAATGATGGAGGTAGATTAGGAATAATTGCAGATTCAGATTTAGTTATCGATGAAAAAAGCGGAAAAATATTAGCTTTATTAGTGCCTGATAGGAGAAGTCAAATTAAAATTTTCGGTTTCAATGACAGAAGCGGAGTAGAAATTCCCTGGTCTTCAATAAGAAAAATCGGAAATGATATGATTATTATCGAGCTAGACGAGGAAAACAGAAATAAGAGGATATATAGCGTATAACATCACAATTAATACAAAAGAACATATAATAAACTATGGATAAACATTGTGCATCAACTCATATACATTAGAGGTGAAAGTATGAATATAATTGTACAAAAATTTGGGGGTACATCAGTTGCAAATGAAAAGAATAGGAAGGAAGTAGTAGACAGGATAATAGAAAAGATAAAGACCGGATATAAGGTTGTGGCAGTGGTTTCTGCAATGGGAAGAAAAGGTGATCCATATTCTACTGATTCACTAATAAACTTAGTTGATGAAAAACATACACAGAAGAGGGAATTAGATTTGCTAATGTCTTGTGGTGAGATAATTTCAGCTACAATTTTATCAAATCTTATGAGTACCGCAGGCTATAGCAATACAGTACTTACTGGCTATCAAGCAGGAATTATAACAGATAATAATTTTGGAGATGCAGATGTTATAGAAGTAATTCCCAATAAAATTTTAGAAATGTTAAAAAAGGAGGATATAGTTATAGTTTCTGGCTTTCAAGGGGCAACTAAGGATGGAGAAATCACTACTTTAGGAAGAGGTGGAAGCGATACAAGTGCCTTAATAATTGGAGAAGCTATTGAAAGTGAATGTGTAGAAATATATACAGATGTAGAAGGAGTAATGACTGCAGACCCTAAAATAGTTCCCAATGCACAATTAATTAAAAAAATATGTTATTCTGAGGTACATCAGTTAGTAGAAGAAGGAGCTGGAGTTATACACCCCAAGGCAGTAGAAGTGGCCAAAAGATGCAACATAAAAGTAATAGTTAAAAATATTACAAATAACAGTACAGGTACTATTATAGGGCCTCCTAATGATATAGTAAAGGATAATCTTAATCCTATAGACAATATTATAACAGCAATTACTTATAAGAAAAACAGAACTCAAATTACTGTATATCTCGATAACAATGATGAACATCTAAAAGAACTATTAGATTTAATAGCCAATAACAAAATTAGTATAGATCTAATAAACTTATTGACAGAAAGAAAAGTATTCACAGTAGACGAAAAAAATGTTCCAATTATTGAAAATATACTGCAAGCTAAAGGATATAAATATAAGATAATCAAAAATTGCAGTAAAATAAGTATTATAGGACATAAAATCAATGGATTACCTGGTGTAATGGCTAGAATTATTGGCGCGCTTTTAAGTGTTAATGTTTCAATCCTTCAATCTTCTGATTCTCATACCACTATCTGGTGCCTTGTTAGGGAAGAGGATACAGAAAAGGCCTTAAATGCATTGCATAATGAATTTTATTAAAAAAATATTATTAGCAGGCTATATAGCTTGCTTTTAATTTTTCTTAAGCATATTAATCTGTGTTTAGCGTAAACTATATAAATAGTAAACTAACAATTGTTTCTTGACTAATTTATAGTGTGCAAAGGAGGAAATATTAATGGCAGCAGACAAATATAATTCTGATTTTCTATTTTTAAATAATGAAGAAAACGGTGGAGATCAAGAAGAAAGCAATTCGGAACAAAATACTGACAATGAAGATATAGAAAATTTAAAAGCATTTGGTACACCTAATATTCCAACAACTCCTCAGGATATACAATTCATTTCAATAATTGGAGAAGTTGAAGGACATTTAGTATCACCTCCCCAAAAGAAGGCTACAAAATATGAGCATATTATGCCTTTACTAGTAGCGGCCGAACAGAATCCCGAAGTTAAGGGTATTTTAATATTCTTAAATACTGTTGGAGGAGATGTTGAAGCAGGCTTAGCATTGGCAGAAATGATTAACAGCTTAAGTAAACCAAAAGTATCCCTTGTTCTAGGAGGTGGGCACAGTATTGGAGTTCCTCTAGCTACTTCCAGTGATTATTCATTTATTACACCTACAGCTACAATGACAATTCATCCTATTCGTATGACTGGGTTAGTCATAGGAGTTCCTCAGACATTTAGATATTTTGAAAAGATGCAGCAAAGAATAATAAATTTTATATTAAGAACTTCAAATATAGAGAGAGACATGCTTATGAAATTGATGTATGATACTGATGAAATCGCTAATGACGTCGGGACTATCCTTATTGGTGAAGAGGCAGTCAATAATGGATTAATAAATGCTGTTGGTGGATTTACTGATGCCTTAAAAAAGCTTAGAGAGCTTATGGAAAAGAATAAGGAGAGTTAATTTGAATAGAATATTTATATGGATTATGTTATAATTACAAAGTAAAAGTGTTAATGATGGCCATTAGCACTTTTACTCTATATGAGGAAGAAACATTCTATGAATTGCTATTACTCATGATATATCTAAACTAGGGTCTACAATAGTAGGAGGTCTCTTCAAGGGCTAAACAAAAACTGGCAACTAATTATCTATGGTTAATCGCTGCTATAATCATAGATAGGCAATTTTTTTGTCATAAGAATTATTTGTTTTCACTAAAGGATTTTAACCTCCTCTGTAGAAATACATTATAGAGGTGATTATATGACTAAAGCAAAGGGCAGAGTAGCTACAAAGAATAGAGTTAAAACAAAACGAAACATTAAAATGGAGATAGCTGGAATACTAATTATCGCTATAGGACTTTTATCCCTATTAAGCATGTATAATAAGTCTACAGGCTTCATTGGAGAAGTAATAAGAAAATATTCAATATTAATAGCTGGTTTAGGAGGCTATGTTTTCCCCACTATAGTATTGTTGCTTGGTTTTCTATTTATAACGAACAAAATAGAGCATATAAAAAAAACTATATCAATTATAATTGCCTATATTGGCTTTCTAACTATTGTAGACATTAATTTCTTCCCTTTTGTGGAGGGATTATCTTTTATTGATAGAGTTAAGCTATCTATTGATGTAAATAATTCTGTCATTACTTCAGAAAAATTAGCTACAGGTGGCGGAATTATTGGCTCTTCCTTTTCTTATATATTTTTAAGCTTATTTGGAACTATTGGTTCTTATGTTGTAATCATTGCAATGGTTTTAATATCCTTTCTGTTATTTACAGATATAAGTGTTATAGATATGTTAAGGGGTATTTGTAAAAGAACTGCTGCTTTAATAAAAACAGGCCTTAAAAATATAATGGGTTTTGTTTACATAGAAGATAATGGGAAAAAGAATTCCAATAAGAATGATAAAAAGGATAGTGTAATTTTAAAGAACATAATTAGAGAAAACGAAGATGCTAGTACTAATGATATTATTACTGTTTCTAATGAAGTTGATAGTAAGATTAGGGTTTTAGATTACACTAAAGTAACAGAAGAATCCATGAAAACTACTGAAAAAAACAGGGATGAAATATTAGAAAAAGAAGATATGAATATCAATATATCTGAAGGCCAAAAGCAAGAAAATTATGAGGACTACAAACTACCATATACAGAACTGCTTAAAGAGATAAAAACAAACGTGAAAAGCATAGAAAAAAAAGAGGTACTTTTAAATGCTAATAAATTAATCGATACTTTAAACAATTTCGGAATTGAAGCAAAAATACTTCAAGTAAGTATTGGACCTAGCATTACGAGGTATGAGATACAACCTGCTCCTGGTGTAAAAGTAAGTAAGATAGTAAGCTTGACTAATGATATAGCATTGAGCTTAGCATCATCAGATATTAGAATGGAAGCACCTATACCAGGGAAATCTGCTATTGGAATTGAAGTTCCAAATAAGAATAAAGTAGGTGTAGGCTTAAAAGAAATACTGGAATCAAAAGAATATAATGAGTTAGATACTCGTATACCTTTTGCTTTAGGCAAGGATATTGCTGGTAAACCAATGGTTGCTAATATAGAAAAAATGCCGCATTTACTAATTGCAGGAGCAACAGGTTCAGGAAAGAGTGTCTGTATAAATACTTTAATAACGAGTATTCTCTTTAAAGCAAAGCCAGATGAAGTAAAGCTAATGCTTATTGATCCTAAAGTTGTTGAGCTAAGCGTATATAATGGTGTGCCACATTTATTAGTTCCTGTTGTTACAGACCCCAAAAAAGCAGCATTTTCTCTTAATTGGGCAGTTCAAGAGATGACTAGAAGATATAATCTTTTTGCCAAGAATAGTGTAAGAGATTTAGACTCATATAATAATAAGGCAGAAGATAATATAGAAATGGAAAAGCTTCCTAAGCTTGTAATAATCATAGATGAGTTAGCTGATTTAATGATGGTTTCTGCTTCTGAGGTTGAAGATTATATATGTAGGCTTGCTCAAATGGCTAGAGCTGCAGGAATACACCTAATCGTAGCAACTCAGAGGCCATCAGTAGATATCATTACTGGAACTATTAAAGCCAATATACCTTCAAGAATTTCTTTTGCAGTATCATCCCAAGCAGATTCTAGAACTATACTTGACATGGGAGGCGCAGAAAAATTACTTGGTAAAGGAGATATGCTTTTTTATCCAGTTGGCGAATCAAAGCCTGTCAGAATACAAGGAGCATTTATTAGTGAGGAAGAAATTAATGGATTAGTTGAATATTTAAAAGGTCAGTGTAGTGCACAGTACGAAGAAAAAATTATTGGGGAAATAAATAATAATTTTAAACAGAGTACAAGCGAATCTGATGAACTGTTACCAAATGCTATTGATATAGTAATTGATGAAGGTCAAGCCTCTATATCCTTACTTCAACGCAGATTAAAAATAGGCTATGCTAGAGCAGCACGTATTATTGATGAGATGGAGGAAAGAGGAGTTGTAGGAGGCTACGAAGGAAGTAAACCTCGAAAGGTCTTAATTACCAAAGAAGATTATGAGAATGATTAATAACTAAAGCTAAATTGTTGTTTAAGAAGGTGAACTATTGATAAGGGAAATAAATATTGAGGATGCATTGCCTCTAAAAGATCTGGCTTTTATTGACGTAAGAAGTGAAAGTGAATACGAAATTGACACAATCCCAGGTGCAATTAATGTACCTATTCTTAATAATAGTGAACGTGAACATGTAGGTTATATTTATACCCAAGTTGATAAGGATGAAGCAAAAAAAATTGGTCTAAAATATGCTTCAGCTAAGCTTGTAGAATTCTATGAAAAGGCAAAAAATATTGAAAAAAATAATAAGCATGTTGCATTGTTCTGCTATAGAGGGGGAATGAGAAGTAACTCAGTAGCCAATGTATTAGATACTATGGGAATAAATCTATTCTTAGTAAGAGGTGGATACAAAAGCTATAGAAAATATGTATTAGAGGAACTAGTAAAATATGAAGGAAAGTATAAATTCATAGTCTTACATGGTTATACTGGTGCTGGTAAAACAAAGATACTTAAGATGTTAGAAAAGCTTGGCAAATCAGTGCTTGATTTAGAAAGCTTAGCCCGAAATGCTGGTTCAGTATTTGGTAATATTGCATTTGAAGGTGAATCTAACTCTCAAAAGAAATTTGAATCTTTACTACTCAATAATCTTGAAAATACTAAGGATGTTTATGTATTTACGGAAAGTGAAAGTAAAAGAGTAGGAAAAGCAGTGCTGCCTGAATTTTTATTTCATGATATGGAAAATGGATATCATGTTTTAATTGAAACTACTTTAGAAAAGAGAGTAGAAAATATAGTAGATGATTATGTAAGCAGCACCTCATGCACTAAAGATATGGAGATTAAAGAAGCTATTGACAAGCTAAGAAAAAAAATAGGTGGTGATAAGGCTAATACTCTTATTGAAGAGTTAAACAAAAAAAATTATTCAGTAATTGCAAGGGAACTTATGAGAAGCTATTATGATCCACTATACAAGTATTCTATAGAAAAACTAGATAAATATGATAAGATTGTTAAATATACAGATATTGAGCATGTAATAAAGGAATTAACAGAGTATGTAAATACATTGTGTTAAAGAACTAAATATATACAACATTATTTTGCGGAGTATTATATAATTAGATAGGGGATGTTTATTTTGAATCTAGCTAATAAATTAACGATAATTAGAATACTATTAGTTCCTATTTTTATGATTTTTCTTATATTTGAAATTCCCTTTGGGAACTATATAGCAGCAGGTATATTTATTATAGCAGCTCTAACAGATACCTTAGATGGATATATTGCAAGAAGTAGAAATCAAATAACTAAATTTGGGAAATTTATGGATCCTTTAGCTGATAAGCTTTTAGTTTCAGCAGCATTAATCTCTCTAGTGGAAATGAGCAAAGTTCCTGCTTGGGTTGTTGTTATTATCATCGCTAGAGAATTTGCAGTCACAGGGTTAAGAGTTTTAGCTGCTTCAGAAGGTATCACTATTGCAGCAAGCTGGTGGGGAAAAATTAAGACAATTACCCAGATTGTAACTATTGTTTCATTACTTATCAATAATTATCCTTTTAATAGAGTAGGTATTCCTTTTGATAAATTGTCCTTAGCATTGGCAGTTATTTTTACAATTGTTTCTGGTATTGATTACTTCTATGTTAACAGAAAAGTATTTCTAGTAAGCAATAAATAACGTGAGAGGTACTAAAGAGGTGAGAGTATGAAGGCTGAAATAATTTGCGTAGGAACCGAATTACTATTAGGTAATATCACTAACACTAATGCAAAATTTTTATCTGAAAAGCTTGCAGAGATTGGAATAGATGTATATTATCAGACTACTGTGGGAGATAATATGCAAAGAATTATGGATACTACTATTAGTGCTTTAAATAGGGCTGATATTTTGATTTATTCTGGAGGACTTGGACCTACAGAAGATGATTGTACCAAAGAAGCTGTATGTAAAGCTATAAATAAGGCTTTATATTTAGATGAACAAATAGTAGAGGATATAAACTGTTTTTTTACTAATAAGCAAATACCTGAATCGAATAAAAAACAAGCCTATGTTCCAGAAAACAGTATAATACTAAAAAATGATGTAGGCACTGCACCCGGATTTTATATTGAAATAGATAATAAAATAATAATACTGCTTCCTGGTCCTCCTAATGAACTAACACTTATGTTCAATAAATATGCAATGCCAAGGCTTGATAATAGTTCAAATAATACGATTAGGTCAAGAGTAATTAAAACAATTGGCATTGGTGAATCATCATTGGAAGAGAAAATAATTGATTTAATAAACACTCAATCCAATCCAACAATTGCAACATATGCAAGTAATGGACAAGTAGATATAAGAATTACTGCAAAGGCAGATTGTGCAACTAAAGCTGATGGATTGCTTGATGACATGCAAACTGAGTTAGATAAGAGGATTAAGGAGTATATTTACAGCTATAATAATGAAAGTATAGAGGAAGTAGTATTTAAAATGCTTACCCATAGAAAGCTTAAAATAGGATTCTGTGAATCATGTACTGCTGGACTTACTACCTCTATGCTGGCAAGTATTCCAGGTGCCTCTAAGACCTTAGAAAGGTCCTATATAACTTATAGTAATCTATCAAAGGTAGAAGAAGTTGACGTCAAAGAGAGCACTCTAAATAGCTATGGAGCGGTAAGCAAAGAGACTGCCATTGAAATGGCACAAGGGCTACTAAGAAAATGTCCAATAGATATAAGTGTATCTATTACTGGAATAGCTGGTCCTACTGGAGAATCTGAAACTAAGCCAACAGGGCTAGTGTATGTATGTCTTGCTGCTAAGGATAGATATGTAGTGGTTGAAAAAAAATTTAACGGCAATAGAGAAAGCAATAGACTTAGATCTGCAAAACTTGTATTTGATTTAGTTAGAAAATATCTTCTAGATTTAATTTAATAAATTCAATATTTTCTGTTTGACTATTATTAAGCATTGTTATATAATTACAATAGAACGTTTGTTCGAATACGGGTAAGGGTGGTGAATCCCAGAATTTCTGGGAATACTTTATGCTAGAAAAAAAGAAAGCATTAGAAATGGCCATAAGCCAAATAGAAAAGCAATTTGGTAAAGGCTCTATAATGAAATTAGGTGAAGATTCAAAGCTTAATGTTGAAGCAGTCTCTACAGGCTCTCTTGATTTAGATATTGCAATAGGAATTGGAGGACTTCCAAAGGGAAGAATAATAGAAATTTATGGACCAGAATCTTCAGGTAAGACGACTGTAGCTCTGCATTCCATAGCAGAAGTACAAAAAATAGGCGGAACAGCTGCTTTTATCGATGCAGAACATGCTCTAGACCCTAGCTATGCAAAGAATCTTGGTGTCAATATTGAAGAATTAATAGTATCTCAACCAGATACTGGGGAACAAGCTTTGGAGATTGCTGAAGCCTTAGTTAGAAGTGGAGCTGTTGATGTTGTAGTAGTGGATTCAGTTGCTGCTCTAGTTCCTAAAGCAGAAATTGAAGGTGAAATGGGAGATAGCCATATTGGTTTACAAGCAAGACTAATGTCTCAAGCCCTAAGAAAATTAGCAGGAGCCATAAAGAAATCTAATACCATAGCTATATTCATTAATCAGCTTAGAGAAAAAGTCGGTGTTATGTTCGGAAATCCTGAAACAACTACTGGAGGTAGGGCCTTAAAGTTTTATGCCTCTGTAAGACTAGACGTTAGAAGAGTTGAATCTTTAAAACAGGGAGAAGATATCATTGGTAATAGAACTAGAGTTAAAGTGGTTAAAAATAAGGTAGCTCCTCCTTTTAAACAAGCTGAGTTCGATATTATGTATGGAACAGGGATTTCAAAAGAAGGAAACATATTAGATGTGGGAGTTGCAGCTGAAATTATTAATAAATCTGGTTCTTGGTATAGCTACGAATCCAATAGATTAGGACAGGGAAGAGAAAATGCTAAAGATTTTTTACGTGATAATGCTGAAATAGCTAATGAAATAGAAGCAAAAATAAGGGAAAAATACAACCTGCAAAGTCCTGCCCAAATCAATAAATTAATAGATACAAGTAAAGAAGAAGATAAGAAATAATATTTTATAAGAATGGCGAATAACACGCCATTTTTTTATGACCTAATCCGATTTTCTGAATGCTTTTGTCAGAAAATATATGTGAGCAGTAGCAAGCAAATAATTTTGAGTTGGGAGACAGCTTTATTTACTTGACATATAAATTAAAAAGTAATAAAATTAAATCGTATAGCAATATACTTATTAATGTAACATAAAAAACATTCTAAAAGATAATACGTAGATCTCATAAGCCGAGATTACTCGGTTTATATTTTTATTAATCTGCTTATTGTATTCAAATGAAAATGTTTTAAAAAACGAAACTTGAAAACTGAATAGTAAAGGAGGTGCTTTATCATTTTACCACTAGTGATTGCAGGAGCTGTTGGTGGGCTAGCAGTTGGAACTGTCTTAGGTATATACTTAAGGAAAACAATTGCTGAAGCAAAGATAATAAACGCAGAGGAAGAGGCTTCAAGAATAGTCGACGAGGCAAAAAAACAGTCAGAGACCTTAAAAAAAGAACAACTTCTTGAAGCAAAGGAAGAAGTTCATAAGGCAAGAAATGAATTAGAAAGAGAAATTAGGGAAAGAAGAATGGAGATTCAGAAGCAAGAAAGAAGATTGCTTCATAAGGAAGAATCCATTGATAGAAAAAGTGAAACATTAGAGAAAAAAGAAGATCAATTGGCAAAGAAAATTAAGGATTTAGAGCAAAAAGATTTAGCAATTGAAGAATTATATGTTAAGCAAGTCGAAGAATTAGAGAGAATATCTAATTTAACATCAGATGAAGCTAGAGAATTATTATTAAACGATATCAGAAAAGAAATAACTCATGATGCAGCGATAATGATCAAGGATATCGAAAATAAGGCAAAAGAAGAAGGCGAGAAAAAAGCAAGAGAAATAATCGCCTATGCAATTCAAAAATGTGCTGCTGATCATGTAGCAGAAACTACAGTTACAGTAGTTTCATTGCCAAATGACGAAATGAAAGGTAGAATTATAGGTCGGGAAGGCAGAAATATCAGAACTTTGGAAACTTTAACTGGTATTGATTTGATAATTGATGATACTCCTGAAGCAGTTATTTTATCTGGATTTGACCCAATTAGAAGGGAAGTAGCAAGGGTTGCTCTAGAAAAGCTTATAATTGATGGACGTATACATCCTGCAAGGATAGAAGAAATGGTTGAAAAAGCTAAAAAGGAAGTAGACAACCATATCAGAGAGCAAGGAGAGCAAGCTACATTTGAAACAGGAGTACATGGACTTCATATAGAAATAATTAAGCTTTTAGGTAGATTAAACTATAGGACTAGTTATGGACAAAACGTACTTAAACACTCTATAGAAGTATCGCATTTAGCGGGGTTAATGGCTGCAGAACTAGGCGCAGATATAAAAATCGCTAAAAGAGCGGGACTTTTACATGATTTAGGAAAGGCTGTAGATCATGAGGTAGAAGGTCCACATGTTGCTATAGGAGCAGATTTGTTAAAGAAATATAGAGAATCTAAAGAAGTAATTCATGCCATGGAGGCACATCATGGAGATGTTGAACCAGAAACCGTTGAGGCTGTTTTAGTTCAAGCAGCAGATGCAATATCAGCTGCAAGACCAGGAGCAAGAAGAGAAACGTTAGAAGCTTATATTAAAAGGCTAGAAAAACTAGAAGAAATAGCTAATTCTTTTGAAGGTATAGAAAAATCATTTGCTATACAAGCAGGTAGAGAAATTAGAATTATGGTTAAACCCGAACTCATTAATGATGACCAGATTATTCATACAGCTAGAGAAATAGTTAAGAGAATAGAAAGTGAACTAGAATATCCTGGACAAATTAAAGTGAATGTTATAAGAGAAACAAGAGCTATTGAATATGCAAAATAGAGAAGACATGGTCTTCTCTTTTTTAATATTGTAAAATATATATTATTTTGAAAAAATTTAGCTGGGAAAAGAGGATTTTTTTGTTATTTGTAGAATATTATTATCATACTGCATTAATAATATTATTTAAGGGGGCTATTTTAATGGATGTATTAAAAGTATCAGCAAAATCAAACCCAAATTCTGTTGCCGGAGCATTAGCTGGAGTATTAAGAGAAAAAGGTGCTGCAGAAATACAAGCAATAGGCGCAGGTGCTCTAAATCAAGCAGTAAAAGCAGTAGCTATTGCTAGAGGATTTGTTGCTCCTAGTGGTGTTGATTTAATTTGTATACCTGCGTTTACCGACATTGAGATTGATGGGGAAGAGAGAACCGCTATTAAATTAATTGTTGAACCTAGGTAATTAAAAAAAGCCTGCATAATATGTGCAGGTTTTTTTATATTTGATTTTTTATTTTAATAAGGATTTAGGTAATAATAATATTTAAATTCTATATATACTTTTTTATGCTTTACATGGAGAAAGGAATGATAGCTGATATGAATGCAATAATAAAAAAATCTGATTTACATGTCCATACAACATTCTCTGATGGATCCTTAGCTCCCCTTGAAGTTATAAAATGGGCTTCTAAGAAGAAAATTTATGCAATTGCTATAACGGATCATGATACTATAGAAGGTGTAAAATATGCGATAGAGAATACTAATTTATTTGATATTACTATTATACCGGGAATTGAAATAAGCTGTATATTTGAGGATGAGGAAGTACATTTACTGGGATATTATATTGATATACAGAATATAGAATTATTAGAAACACTTAAATTATTTAAAGAATCAAGAGAATCGAGGGGTGAAAAAATTGTTGAAAAGCTTAATCGTCTAGAATTTAATTTAACCTTACAGGAAGTTTTTCATATTGCTGGTAAAGGGGTTATAGGTAGGCCCCATATAGCTAAGGCAATGATTAATAGGAACTACGTAGATACGGTACAAGAAGCCTTTGATAAATACTTAAATAAGCATAAGCCTGCTTATGTAGATAGATTTAGGGTTTCCTTAAAGGAAGGCATTAATTTAATACATAATGCAGGTGGTGCAGCAGTAATTGCACATCCAGGATTAATAAAAAATGAGAAGGCTGTAAATGAGGCAATAAGTATGGGAATAGATGGAATAGAGGCAATACATTCTAAACATTCTTCTCAAGATGTTATGAATTACAGTAAGATAGCTAAAGACAACAATTTGATAATAACAGGAGGTTCTGACTTTCATGGAGACTTTATTAATAATGTGCCTGCACTAGGTGACTTTTTTATAGATTACTCTCATGTAGAGCTTTTATTTAGCAAAGCAAATTTTTATAAGGAAAGGAGAGAATTTTGAAAATGTATAAAAATGAAAGGAACAGACAATTTCCATCAAAAATTAGTACAACATCTTTTGTAAAATTATATATACTACACTTATTGATAGAAAAGAGCTATTATGGTAATGAAATAATTGATGAAATAAAATCTAGACTTAATAACAAGTGGGAGCCAAGTCCAGGAATGATATATCCTCTTTTAAGAGAATTAGAAGAAAATAATTATATACAAGGCTGGTGGCAGGAACCAGACAAAAGATCAATAAGATATTATAAAATTACTGATATTGGATATGAACATTATAAAAAAATAAAGTTATTATATAGATCTACTTTTGAAGACTCTTTAACAATTATTAAAAATACTTTGAAGGATATTTATAATAATTAAATTTCATGACTCAGCTAACTTTAAAAGGAAATTTGATTATAATGTAGAATTTATAATTAACAAAAATTAATTTGTAGAGGAAGGATGATTATTATGAAATTTAACCTTTCATCAAGAGCCTTAATGATATCCTCTTCCATAACTTTGGATATCACAGCAAAAGCAAAAGAAATGAAAGACAAGGGTATAGATGTAATAAGCTTCGGAGCTGGAGAACCTGATTTTAATACTCCTGATAATATTCAAAAAGCTGGAATTGAAGCAATAAAATCTGGTAATACAAGATACACTGCAACTTCTGGTACTCCTGATTTAAAAAAAGCAATATGTGAAAAGCTAAAAAAAGAAAATGGTTTAGAATATAAACCAAGTAATATTATAGTATCCAATGGTGCTAAACAGTCAATTTTCAACTCATTATTCGCAATTCTAAATCCTGGAGATGAGGTTATTATACCAGTACCTTATTGGGTAAGTTATCCTGAATTTATAAAGCTATCTAATGGAATACCAGTACCTGTAGAGACGAAAGAAGAATATAATTTTAAATTTAACCTAGAGGATTTGGAAAATGCATTGACTCAAAGAACAAAGGCTATTATTTTAAATAGCCCTAGTAATCCAACAGGTTCAGCCTATAATTTAGAGGAATTAAAAGCTATTGCTGATTGGGCAGTAAAGAATAACATTTTTGTTATATCTGATGAAATATATGAAAAGCTAATATATGATGGACATAAGCATATAAGTATTGCTTCATTAGGTGAAGAAATTAAAAGATTAACAGTGGTAGTTAACGGCATGTCAAAGGCCTATGCAATGACAGGTTGGAGAATAGGATATGCAGCAGCAGATGAAGAAATAGTCAAAGTAATGACTAATATACAAAGTCATACGACCTCTAACCCCTGTTCTATATCACAGTATGCTAGTATAGAAGGATTAATTGGAGATCAGTCGATTATTGAAGATATGAAGGAACAATTTGTTTTAAGAAGAGATTATATGGTCGATAAAATAAACTCTATTAAAGGATTATCATGTAGAAAGCCAATTGGTGCCTTTTATGTAATGGCTAATATATCTAAAATAAAAGGTAAAGAAATAAAAGGTAAAATTGTTAATACTTCTTTAGATTTAGCAAATCTACTTCTTGAAGAAGCAAAAGTTGCAGTTGTTCCAGGATCTGCTTTCGGGGCTGATGATTTTATTAGACTATCTTATGCAACATCAATGAAGAATATTGAAGAAGGATTAAGGAGAATAGAAGAAATGCTAAAATAAATTACTTTGTACAATAAAAGCGTCTATTTTGATAAAGAGATATGAATCTTCATATCTCTTTATTTCTGTATACTATACCTTTTTTTTATTTACTTCCAAAAAACAATAAGCTTTGATATTATAAAGCTAGGGGTGAGGATATGGAACTTATTAATACAATTATTGATAATATAAAGGCTAAGGATATTATGGATAGCAATATCCTTAGGGTATGCAAAGTCCATAATATTTTCAAAACAATGGAGCTGATGAATAAATCCAAAATCAATACAATTGTAATAATAGAACATAGCAATGGAGAAAATCCCAAAGATTTTGTTCTTACTTCTGACGATATGATAAATATTATTTGTGAAGGTATTTCCTTAGAGGATTATGTAAATAGAGATACAATTTCTATCTATAAAAGTGTTAATATTGAGGATTCAGTAGGAAAAGTAATGGATTTAGTAAAAGAAGGCTACAATAAAATAATTCCTGTATATGATGATAATAGAATTAGAGGCATAATACATCCTAATGATGTAGTTTTCTTTTTAAATAACCTATTATTTAAAACACATGACCTATTCGTTAAAATTTTAGATAACATACATGACGCAATATGTGTAGTTGATAAAGATTCAAATGTTCTAATATGGAATAAAAGTGCAGAAAATTTATATAAGATAAGTAAAGAAAAAATTTATAGTAGAAAGATACAAGAAATCTTTCCAAGTGCATTATTGCCTAGGGTGCTGGTAGAGGGCAATTCTTACGAAAATATATTTAATAGTCCTAGAGAAGGATGTTATAACATAATTAGTGCAAAGCCTTTAATAGATAATGAGCAGATTGTTGGTGCTGTTAGCTGTGACAAGGATATTTCGGAACTAATAAGAATTACAGAACTGCTAAACAAAACCCAATCGAATCTACAAGTTCTTGAAAATGAGGTTTTAAATCTTAATGAAAGTAGATTTGCATTTTCCAAGATTATTGGCAATGATGAAAAATTCAATGAGATTGTCGAATTTAGCAAAAGCATTTCTAAATCAACTATAAATGTATTAGTAACAGGCGAAAGTGGAACAGGTAAGGAAGTATTTGCTCGTGCTATACATATAGAAAGTGGACGTAAAGGTTATTTTGTTCCCATCAACTGTAGTGCTATACCTAGTGAGTTAATGGAAAGTGAACTCTTTGGATATAAGGGAGGGGCATTTACAGGTTCATCAAGAGAGGGTAGAGCAGGTAAATTTGAACTAGCACATAACGGTACCATTTTTCTTGACGAGATAGGGGACATGCCATTAAACATGCAGCCCAAAATATTAAGAGTAATCGAAGATGGTATTATAACTCGAGTTGGAAGTGAAAGTTCTATAAAAATTGATGTAAGAATTATTGCTGCCACGAATAAGAACTTAAGAAAATTGATGGACAATGGTTTGTTCAGAAAAGATTTATACTATAGACTCAACTCTGTTTTAATTGAGCTACCTCCATTAAGAGAAAGAAAGAAAGACATACCTCTGTTAGTTAATAAATTTATAAGGGATTTTTGTATTTCTTATGGAATCAATATAATAGAAATTCCATCAGAGGTCATGAATATTTTAATAGATCATGATTGGGAAGGTAATATCCGTGAGCTTAAAAATTTAATTGAAAGAATAGTAATTTTATCAAAGCATAATAAATTTGATATTAGCTATTTACCTAACGACATAATTAATGCCCACCAGAAAAGCTTTGTATCGCAAACGAAGAATGAAATTAGTTTAAATGAAACAGTAAATAACAAAGAAAAGGAACTAATTTTAAAAGCTTTAAAAATAGCTAATCATAATAAAAGAAAAGCAGCTGAAATACTTAATATTCCTAGAAGTACATTATATTTTAAAATGAATAAGTATGATATAGAAATATAAAAAAGTGTCAGTTATTTGGCTATCCGTCAAATAACTGACACTTTTTTATATTATTAATGTATAGCACAATTTGCATGGAATTAAGGCCCTAATTTTTCTTTAAACATTATTCATGGGATAAAATATTAGAAATTTTGTCAATTTTCTGACATTAGGATATTAATTGCAGCTAAGGTCATGTAAAATGCACATCTACTTTAACTAATAATTGGTACGTTTTTTGCTTTATTAATCTTTATGACACATATTAATAATGCATTAAATAATATTTAGGGGGAAAAGCAATGAGAATTGAAAACCATCCAATATTAGAATTTAATAGAGGAAAAAAGATCAAATTCTTTTTTAATGGTAAAGAACTAGAAGGATATGAGGGGGAAACCATTGCAGCTTCACTTCATGCTGCTGGTGTAAAAGTTTTAGGAGAAAGCCTATTTAAACATAGGCCTAGAGGTTTTTATTGTGCAATTGGAAACTGTTCATCTTGCAACATGGTAGTAGATGGAGAACCTAATGTTCGTACTTGCATAACTGAGCTTAAGGATGGAATGATTGTTGAAACACAACATGGAAAGGGGGTTATTAATTATGAAACATTTTGATTTGGCTATTATAGGAGGTGGACCTGCTGGATTATGTGCGGCTATCAATGCTGCCGCCAGTGGAGCAAAAGTATTGCTCATAGATAGGAATAAAAACTTAGGTGGACAATTGATAAAACAAACACATATGTTTTTTGGCTCTGAAAAACAGTATGCCTCTACAAGAGGAATAGATATAGCAAAACTTTTATTAGATAATTTGATGAAATATGAAAAGAACGTTGAAGTTATGACTGATGCAACAGTTTTGGGAATATTTGAAGATGGTGTTTTAAGTATAGAACATGAACAGAAATATATAAAGATTAATCCTAAATCAATATTAATTGCTACTGGAGCAAGCGAGAAGGTATTAGCCTTTCCAAATAATGATTTGCCAGGAATTTATGGAGCTGGTGCTGTTCAAACGCTTATGAATGTATATGGGGTTAAACCAGGAAAAAAAGTCTTAATGGTAGGAGCAGGAAATATTGGTTTGATAGTGAGTTATCAGCTTATGCAAGCAGGTGTAGAAATAGAAGCTATTATAGATGCTGCACCCAAAATTGGCGGCTACTTAGTACATGCTTCTAAAATAAGAAGGATGGGTGTTCCTATTTTAACAGGATATACAGTTAAGGAAGCAATTGGTGATTCATATTTGAATAAAGTTGTTATATGGAAATTAGATAGTAGCTGGAATCCTATTGAAGGTACCGAGATGGAATTTGATGCTGATATCATGTGTATTTCAGTGGGCCTTTCTCCTCTAACAGAATTATTAATGCAAGCAGGATGCGAAATGAGATATATACCTGAATTAGGTGGACTAGTTCCAATTAGGGATGAAAATTACCAGACTACCAAAAAGGGGATTTTTGTAGCAGGTGATGTATCTGGGGTAGAGGAAGCTAGTAGTGCGATGGTTGAAGGATATCTCTCTGGCTTATGTGCAGCAAAGAGTATAGGCCTTGAGCATCAAAGCTTTAATGGACTTAGAGAAGATTATATTGCACAATTAAAGTCTTTACGTTCAGGTGCTGTAGGAGAAAAAATTAGAAATGGAATTAGCAAAATCGTAAGAGAGGTGATTTAAATGATAGAATGTACAGGAGTACCAACAGATGATTTAGTAAGAAAGGTCTTTCCTAGTATAGAAAGAGTAAATCAAGGGCCAGTGGCTGTTATAGAATGTTATCAAAACATTCCCTGTAATCCTTGCTCTACATCCTGTATTAGAAAAGCAATGCATTATATGAATGATATCAATGATTTACCTTCACTAGATGAAAATAGATGCAATGGCTGTGGTATATGTATGAGTAAATGTCCAGGATTAGCTATTATGGTTGTAGATGGAAGTCTTTCAGAAGAAGAAGTATTGTTTAGAATACCTTATGAATTTTTACCTCTACCTACTAATGGTGATATAGTTGAAGGGCTAAATAGGAATGGAGATTACATTACTGATGTAAAAGTAGTAAGGGTACAAAATCAGAAATCCTTTGATAGAACAGCTATAATAGATGTAGTAGTCAATAGAGATCTATTATATGATTTTAGAAATATAAGAATGGGAGGAAAATCTCATGAATAATGATACAATAATCTGCAGATGCTCAGACATTACCTTAGAAGATATCAGAAAGCTAATCCAAGATGGATATAGAACAGTAGAAGAAATAAAAAGAATATCTAGAGCTGGAATGGGTCCATGTCAGGGGAGAACCTGCAGTCAGCTCATATTGAGGGAAATTGCTAATTATACTGGCCAAAACATAGCCGAATTAGATGTTTGCATCAGTAGACCTCCAGTGGCTGGAATAAAAATAAAACAAATATTGACCGGAGGTGAATTTAATGATTAATGCAGCAGATGTTGTCATAATTGGTGGTGGAATATCTGGTTGTTCTATAGCATACAATTTAGCAAAAAAAGGAGTCAAAAATATTGTTGTTCTCGAAAAAAGATTTCTTGCAAGTGGAGCTACAGGTAGATGTGGAGCCGGCATTAGACAGCAATGGGGAACAGAGATGAATTGTCGACTGTCAATGGAAAGTATAAAGTTCTTCGAAACTGCAAATGAAGAATTGGATTATGATGGAGACATTGAATTTAAACAGGGAGGATATTTATTAGTCTCATCTACAGAGAAGGAAGATATTCAATTTAAAAAGAATACTGAACTCCAAAAATCATTAGGGATACCTGTAGATTATCTAACACCTAAAGAAGCAGCTGAAATCGTTCCTTATCTGAATACAGATATAATTAAAAGTGCTACCTTCTGTCCAAAAGATGGCCATCTAAATCCTTTTTTGACAACTGATGCATATGCAAAAGCTGCTAGAAAATTAGGAGTTAAGATATATACATTTACTGAAGTGTTAGGGATTAAAACTGAAAATGGAAGAGTTAAAGAAGTTATTACTAATAAAGGTAATATATTCACTAATATAGTAGTTAATGCTGCTGGCGGCTACTCTAAGCTAATAGCTGACATGGTTAATGTGAATATCCCTGTATACTCAGAAAGACATCAAATATTGGTGACTGAACCTGTAGAACCAATGCAAGATCCTATGGTCATGTCTTTTTCCCTTAATATATATTGTCAGCAAACTCCTCATGGTTCATTTATTATGGGTAGAGGCGATGATAGCGAGCCTAGGGACTTAAGGATAACATCAAGCTGGCAGTTCTTAGACGAAATGGCTAAGACGACTGTAGAATTGCTACCACCTATTGGTGAACTTAGAGTAATAAGGCAGTGGGCAGGTTTATATAACATGACACCTGATAAACACCCAATATATGGTCCTGTAAAAGATTTAGAAGGCTTTTACTTAGCCTTAGGTTTTAGCGGACATGGTTTCATGCTTGGACCTATGACAGGATTACTCATCGCTGAACAAATATTAGGCGAAAAAAATACAATCGATATTAGCAAGCTCACTCTAGACAGATTTGAAAGAGGTGAATTAGTATTCGAACCATCAGTAGTTTAATTTTTACTAGATTTAATGGAGGTGGCTTTATTGAAGATATTAAGAAAAAAAGAAGAACGCTGTATAGGATGTCATCTGTGTGAAGAAACTTGTTCACAAGCATATTTTAAAGAAAATAATTTTAAAAAAGCCTCTTTAAGAGTAACAGAAATTGTAGATGCAAATAATGAAATAATTACCTGTACTCAGTGTGGACATTGCATTGATATCTGTCCAGTAGAGGCCATATACAGAGATAATAGAGGAATTGTCAGAATAAAAAAAGATATCTGTGTAGGCTGCTTGATATGTGTAGGATTTTGCGATGAAAGGGCAATGTTTCAACATGATGACGTTACAGAACCTTTTAAATGTATCTCCTGTGGACTATGTACTAAAAACTGTCCTTCAGATGCAATTTATTTAGAAGATGTATAGTACAATTATTTTAAGGGGGAGAATCTATTGAATATAGATACACTTAAAGATAACCGTAAGTTACTTAATGAATATAGCTACGAGCTTGGTAAAATTGAAAAGGGTTATACGAATAGAAGCCTATATATTGATTTATCAAATAATAAAGTTGATTCAATGCCTGTTACTGTTATGATGAAGGAAAAGTTTATAGGAGGAAAAGGCTTTGGATTATGGTACTTATGGAATGCAGTAAAACCAGAGACAAAATGGACTGATCCAGAAAATGCAATAGTTATAGCTAGTGGACCAGTAGGGGGGATTACACAATATCCTGGGGCAGGTAAGTCCCTAGTAGTGACCATATCACCTCTTACTGGGATTCCTATAGATAGTAATGTAGGGGGGTATTTTGGACCATTGTTAAAATTCTCTGGTTGGGATGCATTAGAAATACAAGGTAAAGCAAATAATGATGTAGTAGTGTACATAGATGGTAACAATGGCATAGTAAGGATAGAGGAAGCACCATTAGAAGCTATAGATGCACATGTACTAGGGGAACAATTAACAGAAATGTACGCTGATTCCGAAGAGGATAAGAGAAATATAGCTGTTGTTACGGCTGGTACTGCTGCTGACAATACCTTAATAGGTTTGTTAAACTTCACATTTTATGATGTAAGGAGAAAAGTGACTAGACTTAAGCAGGCTGGAAGAGGTGGCATAGGCACAGTATTCAGAGATAAAAAAATCAAGGCTTTAGTAGTAAAGTTTAGCGGTGTAAAAGGAAATTTGAACAATCCATCTGATCAAGCTAAAATAAATAGAACTGGATTAAGACTTCATAGAGAAATAAATAGATTTGATGATGAACAATGTAGGATGAGACAAGTAGGTACTGCAAATATCATTGAAGTAATGGATGAGTATGATTTGTTGCCTGTTCATAATTATAAATATGGCAATCATCATGATACTTATAAAATAGCTTCAAATGTATTCAGAGACAATTATTTAACACAAGGAAAACCTGATGGTTGCTGGTATGGGTGTTCACTATCATGCGCTAAGGCAGCTGACAGCTTCGAATTAAAAACAGGACCATATAAGGGAGATAAGGTAACTGTAGATGGCCCTGAATACGAAACTGCTGCAGGAGTAGGGGCTAATTGCGGTATTTTCGACCCTGAATATATTTTGGAATGTAACTTTTATTGTGATACATACGGAATTGATACTATTTCCTTTGCTACTATAACTGCTTTCCTAATGGAGTGTTATGAAAATGGAGTAATTAATAAGGAGATTACTGGAGGATTAGAATTGACCTTTGGTAATAAAGAAGCTGCTATGGAGCTTCTTCATCAGATGTCTAGGGGAGAAGGCTTTGGGAAAACAGCTGGACTAGGTATAAGAAGATTGAAGAAAATATTTATCGAAGAGTATGGAGCTGATAAGAATTTCTTAGAGGACATTGGAATGGAGCAAAAAGGATTGGAGTATTCTGAATACCTACCTAAGGAATCATTGGCACAGCAAGGTGGATACGGATTAACAAATAAGGGACCTCAACACGATGAAGCTTGGCTTATATTTATGGACATGGTAAATAATCAAATACCAACCTTTGAAGACAAAGCAGAAGCTCTACATTATTTTCCTATGTTTAGAACGTGGTTTGGCCTCATGGGACTCTGCAAGCTTCCTTGGAACGATATAGTACCTGCCAGCAATGTATCTACTGATGAGCCTGCCAAAATACCTGAACATGTGCAGAATTATGTTGACTTATATAATGGAATGACAGGAAGTAACATAGATAAGCATGAATTAATAGTTCAATCTGAAAGAGTATATAACTTTCAAAGAATCTTTAATATTAGAATGGGACATGGTAAACGAGTGGATGATAAAGTGCCATACCGTTCTGTAGGTCCTGTTACTGTAGAAGAATATGAATCAAGAAAAGAAAGATATGATGCTCAACTTAAAGAAAAGCTGAATTATGATGTAACAGGAAAGTCTACAGAGGAAAAAATTAATGTTCTCAGAGCATATAGGGAAGATCAATACGAACAATTAATTGATGCAGTTTATAAAAGGAGAGGTTGGACTAAAAATGGAATTCCAACAGTAGAAAAACTAAAAGAGATCAAAATGGACCTGCCTGAATTAATTGAGATTGTAGAAAAACATATCTAAACAGTAGGAGTGAAGGTATGATTTTAATTAATGGTAAGGAGCATGAATGGAGCAAGAACCTAACGGTACAGAAAATATTAGATATTAAAAGGTATACTTTTCCTAAAATCATAGTGAAGGTAAATGGTAAATTAATATCTAAGGATGAATATTTAACTACCTTAATATATGATGGAGATGAAGTACAGGTTATTCATTTGTTAGCCGGAGGGTAAATAATTATAGAAAATACTACATGCAGCTTTGTGTGTAGTATTTTTTATGACATAAATGGTTTTTGTACATTTGTTATATATGCTTTTGAAGATAGACTGTCATTAAGTTTACATAATATAATTACGTAAACTTAATGACAGTCTATTTGTAACGGCAAATATATTGCTAATAATAAAAAATAATATAAATACTTCATCAAAGATGAAAAAAGATATAATTGATAAACTCAACAGATAAAATATAGTTTTCTTTAGATGTTAAAAATAAAATAGGCTCATATTTAAGTTGTGAGGCCTTTATTTTGATTGTATAATAGTTTTATATCAAAGCATATCAAATTATGCTTAAAATCGATTTAAAACGCTAATTTTTGATAAATTAGTTCAAAAAAGTTTTTCAGCATGAATAATTGATATTTTCAATTGAAAAGCAAAATATAGCAGCATTTTTAATCATAAATCTACAAAATTGAGTTTAAAAATAATATTGCAATGTTAATTATTTTATTTTTATAAATTGCATAGAAAAGTAAAGCAAATTAAATAAAAATATTTATCATTTTAAAGAAGGATTTACTGAAAAAACGTAGAATATTATTATACAAAATGTATATTTTGTATAATAAGGAGTGGAAAAATGGATAATTCACCAATAATATTAGAAGATTTTTTAAACTACATAGAAACCATCAAAGGAAAATCCGAAAATACTGCTAAGGAGTACTTTTTCGACTTACGAACTCTATTTAGGTTTTTGAAGCTTAGATATAAGCTAGTTGATAAAAATGCACCTTTTGATGAAATTGATATATCGGATATTGATGAAACCATTATTAGAAAAGTGACCTTGCAAGATTTATATGCTTTTATTTCTTTCGTTGATAAGGATCGCAATAACCAAAATTACGCTAAAGCTCGTAAAGTCGCCAGTATTAGATCCTTCTTTAAATATTTGCACACAAAAATTAAGGTTATTAATGAGAATCCTGCAATAGATCTAGAGTCACCAAAGACCAGTACTAGACATCCTGTTTATCTTTCTCTTCAAGAGGCTGAAAACCTACTAGATTCTATTGAGGGAACATTTAAAGAAAGAGATTATGCTATTATTACACTTTTCTTAAACTGTGGTTTAAGATTATCAGAGTTAGTTAGTATAGATATTGATAGGATTAAAGGTGATACTCTAACTGTAGTGGGCAAAGGAAATAAAGAACGTACTATTTACCTAAATGAAGCATGCTTACAGGCTATTAACGACTATCTCGAAGTAAGGCCTACAGAAGGAGTTAAAACGCCAAATGCTTTGTTTTTAAGCAATAGGAAAAATAGAATAAGCAATAAAACGGTTCAATATCTCGTGAAAAAATATATAAAAGATGCTGGATTAGATGTTGAAATGTATTCAACTCACAAGCTAAGGCATACTGCAGCTACACTTATGTATAAGTATGGTAATGTAGACATTAGAGCTTTGCAGCAAATATTAGGCCATGAAAATGTATCTACTACTCAAATCTATACTCATATTGATGATGATAGATTAAGAAAAGCCGTCAAAAGCAATCCTCTTTCTAAAAAAACTCGTTCTTAGACACCTAAAATCCATAGTGCTCTTTATAACTCTTATCATATAAAGAAATAGACCATACTCAACTTCATATAATGGTCTATCTCTTTATAGCTATTATTTATTTTTAATATTACAATCAATATGTAGGAATTTTTATTACACTGCCTGCCTTTATGCTGGCAGATTTCATGTTATTTATTTTCATTATTTCATAGACTATTTTTCTAACATCCTGATTATAAGGATTATTTCTTTTGGCTATTTCCCATAGCGTATCTCCGGATACTATGGCCATTTCAGCATAATTACCATTATCCGAACCATAAACCAAGTTGAGTCTTAATATACCATTAAATATAATGGTTGTAATAATAAATATAGTTGATAAAAAAATTGTAAATCTTCTTTTGTTTGCAATTCTTATTCGTTTTCCCATAACAATACCTCCAAAGGAACATTTGTTCGTTAATTCAATTATAATAGGAACATATGTTCCTTGTCAATAGTTTTTTTAAAGAAACGAACGAATGTTTGCCATTTGTCTTTTTATATGTTATAATAACAGCAAATACTTTATTGAGGGGTGCCAATATGTATGAGGATTTATCGTCAGTACAGTTAAAAATACTTGAATTCATTAAAAAGGAGATTTTTTCTAAAGGCTATCCTCCTGCAGTAAGGGAAATTTGTAAAGCAGTAGAATTAAAATCCACTTCTACTGTTCATGCCCATCTTGAGAAATTAGAAAAAAAGGGTTATTTAAGAAGAGATCCTACCAAACCTAGGGCAATCGAAATTTTAGATAAAACCGATAATATCATTCCGTTTCCAAGGAGAGAAATCGTAAACGTCCCCATTGTAGGAAAAGTTACAGCAGGAGAACCAATTCTAGCAATTGAAAACATAGAAGATACCTTCCCCTTACCTATTCACTTCGTAGAAAATGATTCTGTTTTTATGCTTAAGGTAAGAGGAGAAAGCATGATAGAAGCAGGTATCCTTGATGGAGATCTAGTACTTATAAGACAACAAAATACTGCAAATAATGGTGACATAGTAGTCGCACTTTTAGAAGAAGAAGCAACTATTAAGAGATTTTTTAAAGAAAAGGATTATATCCGATTACAACCAGAAAATCAATTTATGGAGCCTATTATCACTAAGGATGTCACAATCTTAGGAAAAGTAACTGGTGTCTACCGTAGAATTAAATAGAAAAAGAAAAGCTGACTAAAAAGTCAGCTTTTCTTTTTCTATCATATTGTTCTTATATAAGTTATTTAAGCTCATCATAGCACCAAGCTTACAATGGCTATAGGTTAAACCACCTTGATAATATGCAAAGAATGGTTCTCTCATAGGACCATCTGCGCTTAGTTCTATTGAGGAACCTTGTACAAACGCACCTGCTGCCATTATTACTTCATCTTCATATCCAGGCATGTCCCAAGGTTCAGGCGATACATAAGAGTCCACTGGTGAGGCGCTTTGTATTCCTTGACAAAACTTGATTACCTTTTCCCTCGACTTAAATTCTATTCCCTGAATTATATCACTTCTTTTATCATCTGTATCTGGCACAACTCTGAAACCTAAATCCTTATAAACTAGCGCATTTAATAAAGCACCCTTAAGTGCTTCTCCAACTATCATAGGAGCTAAAAACAAACCTTGCAGAGTATTTCTAGTTGTTCCAAAGGTCAATCCGCATTCTTTACCTATGCCAGGTGCCGTACTTCTATTGGCTACTAGTTCTATTAAATCTTTTCTTCCAACAACATAACCTCCAGATAAGGACATACCTCCTCCAGGATTTTTTATGAGTGATCCTGCCATAATATCTGCTCCTACATTTGTAGGCTCATCTATTTCGATAAATTCTCCGTAACAGTTATCTACCATAATAATCAGATTATTATTAAATGCTTTAACTTTTTCTATAGCTTCACTTATTTCGTCTATTGTTAAAGCTTTTCTATCACTATATCCAGTTGATCTTTGAATCATAACTATTTTAGTACTATCTGTTATTGAAGCTAGTGATTTCTCAATATCAATTTTTCCATCTGCAGTAAGAGGAACTTCTTTGTATTTTATCCCGTATTCAATGAATGTACCCTTTTCATTACCCTTTACACCAATTACTTTTTGCAGTGTATCATAAGGACTGCCACTAATTGCAATAAGCTCATCTCCAGGTCTAAGAATTCCAGACAAAGTAAGCGTAATCGCATGAGTTCCTGAAACAATAGTTGGTCTTACTAAGGCATCTTCTGTACCAAAAACATATGAGTAGATTTCTTCTACCTTTTCTCTTCCAACGTCATCATACCCATAACCAGTAGTCCAATTAAAATGAGTTGCATTAAGTCTAGCTTTCTGCATTGCATGTATAATTTTATATTGATTATATTCTTTAGCTGCTTCGATTTTACTAAAATATTTCTCTCTAAGTATCTTTTCCTTGGATTCTACATAATTAATAACTTCATTACTTATGTCAAACTGTTTACATAATATATTTATAGTATACTGATTCAATATATCACCTTCTATTAGTATTATCTTATGTATTGTAACACATGAATTTCTTAGTTTCAATTAGTTTTACATAATAAAACCTTTTAAGTAACTTTTGCACTTAAAAGGCCTCATTATGTAATCTCTATGATTTTTAGCTTCAATATTATTATTCAAAGCTATCGGTATTATTTCCTTTATTCATAAAGCTTATGGTTTTACCTGGTACAATAGTAGATATTGCATGCTTGTATATAAGATTTTGTTTACCATCGCAATCTAATACTATGGTATAATTATCAAATCCTTTTACTTGACCTTTTAACTGATAACCGTTAAGTAGAAAAATAGTAATAGTAATATTTTCTTTTCTCACTTTGTTTAAAAAAACATCTTGTAAATTCATTGTAGTCTTCACAATTGTCCCTCCCTCATAAAATTTTTTAGATAATTTTAAAAGTAATAAATAAGTAATAAAGATATATTCAACTTTATTATAATTTCTCCTTTATATTTTTAACTACGCAATCAATTAATTTATTACTATTGTCAAAGTCATGAATATTAATCCATTCAATATTTTTATCTCTTCTAAACCAAGTTAATTGTCTTTTGGCATATCTTCTAGAATCCCTTTTAAGAATTTCTATGGACTCATCAAGGCTATAGTTACCCTTTAAATACTGAATTATTTCCTTATATCCTAAGCCCTGCATAGATACAAGGTCTTCAGAATAACCCATATTCAATAATTTTTTTACCTCTTCAATCAGTCCCGATTCTATCATAATATCCACACGTCTGTTTATTCTTTCATATAACTTATCCCTATCCATAGTGAGTCCAATAAATATAATATTATATTTATCATTCTCTTTTCTAAAGTCCTTGTAAAAGTAAGACATAGGTTTTCCCGTCTCATGGTATATTTCTAAAGCACGAATAATTCTTTTGGTATCATTTATATGAATTCTATTAGCAGATTCAATATCTAATTCCTTGAGTTCTTCATAAATACATTGGTTGCCATATTGCTTTGCTTTTTCAATGTATTTGCTTCTTAGTTCCCAATTAGAAATAGCTTGAGTAAAATCTAGGTCATAAACTAATGAATTAATATATAACCCAGTACCTCCTACTACAATAGGGAGTTTTCCTCTATCACGAATTAAGGCTATGTATTCGGTGGCTTTAGATTGAAAATCTGAAACAGAAAAACTGTCATCAGGATAGATTTCATCTATTAGATAATGCTCAATACCATTCATCTCTGTTTTAGAAATTTTAGCAGTTCCGATATCCATGTATTTATATATTTGCATAGAATCAGCAGAAATAATTTCTCCATTTATATTCTTTGCCACTTCTATGGATACACTAGTTTTCCCGACAGCAGTTGGTCCAGCTATTATTATAAGTGGTGGCTTTTTGTCTCCCATAAAATCATCCTTTGCTATACTCTTTTAAATCTCTTTTCTAGTTCGTATTTTGATATCTTTATTATTATTGGTCTTCCATGAGGGCATGTATAAGGTTGGTCTGCATTTCTTAAATCATTTAATAAAGTGTCAATCTCTATCTTTTTTATATTATGTCCAGCCTTTATTGCACTTGAGCAAGCCAGCTTCATTATTTTGTCAAGCCTCATCTCATAGCTACTACTAATCCTATCCTTTAAATTATCTAAAATGTCTAAGAATAAGTTTCTTGTATCTGGAACACCAAATACTAGCGGAACACTTCTTATGACAATAGAATTGAGGCCAAAATCATCAATGTCAAAGCCAATCCTATCAAATAAATCAATATTTTCTTTTATTAATTGCATTTCCCCATGGGAAATATTAATAACTAATGGTGTCAATAATTGTTGCTTATAGACTTCATCCGATTCTAATTGAGTTTTTATCTTCTCATACATTATTCTTTCATGAGCGGCATGCTGGTCAATAATATATAGCTCTTTCCCTACTCTATCTTCAGCCATAATATAGGTATCAAATAGATTGCCAATTATGTTAAGATCAGGTATAGGATTGATTTTAGCCTCTATTTTATTTTCATAGCTCATTTCAGGAGATTCGCTTATGCTATAATCTAGAACTCTTATCATATCATCTACGTCGATGAAGCTCTTATCATCATCTTCTTTATCTTCTTTTTTAAATAAAGCTCTATTCCAAACCTGATTTTCAAGACAAAAAGTACTTTTAGATGAGCTTATATCATTGGTGTCTAATAGATTGGTATTGTCTACTTTTTCTCTCTGAATACTATCAATATCTAAAAAGGTTTCTTGGGTCTCTTTTGTATCATCCTTTTTTGCTGGAATAGTAACCTCTGGTATTAAATTGTTACTTGAGAAAGCAGAACCAATAGCTAATGAAAGTGCGTTCTTAAGCTTTTCTATATTATCAAATCGTATTTCTGTTTTTGTTGGGTGCACGTTTACATCAATTAATTCAGGACTTATATTGATGTAAATAGCATATACAGGAAACCTGTTTATTGGAATTAGAGTCTTGTATAGGCTCTCAATAATCTCGGATATTTCCTCACTCTTAATATATCTTCCGTTGACATAGGTATATTGATGATTTCTATTACCTCTAGTAAAAGCAGGACTACTGATTAGTCCACATATCTCTATATCATCTCCAGAATAATCAATATCAAACATAGAATTCACAAATTCTTTTCCCAAAAGGCTATATATCGTAGACTTTAGATCGTGCTTGCCTGGAGTATTTATAATAACCTTATTATCCTTAATGTACTTAAACTTCAACCCTGGATTTCCTAATGCTAGTCTATATATAATATCACTTATATAAGAAGCTTCTATTGTATCACTTTTAAGGAATTTTTGCCTAACTGGTACATTGTAAAATAAGTTCCTTAAAATAATTGTGGTTCCTACAGGACAACCTACTTCACTTTTTTTTATTATTTCTCCTCCATTAATAAATACATGTATTCCACTAATAGTTTCTTTGGTTCTAGTAATAAGCTCTAGCTGCGATACAGAAGCAATACTTGCTAACGCCTCTCCCCTAAAGCCTAGAGTTGATAAAGAATGAAGATCATCTACATTCTTTATCTTACTTGTGGAATGCCTTAGAAAAGCAAGCTCAACATCATCTGCACTTATACCCGTACCATTATCTGTTACTCGAATATATTTTTTCCCGCCGTCTTCAATTTCAACTGTTATAAAAGATGACATGGCATCAATTGAGTTTTCAATAAGCTCTTTTATTACAGAGGCTGGTCGTTCAATTACTTCTCCAGCTGCAATTTTATTTATTGTATTGCTATCTAAAAGCCTAATATTATTCATATATATCACCTATATTTCCTTAGATTCTTCATGGAGATTATATAGTATATTAATAGCATCAATTGGAGTTAGCTTTTCTACATCAATATCCTTAATTTTCTCAATTAGATTACTTTTCTTTATATTGAACAAATCAAGCTGTAAATCATTATTGCTCTTATGGATATTTTCCTTAATCTCCTTTTCACTTACTGAAATCGCTATTTCTGGCTTACTTTCATCTCTCTTTTCAAGGTCTTGCAATATTTCATAGGCTCTGTTTATTACATCACCTCTTACACCAGCTAGCTTTGCAACCTCGATTCCATAGCTCCTATCCGCTCCACCCTTTTTGATTTTCCTTAAAAAGATAATATCCTCACCTTTTTCTTGAACTAAAATTTTATAGTTAAGTACTCCTTCTAATTTATTTTCAAGCTCTGTTAATTCGTGATAATGAGTAGCAAATAAAGTTTTTGCGCCGATTTTTTTTGGATTGCTGATATATTCTATTACTGCCCAAGCAATACTTAAACCGTCATATGTGCTAGTACCTCTGCCAATTTCATCAAGTATTAAAAGACTATTTTGCGTAGCATTATTCAATATATTTGCTACTTCACTCATTTCTACCATAAAAGTACTTTGACCCTGAGACAAGTCATCAGAAGCCCCTATTCTAGTAAATATTCTGTCAACAATACAAATATCTGCCTCTTCAGCAGGTACAAAGCTCCCTATTTGCATCATTAATACAATAAGCGCAACTTGTCTCATATATGTTGATTTTCCTGCCATATTAGGACCAGTAATAACTAAAACTCTGCTTTCATCATTATTTAGATAAGTATCATTTGGAACAAACAAGCCTTCTTCCAATACCTTCTCTACTACAGGATGTTTACCTTCCTTAATATTTATAAAACCATTTGTATTTATTTTGGGTTTAATATAATTATTGTTAAGAGCAGATAATGCTAATGAATTTAAAACATCAACTTTTGCTATTATCTTGCCTGAATCTTGTATTCTCTTAACTTCTGCTGCAATACTATCTCTAATATTAACAAATACCTGATATTCTAAAGCAACCATTTTATCTTCTGCACCTAGAATTTTATCCTCCATCTCTTTCAACTCTGGAGTTATATACCTTTCAGAATTAGCTAGAGTTTGCTTCCTGATAAAATAATCTGGAACAAATTTAATGTTTCCTTTTGAAACTTCAATAAAATATCCAAAGACTTTATTGAAACCAATTTTTAAATTCTTAATACCTGTTTTTATCCGTTCCTGTTCTTCTATTTTAGAAAGCCATTCTTTTCCCTGGACAGATGCTTCTCTAAGTGATTTTATTTCAAAATTATATTCTTTTTTTATAATACCTCCTTCTCTTACTGAAAAAGGAGGATCATCTACAATTGATTTGTCTATTAAGTCGTAAATATCCTCAAGTCCATCAAGTTTATAGCTAATATCAATTAATTCTTCACAGCCCGTATCCTTCAGGAAAGTCTTAATTTGCGGAAAAACCTTGATAGAATTCTTTAGTGCGATTAAATCTCTGGCATTACAAGTTCCATATATGACCTTTGACATGAGTCTCTCTATATCATATACATCTTTTAGTAACGATCTTAAATCATTAATCAGTATTAAATTATCTACAAAATATTCAACAGTGCTTAGCCTGTATTCAATACTCTTTTTATCTAATAAGGGCTCCTCAATCCATTTTTTTAGTAGCCTTCCTCCCATAGCTGTAGAGGTTTTATCAAGCACCCAAAGTAAGGAGCCTTTTTTTGTTTTACCTCTAATAGTTTCAGTAAGCTCAAGATTTCTCCTTGTATTCACGTCCAGAACCATATAGTTATTAGAAGAATACTGATTAATTTTATTTATATGATAAAATGAAGTTTTTTGAGTTTCCCTTAAATATTCTATTAAAGCACCTGATGCAATTACTGAATAATTCTTATCTCTCATGCCCAAACCATCAAGACTAATAACTGATAACTGTCTTTTTATTGATTCTTCAGCAAAACCTAAATCAAAGGTCCATTCATGGTATGTATTTATCATACATTCAAATCGTTGTCTTATCTTAGATGATATTATTTCATTATCATAAAAAAAATTATTGCATATTATTTCTGTCGGCATTATCTTTCCTAACTCATCAAAAAGTGCATCAATAATGTCGACATTTTCTAAAATTCCTTCAGTAGTAAAAAAATCGCCAGTAGAAACGTCAACATACGCTAATCCATACCCTTTTTCATCTAGAAAAATGCAGCATAGATAATTGTTTTTCTTTTCATCCAACATATTAGGATCTATTACCGTACCAGGAGTTATTACTCTAACTACATCTCTTTTTACAAGTCCAACTGCTTTAGAAGGATCTTCAACTTGCTCACAAATAGCAACCTTATATCCTTTTTCTATTAACTTAGCTATATAGGTATCTGCTGAATGAAATGGAATCCCACACATTGGTGCCTTTTCTTTTTGGCCACAGTCTCTTCCGGTTAATGCAATTTCTAATTCTTTCGAAGCAGTAATTGCATCCTCAAAAAACATTTCATAAAAATCGCCTAATCTAAAGAAGAGAATTGAATCTCTATATTTTTCTTTTATTTCTAGGTATTGCTTCATCATTGGTGTCAAGCTCAACACATTTCCCTCCAAATCCCTTGTTATTAATTATTATACCATATGTGTCCTATACTTTCCTATGAATTACAAAAATAGGCTAAATTAATTTAGCCTATTTTGCACAACCAGAACAGTTAGAATGACATTTTCCACAGCAACCGTCACTAGAACTAATTAGTCTAGTTTCTCCAGTCATATATTCGATGATATTATATACATTTTTAAGTAATTTTTCATAGTCTTTTTTAGCTTGCAAATAATTCTGAATCGTAATATCATTTTCTGTCTCGTTTTGCATTTCCTCTTCTAATTTTTTCAGATTACGATATTGAATTGAATCAATGATAGAGAAGCCTAATTCTCTTGCTAATTCTATAGGGCTTGTATTCTTATTCTCCATTGGTTATAGTTCCTTCTAATGTCCATGTTTTTGTGTTATTAATTTTGACTTTAACTATCTTCCCTATTAGATCCGTATCTCCTTCAAAATGCACTAGCTTACTTGTTCTGGTTCTACCACTTAATATTGTAGAATCAGTCTTACTAGTTTCCTCTACTAAAACTTCCTGAACAGTATTTAAGAGCTGGGAATTTTTATCATGACTTATGGGATTGAGAACATCCAGCAGCTTTTTCAATCTTTTATGCTTAATTTCTTCAGGAATTTGATTCTCCATTTTAGCAGCAGGGGTTCCTTCTCTTATGGAATAGAGGAAGGTAAAGGCTGAATCAAACTCTGCTTTTTTTACAATGTCAATGGTTTCCATAAAATCTTCCTCTGTCTCCCCTGGGAAACCAACAATAATATCAGTAGTTAATGAAATATTAGGTATCTCATCCTTTATTTTTTTAACTAATTCTAAATATTGTTCCTTAGTATACTTTCTATTCATAAGCTTTAATATTTTGTTACTGCCTGCTTGAAAAGGTAAATGTATATGTTCACAGACTTTATTACATTTTTTTATTGCATAAATAAGTTCATCTGATAAATCTTTTGGATGTGATGTCATAAATCTAATTCTTTCGATTCCATCTATGTCATTAATCAAATAAAGCAAATCTGCAAAGGTTATTTTTGAGTCTAATGATTTTCCGTATGAATTAACATTCTGCCCCAAAAGGGTGACTTCCTTAAAGCCTTCATCTGCAAGATTTTTAATTTCATTTACTATATCCTCGGGCTCTCTGCTTTTTTCTCTTCCCCTAGTATAAGGAACTATGCAATAGCTACAAAAATTATTGCAACCATACATAATATTAACAAAAGCCTTAAATCCATATTTTCTTTTTGCAGGTATACCTTCTACAATGTTTCCTGCATCTTCCCATACATCTATAATCATCCTAGTATGTTGATTATGATTTGCAATTAGCTCAGGAAGCTTATGAATATTATGTGTTCCAAATATTATATCAACAAATTTATATTTCTCTTTAATTATGTCTCTTATTTCTTTTTTCTGCATCATACATCCACATATTGCAATTATCAAATCTGGGTTTTCTCTTTTCAATGCCTTTAATTCTCCAAGGTTACCGTAAACCTTAAATTCTGCATTTTCTCTAACTAGACATGTATTGAGAATTATTAGATCCGCTTCTTCTTTTTTATCTGTATTTATATATCCTAAGGATTCTAAAATTCCTGACATTTTTTCTGAGTCGTGTTCATTCATTTGACATCCCCAGGTTAAAATTGTATACCTTTTACTGCTATTTATCATTAGGACCTCCACCTTCTTTATATCTATTTCATAACTATTATAATAAGCTTTATTCATTATAACAAACATAGCAATAAAAAAAAAGTAGTTCTATCACTATAGTTCTTAATCCAAGTCTATTATACTGTTAAATAAAATATATTTTATTAATTAAAGAGGAAGATTAGCTCTCCCTCTTTATAAGAACTTTCCTATTCGTTATAAAAAATCCTTCATTGTATATTCTAAATTTTCTGTTTCATTTATTACTTTCAGAATGGTTCTTTTCAATAATTCTCTATCTGTTGAAAAGATATGTTCTTTTTCTTCTTTATCACTTAAATCCAAAAATACGCTTATTCCGTCAATACCTTCTTGAATTTTAAGCAATTCCTTTTCATACAATCCAATATTAGCTAAAATCAGGGTTGGATAATTGATCTGTTTCAATTCCATGCTGGGACAGTCATCTAGGCTGCTTATTTCGTATTTTGAAAACCCTGCCATTATCATAATAAGCCTTATTAAAGTCATTTCATTGTAAAAGTAATTACCGTAATTTTTATTAAAAAAGCTTTCTGAAATAAAGGCCCTTACACTTTCTTTAGGATATATCCACACTATTTCGGATATATCTCTATCATTAACTGGTTTTTTATAATCAAAAAAGGTCTTAATAAAGTAGTTACTATAAAATAAGTCTTCTGTTTTAAAATAAACCTTTTTAATATTATTACTATCAGTATATAGTTTATATTTTAAATAGCTGAGAGCTAAAAAGTTAATGAAATCTTCAAAGTTATCATTTTCTAAACGATTGTTATAATAAAATTCAATATTAATTGGAAAAGGTGTTATGTTGCTAATAATGTATGAAACTAAGCTATAATTAAATACTTCCCTTCTTATCGGATCCGACTGCTCATTCATATAGTTCTTAAATATGTTTATTTCCTTAGGTAATAAAGGTGCAGTTTCAGTATTAGGAAACATAATTTATTCTCCTTTCTATAAGTATTTTTTGAAGAAAAGAGAATAATTATATTAATTTATTTATGTTATTTAATGAAAACTATACATAATGATATTAAAAAAGGTTATTATATAAATCTATTGTAATATTATCTTTTTGATAATTTTTCAAAAAAAAGTTTATTATTTGACTTAACTTAGCTATTCCAAAATCAATTTCATCTTTATGAACAGAGGCTATGCTCAACCTAAAGTACTTTGTATCTCGTTGCCAAATATCAAATAAAGAGCCTGGAGCTATGGTTATACCATTTTTAAGGCATAGCTTATACAATTCATTAGCAGAATAGCTGCTAGGTAAGGAGAACCAAAAATTAAGACCTCCTTGAGGTAAAGTATATTTTACCTGCTTTGGCATATATTTTTTTATGCTCTTAATTATGGTATTGTATCTTTCAGAATAAACAGTACTCATACGTTCAATATGCTTTTGCCAAATTCCTTTTTCTAAATATAGATGAAATGCCCTTTGTATCAAGCCAGAGGTCGAAATATCTGATATATGTTTAGCTGATAACACTTCGCTATATATAGTTTGTGGTATTATCATAAAAGCAAGTCTTAAACCAGGCATAAAGATTTTAGAAAAGCTTTTAATATATATCACTTTATCCACTGTATCAAGGGATTTTAAAGTGTTTTTTGGTTGATTGAATAAATGTAAGTCACTTAAATAATCGTCTTCAATAATATAAAAATTATGTTTCACAGCTAATTCAATTAGTTTTTTCATTTTTGCTACAGTATAAGAATATCCAGTAGGATTCTGAAAGTTAGGCATTACATATATGAACTTTGGTTTAAGACTCCTTAGCTTATATTCTAAGTCTATTAAATCTATTCCGTCTTTATTTATAGGTATCTCCACTATTCTAGCAGATCTAGATTTGAATACAGCTATTGCACCTGTATATGTAGGATTCTCTGTGAATACAACGCTGCCATATTCAATTAAAGCCTTTGATAAAATATCTATACCTTGCTGTGCTCCAGATATTATATGTATATTGTTTTCGTTGGCCTTTATATTAAAACCAGATAGATAGTTGCTTATTGCTTTTCTAAGATCTAAATAACCTTGGCTTTCCTGATAGGTAAAAGCTCTTCCTTTATCTCTATCTAATACTTCATTCAAAACTATCTTAAAGTCATCTATGGGAAAAAGATCTGGCATAGGAGCAGTGCTAGCAAAATTAATTATTTTCTCTTCCTTTTTCATGTCTAAAAATAGGTTTAAACTGTCCAAATTCATACTCGTTTCTTCATCTAGTATTAGTTTGTTCACTTCTTTACTCCGTATATCCTGAACAAAAGTACCACTCCCTATTTTTTTGTAAATATATCCTTCTGTCTCTAATTGATTATAAGCATTTACTATTGTACTATTATTTACTCCAAGTTTATTTGCTAAATATCTAATAGTTGGTAATTTTGTATGAGGTTCAATATTATTTGACTCTATTAATCTTTTTATCTCCTCAAATAACTGAAGGTATAAGTATTTATTATTGCTCTTATCAAGCTTAATATCTCCAATTCGCTCCACCTTTTAATCCTCCATTTTTTACACAATAAAATTGCATATACACAATATTATATTATCATAGTTAAGGTTTTTTTCAAATTTGTCTATTATAAAAAATTAAACCTAACGTAATAGTTAGGCTTAATTTTATTTTTTACCAAAAAATTTTGTTAATATTCCTTTACTGGATTCCTGTTCTCTTTTCAATTTATCCTTCAACTCAACTACCTGATAGGATTTTTCTTTTAGCTGCATTTTAAGCTTAATATTTTCACAAATTAGAACATCTCTTTCATTACTATTAATATCATTTCTTAATTCAGCAATCTCATCCTTGAGCTCATTTATTACGTTCAAATTAGTATCTGCTTTCTCGATTAAAATAGATCCCAATCCTTCAGTAATTAATTCTTTAAATATTTCATAAATTTCAGTAGAACTAGGAATCACCTCAGATTCCTTCTTCACTAAAGTAGTTACCGCAGCTTCACCATCAGTGACTATAAGCTCTGGAGAATTAATGATTAGCTTAATTTGCTTGTTTGTAAAACCTTTCTCTTGTAATGCTTTGATGTAATTATAAATTTCTAGTTCCTTATAAGTATAATACCTATGATTAGAGTTATTTCTTGGTATCTCTAATTCAAATTCTTTCTCATAATACCTTATGACATGAGGCTGGTAGCCAGTCATTTCCGAAACCTCAGAGATTGTATATTCTTTTTCTGCATCGTACACAAAATTCACCTCCTCAAAATTCATACATAATAAATGAATTCTTCATTTATTAAATATATCCTTTACTTTTTTTATATTATCGACCAAAATATTCCGATAAATTCAAACATAAATTTCAGTTATTTAATAAAAAAAAACTAAAAATTGCAGGTTTCTACATTTTTTATGGATAAAAAAAATGGGTGAATTATCACCCATTTAGAACTCTATTTCTTTATTCAATAGACTTAGCAATAAGCTTATGCAGCTATTTACATCATTCTTAGAAATTGTTTCGCTAGGACTATGCGCATATCTAGTGGGAACTGAAATTACTCCTGAAGGAATCCCTTCTTTTGTAAGATGAATAGCTCCTGAATCAGTTCCACCACGCTCTAATATTTCTAGCTGATAAGGTATATTATTTTCTTTCGCGGTCTTTACCATAAAATCCTTTACTACTGGACTAACTATTATGCTTTGATCCTTTATTTTTATAGCTGCACCTTTATCTAATCCTACTGCAAATCGTTTTGCTTTAGGAGTATCACCAGAGCCTGTAATATCTACTGCTATACCAAAATCAGGATCAATGCTATAAGCAGAAGTTTTTGCACCTCTCAAGCCTACTTCTTCTTGGGATGTAAAAACAAAATAAATATCATTATTGGTTTCCTTCAAATTTTTTATTGCTTCAATTAATATATAGCAACCTATTCTATCGTCAATACAGCCTGAAATAACATTATTTTCGTTTTCATAATACTGCGATGTATATACACATGAATCTCCTATACTTACTTTTCTCTCTGCTTCATCCTTTGAACTAGCTCCTATATCTATATACATGCTTTCTAAACTAAGCTTACTCATATCTTCTGTAGGTTCCATATAAATTACGCCTGTTATGCCATTTTTAAAAATAACACGTTGCCCAAGAGAAACATAAGGCGATATGCCACCTATATTGGTAAATCTTAAAAAGCCTTTCTCATCTATGTCTGTTATCAATAACCCTATCTGATCCATATGAGCTGCTAACATAACTTTTTTCCCATTTCCTTTTTTTCTAGCAATTAGATTTCCTAATCTATCAATTTTAAATTCATCTGCATAGTCCTTAATCTCATCACGAATGATTTCTGCAACTTGATTTTCATCGCCAGAAGGACCAAAGGCATTAACTAATTTTTTGAATAATTCTCCATTAAAATTCATTATTAAAACCTCCCTTTTCTATATCATCAATAAATAGATTTAGCAGTTTTTCTGCATTAGCATAATCATCTTTACTCATAACACTAATAGGTGAGTGAATATATCTACATGGAACCGAAATAGTAGCAGTTACTGCCCCTCCCTTTGCTAAGTGAATTTTCCCAGAATCATTACCACCAAAAGTAGTTTTTCTTAGCTGATAAGGAATGTTATTCTTCTTTGCAATATCTATAATAAGTTTTCTTAAATCCTTATTAAATATGGTTGTTCTATCCATTACAGAAATTGCAGGTCCTTTTCCTAACTCTGTTGCTTGCAGGTGTCCTTCTATTCCAGGTACATCTGAGCAAGTTGTTCCTTCTAATACAACCCCGATATCTGGCTCTATTCCATATGCAGCAGGGCCAGCACCTACTAGTCCAATTTCCTCCATTACTGTAAATACCCCATAGATAGAAAGCTTCTTTTTAGTCTTTAATATGTCTATCAATATATTACATCCCACTCTATCATCTAAAGATTTAGCTTTTACTAAATTATCTCCAAATTTAACATATTCACTTAAGAAAGAAGCATATTCACCAGGCTTTACAAGCTTTTCAGCTTCATCTTTACTGCTCACACCTATATCTATATACAATTCCTTGTAATCCAATGCTTTTTTCCATTCAGTTCTTTTTTGTAAATGAAAAGGTTTTGCTCCGATTACTCCATTTATTTTTTTGTTGCCCACTATTACTGGCTTTGAAACTAGTACTCTTTGATCTATGCCTCCTACGCATGTAAATCTTAATAATCCACTATCTTCAATCCTTGTAATCATCAGTCCTACTTCATCCATATGAGCAGCTATCATTAATTTAGGAGTATCAACCTCTCCTTTTTTATATGCAATAATATTTCCTATCTTATCTACTTTAATATCATCTACATAATCCTTTATTTCATTAATTATTATTTCTCTTACTTCCTTTTCATTTCCTGAAATTCCTCTGGCTTCTGTAAGTCTTTTTAATAGCATAATAATCCCTCCAAATTATCATGAAAAATACCAGATATAAATCTAGCTAATAATTTAGCAGACATCTTGATATCTTCAATATTGATAGTTTCTATCGAGGTGTGCATATACCTTAGAGGTAGAGAGATTAATAAGGTTGGAATTCCACATCTGGTTATTTGCATTGCACGAGCATCTGTACCAGTAGGTCCTGGATCTATTTCAAACTGATGAGGAATATTATATTCTCTAGCAACTTCAACAAGTTTTTCTCTTAGTTTCGGATGAATATTTCCTCCAATAGTTATTCCAGGACCCTTTCCCATGTCCAATGAATACTCCTTTGGTATTTCTGGAGTTGAGCCAAATCCAACATCAATGGCAATACCTATATCTGGATTGATTTTATATGTACTAGTAGTAGCTCCTCTTACTCCTACTTCCTCCTGAATTGTTGATACAAAATATACGTCAGCTTGATGTTTTAGGTATTTTAATTCTTTAGCACATTCATACATAGTAACTACGCCTGCTCTATCATCTAAAGCTTTTCCACTTCCCCAATTCCCCTGCAATTTAAGAAAATCTCTTTTAACTGTTATGATATTACCAATTTCAACTAGTTCATCTAGTTGCTCCTTTGAAAAGCCAACATCAATAGTTAAATCCTCAGTGTTCACCGCCTTTTCCCTTTCGGATTCATCTTGCAAATGCGGAGGCTTAGCTCCTATAACACCAAATAAATCATTTTTGCCATGTACAATGACCTCTTGTGCCAATAAAGTTCTAGGATCAATTCCACCTATTGTAGTAAACTTTATAAAGCCTTTGTCATCAATGTCAGTAACCATAAGGCCAATTTCATCCATATGAGCCGCCAGCATTATTTTGATATTTTTCAAGTTGTTTTCGCCTTTTTTTACCGCAATAACGTTTCCTATTTTGTCTGTAGTAATTTCATCCGTAAGGTCTTTAAAAGCTTCAATAATAAAATCAGATACTCCTTGTTCATGTCCTGAGACACCTGATTTTTCACATAAAAGCCTTAGTAATTCGTTTGCTTCCAAATGTTTTCTCCCCCTCTTTTTTATATTTATAGATATTATATTATTGTATTAAGGTTAAATATAATAATATAATAAACTAAGTTAATAAACATTTTTTTTATAAAAAAATGTTTTTGCCGATTTTAAATTATATCTTTCTGGCATTATTATTTGTTCTGTGCTTCCAACAAATAATACTCCATCGTTACTTAAAGAATCATGAAACTTTTTATAGATATTCACCTTAGCTTCTTCAGTAAAATAAATCAAAACATTTCTACATAAAATAAGATTGCAGTTATTTGGATATTTATCTTTAAGTAAGTCAATTCGACTAAATTTAACACAATCCTTAATTGATTGATGGATTTTATAATTACTTCCAATAGATTCAAAATATTTATTTTTCAAGTCAATTGGAACATTCTGAAGACTTTTTTCATTATAGATGCCCGTCTTAGCTTTTTCAATTGCACCTGCGTCAATATCAGTAGCAAGAATACTTATGTCTGATAATTTTAAAAATCTTGTCAGCAGCATCACCAGTGTATACGGTTCTTCTCCTGTAGAACAGGCACTGCTCCATATATTTAACTTTCTATTATTATTTATCAAGCTTGGTAATATCTCTTTCTCTAAAACATCCCACTGAGTAGGATTTCTAAAAAATTCTGATACGTTGATAGTTAAATAGTTTATGAACTCGTCAAGCAGTTTAATATCATTTTTTAGTCCATCAAAATAATCATCGAAATCTGTATACTTATTTCTAGTTAATAATGACTGGATTCTCCTTTTCATTTGCTTTTCTTTATAGCTTGATAAATCTATTCCAATTAATGAAAAAACCTGTTTCTTAAAAAATTCATACTTGTCCATCCTTTGTCCCCTTTTCTATAATGCTGATATGTATAGTATCTATTCTATCAATAAAAAAAGCCTGTGGCAATATGCCACAGGAAACTATATAAAGGGGGTCTTGATGTATTTTGTGAGGTCACTATTATTTTTTACATAAATCGAAAAAATATTCTACTTTATTAATCTCTCAACACAAATTTATTTGTTGCTTGGGTCATAAGCAGTCTCGCAACACAGATATATTTGCTCGCTATTGCTCACATAAATCGGGTTAGGTCATAAAAAAAAAGAATGAGGTTAATAACCCCACTCTACTTATTTTCTTTAAGAATATCACCTATTGTTATTTCTTCTTCAGTGTTATACTCTATAGTTTCATTGACTTCTTTTTCTACAGCTTCCTTAATGCTTAAGCTTATTTTTTTCTCTTCCTTATTAATATCTAGAATCTTAACTCTTACATTTTCACCAACTCTTAGTTCTTCAGATGGTTTTGCTATATGTTTATCTGAAATTTGTGATATATGAACTAATCCTTCAATACCTTGTTCAAGCATTACAAATGCACCAAAATCAACTAGTCTAACTACTTTTCCATCAACAATATCTTCAATATTATATTTTTCATCTATGTTTTCCCATGGATGTGGAGAAGCTTGTTTTAATCCTAATGAAATCCTATTTTTTTGTTTATCAGCATCTAATATCAGTACTTTAACAATATCTCCTTCTTTAACTACTTCTTTTGGATGCTTCACATGAGACCATGAAAGATCGGAAATATGAATTAGACCATCTACTCCTCCAATATCAACAAAAACTCCAAAATCGGTAATTCTCTTTACTTCACCTTCAATTATTTGACCTTTTTCTATGTTCTTCCAAAGCTTATTCTTTTTACTTTCAGCTTCTTCTAATTCAACACTCTTTCTTGAAAGAACAATTCTCTTTTTATTTCTATCAAAATCAATTACTCTCACATCAAAGGATTTTCCCATATAAACTTGTAAGTCGTTTACAAATCTATTAGCTATTTGAGAAATAGGAATAAACCCTCTTAGTCCCTTTACTAAAGCAATAACTCCACCATTTACAATTTCAATAACTTTAGCATTTACAATAGATTTATTATTAAATATTTCTTCTATTTCATCCCAGCTCTTTACTGTGTCTACCCTCTTCTTAGATAGAATTACATTACCATCGCCATCATCTAATCTTAGAATAAGTACTTCTATTTCGTCCCCTGCAGAAAGAATATCAGAAGGTGTTATATCAGGATCATTAGTTAACTCATCTCTTTTTATTATTCCATCTGATTTGTAACCAATGTTCACCATTACTTCATCATTTCTTACTGATATTACTTTACCCTTTACAGTTTCTCCTCTATGAACCTTCACCATTGTATCCTCAATGGCCTTCATCAGTTCATTCATATCTCCTAAATTGCTCATTTTGTCGTAAACCTCCTTAATAATCCAGCTGGGAGTTGAAGCTCCAGCTGTTAACCCTACAGTATTAAATTTTTTTAGTTCACTAATAGGTAATTGGTCTGCTGTTTCAATATGAAAAGTATTATTGCAAAATTTTCTACTAATTTCAACAAGTTTCTGAGTATTAGAACTATGGTATCCACCTATAACCACCATGGCATCTGATATTTTAGATATCTCTTCACAAGACTTCTGCCTTAGCTGAGTGGCATTACATATAGTATTGAAAATCTTTACTTCATTTCCTTTGAGTGAAACTAGTTCTGCTAACCTATTAAAATTACCTTCATAAAAAGTAGTTTGTGCTACAATACATATTTTATCATAATTTAACATAACTTCAATATCTTCTTCATTATTTATTATTATGGCGCTATTATCACACCACCCATTGATACCAACAACTTCTGGATGCTTAGCATTGCCAATAATCACAATTTGGTAGCCAAGAGCATTGAATTTCTTTACCTTATTTTGTATTTTTCTTACAAAAGGACATGTGCAGTCAACAAGTTCGATATTCTTCTCTTTAGCAGTATCATACACATGTAAAGGAACTCCGTGAGATCTGATAATTACCTTGCTATTATCAGCTTCCTGAATATTTTCTATAATGTCTAATCCCTCTTGCTTAAGCTGTTCTATTACATGATTATTGTGAATCAAAGGACCTAAAGAATATGTCTTAGTAGTATTTTCAGATAATATTTTTTTTGTTGTTTCTATAGCTTTACTTACTCCAAAGCAAAAACCTGAATTTTCTGCAATTATGATTTTCAAAACTATTCCTCCTGTTTATCTTTACAATTTTTTAGGTTGTAAATTGTGGTCATAACTTGCCTACTTATTTCTCTATAATCATCCATATTTAGTTTCTGGTCATAGTATTCTTCAGTAATTATTTGTTTACCGATTATTACCCTAATTTTCCTAAACAGCTTGTACTGAGTATCTATATATATTGGTATAATTGGTGCTTTTCCCTTGATGCTAATCATTGCAATGCCAGGTTTGGCACTATCAACATCTTCCATTTTGTTTCTAGTACCTTCTGGAAATATTCCTAAAATATTTTCACATTTCAATATCTTTAAAGAATTTCGAATCGCTGCTAAGTCTGCACCATCCCTATCTACAGGGAATGCTCCTAATTTTTCTAATAAGCTGCCAAAAAACTTTTTTTCGAATAGCTCTTTTTTTGCCATAAAATATATTCTTCTAGGAATTGAAGTAGCAACTGTAATAGGGTCTAACATACTGACATGGTTAGAACAAACTATTATTTTTCCCTCAATAGGAATATTTTCAATTCCAGTTACTTCTATTCTAAAAATAATTCTAAAAATGACAAGTAAAATACCTCTCAAAAAACCGTATAGCGACATTAATTATCACCCCTAATTATGCCAAGTATTTCTGAAACTACATCATCAATGGTTTTATCAGTAGTATCGATTTCAAACGCATCTTTACATTTAACTAAAGGTGAAACTTCTCTCGTGCTATCTATTCTATCTCTTTCCTCAATTTCTTTAATTATTTCTTCTAGATTAGCATTATAACCTTTTTCCTTTAATTCTTTGCACCTTCTGCTTCCTCTTTCTTCAATAGAGGCAGTAATATAAAATTTATAATTTGCATGAGGTAAAACAAAGCTTCCTATGTCCCTTCCATCCATTATAACGCTTTTATTGCTTGCTATACTTCTTTGAATTTCAACAAGTTTTTTTCTAACCTCTTTAATTTTTGCTACATCAGAAACATTAGTACTTATTTCATTATTTCTTATTTCCTCGTCAACTTTTTTGCCATCTAAAAAAATATGATTATTTTTAAAATCTATATTAGTATTCTGCAAAATTTTATTCATTTCTGCTTTATCATATATATTGGTTTTATTTTTTAATATCTTTAAGGTTAATGCCCTATACATTGCTCCAGTATCTATATATACTATATTTAACTCCTTTGAAATTTTTTTAGATATTGTACTTTTCCCTGACCCTGCAGGCCCATCAATAGCAATTGTTAAATTTCCCATGATTATTTTTCCCTCTCTTAATAAACATAACCACCTTCAAGGTGGTCAGTATGTTTAAATTTTCTAGACTCTAGTTATCATTATATATTATAATTATTCACTTCTCAAGAACATTTATCTACCTACACTTATAATACCTTTCAATCTATCTTTACCTGTAAAAAAGTTTTAATACTGCCTTCTGTCGTTAATACTTCATTAAGCTCTGGTTTATTAATATTCTTGCTTATTCCTACTACTTTTATTTTTATTTCTATTTCTTCATCGTACATAGTACTATCTAATTCTATAATATCTCCATCAAATACCTTTAGCATTAACTCATTTTTTTTATCAAATTTATATTTTCCCTTTCCATTAACGGTAACAAATATACTATTGAATTTATCACTGTTTCTTTTTAAAACAACATAACCTGCCTCTTTATTTTTTACTGGTTCATCTGCAATATGTTCGTAATCATCATAAAAAGTTGGCATCTCCATATTTTTTATAAAACCTAGCTGCATTACTAAGAAAAAGACCCCTATTATACTTAGTACTAATACAACTGTCTCGATTTTGTTTAGAATTCTTTTGAAGTCCTTCATTTTTTCACCTCCAAAATTAGTATGGTTAAAATAAACTATGCAAAAAAAGCAAAAAAAATGTACCTTTGAAGTACATTTTATATTTAGCTTTTTATTTGATTATTAACAGTTTAGCCCAGCAAGATATCCAGTAGAATACGCAATCTGTAAATTGTAGCCTCCAGTTAATGCATGAACATCTATGACTTCTCCAGCGAAAAATAATCCTTCAACTATTTTAGATCCCATAGTAGAGGAATCTATCTCTAAAGTAGCAACCCCACCTGAAGTCACTATGGCCTCGTTAATTGGCCTGAAATCAGAAAAACTCATTTCTAGGTTTTTTAATAAATGGACGATATTCTTTCTTTCCTCTCTAGTTATTTGATTTACAAATTTATCTTCATTTATATTAGATAATTTAATTATTATTGGTATCAGCTTTCGAGGAAGTAAATCTTCTAAAGAGTTTTTAAATTGTTTTTTCGAATATTTTTCAAAATCTCTCAATATTCTCACTTCAAGTTTTTCATCAGATAGAGCGGGTTTTAAATCGATTACAATTTTTATTTTATTTCCATAATATTTATTTATATAACTGCTCATAGTTAGCACAATGGGCCCTGATATACCATAGTGAGTAAACAGTAATTCTCCGAAATCCTCAAAGATTTTCGAATTTTCGACATAAGCAGAAACTTTAACATTCTTTAATGCTAAACCTTGTAATTCCTTTACCCACTCCTCCTTAATTTCACATGGTATCAAAGCTGGCCTCAGATTAGTAATTGAATGTCCAAAGCTCTTAGCAAACAAATAACCATCCCCTGTGGAACCTGTTTGCTGATATGATTTACCACCAGTTGCAACTATTACCTTATTAAAATACTGTTCCTCAGAATTAGTAAATACTATTTTAAACTTATCGTCATCTAGCTTTTCAATGTATTTAACTTCCTTATTTAATACTATCTTAACTTTTTCATGACTTAAATATCTTTCTAAAGCTTTAATTACATCACTTGATTTATCACTAACAGGAAATATCCTATTTCCACGTTCTATTTTAGTGTCTACTCCATATGATTTTAATAATTCGATAATATCAGTATTTGTAAAAGAGTAAAATGCACTATACAAAAATGATTTGTTAGCTACAATATTTTCAATTAAATCTTCTACCTCACCAGCATTAGTTATATTACACCTACCTTTTCCCGTTAAAAAAAGCTTCTTACCTAATTTGTTGTTTTTTTCAAATAAAACAACATCTTTACCTAAAGATCCAGCCGTAGCTGCGGCAATCATTCCAGCTGGACCTCCTCCAATTACTGCTATTCGATTTTGCAACATTTAGACCTCCTTTAGATGACTTGTGTCATTAAGCACTCTTAAAACTGGCGAATAGTCTCTATACTCAATAATACTTATACCTGTATTACTAATGGTGAATTTATTATAAAAGGAAATATCAATACCTAATATTCCCAATATAAGAGCTTTAATAGAAGAACCATGGGAAACAATGAGAATATTTTTGTCCTTATTGTCTTTTATAAGTATATTTACTATTCCTAATAGTCTTTCCTGCAAATCAATTAATTTTTCAGCCTCAGGAAGATTCAGCTTATGAGGCTCTGTCATCCAAATAGTATGCTCATTCGTATACTTATTCATTATCTCCTGTGTTGTAAGACCTTCCCACACCCCAAATCTCATTTCTCTCAATTCCTCAAAAGTATTAACCTCTAATTCAAGTAATTCTCCTATTACTTTGGCCGTATCGAAAGCTCGATTTAAATCACTTGAAAAAATCAGATCAATTTTCTCATGTAAAAGACCTTGTGCAGCTTTTTTAGCCTGTTCTCTACCTTTATCAGTAAGCTGTGTATTGCTTTGCCCTTGCACTTTGCTTAAAATATTCCATTCAGATTCTCCATGCCTTATTAAATATAGTCGTCCCATTGTTACCTCCTAGATATTATAACCTTAGCTTTTTAAATAGAAATCTTATTATGTTTTAAGTTTATTATATACATTATAAGTCATAAATAATAAAATAACTATATAATTCTTTATCATTTATGATAAGATTATATATGATATATACTTCAAAATAAAAGAACTGATTAATCAGTCCCTTTATTATCACTACCATATGATTTATCCTTGTTATCGTAAACATTGTATTCCTTCCAAATATTCTCTAGTTCATTAAAATATTGTCCTATATCATCTCTTTCTCTCATGCCTATTGCAATTATCAGTGCGTTTAGTAGGCTCATAGGTGCTACCAAGGAGTCAACAAAAGACAACATGTTGCTCCTAGCAATAAGTGTATAGTCTGCTATGCTAGCTATTGGAGAAATCAAACTATCGGTAATACCCACAACCTTACATTGCTGTGCTTTTACATATTTAAGTGCATCTAAGGTTCTCCTAGAATATCGGGGATAGCTTATTCCTATTACTAAATCATCCTTTGTTACTCTGATGAGCTGCTCAAAAATATCACTTATTCCTGTCCTTATAACCTTAACGTCGTCTACGATTATTCCCAAATAGAACCCTAAATAATCTGCTAATGCGGTTGAGCTACGAAGGCCCAATATATATACCCTTTTAGCTCCTAAAATACTATCTATAACCTTATCAAAGGTTTCAACGTTTATCTCATCTATGGTAGCCTTTATATTCTCCATATCAGTCCTTAGAACCTTTTTCAGACCTACCTCATTATCTGAATACTCCCCAGACATACTCAATCTTTGGACAGTTGTGAGTTTGTTTTTTATAAGCTCCTGTAATGCTCTTTGTAAACTTGGATATCCAGCAAATCCTAAGGTCAAAGCGAACCTCACTACTGTAGACTCACTTACTCCGACCACTTCTCCTAATTTTGCAGCAGTCATAAATGCTGCTTTATCATAGTTAGACATAATATACTCTGCAATAAGTCTTTGTCCTTTACTAAGCCTTGTAAAATTCATCTGAATAACTTTCATTAGATCCTTCTTTTTATCTTCCATAACATCATTCCTTGCTTTCTTTTATAAGCTTCATACCTTCCTCTAATGCTTTTTCATTTAAAGCTTCTGTTCCCTTAGGTACTCTAGCTAAAACTGCACTTATCAAAGATTCTTTTGAGACTATTTGAGAAATACAATTAATTGCACCAAGTGCAACAATATTTGCAACTAAGGGCTTCATCAACTTATCATTTGCAGTATCTAGTATTGGAATACTAATTATATTAATGTCATCTCTCTTTGGATGATCAATACTGCTATCAACTACCAATGTACCACCTTTTTTTAAAGTATCAATGTATTTATCACAAGAAAGCTGAGTTAGAGCTAATAATAGATCGCTATCCTTTACTTTAGGATAATGAATCTCCTCGTCACTTATTATAACTTCTGCTTTACTTGCTCCACCTCTGGCCTCAGGACCATATGACTGAGATTGTATGGCGTTTTTCCCATCTTCAATTGCAGCCTCGGCTAAAATTATACCAGCCAATATTAATCCTTGTCCTCCTGAACCGCTTAGTCGTATTTCATATTGACTAGACATACTATCTCTCCTTTTGAAAACTATCGATTATTTTTTGGTACTCCTCAGTATATTCAGTTCTAGCAACTTTATGAAATTCTCCGATTACAAGCTTTCCTACAATCTGATCATCAGCTAATTTTTCAGCTGCTTTAATATTTACTGAGCTTTCTTTTAAATAATTCATCATATCAACTGCGTTTCCCATTTTGTTTTTTCTTCCAAAATATGTTGGACATATACTTGCAACTTCAACAAATGAAAATCCTTTGTTTTTAATACCTTCTTCAACTTGACTAATGACCATGTTAGCATGGTAAGCTGTTGTCCTCGCAACATAGGTTGCACCAGCAGCCTTTACAAGTTGACATAAATCAAAATTAGAATCAATATTTCCATAGGGAGCAGTTGTTCCAATAGCACCAGTAGGCGTTGCAGGCGAATATTGACCTCCAGTCATACCATATATATTATTATTAAACACAATTGTAGTAATACCAATGTTTCTCCTTGCAGAATGAATTAGATGGTTTCCTCCTATTGCGGCACAATCTCCATCACCTGTGATAACTATTACTTCTAGCTTTGGGTTTGCCATCTTTATTCCTGTTGCAAAGGCTAAGGCTCTTCCATGGGTAGTATGCAAAGTATTGAAATCCATGTAGCCAGTAGCTCTTGAAGAACATCCGATTCCAGACACTATACATACATTATCCTTATCTAAGCCTAAATTATCGATAGCTTTAGCAATTGACCTCATGACTATGCCATTGCTGCATCCAGGACACCAAATATGAGGTAATTTATTTGATCTAAAATAAGTTTCAACAAGTTTGCTAGGCACTTTAATAGACCTCCTTAATCTTAGCTAGAATTTCATCAGGTGATATCAATTCACCATTTACTCTATTACATCTGTGTACATTAGAATATTTATTAGCTACTCTTTCTACTTCCAAAACATATTGACCCAAATTCATTTCTGCTACTATAATCGTTTTTATTTTTTCTGATAGTTTAGCAATTTGCTTATCTAAAAATGGCCATATTGTCATTGGTCTAAATAATCCAACTTTTATACCTTGTTGTCTAGCTAGTTCAACTGCACATTTTGCAGATCTAGCAGTTCCACCATAGGCTATAATTGCGATTTCAGCATCATCTAGCATATATTCTTCATATATAGATATATCATTTTTATTTAACTCCACCTTGTTTACAAGTCTTGATACTAGCTTTTCTGCTACTTCAGGTTTTCCACTTGGGAAACCGGTTTCATCATGTACAAGACCAGTAACATGATATCTATATCCTTCACCAAATGAAATCATTCTAGGTGCAATTTCTCCTTCCAAAACCTCATAAGGCTTGTATTGAGTACTACTTTTTTCCGGTCTCATTCTATCAATAATTTCAATCTCTTCAATATTAGGTATCTCAATCTTTTCTCTAAGATGACCTATAACTTCGTCCATTAGCAATATTACAGGAGTTCTATATTTTTCTGCAAAATTAAAGGCTTTTACTGTTAAGTCAAAGGTTTCTCTAACTGATGATGGTGTAAGTGCAATAATTGGATGATCACCATGGGTTCCCCATCTTGCTTGCATTACATCTCCTTGTGCAGGAGCTGTTGGTAAACCAGTGCTGGGGCCTCCTCTTTGGACATTTACAACTACACAGGGTACTTCTGCAATGGCAGCATAACCAAGATTCTCTTGCTTTAAAGAGAAACCAGGTCCACTAGTAGCAGTCATTGATTTTAATCCAGCCAATGAAGCTCCTATGACAGCTCCCATACTAGCTATTTCGTCTTCCATCTGTATAAACTTGCCACCAATTTTGGGTAACTTTTCAGCAGAAATCTCAGCTATTTCAGTTGATGGTGTAATTGGATATCCTGCATAAAATCTCATTCCTGCAGCAATTGCTCCCTCAACACAAGCTTCATTTCCCTGCATTAACTTAATCCTTTTACTGTCCATCTTCCCTACCTCCTAAGTAAATTGCATAATCCGGGCATCTTAGCTCGCACTGTCCACATTTAATACATGCCTCTATGTTTTTGATTTTTATTTTGCCATGTTCAAGTCCTAGAACATTTTTGGGGCAAAACTCTACACAAATCCCACAACCTTTACACCACTCTACATTAAGTTTAAGTACTTTTTCACTTGTGGTAGCCAATTTAAAGTCCCCCTTATAATATTGTTAAAATATTCTACAAATACATGATATCAAAATATACATATATATGCAATTTTTATTTCATTTTTTTAACTAATTGCACAATTTTGCAAGTTTGACTTCATGTGTTACAAGTACGATTACAACGACTTTTTTATGCTTAGAATTTAAAAATAATATATTTTAATATTTTTATTTTATAAGCAAATACTAATTATTGTCTTGCATAAAATAATCTTTTGCGATAGTTAATAACAACTGCTCGGCTGAGATACTTAGAGTTTATAAGCTTGTTACGAGCTGAGCTCCATTCCCTAACAAATTCTCTAAGCTCGTACTCAATACGATTTTATATTAACTAGCATATAGGATTAAATTTTCAACGTTTTATGGGAGTGATTTTATGATACAAATTGATGATGCAGGAAGTGGAAGTTTAATAGGAGGCACATGTATAGGTGCAATAAGAAAAGAAACTATGGAATATAGATATGATATTATTCCTGTAGAGCTTTATAAAGGCTCTGCCTTTACCGAAAAAAAATATCTAGATTATGTAACAACAATAGTAAGTAATCTATTTAGAGAGCTTAATGTGGATAAAAAGGAAGAAATTCATGTATGCAGAGGATACATGTTTGATGAGCTTAGAAAATGGCTGTCAAGAGAAAGATATAACTATCTAAGCTGCAAAATAGATGAACCATTACAAACTATTATTGAAGAAACTTTTGAAAGTTATTGCCTAGATTTAGGTCTTTACAAAGATTATATCCGCTTTAACAAATATCCCTTTCATTTCCACACAATATTGAAATGGGTATATGCTGATTATGAAAATAGAAAGGAACTATGCAAAACAGGTTGGAAGAGCTGGAAAAAGTATGGTAACCTAGATACGATTATTAAAGACACTTCCATTCAAAAAAATAATATTATATGTTTAAGATGCGGCAACCCTATAATAAAAAATACTAAAGTGAAAGCTATAACTTATATTAGCAACAGGAAAACAACACTCCTATTACATGAAAACTGTTAATCAGCTTCTTTGCAATATAGAAATAGGATAAATACTAAACTTGACTAGTATTTATCCTATAACATCCTATAAATGATTTTCAGTAGATTAATAAAATGAAGTCTCTACTAGCATTTCTATATTGGATAAGTTTTTTCTTCTACATTAAGCAATGAACTATCTATTTTATATTTTTCAGTCTGTCTATATTGAAAAAAGCTAATTGCAACTTGTGGAAAAGAAGCATAAGTCAATACATCTTCATCTTGCTCAATGTATTCTCTTATTTCATTTTTTATCTTCTCAAGCTGTGGCTCTAATAAATCCGCTGGTCTGCCAGTATACACTTTTTCATCGCCAATTATTTTTTCCTTAATATCGTCTGAAATAGGAACTGCTGGCTTACCATAAAGTCCCTTTACATAGTTTCTGACTTCTGAAGGAACCATTTTATACCGTTCTCCTAATATTACATTAAAAACGGCTTGAGTGCCTACCATTTGACTCATTGGTGTCACCAATGGAGGAAACCCTAAGTCTTCTCTAACCTTTGGAATTTCATTAAGAACCTTGTCAAACTTTTCTAGGGAGCCTTGCTTTTCAAGCTGAGAAACTAGATTTGAGAGCATACCACCTGGAACCTGATTTATAAGAGTTCTACTGTCTACTCCTAAAACCTTAGGATTTAAAATACCTTCTTTAATGTACTTTTCCCTTATGGGCTTTAAGTAATCTGCAATATCAGCAACCAAGCTTAAATCTAGCCCAGTATCATAGGGAGAATTCTTTAATGATGCAATCATAGATTCAGTAGATGGCTGACTTGTTCCCATACTAAAAGGTGAAAGAGCCGTATCTATAATATCAACTCCTGCTTCTACTCCTTTCATGTATGTTTGATTAGCAACACCACTGGTAAAGTGAGAATGGAGTTGTAATGGAATCTTAACCTCATTTTTTAATTTACTAACTAATTCATAAGCAGTATATGGTAACAGTATTCCAGACATATCCTTTATACAAATAGAATCTGCTCCCATATTCTCCATTTCTTTTGATAATTTAACATAGTATTCAATATCATGGACTGGACTTATGGTATAAGAAATAGCAGCCTGAGCATGTCCTCCAGCTTTTTTCGTAGCTTCTATTGAAGTTCTTAGATTTCTGACATCATTTAATGCATCAAATATTCTTATAATATCAATACCATTATCAATAGATTTTTTCACAAATTCTTCAACCACATCATCAGGATAATTTTTATACCCCAAAAGATTTTGTCCCCTAAGAAGCATTTGAAGCTTGGTCTTTTTAATTACTTTCCTTAGCTTTCTAAGTCTTTCCCATGGATCCTCGTTCAAAAACCTTAAACAAGCATCAAAAGTGGCTCCTCCCCATACCTCCAAGGAGTGAAATCCGACCTCATCTAGTCTTCCTGCAATAGGAAGCATTTCATCCGTTCTCATTCGTGTAGCAATTAAAGATTGATGAGCATCTCTAAAAATCGTCTCCGTAATTTTTGGTTTAGTCATAACACATTCCCCCTAGGTTTATAATTTATTTTTCTCTACACAATAAAGCACAGGTGGGTAATTAATTTGATTGATGAACTCAAATTTTAGGACATTAAATTTCTTCTGGTCTATGACCGAAAAGTATTTATTAATCTGCCTATCTTCTGTTTTTCCTTCGTTATGACCTACATATGTTGTAACTAATAGCAAACCATTTTCCTTAAGTAAATCTAAGCTTTTTTCTAGTGCAATAACCGTAGTTTCCGCCTTCGTAACTATATCATGACTTCCTCCAGGTAAGTAGCCTAAATTAAAAACAATTAAATCAGCTTTATCTACTACATACTGATCAATATTTTCATGACTATCTTTTATTAAATATACACTTTCATTAAAATTATTCTCAATTAATTTTAAATTAGTATTATTTATTGCAGATTCTTGAATATCGAATCCATAAACTTTTCCTTCTTCTCCAACCAGTTGGGCAAGTAAAAGAGTATCATTTCCATTTCCCACTGTGGCATCTACAACGATATTTCCCTTCGAAATCCTTTTTATCATTAGCGCTTTAGCAATACTCACAACATTGTTAAAATATTTGTACACCTTGTCAGCTCCTTCTGCAAGAGCAACAGCCCTTTTTAAAAAACTCTTCTATATTACATGCTAAAATAATATCCGTATCTAATGCTGCAGTTAAAGCTAATTTCTCATCAATTTTTTTAGCCTTAGAAAAACCCTTTTTAATAAAGTATTGATTATCTCCAATAAAAAAGGCTTTCTTTATACCATTTATTAAGCAATAATTTAAAACAGCCCTTAATAGCCCATCGCCTAAGTTGTCTCCTCTTTTATTTTCATTAATCATTAGGAAATTCAATATAGCATAGTCATTATTAATACTTATATTACAGCCTCCAACTATCTTGCCATTATCCTCTAAAACATAGGATACACTGTTATCACTCATATTATTATCTATCTTATATCCTCTTGACATTTCAGCAATAGCTGCATTTTCTTCACTATTTTCTGTTTTTCTAACCACTATCATATGAATCTTCTCCTTTATAGCCAGATTATACCAAATCACAATATAAAATTCAATCAATTTTATCAATATATAAAAATTAAGCCTGATCAAAAATCTAATCACTACGCAATTATTGCGTAATGATTAGATTTTCTTTAGATATTCTATTTCCTTGTCGTTTAAAAATCTCCAACAGCCTTTTTTCAAAGTCCCCAGTTCAAGATCACCAATTGCTATTCTTTTTAATGAAGTAACAGGGTGCCCAATTTTATCACACATCTTTCTTATCTGCCTATTTTTACCTTCATGTATCTGAATCTTTACTACGCTTTTATCATTTATACTGCTTAATACTTCAATTTCAGCCTCAGAGGTAATGTGTCCATCAATTTCTAAACCATTCCTAAACCTTTCTAATTCTTCTTCTATTGGTTTACCTTTAACTGTCGCAATATATGTCTTAACAACTTCATATTTAGGATGAATTAATCTATAAGCTAGTTCGCCATCATTTGTTAAAAGTAAAAGACCCGATGTATCATAATCAAGTCTGCCTACTGGATATACTCTTTCCTTTATATTTTTTATTAAGTCCAGCACTGTCTTTCTATTATATTCATCTGATACTGTAGTAACATATCCTTTAGGCTTATTCATAATAATATACACCTTTTTTTCTCTATGCTTAATTCTCTTGTTATCAACAGTAATGATATCGTGTAACGGATCTATCTTATGACCTAGCTCAGTTATGATTATTCCATTAACTTTTACTCTTTTATCAGCTATTATCTCTTCTGATTTTCTCCTAGATGCAATTCCACATTGTGCCATAAACTTTTGTAACCTCATTAAACCCCTTCTCTCGTATACTTATTTGTTAAATGCCATTATTAGTATTATACAAGTCTCTCATTATAAATATTCAATAAATCCAGCCTTTGTATTTTCCTCTTAATTTCCTCAGTATCAATTATATAGGTGCCTATCATCTTCATTCTATCAAAAAAAATAGAACCTGCAAATGTATATCTTTTCTTTAAGCCCTCTTTATTTTTTATTTCTTCATTAGCATATGCAATGATGTCTCCTATTGCTGTGTTCCTAGGTAATTCTAGTAATGGCATTCCTAAGCTCAGCCTTACGCTATTGTGGCCTGCTAGACTTCCTGTAGAAATAGCTTCTGTATGCCCAACAAACAAACCAGATTTTTCTCCAGCGCATAGTAAATTATCGACTCCATCTACTTTAAGTGCATTGTTTCTTGGTGCTATTGATAAGTATCTGACTGAATTTCCTTTGCCACCTGAATAAGGATCCTCATACCTAGCACGTTCAAGACCTTCTATTTTTCTTAGCTTTTCTAAAGGATAGAAAGGTGTCATAAGTTTTATATGACCAGTATCTAATAAAATTATATTTTCTGAAAACTCTTTAAGCGAATATTGCTGACACACTTTTAAGTCAAGCTTTTCTAGATTTATATCTTCTTGAGGCACTGGTAATATAGCAACACCTTCACGGTCAAGCTTCTCTCTTATTTCCTTGCTAAGTGAGTCCTTGCTTAGCTCACAAGAACCGCTAAAGGCACCATAGGATCCGTCTCCACGTTGACCTAAAATGTCCTCTACTCCAGCACGCATACTTATGCTAATTCTTGGTCCGAAAGAAGGACATCTTAAAATACACATAGCACAGCCATTCCCATATCTAGTGCAGTTTCCCATAGGTCCTGTAGAGCCTGTGGTTTCTATGAAAATATCTCCTTCTATAATATTTCCATCTGCAATTACTATTCCTTTGATTTTTTTATCTTCCATAATTATATCATTTACTCTGCTCTCAAGCATTATATTAATTCCTCTTTCTCTTAACAGCTTCCTTACCTCTGGTTCTACTTTAGTAACATCATAAAGTGATGCGTGTTTATGCCCAGGAAATTCTACATTTTTATGTTTAGATGCATTATCGGTGATTTCAAATAATTCCCCAGCTCCTAAATGGATATTTTCCTCAGCAGCAGTATACCGTCCATTATTTCTCATTATTCCTCCAACGTTACCTAATCCAATTAACATGTCAGTTCTCTCGATTACAGTTACTTCTGCTCCAGCTTTCTTTGCAGTCAAAGCAGCTGCACAGCCAGCCCATCCTCCACCTACTATTATTACTTTAGTCAAGTAATACCCTCCTCTCAATTATTTTTCTAGAATCAATTTGAGTCTTACATGCTTTGGCCCTTGTTCCATCCTTAAGCCTTATAGTACAACCACCGCAAATACCTTCTCCACAACATATCTCATTATTATTTGTTACTGCCAGATATGGATCTATTCCTAATTCATCTATTATGCTGATTACCTTCATATGAAGCAAGTCTGAGCCGGCACTGTATATAAGACTTATATCCTCATTGAGCAACAATTGCATTATTAAGCCCTTACCTTTTTCACTCATTAAGTCCTCTTCATATGTATCAATATTCATGTCTTTTATAAAATCATTTATAAACAGTTCGCCTACACTACCCTTATCAAGTAATAAAATGACTTTATTTTTATTCTTAACTAGCTTCTCTATAGTTAACAACGCAGGGGCTTGAGAAATACCTCTAGCTAGAACTAAGCAAGTTTTTTCCTTAACACTTTTTAAATTGCGCAACCCATAAATTCCATTCCAATAAGGTCCCTTTACTAAAACATTTTCATCACATTTTTTTAAGCTATTTGTTTTTGCTCCAACTGACTTAAAGGCTATAGTAATCTCCCCATTTGAAACATCGGATTGCATTATTGACATAGGCACATCAAAATATTGAGGCAGCCTTTTATCCCTTAAAAATACATAAGCTCCTGGCTCCTTAAGCTGTCTGGCAAGTGTTCTAGTTACTTTTAACTTCAAAAGATAACTATCTTTTCCAATCTCCTTTATATCTTCAATAGTACTATTATAGTAATCCCTCTGTTGTTTTATTTGGTTCCCATTCATTAAAAGCTCCTGATATACACATACCCCTCTCCAATTACAATCGCAAAACTTCTTTCCTTGAAGTTGGGAGCACGTTATACAATTGTTTGTCTCTGCAAGGTAGCATGGACAATACTCACTGCCAACATCAATACATTCTTGCCTTTTTTTCAAAGTTTCCACTCCCTTCTATTTCTTATGACTATAGTATTAGATTATAGAACTAGGAGTTTTTTGTTACAAAAAAACATGGTTAAAAAACCATGTTTACAAATCAATTTTCTTTTGTATTAAAAAATACTCTTTAAAAACTTTATAAAATTGTTCTTAGACTTAGGCTTGCTGATTTCAAGCATTGATTTTATTTCAGCAGTATGCAATAGTTCACCTTCAAGAAAAACTTGAATATTCCCTAATTTTTGCCCCTTATATATTGGTGCACTTAATGAATCGGGAAGGTTTAATATGATTTTAGCTTTCTCTTTTTCTTCATCTTTTAATGGAATAATAAGATCATCTTCGCTCAAAAGATTAAAGTAATCCTTATAGCCATTTGATATTTTTATTTTCTTTAGAAATTGCCCTTTACTTATCAGCAGAGTGGGCTTATAATTCTCAAATCCAAAATCGAACATTCTATAGCAATCATTAAACCAGTTACCGTCGTTAATCACTACAGCAATCAACTGCATTTCATCTCTAGTAGCACTAGCTACTAGACATCTACCTGCTGCTTTTGTATAACCTATCTTTACTCCATCTCCACCTTTATAGTCCCACAATACATCGTTTTTATTTAAAAAATGCTGATTAATTTCTCTATTTGCAACCCAAGTCTTTGTTTTTGAAACTTCTCTAAAGAAGTCTAATTTCATTGCCTCTCTAGTGATAATTGCTAGGTCATATGCAGTCGAATAGTGGTTTGAGTCATGCAGTCCATGTGGATTTACAAAATTCGTATTGAGAGCACCAATATCTTTAGCTTTTTCATTCATCAGTATAACAAATTTATCTATTGATCCAGATATATGCTCAGCAATAGCTACAGCAGCATCATTTCCTGATCTTAGCATTAGGCCATAAATTAAGTCTTTTAATAAAATCTCTTCATTTTTGGCAAGATAAATGCTTGAACCCTCTACCCCAACTGCACTGTCTTTAACCTTGACTATAGAATCTAAATCGCCATGCTCAATTGCCAACAATGCAGTCATAATCTTTGTTGTGCTAGCCATAGGCCTTTTTAAATCATGATTCAAAGAATACATAATCCTTCCTGTCTTTGAATCAATTAAAACTGCACTTTCTGCACTAGGCGATGGATCTTTAAAACCTAGCAATAAATTTATTATAATTATCATAATCAAAATTACTGTAAGTTTTTTAATTTTAAATATTTTCAAAGGCAACACTCCATTAATCTTTGATAATGTTTCATTTCAATAATTAGGAGCAGAATTTTCTGCCCCTAATTAAATATCACAACCTTCTGTACCTTTTCCTTTAGACTCTTTATCCTTAAACTTATTATGTATCCCATTTGCCATTTTGGGAATTAAGTCTAAAATGCTATTTATAACATTGGCATTTTGGTCTACAGGAAGTAATTTCATATTTCCATTTCCAACTACAATAAAAGCAACAGGTTGTATAGAGACACCAGCTCCTGTGCCTCCACCAAATGGTAAATTCTTTTCGTCGCTTGTATTTCGTTCATCATCATCATTTCTATTATTTCCATTAAATTCAGTTCCTCCAGAAGCAAAACCAAAAGAAACTCTTGATATTGGAATTATTACTTGCCCATCAGCAGATTCCACTGGTTCTCCAACTATAGTATTTACATCTACCATTTCCTTTATGCTTTCCATTGTAGTCTTCATTAAACCTTGTATAGGATGATCAGACATTTAATACACCACCTTTAATAAATACTTTTATTCCTTTAAAGCCTGCAATAATAATATGAACAATTTTAAGCTTTATTATGCAAAAAAAGTCAACTTCTAAAATACTTTCATTGAAATTAGGATATATGCTGATATTCATATCTTTGATATCTTTAATCTCTTTATAATTTAATAAAATATTTAACAATGTACCTATTATTGTCCAAAGTACTCCATATGCAATTCCTGTTAAAGCCGCATCTCCAAGGCCAATTGTAGTAGACAAGCTTAAAGAATTAATATGGATTTTTTTTAATATATAATGAATAATCTTATTAAAGGTATTTGAATATTTCTTAATATTATTATAAATTTCAATGATATCCTCGTATTTCAAAACACTCTCTTTCCTTAATAACTCTTTTTCAGTATTTTTCTCTTCCAATTTTCTTCTTATTTTTAACAATGGGCTTTTATCTTTTGTAACTAAATCAATATAAGATATCTCATAATTAAATTTAATTAAACCCTTTAATAGAGTTGCTTTCACATTTATTATATCGTCATGATTTTTTCTCTTAATTTCAATTTTTATAAATACAGGAATATAGATTAGAATAACTATAAAAGTAAACAACACAAGTAAAACCAGTTTCAAGTAAATCAGCTCCATATTAAAATAATCCACCTATTTGAATATCTTTGCCAAAAAAAAGAAAAATAACACAAAATTATTTCGTGTTATCAAATTCTTCTATTTCTTCTGTATTATCTACTTCAAGAATAGGTAAAGCTTCTAATGTAGGTAAACCAAAACATTTTAAAAAATCATCAGTAGTTCCATAGATAATAGGCTTGCCAGTCTTCTCCAATCTACCTATTTCTCTAATCAAGTTTTTTTCTATTAGCGTATTTAAGGCCTTATCACACTTAACTCCCCTTATTATTTCGACTTCTGCTTTTGTTATAGGCTGTTTGTATGCAATAATTGACAAAGTTTCAAGGGCGGCACCTGATAAAGTTTTATTAACTCTTGGAGTACATAGTTTTTTTATCCATTCAAAATGTTCAGGTCTTGTACTTAATTGATACCTGTCGTTAACTCTGATAATCTGGACTCCCCTTCTATTAAAGTTGAAATCATCCATCATTTCAGTTATGATTTCATTTAAAGACTTCTTGTCCAACTCAATTACATCCATAATATCTTCTAAAGATAATGGATCCCCCCATGTAAATAATAATGCTTCTATAATAGATTTTATCTCTCTAATATCCAAAAAAATCACCTCTATTTTTCATTCCTAGAATTATTGCTCTTGATTATTATTTCTCCAAAATTCTGCTCTTGAACCACTTTAATGATTTTCAATTTAATCAGCTCAAGAATAGATAAAAAAGTAACAACTACTTTTATTTTAGTCATATTTTCATTAAAGAGCTCATCAAATCTAATTTTTTTCTTTTGCTTGATAATACTTTCCAAATCTCCCATACATTCTTCAATAGTCAACTCATCTCTTTGAATCTCAGCTAACTTAATTTCTTTTGTGTCATCTTTTGACTTATTTAAAATGTTTGCATAAGCTAATAGAAGCTCTTTAAAATCTATTTTTTCTAATTCAAAGGAATCTTGTTCCATAAATTCTTCTAGTTCTTCTTTATGTTTAAAGAAAACTTTACTTTGGATATCTCCTTTAACTTTTAAATTCTCTGCCGCCATCTTAAATTTTTTATATTCTATCAATCTTTTTACTAATTCTTCCCTTGGATCAATTTCTTCCATCTCTAGCTGCTCATCTTCCCTATTACTTGCAGGTAATAGCATTTTTGATTTTATTTCTAAGAGTGTAGCTGCCATAACTAAAAACTCACTAGTCATATCTAAATCTATGTTCTGCATAGTTTTGATATAATCTATATACTGATCCGTAATCTTTGCTATTGGAATATCGTATATATCAACTTTTTCTTTTTCAATTAGGTGCATGAGTAAGTCTAATGGTCCCTCAAATGCTTCTAAAACAACTTTATATTCCATCATTATCTCCCTTTATTTTAAATAATGCTACCAATAATCAATATATATAACAATATAAAAATGTTGTCAATAGACGTATCTGCGTGTATTAGCAATAAAAACTAAAAAACAGGATATATATTTTATCATATATCCTGCAAGTTATTACCTACTATTACCTAAAAAAATAGTTGTGACTTTCTTAAACATATCAATAACAGAAGCTTTTTTCAAGTCCTTTTCTGCAATTAAGCTAATTCTTCCAATCTCATTTCCGTTAGTCTTTAATATCATTTCGCCAATTTTTTGTCCTTTTTCATAGGGAGCATTAATAACATCAGGCAATATTATCTCTTTTTCAATTTCTTTTGACGAACCCTTTTTAACCAAAAGGCTATAATCTCTTTCCGCTACTATATTTAAATCACTTTCTTTGCCCTTAGAAACCTTTACTTTTTTTATTACCTCATCTTTTCTGCATATTGGTAGTGAATCATAATTTGCAAATCCAAAGTCTAATAGTTTTTTTGATTCTAGAAATCTGCTATTTGAAGTTGGACCTCCTAGTACTACGCTTATTAAAGATAAATTACCTCTTTTAGCTGATGCTGCAAGACAATGACCTGCTTCATTTGTAAGTCCTGTTTTCAAGCCATTTGCACCTTGGTATTCACGTATTAACCTATTTGTATTTACAAGAGTTTGAGTCACATTTTTATTCTTTCCTACTTTTATATCAGTCATATATATAGTTAACCACTCATGAATTTTAGGATACTTTAATAACTCCTTTGACATTAAACTAATATCATATGCGGTGCTCAGATGTTCCTCATCTGGAAGTCCAGTAGCATTTTTAAAATGTGTATTAGTCATGCCAAGCTGTTTTGCCTTTTCATTCATTCTTTGAACAAACACATCTATACTTCCTGACATATGCTCCGCTAAAGCTACTGCAGCATCATTAGCAGATCTTAAGCAAATAGCTTTCAGTAAATCGTCTACTATCTGTGTTTCTCCTTCTTCTAGATAAACTTGGCTTCCACCCATTCTTTCTGCGTTAGCACTTACATGTACTTTGTCATCAATCCTCATATTTCCACTATTTATTTCTTCCATTGCAATCAAAAGAACCATGATTTTCGTTATACTTGCTGGAGATAATCTCTCATGAATATTTTTTTCATATATGATCTCCCCAGAAATAGCATCTATTAGTATAGCTGATTTAGATTCTAGTTTAAAAGGCCCCTCAGTCTCAGCAAATGAAAGACTTGAAAATATAAAAACTAATACTAAAAGCATTAAAATACTAGTTATTTTTCTATATTTGACTAACTTGTTCATTTTGTCCTCCTTTTGCATAATGTTTAATTTTATATTAACCATCAACCATATAACTTATTCAGATACAAAAATACAAAAAAAGGAGACTATATAGCTTTGTCTCCTAAATTTCTTAATAATGTATATTTTTGATTACATTTTTTTCAAACCATTTGCATCTACTATTCCAAAGATTAATTTTTTTTGCCCAGAATTTTTATCTCCAATTCTGATGGCATTTTTCAGCTGTACATCAACATTCTTAGCTTTATTGCGGTCATTATAATGCAAGTAAGCCAATACATCTCCCTTGTTTACCTTATCATCTACTTTTTTATTTAATATTATTCCAGCAGCTAAATCAATACTGCTTTCTTTTGTCTCTCTTCCAGCACCAAGTGCTAGTGCACATTTTCCTATTTCTTCAGCATCTATTGATTTAATATAGCCTTCACAGTCACTCAATACTTCCACTATATTTGAGGCTTTAGGTAATAGCTCAGTATTTTTAATATATTCCACATCTCCACCTTGAGCCTCAACAAATTCTAATAGCTTGTTATAAGCCTGTCCATTATTAATAACTTCTGTTAACATCTCTCTGCCTAATTCCATACTTTGAGCCTTCTTACCCAAGACTAACAGCATTGATCCAAGGGTAAGGCATAATTCCACGAAATCTTTTGGCCCATTTCCTCTTAAAGACTCAATAGCTTCTTTTACTTCTATTGAATTTCCAATTGCGTAGCCAAGAGGCTCATCCATATTGGAAATTATTGCCACTGTGTCTCTCCCTACACTGTTGCCTATATCAACCATTTCCCTTGCGAGAACAAATGCATCCTCCAAATCCTTCATAAAAGCACCACTTCCAACTTTAACATCCAAAACTATAGCATTGGATCCTGAAGCAAGTTTTTTGCTCATCACACTGCTGGCAATAAGGGAAATATTATCTACAGTAGCAGTTACATCCCTTAAAGCATATAGCTTTTTATCTGCTGGAGTGATGTTAGCAGTCTGACTACATATACATATTTTAATTCTATTCACTATTGAAATAAACTCTTCTTTAGAAAATTCAGTCCTGAGACCTTTAATAGACTCAAGTTTATCTAAAGTTCCACCAGTATGACCCAAGCCTCTTCCAGACATTTTAGCAAATGGAAGTCCACATGCGGCCACCATAGGACCCAAGGCTAAGGTAACCTTATCACCTACACCACCAGTACTATGCTTGTCAACTTTAATGCCCTCTATAAGAGAAAGATCAACTGTCTCCCCAGAATTTACAACTGCATTAGTTAAATCCACAGTTTCTCTTTTATTCATTTTTTTCAGATATATGGCCATAAGCAATGCACTAATTTGATAATCAGGAATTTCACCCTTTGTGTAGCCATTTATGAAAAAATTAATCTCATCCGTGGTCAGTTCTCTTCCATCTCTTTTTTTCTGAATGATATTATATATTCTCATTATAGTGTCACCTCATTGAGTATACCTTTTACTAGTTTAATGAACTTAGGTCTGGTTTCATTGGCTACCTTGACAACTTCCTCATGGCTTATGGAGACTATCTCATCAGCTATGGCCATGTCAGTAACACATGATATGCCTAAAACCCTTAAGCCTGCATGTCTTGCAACTATAACTTCTGGAACTGTAGACATGCCAATAGTATCTCCACCTATTCTTCTAAGCATTCTTAACTCAGCCTTTGAAAAATAATAAGGACCACTTATGGCTGCGTATACACCTTTTTTAGTTTCAATATTGTGTTTTTTCCCAACATTTTCAGCCAATTTTATTAATTCCTTATCATATGCAGAAGACATATCTGGAAATCTAGGTCCTAATTCATCATAATTATGTCCAATAAGTGGGTTGTCTCCAATAAAATTAATATGATCTTCAATTATCATTAATGCTCCTGGATAGAGCTCCTTATTCATTCCGCCACAGGCATTAGTCACTAATAACATCTGTATTCCAAGTGCTTTCATTACTCTAACTGGAAAAGTCACCTGCTGTAAGGAATACCCCTCATAATAGTGAAATCTTCCCTGCATTGCAATAACTTTTTTCCCTTCAAGCTCTCCTAATACTAATCTTCCTTCGTGACCTTCCACAGTTGAAACTGGAAAATTAGGTATATCTTTATAATCAAATATAATTGGATTGTTGATTTCATCTGCTAGAGTTCCTAGTCCTGAACCTAAAATAAGCCCTATTTCTGGTGCAAAGTTTATTCTATCTCTTATGTATGAGCTAGTTTCATTAATAGCTTCTAGTAAATTTTTCATCTTGATTACCCCCTAATTATAGTTCTTTTAATATCTTCTTAATTAAAGAAATAAAATCATTTTTCACTCTTTCGGAAGTTTCAATCACTTCTTTATGATTTAGAGGTTGGTCTAATATTCCTGATGCCATATTTGTTATACATGATATCCCAAGGACCTTTATATTTCCATGAACTGCGGCTATGACCTCTGGTACAGTAGACATTCCAACTGCATCTGCACCTAAAAAAGAAGCCAATCTCACCTCTGCAGGTGTCTCATAGGTAGGTCCTGAATTCCACATGTACACTCCTTGTCTAACTGTTAAATCTAATTTTTCAGCAGATTTAATAGCTATATTTATTAGTGATTTATCATAGGCATGAGACATATCTGGAAACCTAGGTCCCAGTTCACTATGGTTTTCACCTATCAGAGGATTATCAAAGGTAAAATTAATATGATCTGTAATAACCATTAAATCACCAGGCGTGAACTCCCTGTTTACCCCTCCAGCGGCATTAGTTATTATTATGGATTCAACTCCTAAGGCTTTCATAACTCTGACAGGAAAAGTCACCTGTTCAATAGGATATCCTTCATAATAATGGAATCTTCCCTGCATTGCAATAACCCTTTTCCCTTCTAAGGTTCCAACTACTAATTGTCCTTTATGCCCTTGTACAGTTGATGTTGGGAAGTTTGGTACTTCATTATATTTGATTATTGTAGCATCAGATATTTCGTCTGCTAAAGAACCAAGTCCCGAGCCTAGAATAATTCCAATATCAGGTTTTACATTTAGTCTATTTATTAAATACTGGGTAGTTTCATTAATTTTCTCAACTAAATTCACCAAATCTCCTCCTATTTATCTAAAATTAAATGAGCAAAGCTTTCTCCATTATTAAGTCCCTCCAGACCCAATAGGTCTAATATTGTGGCTCCTATATCTGCAAAGGTATTTCTTATTCCAATATTGATACCTCTTTTTATTTTTTTCCCATAGATGAGAACAGGTATATATTCCCTTGAATGGTCTGTACTCACTGTTGTAGGATCACATCCATGGTCAGCAGTAATTATCAGAATCTCGTCTTCATTAAGGCAGTCAATTATTTCTGGAAGCCTATTATCAAATTCCTCCAACGCCCTTGCATACCCTTCTACATTATTCCTGTGCCCATATTTCATATCAAAATCAACTAAATTTGTAAATATCAATCCTCTATTATGTTCCTTAATGTATTTTATTGTATTATCTACTCCATTCATATTATCTACAGTATGGACACTCTTTGTTATCCCTTGTCCACTGAAAATATCTTCAATTTTGCCAACAGCCATGACTTCTAAGCCAGCCTTTTTAATAATATCTAGCATAGTTTCTTCTATTGGCTTTATGGAAAAATCTCTTCTATTTGAAGTCCTAACAAAACTACCTGACTTTCCTACAAATGGTCTAGCAATAACTCTGCCAACAGCATATTTGTCTATTAAAATCCCTCTGGCTATTTCACATAGTTCATATAGCCTGTCAACTGGTATGACTTCCTCATGTGCAGCTATTTGAAATACACTGTCTGCTGAAGTGTATACTATAGGATAGCCAGTATTTATATGTTCTTCTCCTAGCTCTTCTAAAATAGTAGTACCTGAAGCTACCTTATTACCTAAAATCTTGGTGCCTATAAGCTCTTCATATTTTGATATTAATTCGTCTGGGAATCCATTTGGAAAAGTAGGAAAAGGCTCCTTAAGAATTATCCCTCCTATTTCCCAGTGGCCTGTCGTAGTATCTTTTCCAGGAGATTTCTCTGATAATTTTCCATAGCTGCCAATAACATTATCTATATAATCTAGGCCTTCAACACCATCTATTGAGCCAAGTCCAAGTCTATTTAAATTTGTTAGCTTAATATTCTTCACATTTTTAATTATATTTCCCAATGTATTGCTGCCTTCATCACCATATTTATATGCATCAGGTAGTTCTCCTACCCCTACACTATCTAGTACAATTAAAGTTACATTGTTAATCATAATAATTATTCCTCCCTTCTTATTAATAATATTATACCCTAAATCTGCGTTAGTTCTCATAAAGTTCTCATAGAAAAACTAACCCACCAAAAGGTGGGAATCATGCTCTGGGATGGGCTTTTTTATATACTTCTTTAATCTTATTCTTAGTAATCAATGTATAAACTTGAGTAGTAGATATATCTGCATGTCCTAACATTTCCTGAACCGATTTTAAATCAGCTCCGTTTTGCAATAGGTGAGCTGCAAAAGAATGCCTAAGTGTATGAGGAGTTATATTCTTATTAATTTTTGCTTGCTTTGTATATTCCCTTACAATTTTCCAAAACCCTTGTCGCGTAAGCCTTTTTCCATGATAATTCACAAATAAAGATTTTTCCTCTCGATCTTTTACCAAACTCATTCTATGTTTTTCTATGTACAGACTCAAGGTGTTTACTGCCATCTTTCCAATAGGTATGACTCTTTCATTAGGAGTATCCTTTGAACTTAATATATAATCCATATATAAATTAATATCATCTATATCTAATGCTATTAGTTCTGAAACTCTAATGCCCGATGCATATAGCAGTTCTAACATAGCCTTGTCCCTTACTCCTTTAGAACATTCTATATTAGGCTGCTCAAGCAGTATCTCTACCTCTTTCGGTGTCAATATGCTTGGAAGCTTTTTCTCTTGTTTAGGAGACTGAAGATTTATAGTAGGATCTTTATTTATAATTCCTTCATTTAAGAGAAATTGATAAAAAGATCTTAATGATGCTATATTCCTTGACACTGTAGAAACTGACTTTCCTGACTTCTGTAGACTCATAAGATAAGTAATTATTAATGTCTTATTTACATTTACAATATCGGATAAGTCGTTCTCCTTTAAATAGACATTGAATTGCCTCAAATCTCTAATATATGATTCTATAGTATTGTGAGACAACTCCTTCTCCACTTCAAGATAACCGTTAAAATTTTGTATGTTGCTATCCATAGTATTTCCCCTTTATAATCTTAAGTATAGTTATAATTCAACATTTGTTCTTAAAATCCTCCATAATATTATTATTTTTAACCAACAAAAAATAAGAAGTGATTTAGAGAAATAAATACTAGTTATATCACGTATCCTAATAATAGCTTCATAAAGATAGGAGTAACATAGGCCTCTACCAAGCTTCCCATAATAATTAATAGAGAGAGGATTGCAGTTGATATTGAATACCTGGTTAATTCAGACATAAAACTAAATTTTATGCCTCGTTTAGTCTTGCTGGTTACAATTTTTATAGAAAAATTTATAGATAATACTGCTAAAGCTACTATTCCAGGTATCACAAAAATATTTTGAGGTAATATTGTAAGCATTGAAAAGGTGAAACCTTTAAGACCAAGCTCATTTATCAAAAATCCTACAGTAAATCCTACTATAAATCCTCTAAGAACTACTATGAAAATTACTATGGGTAACCCAATTACTGTTATCCCTAAAATCCAAATCAATATTATGGTTTGAAAATTATTTACAAATGAGTGTTTTAATAAGGTCAAACTATCTATTTTTTCTTGACTTAATACTTTAAAAAATGAATCTAAAAAACTAATAAGACTTCGGCTTTGTTCTTCATTTAGTACATTTATAGTGATTGCACCAGCGGAAATGCCAATCATTAAAGCCAATACTAGCAAAAAATAGAGTATGAAGTTGTCCTTAATATTTTTATAAACAATATCTTTGATTCCCAAAAAGTATATCCCCCTTTCATACAAGCCTATACACATTAATATGCTTGTCAGGGAGATAATATTACATTGTATATTTTCTTTTACTAGTTTATATAATTTTACTTTTACTAGCCTTTTTTCATTTTATTATATGCCATATAGACCCCAATTATGGTTTTACCATCTTTGATTGTTCCATCTTTAATCATATTTATAGCTTCATCAATATTAATTTTAACAACATCAATATATTCATCTTCTTCAGGAGTAGCCTCTCCATTTATAACCTCTGAAGCTATAAAAATATGTATTTTTTCATTTGTAAAGCCAGGGGATGAAAAGTAATCAAGAATATATTCTATGTTTTCTGAATACAGACCTGTCTCTTCCTTAAGTTCTCTAATTGCACATTCTACTGGCTGTTCGTTTATCTCTAGTTTTCCTGCTGGTATTTCAAGTAAGACTGTTTCTGTAGCCTTCCGAAACTGCTTAACAAATACGATTTCTCCCTCATTTGTTATTGGAACAATGGCCACAGCCCCAGGATGTTCTACAATTTCTCTTTTAGAATATTTTTTATCAGGCAACTCAACGGTATCAATCCTTAAAGATAATATCTTCCCCTCATATATTTTTTCACTTTTCATTGTTTTTTCCTCATAAATCACGTCATTAACCTCCCTTATGGAATAAAAAATAAAAATTATCATATATTACTATATATAAAAAAAGGAGTTGATCTAAATGATTAAAATTACTTTAAAACACAAATTATTCTTTATTGGTAAAGTAGATGAAATAATAGAAGCTATAGATGATATACTGATTACATACGGGGAGAACGCCACATTATTGGATGTCATTGAACATTCTCTAAAAGCCTAATAGAAGCTTTGGCAGCTGCACCTAATGCAAGGAAAAAAACTTCATCATCATAATAACCTCTGCCCATAGTCTTTACTTCTAACCCATAGTAATTTAGTGCCTTTATTATATCACTACCATTTTCAAAAATAATATTGTGCTTATTATTGATATTGTTTTCCTTAATTTGCAAGTCGATAAATTCAGCATAATCTCCCTTAATAACAGGTAAAACTAAATTAGTTTTTGTATTTGCAACTTCATTAAGTATTGTCAAAGTATGATGACTAATGCCTTGATGTCTCTCTCTTTTGTCAGCAAAGCTTATTCTGGGTACAGCAAGGCTTATTCCTCCTAAATTATTAATTGCATCTATTATGTAGCCCTGTTCAATTCCGCTGAATCCATATTTTGTATCAGTCCCTACTATGCCTGGCCCCATAGTGATTATTGTAATATCACTATTTGCCACAACTTTTGCAGCTATGATTCCAGTATATATATTTACACACTCAATATCTCCTCCGAATGCATGGCCTACAGTAATCGTATTTTTTATTATTTCCTTATCCTTTAATAACTTAACGGTTTTACTAAAGTGTAAAGGTAGCGCTCCTGCATCAGTCATTATATATGTAATATTAAGTTCCGGCCTAAGATTTTTTATGACTGCTGCAATAGGTGCTAACATGCTATGTAATGTTCCAACTATATATATAGAACCCTTTAAGCTCTTAAAGCTTTTAAATTCTTCATGATATTTACTATCCTGCTCCTCAGCAGCAAAGCATTTAAACTGCAAAGGTGTATACCTTAACTTCATAATATGACCTAAGCCCTTAGTTATACTGTGTTCCTTATTTTTATAATTAAAAATTATAAAATGATATCCTCCTGTGCCAAGTCCAAGCTCTATTGCTGTAGTATTTAATACGACTTTATCTCCTTCATTTACGTATCCAGTAATAGCATTATAGTTAACGGCTTTTGCACTTTCACCTTCTACCTCAACGTTAACCCACGCAACCTGATCATCAGATTCATTTATTCTTGTAACAATTCCCTCCTTATATGATAACAGTTCAATTCCCTCCTATTTTCTTCCCAATTTATCAATATAACATAATAATCTATTATTATCAATGATTTCAGTTAGTGAATAGCATTCTGAAATAATATGTAAAACAATCAATAGAACTAAATACAATGATTTTATTAAAATAGACTGTGTTCCAGCACAAAAAGCACCAAGAGTCATACCCAATACATTAGAACCTACATCTCCCATCATAGATTTTGCCTTTAAATCATAAGGTAAATAAACCAATACAATACCTAATAATGATGTTATCACATAATTATATTCATTTAATCTTGAACTGAAAATAAGTATTATTGATAATAGTATAAATACTTTGCTCGCCCTTCCTGGTCTTAAATCAAATAAGTTAATGAGATTAGTAAAAAGTCCTATTATTAAACCGTTGATAATGATATCAATTATATTTGTTGATATAGTAAGGGAGACAAGTAGAGAAGCCATACCCCCAACTATAAGCTTTAATCCGCCTGTAGTAAGCCTTAGTTTAATTAATGAAGATATGTGTCCTTTAAACCCCTTTACTTCTTTTTCTCCAATTATATCGTCAATTATACCTATTAATCCAATCATTAGTATTGAAATGATATAAGAGAAAACAAATACATCCTTAATATTCTTATATAAAACATAAATGAATACAACGAATGATTGAGTTAAAATAAATACTAAGCCCATGCCTACAGGGATTTGCTCCTTTCTGTAGTTTAGTGCTTTACAGTTGTTATTTATTAGTAAACCGTAAATTAGAGGAATAGCAATGAAGCTTAATATACCACTTATAAAAAATAACATTATGCTTGAAATATTCATTTATTCACCTTCTAAATGCTAAAATAATCAATGTAAAAAGTATATTTAAAAACTGTTTTCCTCTATGTATAAAACCCTCTATATTTCTTTCTGTTTCCCTATGAGTCATTTCCACATCTACTTCTTTGATGGTAAAGCCTTTCCTCAATACTTCTACTGTCATAGCTACTTCTACGCCAAATCTATCTGGTATATAATCAATACTATTAATCGCCTTTCTATTATATACTCTTTGCCCTGAAAGAGTAGAAGTTATTTTTTCCCCTGTGTAATAGTAAACTCCATTATTAGCTAATTTTTTTACTAATCCGAATCCACCCTTTTTTTTTGCTTTCTGAAATCTAGCGATAATAACATCAGCCTCTTTATTTATAGCAGGAAGTATTAGCTTAATGGCTTCATCACTTGTTTTTCCTAAATCCCCATCTATCAATACTAAATAATCAAAGTCTGAGTATTCAATGGCTTTATTAATTGCATAACCTTTTCCCCTGTTTTTATCTAGTCCTATAAATGTGACATCTAATTTACTTACTATTTCCTTAGTTCTGTCTGTAGATCCATCATCTACTACTATTATCTCATCAATTAGATCAATTTGCCTAATATTATTTATTGTATTTTCTATGAAGCTTTCTTCATTATAAACAGGTATTACCGCCACTACCTTTGACTTAAAATTATCCATGTATAACTCTCCTCATTACTCAATAATGATGGTGCCTAAGTTTGGTACCAAGCTTTCTGCACTAGGCTTTACTCCATAATTTCCTGGTCTGCCGTCAATGGCTAAAACAAGTGCTACTCTCCCCATAATTGTATCTACATTATCTACCGATGATATTCTGTTATCTTTATATTTATCTATATATGAAAATTGCACATTCTCTTTTTCTACCCCTACAATAGGAATATTTGATTTTTTACAAGCATCTATTATTCTCTTGTCAATGACATCAAATCTTGTATCATCTTTTTCTTTTCTTCCTCCAGCAATTACTATATAATCAACAGCTATGAGGTATTTCCCTGTAGCATCAATTAGTCCCTCTAGTTTAAATGCTTCTATTGCTCTACTATCTTCGCCATTGATAATCTCTTGAGCAACTATATCTACTGCAAGTTTAGCAATATTATTGTTGTCTAAATTTTCAGTTCCAGCTACCTTTTCATAGGCATCTTTCAATAATTCCAAATTAGAATCAAAGTTATTTTTTATTGTTGTTATTGATGTTACTTCGGCTCCTGCTGATTCTAAAATCTGACCGATTCCTTTATAAATATAATCTTCACTTGTTTCTATTATTGCTATTTTGACTCCATTTAGTTTATCCTTTATTACATCGCCATAAATCGCCCTATTAAACTCTTTTATCTGTTCATTTTCCTGTGTAACCTTAGCTATTTCATCTCTTACGGTTTTATTTTCCTCTTCTAGATAATCGAATCTCTCTTCAAGTTGAGTTACTATATCTTCTTTTTGAGACATTAAAATATCTTGTGCATCGAACATAAATCCTATATAAATTCCTATAGCAAGTGCTAAAAATATAGAAACAACCGTTAACACATAGTATTTAATATTAGTCAACTTTTAACAACCTCCTAGAAGCCAAATAAAATTCTAAATCTTATTTGAATTAACCTAATTATTTCTTTCATTGGTGGAAACATAAGTGTTAAAACTATAATAGGTATTAACGCTGCAATTCCTAAACCAATAACATATTTAATCTTAAGGCTGCTTCTATAAAGCATATTAACCCCTTTAGCATCAACTAGCCTTGAGCCCACCTTTAGCCTTACTAAAAAGGTACTTGCCATTCCACTTCTGCCTTTTTCTAAAAAGTCAATCATATTGCTATGGGTTCCAACTGCAACTATTAAATCCACATTATTTGAATATGCTAACAAAAAGGCAATGTCTTCACTGGTTCCAGCAGATGGATAAATCTTCGCTTCTAAGCCTAAGTTATTTACTCTTTCAAGGCCCGGTGCTCTTCCATCCTTATATGCATGTACAATTATCTCCTTAGATAATTGTAAACATTTATCGCTTACACTGTCCATATCTCCAATTACAATATCAGGAATATATCCGAATTCTAATAGAGCATCCCCACCTCCATCTACTCCTATAAGTATAGGCTTCATTTCACTTATATAATTCTGTATAGCTAATAAGTCCTTTTTATAATCCTTTCCCCTGACAACTACTAAGGCGTGTTTGTTAGCCATTTTTGTTTTGACCCTTGGCATACTTCCTTTTTCCAATACTAATTCTTTTTCTTCCTTTGCATATTCGAGAGTGTTTTCAATAAATTTATCTAATTCCTTTTCTAAATTGCTATAGCCAACCTTCAACAATTCTTGTATTTTTCCAGAATCTAATTCTTCATAATTTCCAATAATATTGTTTTTATAAATTATTACATTATCGTTTAATTCTAATTCGTCTCCCTCATTAATAATATCAAAAATCTCTTTATTTTTGCTTTCCAACAGTAAAATGCCATATTCGTTTAAAATAGAAGGACCTTTATTTGGATATTTTCCGCTAATGGATAGATTTAAATTCAATACACATTTTATTTTAGACTCAACAAGAGAATTTGCTGCAATCTCATCTAGGTCTTTATGATCTATAATTGCAATATCTCCAGGCTTTAATCTTTTTATAAGATTTTTTGTCCTTTTATCTTTTTTTACTGTTCCCTTTATCAACATATGATATCCTCCAAAGAATAAAAAGTAATCAAAGAACTGTTAATGAATGTTTTATTTCTATTTTAACCAACTTTTATTTATGAATACTTTATTTGAAAAAATCGATTATCATTCATGATAAGATTAGTTTTGATATAATTGAACAAAATAAATCTCTTTCCTAATTTGCGAAAAGAGATTTATTAATATTAGAAAATAATTATTATGATATCTTCTGCTCTAACCTCAACTTATCAGCAACCATAGCTATAAACTCTGAATTAGTTGGTTTCCCCTTGTCATTGTTTACTGTATAACCAAATAGATTGTTAATAGTATCAACCTTTCCCCTGCTCCATGCAACTTCTATTGCGTGTCTGATAGCTCTTTCCACTCTGCTTGGTGTTGTATTAAATCTTTTAGCAATGTTAGGATATAGCTCTTTTGTAACAGCACTTAATAATTCAACATTATCTACTACCATAGTAATAGCCTCTCTTAAATACAGATAACCCTTAATGTGTGCTGGAACACCAATTTCATGTATAATATTGGTGATTTTAGCTTCTAGGCTTTTGTGTGAATTTGCAGTATTAATTAGGCTTGATGGAATTTCTATTTGCTTTCTTCTTTCGATAATTGCTGGTGTAGTGCCTGTTACCTGCCTAATCCTTTTCATGAAAATGTCAAAATCAAAAGGCTTAACTACATAATAATCAGCACCTAGATTAATAGCTCTTTGTGTGATTTTATCTTGTCCCACGGCAGATAAAACTATGACTTTAGGAAATTTCTCTAATTCAACAGAATGAAGCTTCTCTAATACACCTAAACCATCTAAGTGCGGCATTATAATGTCAAGAACTAATACATCCGGCCTTTTTTCACCAACAAGCTCTAGAGCCTCTATGCCATCTTTTGCTATACCTACCACCTCTACATCCTCTTGAGTTGCCAGATAATCATTAAGAATACTGCAAAAATCCTTGTTATCATCTGCAATTAACATACTAATTTTTTCATTTTTCAATGCAAATTACCCCCCTGAAATCAATTTACAGTATAACAAAATTGAATATAAATAATAAATTCGACAAAAGTAATATATTTCCTTCTAACATTTCATTTTTTTATTATTTTTTTAATTTATTACTATTTCTATCATAAAGAAAAGAGATATGGAAAATTTCCTTATCTCTTGTAGTTTGTTATTTTCCTTCTGCAAATTCAGAATTATTATTTACGTAAATTCCTGCTTCCTTTAGCATCCATTCTATATATATACCATAGCCTTTGGTTGGATCGTTGACAAAAACATGTGTTACTGCTCCTACAATCTTTCCATTCTGTATTATAGGACTCCCACTCATTCCTTGAACAATTCCTCCGGTTTTTTCCTTTAACCTCTCATCTGTAATCTTTATAACCATGCTTTTAGATTGAGGAACATTTTGTTTTTCTAGCTTTAATATCTCTACTTCATATTCTGTTACTTTATCTCCTTCGATATTTGCAAGTATATAAGCTTTGCCAAGCTTTACTTCACTTTGAAATCCAACCGGTAATAACTGTTTTTGCTTGAACAATTTATTTTCATCATATATAGTTCCATATATCCCAAAGGTGGTATTATTCTCAATTTTACCTAATACATCGTCTGTTTCAAAAAACATACCTCTCAGTTCTCCAGGACTACCTTTCTTCCCTTGTTCAATCGACGAAACCTTTGCTCTCATTATCTCGCCATTTTCTGCTTTCATTAAAGTACCTGTATCAACGTCAGTAATGGCATGCCCAAGCGCACCAAATTTTTTAGTATTAGGCTCATAAAAGGTTAATGTACCAATGCCTGCAGTTTTATCCCTTACCCATATGCCTAATCTATAACTATTATCCTGTTTACTTTTAACAGGTAAAACTTCTGTAGTAAAACTTGCATTGTTTCTTTCTATTTCAATCTTCACTTTATTATTTTTTATATTGTTTAATAATTGTATTACATGGTCTGCATCCTTAATCTTAATTCCATTTATCATTGTTATGGAATCTCCCACTTTTATACCAGCATTTCTAGCAGGATTGTATATTTTCCCATCTATGCTTTGAATCTCTGATGTGGCTACAACCAGCACTCCTTTAGTATTTAACTTTACACCTATTGTTTCTCCACCTGGTATCACATAAGCTTGATTCACTACATTTACTTGGATGTCTCTTATTGAAAAGATTCCAAGAAATTTTAATTTTAATTTTGCTATACCATTATTTGTGGATTCTAAGTTATATGAATTTTTTAGGCCTACACTTAATCTTTCTGCATTTGTACTATTAATCTTGACTATATCAGAAGATTCTTCCATTATCTCTAGGGAAAAAGGAAAAAAGATGTTTAAATTTCTGCTGTCACCTTTAATGATATCTATTTGGGAGGGAAATCTAGCTATATTTAATATTTGTACTGAGTAAACTAATAGAATTAGGAGCAAAGTAAAGTAAATCAGTTTTTTGTAACTGGACATTTTATGCAATCAAAATCACTCTCCCATTTACCTATGACTTTAACTTCACCTCCAAAAAAACACTAGTCTTCGTAATTAGAAGACTATAAAATTTAATTTATTCTTTAAGAATAATGTGGCCTTTTTAACCCACATTTATTCGAGCAAATATTTATTAAAATGTAAAGTAAAATCTTTATTTCCGTATTATAGATTATAAAAGCAAAAAACATCTAAAGTTTTAGATGTTTTTGCTTTTGACTATCTATTTAATTTTTTTGACATTTCTATCATTTCTCTTGCATGTTGTTTGGTCGTTTCAGTTAAATTTACTCCACCCAATAATCTAGATAATTCTTCTACTCTCTCATTATAATTAAGTTCAATTATTTCTGTTGTTGATTCGCTATCAGATATCTTTTTGTTAATTAAATAATGACTATCTGCAAGAGCAGCAATTTGTGGCAAATGTGTAATACAAATTACCTGATGATTTGAGGATATATTGGCTATTTTTTCTCCTACTATTTGAGCTGTTCTGCCGCTTATTCCAGTATCAATTTCGTCAAAAATAAGTGTAGGAATTTTATCTATTTCTGCTAAGATACTCTTAAAAGCAAGCATTATTCTAGACATCTCCCCGCCAGAAACTATTTTAGATAATGACTTTAATGGCTCACTAGGATTCGTTGAGATCAAAAATTCAATTTTATCTTGACCATTCTGAGTAAAATATTCAAGCTTTTCAATTTTAACTTTAAATTTAACTTTTGGCATATTAACTTCACTGAGTTCTTTTGTAATCTCTTTTTCAAATCTATCAGAAATGCATGTCCTCTCTTTAGTCAAATCTTGACATAGAAGGCTCATTTTTGTTTCACAATCAAATATTTTATTTCTTATTTCTTTAATTTCTTCCTCACAATTTAATAAGATATTTAAATCTCTATTGATTTTCTCTCTATAATTCAAAATTTCCTCTATAGTCTTACCGTATTTTCTTTTTAGCTTATTTATCAAATCTAGTCTTTCATCAAGAAATTTCAGCCTTTCGGGATTATACTCTATTTTATCTTGATAATATCGTACTTCTCTGGCTAAATCCTGAAGCTGATAAATTATAGATTCAATTACACTTGCAAAGCCTAAAGCATCATCACTGTGTTTGGAAATTTTATGTAAACTTGAGTGTATATTACTAAGTGCATCTATTATAGATTTATTTCCATAATAATCTGAATCTAAGTTTGTTATAGTATCAGATAAGGTAACTGCAATACTTTCAGCATTCGATAATAAATTGTACTCGGAGATTAAGGATTCTTCTTCGCCATCTATAAGCCTTGCTTCATCTATTTCTTCAAGCTGAAAATTCAATAAATCTATCTTTCTTTCTTTTTCCATCTCATCTTGTACTAAAGTTTTAAGCCTAGACTTCAAAGTCTGAAGTTCTTCATATCCTATTTTTACTTTTTCTTTAATATCTATTATTTTATAATCGCCTAAGGAGTCAATAAATTCTGAATGCCTATCATTTTTTAAAAGTGATTGATGATCATGCTGTCCATGAATATCTATTAGTTTACTTGTTACATCGTTCAACATACTAAGTGTAACCGTTCTTCCATTGATTCTTGACGTGCTTCGACCAGTATTAAATATTTCTCTCGCAATAAGTAAGGTATTATCATCTTCTTTTTGAATTCCATATTCTTCTAGTACCTTTTCAATATCATTCATATGCTCAATAAAAAACAAGGCTTCTATTGTAGTCTTTTCACATCCAGACTTAACATATTCCTTATCGGCCCTACCACCTAAAACTAATGAAATAGCATCAATAATTATTGACTTTCCTGCACCTGTTTCTCCTGTTAAAACATTCAAGCCCTTAGTAAAATTAACTCTTATTTTATTTATAATTGCAAAATTTTGAATATTCAATTCGAGGAGCATATTATATACCTCCTAGTTAGTTAAGCAGTTTAAGAAACATTTCTCGTATTTCCAATATCTTATTAGCATCACTGACAGCAATGAAAATAGTATCATCACCTGCAATGGTACCTACTATTTCTTCTATTCCTAAAGAATCTACGGCTGAACCAGATATCTGAGCTGCCCCTGGTAAAGTTTTTATAACTAGTAAATGACCTGCTACTTCGACTGATACTATTGAATTTTTAAATATTTTTATAAGTCTATCAGTTGTTCCTTCAACATTCTGTCCCATAGCAGCGTACTTATATTTACCACTTTTAGCTAACACTTTTACAAGCCTTAATTCTCTAATATCTCTTGAAACAGTAGCTTGTGTGACATCAATTCCTAATTTTTTCAGATAATCCGCTAATTCTTCTTGTGTTTCAATCTCATTGTTTTCTATGAGCTCTAGTATTTTCGATTGTCTAGCATATTTTTTCATTTTAACTATCCCCTTTTCCTATGGCTTTGAAAATCTAATAATAAAAGCTTCATGGTTTATATATTATCAATTTATCTCAATTCCCTAATGATTATTATATCAAATGAAAAAACAAAACAATAGATAGAAATCTATTAGAATAAAAACACTATAGCTCTTTATGAGATTCATTAACTACATTCTCTATTTGTCTATCAATATCAAATTCATTAATTTTATTTTTAACTATATATGCTAAATATTCTCGATTACCTTCAGCACCTTTAACTGGAGAATAAGTCAAAGCTGCAAAGTTAAGTCCGATAGACAGACAAAAATCAAATATTTCCTTAATTACCTCCTTATGCACTTTAATGTCCCTTACTACACCTTTTTTTCCAACCTTATCTCTTCCAGCCTCAAACTGTGGTTTTATCAATGCTATAATATCTACATCTTCTGTGGTTAGTTCCTTTACTTTAGGTAAAACAAGCTTCAAAGAGATAAAAGACACATCAATACTAACTAAATTCGCTAATTCTCCAATGTCATCCTTTTCCAGATGTCTGACATTTGTTCTATCCATAACTATGACTCTGCCATCATTCTGAAGCTTCCAATCTAACTGACCATAGCCTACATCAATAGCATATACCTTCTTTACTCCATTTTTTAACATGCAATCTGTAAAACCTCCTGTAGAGGCACCAATATCCAATGCAGTTTTGTCTTTAATTTCCAAGGAAAATGTATTTATAGCCTTCTCAAGTTTTAAACCGCCTCTACTAACATAGGGAATAGGATTCCCCTTAACAATAATATTGCTATCTATAGGCACCTTTGTACCTGGCTTATCAATTCTCTCATCATCTACATAAATTAATCCCGCCATAATATATTTTTTGGCTTTTTCCCTACTATCAATAATTTGATTATTGACAAGTAATATGTCTATTCTTTCCTTTTCTATTTTCATTCAATCTCTCCTAGGTCAGACTAATCTTCTCATATATTTTATTTAGAATACCTTGAGTATCCATATTATATTGCTTAAACAGTTCATCTACACTTCCATGCTCTATGAATACATCTGGTAAAGTAATGTTCAATATTTCTCCACTATAACTGTTCTCTATTAATAAATCATTTATACAGCTTCCAAAGCCTCCAGCCTTTACATTATCCTCTAATGTAATAATAAGTGAATGGCCTTCTGCAACTTCCTTAATTAAATCTTCATCTAATGGTTTTACAAACCTGCCATTGATTAATGTAATATCTTTACCCTGTTCCCTTAACTTCTCAGCTACTTCATAGCCTGTTTCCACCATCTTTCCAATGGCCAGTAAAGCTATATCCTTACCTTTAGCAAGTATCTCTGCCTTTCCTAGCTCTATTTTTGTTCTAGGGTTTTTTTCAATAATATCATAACAATCTCCCCTTGGATATCTTATGGCTAATGGTTCATTATAGTCTTTACTAAATTCAAGCATTTGAATGAATTCGGTTTTATCTCTTGGTGCCATAATTGTAATATTAGGTATGTGAGATAAATATGACAAGTCAAAAGCTCCATGATGAGTCTCACCATCGCTCCCAACCAGTCCTGCTCTATCAATGGCAAAAACAACAGGTAGCTTTTGTATACAAACATCATGAAGAACTTGATCGTATCCTCTTTGCAAAAACGAAGAGTAAACTACAAAGTAAGGCTTTAATTTATTTGACGCTAATCCAGCAGCAAGTGTTACTCCATGCTGTTCTGCAATGCCTACATCAAAGAATCTATTTTTAAATTTTTCTTGGTATTTGCTAAGTCCTGTACCTTCAGGCATGGCCGCAGTTATTGCTACAATTCTATTATCTTTTTCTGCAAGATCAATCAATGTATCACCTAATATATCAGAAAACGAAGGGTAAACTGGTGTTTTTAGGGACTTACCTGTACTAATGTCAAATGGTGATGAACCATGAAACTTGTCAGGATTTTCTTCTGCTGGTTTATAGCCCTTACCCTTTTTAGTAATGACATGAACTAATACTGGACCTCCAACTTTTTTTGCTATTTCCAGCTCTCTGACTATATCATTAATATTATGTCCATCAATAGGACCCAAATACTTAAATCCTAGCTCTTCAAAAAACATCCCAGGTACAAGAAAATATTTAACACTGTCTTTTGCTCTTTCTGCTGTCTTGAATACCTGTTTACCAATTCCCGGTATGCTGTTTAAAATAGCCACAACATCCTCTTTTACTTTAAAATACGTAGGAGCAGTTCTAATTTTACTTAAATATTGGGATAAGCCTCCAACATTATGGGAAATAGACATCTCATTATCATTTAAGACTACTATTAAGCTAGTACCTGTATCACCAGCATGATTTAAAGCTTCGAATGCCATTCCAGCTGTCATGGCACCATCTCCGATAACACTTACTACGCTGTATTTTTCTTTTTTGATATCTCTTGATAGTGCATACCCAAGTCCAGCAGAAATAGATGTAGAACTATGACCCACTTCAAAAATATCATGTGGGCTTTCCTTTCTTTTTGGGAATCCGCTAATTCCCTTATATTTTCTTATAGTATGGAATGTATCTTTTCTACCAGTGAGAATCTTATGCACATAAGACTGATGTCCAACATCCCAGATTATCTTGTCAAAATCGCTATTAAAAACCTTATGAAGAGCAATTGTAAGCTCTACTACCCCAAGGTTTGAAGCTAAATGACCACCATTTTTAGATACAACATCAATTATTAATTTTCTTATATCTTCAGCTAAAGAATATAATTCCTCATTACTCATTGTTTTTAAGTCTCTTAAATCCTTGTATTTTGAAAGAATATTTTCCAAAACGCCCAACCTACTTTCATTTGTTCTTACTATTTCTTAATTCCGGCAATACATCTATCCTAAGATTTTCATCTAATATCATTATTATTTTTGCTGTAAGAAATATTATTCTATCAGATTTATTAATTGCAAATTCTTTTCCTATGGCCTTTCCTCCAACTGTAAGAGAAGCAATAAGTCCAGTCATTACTACACTTATTAGGGTTATCCTAGTAAATCCATATTGATTTACTAGTTTCATAACAATTATTGTTCCTGCAGCACCACTAATTATTCCACATATATCTCCGATTACATCGTTACAGAAATTTGATACGCGTCCTGCATTTCTAACGAGTTTTACGGCATATTTTGCCTCTTTTATTCGATTAGCTGCCATGGAATGAAAAGTTTTTTCATCGGAGGCAGTTACTGCAATTCCTATTATATCAAAAAATACGCCAAAAATAACAACAACTATTAAGCTTATAAATGCCAAAGTAATATTAAAATTTCTAAGTATGCTTTCTGATACAATACTAACACTTGTTGCTAAAATAAATGTCCATAATGTTATAATAAATACCCATTTTATATTACTATTTTTATTGCTTTTTTTGTTTTTATTTGACAATTTCAAACCTCCAATTACTAAGTGAAAAAATAACTGTATATAGAAATAATGCTGATAGCCACGGCTATCAGCATTTGAGTGGTGATATATCAAGTAAATTTTACGGCTTCAGGTCTAGCAGGATTTCCCAGATAGGAGCTGTCTGTCGCCAGTCCAGCGGTTTCCCTTTAATCCAATCTCTATATCGTCGCCAAAAATAGGGCTAGATTGCCACTTAGTCCGCACTGTAATCCTAAATATACCTCTCAGCATGAGAACAGTCTAGGAGATTTCCTCTACAGCCATACTAATTTCTAGCCTCTTTTGCAAAATAGGTTTCCATGACAAAGCCTATTTCCCGTGGGCCCATGGGATTTAGAGCCACAACCATGTTCCGCCTACTTCACTCAAGGCAGGCTACGCTGCAAGTAGCTTGCACCACAATGCAGGTTAATCCCGTGCAATTCATAATTGTCCGAGTCTCCACGAGGGTAGGGTCATCGCCCGCATGCCATTGCAGATCGCCCCATCCCCCTTACTCCCAGAAACGACCCCCGACTGGGCGTCAGCAGCCGCAACCAGGAACTTCATCGATATGCCCTTTGACGGATTTTTAGCCCCGCCTTCAAAATTAGCTGTACTGACTAGAATACTGCACCACTCTAGATTAGAATAATTATAACATAGGCCGATTCTAATTTCAATTAATTGCAAAATATTTAAAATAACTTATCTCATCAATTTACTATGCTACATATTTTTCATTAAAATTTAATAGTATTTTCGCTAATTCTCTAGCTCTTCCTATAGGCTAAATAGTCTGCTAGCTCCTTAAAAAACATGGATTCTTTTTCATCAAATGTTGACAAAGACTCCATTGCTTTAATATTAAGCCTTTGGATTTCATTAACTGAATTTTCCATGCCATATAAACTTAAGTAGGTGAGCTTATTGTTTGTCTCATCGCTGCCAGTATTCTTTCCTAAAGCTTTTTCATCACCAATCCTGTCTAATATATCATCCCTTATTTGAAAGCATAAACCTATTGATTGTCCATAGCCTCTAAGAAAGCTTATCTGTTCATGATTGGCGCCAGCAACTATAGCTCCTGATACTATGGAGGCTTCAATTAACGCAGAAGTTTTGTTTTGGTGAATGAATGCAAGCTTTTTTTCCTCTATTACATCATCCTTTGACTGAATATCTACAGTCTGTCCTCCTATCATTCCAAACACACCAGCAGATCTGCTTACCTCTTTAATGGCCAAAATATGTTTTTCAAGGCCGATTTTATTTAAGGAAATTCCTTCCAGCATTGTTTCATAAGCCAAATTAAGTAGTCCATCTCCAGCTAGTATTGCAATATCCTCTCCAAAAACCCTATGATTTGTTGGTTTCCCCCTACGAAAGTCATCATTATCCATTGCTGGTAAATCGTCATGTATAAGTGAATAAGTATGTATCATTTCAATTCCCATTGCAATATTCATAGCCTCTTCGTAGCTACCACATATCAATTCACATGTTTTTAATGTCAAAATTGGCCTTAGTCTCTTGCCACCAGCAAATATGCTATATCTCATGGCTTCGAAAACTTTTTTTTGGAATAAATCCGTATTTGGAATAACTTTTTCAAGCTCAATATCAATTATTTTCTTATATTTAGCCAGTTCGTTTATTATATCCATAAATTCCTCCTATGAATTAGCGTTAAACTCCACTTCTTTAATATCATTATTGCCATCATCTAGAATTATCTTCACTTTTCCTTCTACTTTGTTAAGCAAGTCATAGCAATATTTATACAATTCAACACCTTTGCTAAACTCAGTAAGTGAATCATCTAAGCTCAGATCTCCATTTTCAAGCATAGATAAAATATTCTCTAATTCTAGCAAAGCCTCTTCATATGATAGATTCTGTTTTTTTCTAGCCAAAATATCACCATCCCTCACAATTATTTTTGGGTAACCTTTACTTCAATTTTTCCGTCACTAAGAGTTAAGTCTAAGACGTCATCCACAGAAGCTTCCTTAATTGATTTAACTATATTTCCACTTTTATCAACAGCAATAGAGTACCCTCTGTTTAACACAGCAAGGGGGCTCATGGAATCTAACTTGCTCCCTAAAAGGCTTAGCTTATTTTTCTTGTCGCTATGGCTCTGATTCATTGCTTTTATTAAGTCTTTTAATATTATATCCAGCCTCTGCCTGTTATCGTTTAATGTATTAGAAGGATTATTTAATATGAGTCTATCATATATATATCCAAGATTATTTTTTTTCGTTCTTATGGATAAATTAAAAATATTAATCAAACTTATCAGATTTGAGCTCAGTCTGTAGTTCAAATCATCAATTTGAGGCACTACAAGTTCACCAGCAGCAGATGGAGTAGGTGCTCTCATATCAGCTACAAAGTCAGCGATTGTAAAGTCAGTCTCATGGCCGACTGCCGATACTACTGGTAGCCTAGAGCTAAAAATAGTCCTTGCAACTTCCTCATCATTAAAAGCCCATAGTTCTTCAATGCTGCCCCCTCCCCTACCTATGATTATTAGATCAATATCTTCTCTAGAATTAAAGTATTTTATAGCATGACATATTTCAGCAGGGGCTTTTTCTCCTTGGACTAGTATTGGGTATATGATGATTTCAGTAGATGGCATTCTTCTCGTAATAACTGATATTATGTCTTTTACTGCTGCCCCAGTTGATGAAGTGGCTACTCCAATTTTCTTTGGTAGGTAATTAATAGTTTTTTTGTTTTTAGAATCAAATAGACCTTCAGCTTCTAGCTTTTTCTTGAGTTTTTCAAATGATTCAAATAATTCTCCAATGCCTTTTTTTCTTATGCTCCTTACGTATAATTGATATGTGCCATCTCTTTCGTATAATGAAATATATCCATTAACTATGACATACATTCCATCCTCTAATACAATAGGGGCATCATCCATATTATTATTAAAAAAGACACATCTTATCCTGCTTTTATCATCTTTAAGTGTAAAGTACATATTACCATTATAATGATACTTAAAATTAGAAACCTCTCCTTCTATATTGACATCATACAATAGAGGGTCTCCTATGAGTATTCTCTTAATATATTGAGTTATCTCACTTACTTTAAATGGCCTTAATTCCATCCTATAATCCTCCAAAAGATCTTTCTCCGTTCTTAATAGCTCCAAGAAAAGCAGTACCAATTGCATTATCTGTACAAAAGCTTGGTGCTGGAAAATAAATATTTCCAAGTCCGGATTCATTAATTTTTACATCTAAAATATGTCTTATTGAGGAGTTAGCTCCAACTCCTCCAATAATTAAAATATCATTTATATCATACACCTTAATAGCATGAATAACAATATTGGCTAATGCATTTGCAATACAATTGAAGGCACTATTTGATATATCTTCATTGCTATACAGCTTTTCTTCCATCAATCTATAAAAAAATGTTTCTGCACCAGAAAAATTAATCCAAGTTCCATCAGTGTTAATGGGAAGCTTTTTGTTAATAATAAGTCCATTATGCGATAGAATATCCATTTCCTTTCCACAAGGAAATATAAGTTCTAGCTTAACTCCTATTCTGTCAATTAACTGACCTGCACTAATGTCTTTTGTTCCACCAATGATTTTAATATCATAATTTTCTATTTTATCTTCTACATAAAGCAATTCCGTAGTACCACCTGAAATATGAAGTGCCAAAAAAGAATCTGTATGATTCTTCATATGACTGCCTAAGATACCAGCTGCAATATGACCCTCTTGATGACTAAATTCCTTATACTCAGCATTTAAAACTCTAGATATAACAAAAGCCTGTCCTTGAGCTACTCTAAAAACAGGCATATATGACTCTTTAATATTTCTAGGTTTAACGCTTGCTGACACAGTTTTTATTTTAGATATGTCTATCTCATTAGATAATTCATCAATTATCCTTGGAAGATTGTTGACATGCTGAAAAACAGCCTCTTGCTGTCTTAAACCCCTATCTCCACGCTTTACTTCTAAAAGACTTCTTCCATCAAATATTATATTATTAAACTCATCGATTACAGCAACAGATGTAGTATAGGCACTAGTATCAATTCCCATATAATAATTAGTCACTTAAATCATTCCCATCTCTAGCAACAGAGCCTAGAAGTCCATTAATAAATTTACTTGATTCATTTGTACTATATTTTTTACTAATATCAATGGCTTCATTTATAGACACTTCAACAGGGATATCACTTCTAAATAATATTTCATAAATTGCAATTCTCAGAACAGATAGATCTACTCTTGGTATTCTATTGATTTTCCAACCTAATGCATATTTTTCTATATTACTATCTATAATATCTAATTTTTCAGTTATATCCTTAATTGTATTTATTATATATTCTTTCTCATCATTAGAAAATTCGTTATTATTAAGAAATATATCAATGGACTCAGAAGAAAAATCATTATTTATCTCCATCTGAAACAATAGCTTCATTGCCGATTCCCTTGCCAACTTTCTTCCCATGACTAGCCTCCTTTTACTTTAGTTAAATTAACCCTCTGAAAAATCAGAGGGCTCATATTTTACTATTGATTGTATCTGTTATTCTTCCTTCTGTTCCTTTTCAATATTCACGCCTTGAATATTAATATTTACCTCAACTACATTTAGTCCTGTCATTGTTTCAACAGTATTCTTAACACTTTCTTGTATTTCCCAAGCTACTTCTGGTATTTTAGCACCATAATCAACTATTATGTATAAACTAATAGTAACTTCCTTTTCTTTAACTTCAACCTTAACTCCCTTTGTAAAGTTTTTTCTTCCAAGCATTTCTGATATTCCACCAGCAATTCCACCACTCATACCAGCTACACCTTTAATTTCTGTTGCAGCTAGGCTGGCAATAATGCCTACTACTTCATCTGATATTTTTATTTGTCCATAGTCTATTATTTCATCATCTTTATTTTCTAAGTTATTTGACATGTCTTTCACCCCCTGCTTTACTTTAGAGTTTACGCTTATATTATATCAAAAGGTGATAGCCTTTACAAACATTACTAAAACTTTTTCATAATTTTTATATTTCCAGCTTCAATGTCAGTTTCTCTTTTCACAATTTCAAATATTTTTATTGCATCCTGTTCAGTTAATTCATTTGTTGAAACGACTACGCTAGCACTGTCATCACTTAAAAACACAAGTGCATCTTCAAATCCTTTTGCTTTTATTAATCCTTCTAAACTTAATTCTAGCTCCGAAACTTGTCCTAAGGAAATTATTTCATTTTGTGCTTTAGTTCTCGTTTCATCATTAGTGTTCTCATTATTAATTATTTCATACAATCTATCAATTAATGTAGCTCTTAGCTTATCTCGTGATAGTCTATGCTCAATAAAATAGTTGCTGCTTTTAAAACTCTCTTCCTTAGTTATTACACTTTCTATATCATCATCTGCGTTTTTCTTTAAATCTCCTATTGCATCGCTCTTACTGTCTACAATTTCTGCTTCTTCTTTATCATCCGTATCTCCAAGAGATGCTCCAGATCTGTCATCGTCTATAGTTTTGCTTAGCTCCATAAGTTGATTCTCCTCATGCTTTTGATAATCATTTGAGGACTGCATCAATGACTGTTTTATTAATTCATGGTTTACATATCCTATCCCGAATAACAAGCATATAAGAGCAACAATTAAAGCTGTTTTTTTCTTAATATACATATAGAATCCCCCCTATTTACTAGAATAGATCTCTACCTTATTTCCTGAAATACCCAACACTGTCTTAACTGCTGAATAGAGCTTTTCCTTTATTTCTATGTCTTCAGCTCCTTCTGCAACAACAATTACACCTCTAACCTTTGGTTTTGTCTCCTTCATTATCATTAAAGAATCACCGCCACTTCCAACAACAACTTGCTGCGAAAGATCTTCCCTTGTGACTTCCCTTGTTCCTCCCTGTGCATCTTTTTCGTCTGTCTTCTCAACAGTTTGGGTAGTATTAAACACTGGAACCTTTTCAGAAGTATCATCAAAGGTTATCATCACATAAACCTCCCCTACCCCTTTTATTTTCTTTAATATTTCTTCAAGCTTTTTCTCAATGTTATCTGCATAGCTTTCCTCGGTAGAATTGAATACATACCCCTCTCTTAAACCATTATCATTTCCATTTAAAGTAGATTTGCCAGTATCATTCTTTTTACCTAAAAAATAATTCGATAACAGTAGAACAATTGCACCAGCAAATAATAAAACAACTAAGTTCGATGCGTTTTTTTTCTGATTCTTAGGATTGAAAAATTCCTTTAACTTCTCTATCATTCTCCTCTTATCCCCCTTGTTTTACTTTAGGCCTTTAGTATTATTATGATCTTTTCTTTAGGAACTTTATAAAGAGATGAAATAGAGTCGATTATTCTTTCAAATCCAGGTGAACTCACTTTATCGCCTTCAGATATATTAGAACTATTCGATTTATCTGTATTTATGACTACTTTTTCTATTTCATCTATTTTTATGCTCTGTTCATTTTGATTGTTAATATTTGAAGCTCCTAGATATACTTCAATACCTGTAATCAATCCAAAATCCTCATTCTCTATATCTTCTTTTATAGATACTTTTACATTTAACACTTTGTAGTTTTCTTCTGTTTTCAAAAATTCAGCTATTTCATTTTCTAACTTTTTCTTATATACCTCTGTTATTTGCTGATTCTGCGATTCAAAATAGCTTTCATCTCTGTCTATTTCAAAAGCATTGTAGCTTTTTATATTATAGAAAACCTCTCTATCTATATTTATATCGCTAGACATAAGTTTTATGATTGGATTTATTAAAACAATTATTATTAAAAGTCCAAGTATCATATTTACATATTTTTTCATATTACTTGTCGGCAGTAAAATCTCTATAAAGGCTATAAAGAAAATAACCACAACAATATTTACAACCCAATTTTTTAAAAATGCAATCATGTTATCACCTTTACCTTAGCATTACTGTAGCGTTTCCTGCACCTATAATAATGGTTATTGCAATAAAAAACATCACCCCCACAGAAGTAACAGTTGCCAGTAGCATTATTAGAGATTTACTGATTTCATTTAGGCAGTCAACTATTTTATTATCTGTAATAGGCTCTACTAGAGCTCCTGCAATTTTATATATTAAAATTAATGAAAGTATTTTTATAATTGGTATAATACATATGAAAAACAGTGAAATCATCCCTATAGCTCCAACAGCATTTTTCAAAACCATAGAGCAGCCTACAACGGTTTCCATAACATCAGACAAAAATTTACCTACTATTGGTACAAATTTATCTACTGCAAACTTAGCTGTTCTTATAGTTACCCCGTCTACCTTAGCTGTCATAGTGCCCTGTATGGATATAATTCCTATGAATATAGTAAGAGATACACCAATAATAGCTGTGGATATCTGACGAATAAGGCTTGATATTTTTGTTATTTGTATTCTTGAGGATATTTTACATATTATCCCTACTACTGTAGAATAAAATATAAGGGGTAGGATTATATCCTTCATTAATGTACTTATTACACTTACTGCACCTAAGATTACTGGCTTAAATAGTGAAGATGTGGTTATTCCTCCCACTGCTACAAGCAGCGTTAGAAGTATAGGTAAAAGAACTTGAATCAATACTACCATGTCGCTTATAGCTTTCCATGTTATCTCCATGGCTATGACAAAACTCTTTATGGATAAGGATATGAGAATTAAGTAGCAAACATAAAAAGCCACTTCACCAACAGCATCTCTTTCAAATGCACTTTGAATATTAGTAAATAGTGAACATATTATGCCCAGAATCAACAACTTGGCTAGAAGAGCTGAATTTGCCATTACTTCACTAAATACTAATTTTAAAATCCCATTCAGAACCATTCCCCCATCAAGGACATTCTCACCTTTTATAAGAGAAACCATAAATTCTTTAAAGTTTATTCTTGGTAATGCATCTTTAGTTGTATTATTAATTTCTCTAACTAAGTTCTCCAGTTCATCTATTTTCAAGCTCTCCATTTGTTTTTCAATTAGTTGGTCTAGATTTAAAATATCTCCATCTTTGGCAAGTGCGTTAGAAGAAAAAAATAATATGATAAAAGCAAATAAAATTAGTACTACTATCTTCTTTATCATTTTGTTCTCACCTTATGGTATTATTTTTATGATTAAATCTAACAATGAGGTAAGTACAGGAACTGCTAAAACCATAATCAATATTTTGCCAGCTAGCTCTATTTTTGAAGCAATTGCACCCTCACCTGAATCTCTAGCAATTTGCGCTCCAAATTCTGCTATATATGCAACTCCTATCACTTTAAGAATTGTTGAAAAGTACAACAAATCCATATCTATTCTTTTTGCAAGATTATTTAATACCTCTATTACGTAATTCAATTTGCTAATGACAAAAATAAATATGATTAATCCTGTCACTATACTTACTTGAAGCGCAAATTCAGGTTTTTGCTGTCTTAATATTACCGATAAAATAGTAGCTATTATTCCTATTCCAACAATTTGTACTATTTCCATCTTGATCACCCTCATCAATATAACTGAAAGATAGTTTTTACATTATCGAAAAGCTTGCTAATAAGAGTTAGTACCATGGTAAGTACTATTACTACTCCTGCCAAAGTCACTGCGTGGGCATATTCTTCTTTTCCTACCTTAGATAGGACAGTATGAAGTATGCCTACTACTATTCCAATTCCTGCTATCTTAAAAATCAAATCTATATTCATAAATATCTCCTTTCTAATATAGAGCTAGCACTATACCAAACCCTATTAAGACACCTAAGCTTTTATACATCTTGCCGTTTTTTATCTTTTCCTCTTCAGCTTCTCTTTGTTGACCTTTAAGTTGTACTAGAATTACCTTAAAATGCTTCTCCTGATCTGTTCTGTTTGATATTCCTAAGCTACGTCCAAATGACAATATTATTTCTATATCCTGTTCTTTAAAGCAAAGACTCTCCTTTAATTCAGAAGCTACATGTAAAAATCCATCATATACATTTGAATCTTTGTTAATAAGTAAATATTTTCTTATTTCATTAAATATATATGAGACTTTTTTATTTCCTTTATTGTAAACTTCTCTTAATGCATCAGGTAAAGGATTTGCAGCATAAATAATCTCTGTCTCGAGAATTTGAATACAGTACTGAAAATTAATAAGATTATTCAATCTCTCACCATAAAGCCTACTGTAAGAAAAACCCAGTATTGAAGATGATAAAATTATTACTAAGCATGCAGCTGTCTTAATTAAAAACATATTATTTCCCCTTTTCATGTATTACCTCATTACTGATTTGAAGCTAGCCCCATCTACTATGTCTTGTATAGTTCCTACTCCATTTGCATTGTCAATTAAGATTATCCTTTCAAATACTTTTTCTGATATAACTTCTCTAAACCTTGGTTTACTTAAAATATCATTAATCCCATCACCATGTACAGTTGAAATTATTTTTACTCCTGCTTTAATGGCCTCGTGTATAGCCTTAATATCTTTTTCATCGCCTATTTCATCTGTAGCAATTACACTAGGTGACATGGATCTTAGAAGAAGCATTATTCCTTCATGCTTTCTACAACTGTCGATAATATCCGTTCTAATTCCTACATTGTTTTGCGGACAACCTCTATAGCTTCCTCCTAGTTCTGATCTTTCATCTACTACTCCTACCTTCATGCCATAAAAGTTGATTGCAGCTATTCCATCGCTAATATTTCTTATGATATCCCTTAGCAAAGTAGTTTTTCCGCATTGAGGAGGCGACACTAATAGAGTATTGTAAATGGTATTTGGTTTCTTGATAATATAGCTCATGATTTTATTTGAAACACCTATTATTTCTTTTGCAATTCTTAAATTTAATGAAGAAATATCCCTTATTGTCTCTAAACCATTCGTTCCATAAACTGCCTTTCCAGTAACACCAACTCTATGTCCTCCTCTCACTGTAACAAAACCATTTTTTAATTCTTCCTCAATGGAATATATTGAATAATTGCTAATAAGCTGAAATGTCTTTGCTATATGCTTATGGGTAATATTCGTACAGCCATTAGGCTCAAGTACCAATGAACCATTTTTTGAAACAAAATAGTCCTTGCTTCCAAGGCTTATCATAAGAGGCTTTCCATTACGAAGTCGTATTTCTTCTATTTTTTCAATAATGTTTTTAGGTAACTTAGATAAAACAGCTACCAACTCTGGGTCTAAAAAGTCTAATACTTCATAATAGGCATTGACCTTATTAAGTTCCATTGATTTGATGAAATTATTATTTGCTTCCATAGCTACAACCTGTCCCTCCTTTTATATATAATTATGATTAGCTTTTAATAATATGCTAAACAAATAAAAAAAACCTAGTGTAAATTACACTAGGTTTTTTAAAGTATGCTATTCGCAATCACATCCAGAACCACATTCACAAGATATTAATCTCTGACAATTTGGACATTCTATTTTCCCATCATCCGATACTAATTCTGAATCTAAGTATACAATTTCTTTGCAGTAAGGACATTCAACTTCCACGTAGTCAATATCATCCTCATCATCAAATTCGTCGTCATATTCGTCATCGAATTCATCGTCGAACTCTCCAAAAACTTCTTCTTCTACATCGGCTAAATCCTCATCGATAAAATCAACATATTCATTTAACTCTTCTTGCTCTTCATTTAAGTCAGAAATTGCATCAGCAAAGTCTTCTAATGCATCAATAATGTGCCCTAAAAGCTTACCCTCTTTACTCTTTTCTTCAATCTCTAATCCCTCAGCCAAACCTCTTAAATACGCAACTCTCTCATATAAGTAATCCATAACAAACCCTCCCTCTCACAATTTTACTTATCCCATATTGTTACCTAAACTCTTGATAAATACTCATCTGTTCTTGTGTCAATTTTAATTTTATCTCCAATATTAATAAATAATGGTACTAAAACTGTTGCACCAGTTTCTACTGTTGCAGGCTTTGTAGCTCCTGTAGCAGTGTCTCCCTTTACACCTGGCTCAGTATGTGTAACTAATAACTCAACAAAGTTAGGTGCCTGAACATCAAAAGCGTTTCCTTTATAAAATCTTACTAATGTTGTATCATTTTCTTTAATATACTTTATTGCACTTTCAACTTGGTCATAATTAAAAGGCACCTGTTCAAAGGTTTCAGTATCCATAAAATAATACAACTCACCATCATTATATAGATATTGCATTTCCTTAGTCTCAATATGAGCCTTTGGGAATTTATCTGATGGATTAAAAGTCGTTTCTTTTTGTCCTCCAGTTATAATATTTTTGATTTTTGTTCTAACAAAAGCTGCACCTTTTCCAGGCTTAACGTGTTGAAAATCAACTACCTGATAAATATCTCCATCCATTTCAAAAGTAACACCTTTTTTAAAGTCATTTGCTGAAATCATGTTTTAACCTCCTAGTTCATGTTTATAATAGTTGTACATTAAGTCCTAAAAACGTATAAACAGCATCTAATATTTATTATTAACTAGAAGCTATTTCTTATAACAGTTTAGTATAGACTTTATTATTAATTTTATGTACTTTTTTAAGAGAACTATTTTCTATATTATAATAACATAATTCTCTATTTTTGAATAGAAAAATCAATTTTTTATATACAGTATTTTAATAATTTAACTTGTTGTGCTATATAAATTTAATGCCTAATAAGAAAAATATGGTAATGGATAAAGTTAGACTGATTTTAGGAAATAAGAACTAATACATCTATGGATTATTTATCCAAATATCAATTCTTTTATGTTAGCTAGATTAATATTCTTATTCAGACATTTATTAATAAAGTAACATATATTGTGACCTAAAATCTTAGTTCTTAGCCTTGTTATTAAGCCCCATAGAGACTTAGCTTTAACTTTATTTAGATTAAGCTGTTCAGTTAATTGAGAGAATGAGGTTTCTATTCTTCTTCTAGCTTTAAAAATTAACTGTCTAAAAGACTTTGGAAATTGAGATTTACTCTTATTTCTTTTCATAGAAATTAAGTCTATTTCTTTTTCGTTCTTTAGTTCCAAAGCCAGTTTTTCTCCTATATAACCTTTATCTCCTATAATGGTTAAGGAATTATAGGAGGAAACTAAGTCCCAAACAGCACTACGATCATCTTTACTAGCATCAGTTAAAACAAAGTCTGTGATATATCCATCTAAAGTGGAAAGCATATGAGCTTTAAAACCAAAATAGGTTTCTTTTTTAGATGGACATTTACCATAAGTGGCTATACCCTTGAAAGTTTTATGAAATACAGCTCTCCCAAATTTACAAACGGGTATAGGTATGCTATCAATAATTCTATGAGGGTCGCTTGTATAACCAAGTTTAGAAGAAAGCTTTTTTCTAATTTCATCTATGATAGAATGTAGATTTCTACGTGTTCTGTTAAATCTAGTTCTATCACAAAATCTAGGGAATAAATCAACTAAATTTTTTTTACAAAAGTTAAACCAAGCTTTCTCAGAATCTATAGATAGCAGTTCACCTACAATACTAATAGTGATAACTTCACTATCAGATAAAATTAAATAATTGGCATTTTTACGTGATTTAATATATTCTGGAGTAATTTCTTGGTATAGGTCATCAATGACTACATAAGTTACCAAGAAAAAGTCCTTTAAATTTTCTATTTCTTTGATAGAATATTTATAGAGCTCTGGCATATGTTATCCTCCTATCATGATTTCGTTGTGGTTATCAATGATAGGTTAACATAATTGCTAGAGTTTTTTTATTAGTAAGTTTTACTAGCACAACAGGTTAATTTACTTATATTGACTCATGATGAGGCTTGCTAGATACTACTGCTATTGCTTTTATTATTTCCCTAATAACATCAACTTCGTATTGTTTTTCCATTTCTTTAACCTTTGTGAATAATATTCCTTTTTCAGTCACAGTGTATTGAGGCGGCAAATTATTTAACGCTAATGCAGCAATATCCAATTTACATTTCATACACTTACATGTATTATTATCCTTCTCCAATATTTTTTCAATAGTTCTATAGACCACATCTTCCATATAATTATGTAATTCCAATATACTTCCCCCTCATAAAATGTATTATTTGTATAATTCTACTTATCTCCACTATATCCTTTATAAATCTCATCTTTTAATAATATTCTTCCTGTTGCTGGTACTATTGTAATCTCACAATATTTATTTTTTTTATTGTCAAATATAGTTATGGTTCCTCCACCATATGTAGGTGCTCCATTGTAGCTAAAGGAAATATCCCCACCTCTAAATGTCTCTGTGTATGTAATCTTAAAGTCTTTTTCAAGTTGTACTCTTTTTATTACTTTCAAATTTTCAATCACTTTATACTGATTGCTTTCTAAGGAAATTTTAAGATTTTTACCTTCAGCCATTTTCATATATCTTATATTCCTTATATCATCTCTTAGCATTCTACTACTAGTCATTAAATGATAATCTCGTTTTTCAATTTTGGGAATAACTATAGACAAAGAAAGGGCTAAAATTGAAATAACTAATAGCAATTCTATTAAAGTCATTCCACCACTATAATTTTTCCTTTTCATTCTTACCTCCTGTGGTAATTTCTAAAAAAGAACTTAGTTTTAAAAGCCTTTCTCTTTCCATTAAAATTAAAATGTATTTCCAAGGCTACTCCCTTAGCTTCTGTGTAAATACTATCTAAAGGAATAGGCCCAACCTCTATTTTTTCTATATAATTTCCCACCTCTACTGTTGGAGTACCAGATAATCCTATTCCATATTTCAGATTATAATAATTATATTTTAAATCCTTACTCAGTTGAAAAATATATCCTTCTTCTATTGCTTCTGGTACATTCCTGAAGACTATCTTATTTAAAGCTACCTTATCCTTTGTTTCATGCTTAGTATCGCCACTACTATCTTGAAGATAGGTTATACCACTAGATTCAATTATTTTATCCTCTAAAAAACCTATAATAAATTGACCCTGTTGCTGAATCTCTATATCTCTATCATTATTATGAAACATAGTAATATTTGAAATCAATATCGATAAAATTATAGAGACAATAATTCCTGTTAAGGCTAAGGATATTATTAATTCTATTAAGGTGAATCCTTCACTATATCTCTTAAAGATGATATTCATGACACTTCTCTACCTTTCCATCTTCCACTCTAAAACTTTGATTATGTCTTCAAGCTTCAAGTCATCACTTAAAATGCAATCATCATATTCAGGGATAATTATTTTGCATATAAGCTTAATTTCTTTTTTTATACTTCCATTCATATAGGTTGACTTTATTTCTATTATGAAGTGGTCTGTAAGCTCAGTTAATTTAGGATCAATTTTAGGATAGCCGTTATTGTATGTTACATAGGCATTGTTTTTCTTCAGTACTGCAATAAGGCTGTCATTTGGGCTAATGTCATTACAAGTACCCTTTATAAAGCTCTTAAAGGCTCTGTTAAAAACGATATTATACTTCTCTGTTGTTATTTCATTGTTTATGCTATATTGCATGCTTTCTGAATTAACATTTACTTTAGTCTCAATTTCTTCAAATTCTTCTGCCTTTGATATGGCATATGTAATAGCCTCTTCTATAAATTCATTAGTTATAACATATGCCTCTTCTATACCTGCTTCAGCTAGATAAAGGGTCTGCTTAACCGAACTATTTATCTTTTTAATCTTATAATTTTTAACAGCAAAAGACAGAGCTACAGCCCCTATCAAAACTACTACTGATATAGTAAGTAATAGGATGATCAATACAGAGCCTTCACAATCATATTTCAGTTTCTTCACAATAGCACTCACCTACTGTGTAGCTATCTTATATCCCTCTAGACTTTCAAGAAGCTCTTCATCTTTAAAGACTTTAATAGTAATTTTATAAAAACCGTACTTGTATTTATCAATTTTTACTATATCAACTATTACTTTGGTATCTTCATAGCTTTCAATAGTTTGTCCAGCATTGACAGAATCAGAGGATTTTATATCTTCCATGTAACTTTGTCCTAACAATGTAGCCTGATATAAAAGCTCAGATTCCCTATTTATTTTACTGGTGTTTATTAATAAAGATGAAATAGAAATCATAACAATACCTAATATTGCTATAGTGAACAATAATTCTATAAATGAAAGACCAGAAGAATTTTTTAATCTCTTAAGCATAGATTTACTCCAAAACATCATTTGAATTTAAAAATCATTATCCAATACATTTTTTTCATATTACCTTAGAATATATTCATCATTTTTTACAAAATTCCTTCATTTTCTTATAAATTCTAGGATAAATATATATTTTTGTAAAAATATAATAAAAATTGGCATATCTAGTAGAAAGATATGCCACCCTTATTTGACTCAATATTTCTGTTCATTTAATAAATAAAGCATGTAAATTGCTTCTGCCCTGGTTATGGTGTTATCCATAGAGCTATAGCTTTTGCTTCTTACATCCTTGTCCCGCATCATACTACTAGCTATGTTAATCCAATTAAAGCTATTGTCTCCTATAACCTTTCTTATTATATAGTTAATTTGGTTATATGTAACATGATTATTTACTTTAAAGGTATTGTCTGGATACAGTCCCATATAGCTATGCTTTATACCATAAGCGATAAGTAATTTGTAATCCCCTAAATTCTGATAATCATTTAGCTTTTCAAGCTCTTTAATATTTTCATCAAGTCCATTCAAGTTCCATTCATACATCTTGCTTAAAAGCCTTAATAACTGACCTCTAGTAATAGGAGAGTCTGGCCTATATGTATTGTCGCCAAACAAACCTGCTATCTCTCTCCTTGCGAAAGTAATAATCTCATCTTTTGCCCAATGCCCTCTTATATCTTTTATATTTTTAAAATCTTCATCTAAAAAGACTGCATAAATTCCATTAGCAGTATTTAATGAATAAGGTTTAATATAAGTAGTTATTCTATTCTCTGTTATTTTACTAGGTAAGTAAACCCAAGTATTATTAATATATTTATATATACCTCCGTTTTGTGATCCATAGTATTCAAAGCTTAGTTCGATAAATTTTTTATTGTCAAACTGATAGGATGGATTGGCAACTTCTATAGAATATACTTCTGAAGCCTTAATAAATTTATCTTTTGATGGCAAATATCTGTTGTATAACTCTGGGAGACCATTTATAGACACCGCAACATCATTATAATACGTTCCTCTGTTTATTTTAATAGAAATTCTTTTATCTTTAGTAGCTATTTCTCCTCCACTTATGGGAATATTCTGAGTTTCAAATTTAGTAGAAGAGTTACTATAATTAAGATCCTGAAATGATTTAACATATCCTTCATTGAGGCCTTCATTATAGCCGCTAATAAAGCCTTCTGTATACTTGTCACTTTCTAAATATAATTTAAATCCATTTACAACTTCATATTCACTAGATATATGTCTCAATATATTATTAGATTGTCCAAGCATAATATCCATGTTAGCAAAGCCTTCTCCTCTTTCAAGTCCTATTGCTTTGCCCTGTTCGTATCCACTTTCATAAGTAATCTTATTAATATTTGCATTTGCATTTCTATAAGAATCATTGTATTTTTCTTCAAAGGAATAAATAAAAGATTCTATAAAGGCATCTTCATATTCATTTGAGTCTTTATCTAAGTAAAAGCTACTGATTATCTTAGCCCTAGAAGGTAGATTCCTCTTCCAATTATTAGGATTACTGAGATAATAGTCTTTTTTCCCATACATATCTCCTAGTAATCCACCAAAATATTCTCCATCATCTTTCCCTTGTTCAAAAGAATCTTCAAAGGGTTCAAATTTCGCCTTTCTATATCCTTCTTCATAGCCCTCCTGAAACTTAGCTTTAAAAGCATTTAAAAAATCAGTTCTATAAGCATTCGTTTCTTTTTTCAAATCAAAAATCTCTATTATATCAGAACTTGAAGGCACAGCCCTACTCCATCTATTTGATTTCTCATCATAGTAATCTCTATATCCAAAAGCCTCTCCCATGACAAATCCAAGATCTTCAGCATGACTCATTTCTTTATTTTTATCTTTATTTTTATCATCATCTGGACTACTATAAATTCTATTGTATCCATTTTTAAAGCCATCTTTAAAGCCATCTAAAAAAGCATTTTTGTACCTAGTACTTTCTATATTTAATTTATATGTTTTAATTATTTCATCATTGCTAGGCATAGCATTAGAATAATTTTTGCTATTCCCCTTAGCCATATCATACTCCGCCTCTTCTATACCCTCTAACCAGCCTTCAGAATATCCATCATCATATCCTTCATCAGAGGCTGCTGAAAATGAAGTCACAGGGAAAAGAGAAACCATCATAATAAAAATAACTGCTAACACACCTAATTGCTTTAAAACTTTATTCATACTCTTCTCCTTTCATTGCCTTATTTTGGTACAACTAGTATTTGACCTGCTTCAAGAACAGTATTTTGGCTTAATCCATTTTGATTCATTATCTCTTTATATTTTGATTTTGTTCCGTATATTTTTTCGCTTATTGATTCTAATGTGTCTCCATATTGGACTAAATAAAATGAATAAGCCTTATCTTGCTTCTCTTCTTCATTGTCCATAAGAGGATATTCTGTTTCTATATTGTCAAAAAGGATTACTCCATAATCATCTCTATTAGCTCCCAACTCTAGGTAAACTCTATCAAGCTTTAATGGATACAGATTTATATCCTGAGGCGGCATTGTCTCTACAAACTCCCATCCCATCCAGTTTATGCCCCTTGCAATCTCCAAATCAATTTTATTGCCCTCTTGATCTTGAAATCTAAATCCTAAAATCACTGGTGAATATCCATATGAATGAGCCCAAACGCCTATGGAGGATGGGGGATATTTTAAATATATATCTTTGTCATCAAGAACCACATAAGCTCTTTCTTCCTTGTCTACTGTTGAGATGAAGTATTCAGTACGCAAGCTGTATTTACCATGCTTTGAACTGTTAAACCTATAAACCTTACCAGTAACATCAGAACTGGTTGACATAAAATATATATTGTCATCCTCAAAATCTTCTAGTATAGTCCTTTTTTCGCTTTCTTCTATTATGCCTGTTTCTCCATCATCATAAATATCTTCTTCTGATTCTATTACATAACCTTCATAGGGCTTAAAAGGATCCTCCTTAATTACCTTTTGAACTCCTGCATTGTAAGTTGAACCTGATTCGCTATCTATAATTTCATCATAGCTATAGGTATTCAAACTAATTTGTCCATTTAATTTACCTTCGTTACCTTTGGAAATAGCTAATTGATTGACTAAAAATCTTTTCGGAGAAGACCTCAAAAGGGAGAAAAAAGTTCCAAGCTCATCGTAGTCCCCTTCAAAGGGTATAGATATACCAAGATACTTAGTCTCTATACTGCCTAGCATAGCATAATCTGGTCCATTAAAATACATACCTGGAACCTTTAAGTTGTTATTATCAACTATATCATTTAACATATGCATTATTTCAGGCTGATCTATTGTAGAAAAATATTTACTCTGAACACCTCTAATATCATTATCCAGTTTTGCCCACTCATCAGCTATAGCTTTATCTCTAGAAAGTATTGTATCTATTTTAAGCAATTCTTCATTATAGCTATTCTTTTCTTGCTTAAGCTCAGCTATCCGTATAGCTTGTTTTGTAAAAGCAAGTTTATAAAACAACCAAAACAAAATGACAATTAACAAAAGGATTAGTAGACTTCTTTCTTTTTTGCTTAAATTGATCTTCTTTTTCATTAAGTTTTTAGTTGCTATCTTGGCTTCCAACTTCCTCCACCTCCTTAGGCTTTATGTTAATAGTAAAAGTATAATAATCATTTTCAAAGGAAATGGCTGGTATAAAAATCTCATCAAAATGATCTATTTCACCTAATTTATGTTCAAAGTCAGAAATAGATTCTTTGTCTTTTGCTGTCCCTTCTATGGATATTAGATTAGTATTAAAAATCATAGAGTTCAAAAAAACAGCTTCTGGTATTCTAACAGTTATGGCATCCAATAAATTTTCATTTATTATGTCTTGATAATTAATAAAATCATCTAATTGCTTTAGCTGGTTAAATTTCTCTCTAAACTCCACAATCTCTTTTTCCTTTTCTAAAATCTCATTTATTTTGCTATTAGACTTTTTAATTTCCAATTGCTGTTTTAATAAGGCAGTTTCATCAGTAAGTCTATTTATTTTAATAAAATTTAAAAAAGCATAAACAATCATGCCCAATACAACAAGTGCAGCTAACCCATATAGTATGAAATCTTTGTTTAAATTTTTATCTTTCTTCTTGTTATAAGATTCAAAAAAGTTTAAATCACTCAAGTTATTGCACCTCTTCATCTCTTAATACAGCACTTATACAGTTTAGATATTTATTTGGATTAGCTTGAATATTTACTTTGTCTAAATCATTGAGAATCACAGCATCAATATTAAAGTAATTAGAAAAGAGCATGTCCACTCCTTTTATTTGAGATAGACCTCCATATAATAGAATCATATTGATTTCATTTCCAATTTCCTTGCTAATATAGTACTTAATTATGCTTTCAAGCTTATCAATTATGCTTTCAATAGTATTTTTAGTTACATTAACAAGTCGATTATAGTCTGAATAGCTGTCACTAATTATACTTACATCATGAATATTAGATTTCTTTTCTAATAGCTCTTTCTTATCATATTCAAATAAACTTAATATATTGTCATCTAAGTCTTCTCCACCTATTTCAATTGCTCTACTTGTCTGTAGCTTTCCATTTTTGATTATAGATATATTTGTGCTACTGTAACCTAGGTCTATAGCAGCTATAGTTTTATCTGAAATGAACAGATCATTGTTAATGGAATCAATAAACCAAATAAGCTTGCTAATAGAATTAGATTGGTAATCCAATATTTCAGGCTTTAAATTAAGCTCTGACAACAGAAAATAATGTTTTTCTACAATATCCTTAGGAACAGCCACTATTAGCACATTAAGTCTTTCTTTTTCCCCATCAAAAACTTTACCTATTATTTTATGCTGAATCACATATCTGCTAATATCCATAGGCAAATACTCCGAAAGCTGAAACTTAAGCATACTATTTATTTCTTTTGGTTCAACTAAAGGAAATGGGATATCTCTTGTAATAATGGCTGTACTCTTGATTGTCAAATAAGCAATCTTTGATGAAACTTTATTTTTTTTAATCTCATCTCTTATAACTTCCATTAAGACCTTTTCATTTTTTATACGACCATCTTCATAACAGCCTTCAGGAGTTAGTATTGAAAAAGCTTTATTGACTTGTATATTATTGCTGTTCTTTTTGGCTTCTATTATTTTTATTTCGTAGGATCCTATATCTATGTATATTATGTTCTTGTTGAATAATGTTAATTTCAATGTAGTTCCTCCTTCAGCTATTCATTTATTTCCTTCCATTCGTGTATCTCCCAGCCTACATTAATGGGCTCTAATATATGTGGCGGATAGTCGTAGAACATACGAGGATCATGGGCATATTTTTTGTTATATCCAGTGCTGCCAATAGTTCCTACAGCTTTTCTTTCTTTTTGTGTGATATTTCCCCAAAGTATAATATCTCCTTTCCTAGGACCTTTACCATGCTCTTCATATCCGAACCCCTCATTGACTGAGAATAGGGCTGCATTTATAGTTACGTCGTGAGGTGCCATGTCATAGGTTTTGCTTACTTTTCCCCATTTATAATCTGGGCTTAACCACCATCCCCAATTCCTCCACTCCCATTCAAAATCCCAGATATCATCTTTACCATCTGAATCATATGCCTTTTTAGGCCAACCATAGTGTAATATTAGAATCTCATTGTTCGCAATTAAACCTAGCATATCCTTACCAGGTTTTTTACTGTCATTTTTATCAAATGAATATCTAGTATATATTTTTTTCTCACTGTCATAGGAAGACATTGCTGTACCTGTACCATTTTTGTTTCCACTAAACCATGTATTACTGTACTCAACTCCTCCAATTTCAGGATAGGTTCTATTGTTTTTACCTCCCCATGAAAATGAAGTTGGCGGTTGATTTGGCTTATTATTTTTGTTGTACATATCACTAGTATCATAATCGTACCAGTTAGTTGGATCTGAATAAGTAATATAGATCGAATCTTCTGCTCCAATTGTTAATTTCCCTTTAAGGTTTCCCGAAACAAATACATTGCCTGACCTAATGCCAAATTTACCCGTTCCCCCTTTGACACTTTTATCATTATCAGGAACCTTATCTACATAGATGACTAAGTTTTGTATATCTTTTGATATGCTCCTTGTTATTATTTCATCTGAATTTTGGTTTCTAATCTTTACTGTATCTCCGTCAAGAAAAATGCAGGTCCGTCCATAAAACACCATGTCATCTTTTTCTGCCCAATCCTTCAGATTTTTATTTGAAGCTGGAAACTCTAGCTTCTTAGTTTGCATAGGTTGAGATGGATCCTGTACTTTAAAATCTGGATTATATCCAGTGCCTCTTTCTAGTTTATTGACATAGCTTACTGTATCATAAAAAATAGGTCTATTTTGTATTCTAATATCTTTATTAGTATGCAAAGGACCATGACTCTCATCTCCAGTAGTCCACCATATATTGGGCCCATCATCATCACTAACATAAACATGATGTACAAACTGTTTTTTTCTAATTTTAGCTAGTATAGTTCTTTTTATAGTGGGATTTTCTTTCGTCCAGCCTGTAGATTTTATAGTAACAAATCTATCAGCATCACTGGGTTTAGTGACGTCTAACACATAATAGCCCTCTTCAAATTCTATTGGTTTATTCATCAAATCTTCATGAGCAGCAGTGCTATAGAAGTTCAACTCATCATTTAAATACCAAAGATATTGATTGTAACCAGCTTCAGCATATTCAAGAGCTTTTTTAGATGAATTATCTATAATATTAAATTTAGCTTGGTTTGATGTTATTGATAGGGTTACAAATCCAAATATAGTCACGATAGATAGTACGACTAAAACTAATGGTATAGTAAGACCTCGATTATTCTTAAGAATTTTCATCTTATCCCTCCATTTACTCAAATTCAGTCCTGCTTTTGGTTACTAAATACATGTCTATAATAATCGGTGTACTATTTTTGCCAGTATATATTTCTATGTTCACCTTTACCTTTCTTCTATTATCCCTATCTCCAAAGCTCTGCTGTGAAGTATTAATATATGATATCTCACCAAATATGCCATCATTTGTAATATTTGATAACACTACCTTCTCACTAGTAAATGGGTTGGTAAATTTAAATGGATATTTACTATTAGCAGCTTTTTTTATATCTCTTTTCATTTCATTTCCTTCAAGTCTATATCTTACTAGCTCTGGAATATCATCATTGTCTATATCAGTATATATGTACAGAACATTATTATTGGAATTAGCTGGCTTAAAAAGTACAGTATTATCTTCAACAGCTTTTTTAGCTTGACTTGCTTCCTTCTGTATATTATTTATAAATACTCTTATATCCTCACTGGAGTTAAAAGTATCTTTAACATAGTTAAAGCTTTTTGTAGACAAAAAGAATAGATTATATGAAATCATTATAATAATAGCTACAAGTGGTACAACTATTAATAGTTCAATTAATGTTATTCCTTTTTGATTTCTTATAGGATTTGTTCTAATAAGCATATAAATCAAGCTCCTAATTATTTGGGGTTAAGGTACATTTGTTTAAATCCTTTGATAATCTCATTCCATAGCTATTGATCAAACAGTCTGGATTGATGATTTCAAAATTTATAATATCTTCGGTAAAATTCTTACTACCATCAAGTGTAATTTTAAATGCATTATTTTTTCCAGATATAATTTGTGTAATCGTATAATAGCTTTTATCAATTAACTCATCATTTAATGTAAACTCCATAAGCTCTATATTATTAACCTGAGATGTGAAATTAATAATAATTTCTGTCAATTTATTGTTTGTTTTTTTGTACACGCTATTTTCATCTAAAGCAAATACTATATCCAATTTTTCAGTTGTTGCTTTATTGAGATCGTCTATGTCAAATTTGCCATCCCATAAATAACCTGTTTCACTCCTGGTAAAAAAATATCTATCTTCTCCGTTTTCTATTGTATATTCGTAATTCCATAGCCTCCAAAATTTTATGCTAATCAGTTCTTCAATACTAACTTCCAGCAGCATATGTTCTTCACTTTCTCCCTCTGATGGAATGTATGATTCACCAGTAGGCTTAATTTCTACCTTTGCAGCTTTGGGATACTTATTATCTACAGGTAATGCAATATATCCTGGAAGGTCAATATAAAAGTTTATTTCTGGATATTTAGGCTTATTATTTTTATCCCATTTTGGAACAATCACTTCTTTATCTAATTTCCAATCAGAGCTTGCAGCATTAACCCCATTTGGCATAACCATTATTTCAAAATAGCTCCATTTAATAGGTTGTACTTTATACGCTCCATTCATTAGATTTCCTATTAAAGCTATACCGCCTCCATCTGTATTAGCAAAGGTTGAATATAAAGTTGACTGTCCTAAGCCAATCATAACATTTTTAACTCCTTCATTAGCCCCTCTTAAAGTTGCAGATACTTTTACCTGACCTGGGAGAGTTGGTATCCTTTCACCTTCTCTAGATATTAATGTACCCAGTACAGAATACTCCTTAATTTCCCCAGTAAAAACATCCTTTGCTTCTACAACAACATCAACCTTTTTTGTAGCCTGAGGTACTGGTTCACCTGTGCTTGACTCAGAGCCTTCCCAATATACTCCTGTAGTTACGTGATATTTAACTCCCTTTATTGTTACAGAATCATTATCATTCATATAATAATCATCTTTGACAATTCCCCTTGGCGAATATCCAGAAATATCTAAACCTAAGTCGTCATAGTCCAATGTTTTTAGCCATTCTACTTGTGTGTATGCTAAATTTAAAGCATTAAGTCTTATATTATTCCACTTTGCATACTTTACTGAATAAATAGACATTGGTATTATAAATACACTGATAATACCCAGCAATACTATAGAAAAAATCACTTCTATTAAAGTAAATCCTTTTGTTTTATTTTTTCTCAAAGGAACTTCCTCCCTAGACTAAAAACCTTAGAACATACCAATTAATAATTCTGTCTCCGAAAAATAGAGTAACAATAAATGCAATATTGATAAAAGGTCCAAAAGGTATAGCATCTTTTTTCCCTTTTTTATTTAGGAGTAATAAGAATACTGAAAAAACGGCTCCAATTATAAAGGATAATAATATGTTCAAAAGAAGCTTCTTTATTCCAAGCATAAAGCCTAATACACTAATAAGCTTTATGTCTCCTCCTCCCATGCCACCTTTTGAGACTATAGCAATAACTAGAAATAATCCTCCTCCTAATAATAGAGCTAATATGCTATTCATTAGATTAAATGGTGTTTTATACAATATAAATAATGTGAGCTTATGAATAATAGTTATTATGAAAATAATAATTACTAAAGAATCCGGTATTATTTGATGATAGTAGTCTATTAAGCTAATGACAATTAAAATGCTCACAATAGAGCTATAAAAAAAGAAATCAATTAATAATCCATAAAAATGAAAAAATATAGCATATAAAATACCATTCAATAGTTCAACAATGGGATACTGTGGGGAAATGGACTCCCCACAATATCTACATTTGCCTTTTTGCAATAGAAAGCTAAGTACAGGAATAAGGTTGTCCCATTTTAAAGGAGTGCTGCATTTAGGACAATGGGAAGAAGGATAAGCTATAGACTCTTCTCTAGGTATTCTGTATATGCATACATTTAGAAAAGAACCTATTAAAGTTCCGAATATGAATGTTAGTATGTACATGGTAAGCTCTCCTTTAGTCAAATTTTCTGTTTACTTTGAAGCATTTCAATTAAAAAGTTATATTATGTGGGACAAGGTCCTGTCCCTGAAGTCCTTCAAAAGTTATATTATGTGAGACAAGGTTCCTGTCCCTGAGGTCCTTCAGGATAAAATTCCTGTTCTTGTGCTCTTCTCTCTAGGTTCTCAATTCTACTCATTTGATACTGTTATATCTCCGCCAGTAGAAATCGTTACTTTATAATCTTTTCCATTAACTTCTGCGTTAGAGATTCCAGTAGGTGCTTTAGGCCATTCCTGAAGATAATTTCCCCAACCATTATCATCGTCTTTATTTGCTTCTGTCCATACTACATCAGCCTCAGTTGGGACTCCTTCATCTGCTATATACATTGTTGCTGCACTTGTAAGTACTTTAATATTAGCCTGATGTGCAGTATCTGCTGCTGCTTTTCTTGATGTAGTTAGCTTAGGTACCGCAATAGCTGCCAATATACCCAGTATAGCTATAACAACAACTAACTCCACTAAAGTAAATCCTTTTTTATTTTGCTTTAACTGCTTTAACTGCTTTAAAATAAATTCGAACATATCTGTTCCCCCTTGTTATTATTTTTTATCAATACCATATAATAGATGCAACTATTATTTCTTTTCTAAACCACCACCCTTCGAAAATAGTATTAAAAAATTGTCCTTTGGTACAAAAAAAGCTGCACAAATAACACTAAATTATTTATGCAGCTGAACGATCATGGCTACTTCTCAGTAGCTTTAGACTCTAGCTTTGCGTCGCTATTTTTCAATAGCTTTGCCAATTATTCTGTTGATATCTACAATAATATTTTAGTTACTAAATCCTGTCAATACAAAATTTGCTATTTTTCTAGTGTTTTTTTGCTTTTACATCTGTACAGTATTGACCATGTCAAACATTGGCAGTGCCATGGCTATGACTATAAATCCCACTACTAGCGCCATGAATACTACTAGAAGAGGTTGGAGCATTTCTGTCATTTTTTGAATGGCTACCTCTACCTCTTCGTCATAGAAGTCTGCGCTCTTATTTAGTATTTCATCTAGTGAGCCTGATTCTTCTCCTATTTTTATCATTGAATCCACCATAGGAGGAAATACCCTAACTTCTTTAATTGTTCTGGATAGAGGAATTCCTTTCCTTACTTCTTCCTTTGCATTTTCTAGTCTAAGGCTTAAAAACCTGTTGTTGACTATTTTTGATACTACATCTAGAGCTTGAAGTAAGGGTATCCCACTTGATAGAAGCGTAGACAATGTTCTAGTAAATCTTGAAGTAGCTATCTTTATGCTTGTGTCCTTAAAAATTGGTATTCGAAGCTTTAACCCATCAATAAATAATCTTCCAGATTCTTGCTTTCCAAAATATCCTATAATAAGTGCTAAAATAAGTATTGAAGCTAAATATATATACCACTGGTTTTTGAGAGAATCACTGATGCTTAAAAGCAATTTAGTTGGAGCTGGCAATTCTATTCCACTGCTTTCAAACATTCCAATAAAAGTAGGCATGACAGCCACTAACAAGAAAATCACTACTGCTATTGAAACAACTCCTAGAACAATGGGGTAAATCATTGCTCCTTTTACTTTATTTTCGATTTTATTCTCTTTTTCATAATGTATTGCCATTCGTTCCATTATTACATCAAGGTTACCACTTACTTCTCCTGCCTCAACCATGTTTACTAGCAAGCTAGGAAAAACCTTTTCGTATTTTCTCATTGATTCAGATAAAGTCATTCCTTTTTGTACATCATCAAAAACAGCTCTTGTTGCATTTCTCATTGCTTTATTTTCAGTCTGGACTTCCAATATATCTAGACATTTAATTATGCTGACACCTGCATTTAGCATTGTGTAGAACTGCCTGCAATATACTGCTATATCCTTTTTAGTAACCTTTTTCGAAAAATAAGACGATACTGGTTTTTCTTCCTCTTTATGCTCTATTGATATAGGCATGTATTCGTTATTTCTTAGCATCGATAGTACTTCTTGTTCACTGTTAGCCTCATAGATTCCTTCTATAATTTGTCCGCTATCTGTAACTGCTCTATACATAAACTGCATAAAATCACCACCTGATTATAATACATAGTTTCTGATAATATCAGTATTTACAGACTGATTCAGTGCCGTTTCCCCACTTATCAAGCCTCTTTTGTATAAAGATAATAGTGAATTATCCATTGTCTGCATACCAAACTTGGCACCGGTTTGGATTGCTGTATCAATTTGATGAGATTTTTCTTCTCTTATTAAATTTCTAATTGCAGAAGTAACAATCATGACTTCAAATGCAGCTACTCTGCCTTTTCCATCTAATCTAGGTAAAAGCTGTTGAGATACAATTCCCTGAATAACCGAAGAAAATTGAATTCTAATTTGCTGCTGCTGATAAGGAGGAAATACATCTATTATCCTATCTATGGTCTTTGCAGCTCCTAATGTATGTAAGGTAGATAAAACAAGATGCCCTGTTTCAGCAGCTGTTAATGCAATACTTATAGTCTCCAAATCTCTCATTTCTCCTACAAGGATCACATCAGGATCCTGTCTTAGGGCAGACCTAAGAGAATTTGCAAAACTCAAGGAATCATTGCCAATTTCCCTTTGATTAACTATGCTTTTATTATGTCTGTGCAGATACTCTATCGGATCCTCTAAAGTTAATATGTGACAGTTTCTCTCACTATTTATAGAATCTATCATTGAAGCCAGCGTAGTAGATTTTCCACTGCCAGTAGGCCCAGTTACTAGTATTAGTCCCCTTGGAAGCTTTGATAAGTCCTTAATAATATTCGGCAATCCAAGCTCTTCCATAGTAGGTATAGTTGGAGGAATAATCCTAATTGCCAATGCATAGCTTCCTCTTTGCTTGTAGATATTGATTCTGAATCTTCCTATTCCAGGACTAGAATATGATGTATCCAATTCTCCCTTTTCAAACAATTCATTTATTTGTCTTTCATTCAATATTTTTCGAGCAATTTCCTCGGTAGCAGCAGGCTTTAAAACCTCTTCGCCCATCTTTACAAGCTTACCATCTATTCTGTATGTTATAGGTATGCCTACTGTAATATGTATATCTGAAGCATTTTTTTTAATTCCATCTTCAATCAAATCTAAAAAATCCAACTTCATTTTCCCCCTAATCTATGGTATATCCAATTCTGAATACCTCTTCTATTGAAGTTATTCCCTTTAATGCTAAATTAACTACATTATCATAAAGAGTTGTCATACCATTCTTTATAGAAGCTTCTTTAAGTTCATCAGTAGTAGCTCTATTATCTATTAGCCTTCTTATATCCCTATCTATATACATTATCTCGCCTATAGAAACTCTGCCTCTATAGCCTTTAATGCATTTATTACATCCAGTTTGTTTGTAAAGAGTTACATCTTCTTCTAATTCAAGTCCCAAAATCTTTTTTTCTTGAGAACTGGCTTTATAAGGTGTTTTGCAGCTAGGGCATAATTTCTTTACTAATCTTTGAGATATAATACCTATAACAGAGGTAGATACTAAATATGGCTCAATTCCCATATCAATAAGTCTCACTATAGTGGAAGCAGTATCATTGGTATGAAGTGTAGATAAAACAAGATGGCCTGTAATTGATGCCCTTACTGCAATCTCTGCTGTCTCTGAATCTCTTATTTCTCCGACCATTATTATGTCAGGGTCTTGCCTTAAAATAGACCTTAAACCTTTTGCAAAAGTTAAACCTGACTTATTATTTACCTGTACTTGATTGATGCCTTCAAGCTTGTACTCAACAGGATCCTCAACAGTTATTATGTTTTTCTCCTCATCATTTAAATCTTTTAAAATTGTATATAAGGTTGTACTCTTTCCACTTCCAGTAGGTCCGGTCACTAATATTATCCCATAGGGCTGCCTTAATATCTTGTTAAATACCCCTAACTCCCTATCTTCAAATCCTAAATCCTCTTTTGAAAAACTAAATCCATCTCTATCTAATAATCTAATTACTATTTTCTCACCATATACGGTCGGCAATGTAGATATTCTCATATCTATTTCTTTATCCTCTAGTTCAGTTTCAACTCTGCCATCTTGTGGTATTCTTCTTTCTGCAATATCCATTTTACCCATTATCTTTACTCTGGTAACTATTGCCATGTGGCTTTTGATGGAAAATCTCATTATCTCTTGCAAATCTCCATCTATTCTGTATCTTACTCGTACATTGTTTTCAAAGGGTTCAATATGTATATCACTTGCTCTCATTTTAATAGCTTGTCCAACAATAGAGTTAACTAATTTTACTACTGGAGCACTATTAACATCGGATAAGTCTTCCTCATCTAGATCTTCAATACTACTAGATGTGTAGGCTTCTTCAAACTCTTCTAAAACTTTTTTTGTATTCTCTTCTCTATAAAACTTATCTATAGCTCTCAGTATTACAGATTTTAATGAAATAACGACTTCAATATCCATACCTGTAAGAAGTTTAATATCGTCAATTGCAAAGATATTAAAGGGGTCACTCATAGCAACTACAAGCTTGTTGTCAATTTTGTCAATCGGTATTAGGCTATACCTTCTAGCAATATTTTCAGAAATTAAAGAAGTAGCCTTTGGGCTGATTCTATAAGAGGCTAAATCTATAGAAGGTATTTGAAGCTGAGTTTCTAAAACTTCTAATATGTCCTCTTCTTTCACAAAGCCAAGTTCTACTAAAATTTCACCTATTCGCTTAGTCTTAGTCTTTCTCTGCAATTGTAACGCTTGTTCCAGTTGGCTATTACTTATTTTATTTGCTAAAACTAATAAGTCACCTAGCTTAAAATTTTTATTCATATGACCCACCTTTTACTAATATAATAGTATATTCTTACTATTTCTACATAAAAATACTTTTACCTTCATATTTGGAGACTATTGATAATATTCTTGAGCACCTCTCCTTTAATATAATTCCAATCTATACTATCGTTCATTAAGCTTTTATTCCAGATCTTTTGAGAATATATGGCTTGATTAATTAGCATATCTAGCCCTCCAAAGGTTTTGCATCCTAACTTTTCGGCTTCTAAAATCCATTTAGTCTTTTGGGGCTTGTAAATAATGTCATAAAATATGGTGCTTGTAGAAAATAATCTTGGCGAAATAGGAACGCTGTCAGCATCCGGATACATACCTATAGGAGTAGTATTGATCAGTATATCTATATCTTTTGGGATAGATGTTTCTCTGCCTATTTCATAACAATTTATATGTATATTAGGAAATACGTCTTCAACTAATTTTTTAAGCTTGTACGCATTCTGGGTGGTTCTATTAATTATCACCAATTCCTTTATGCCTTCGAAGGCTAAAGACACTGCTATTGAATGTGCAGCTCCTCCTGCTCCAATTAAAGCTACTTTTTTATCTTTAATATCTATTTCTCTATCTCTTAACGATTTAACAAATCCATCTCCATCAGTATTAAAGCCTCGAAGCTTCCCATTTATATTTAATACGGTATTTATTGCTCCTAATATTTTGGCTTTTTCATCAATTTCGTCAATATATTTCATTATTTCAATCTTGTATGGAATTGTTATATTGAAACCTCCTATTCCTAATGCCCTAATGCCATCTACAGCTTTTTCTAGATACTCAGCATTATCTATATTAAATGCTAAATATTTTGCATTCATCGAATTAAGTTGAAAAATCAAATTGTGAATCATTGGCGATAGACTTTTAGAAATAGGATTACCTATTAGACAATAAAGCTTAGTATCTGAATCAATATTCATCTTTTCTCTCCTCATATTTCAATGGTATAGTCTTCTAGTTTAAGATTATTATACTATAAATGAGACTAAAGAACTATTGTTTTATATATGTACACATTTTTTTATTCTTTAAATACTAAAATATAAGTAAAATCAATCTTTCCTCCTAAACAAAAAAACCAGAGAATTTTTTCTCTGGCATATTTTGTATATCTATTGCCTTTTTAAAGCTTGTACTGGTGGAAGTGCTGAAGCTGAAATTGCTGGATAAACTCCAAAAAGAAGTCCTGAGCATAAAGCTACTATTGTAGCTATCTCTATGGCTTGTAGGTTTATTGCAGTACTAAAACCATATCTTTCAAATAAACTTAATCCCCATACTCCTAAAGCTGTACCTGCAATAGCCCCTATTGCACTGAGGTAAAGTGCTTCAAGTATGAACTGTAAAAGCAAATCTGATTGCTTTGCGCCTATTGCTCTTCTAAGACCTATCTCTTCTGTTCTTTCTGTAACAGCAACTAGCATTATATTCATAATACCTAATCCACCTACTAGTAAGGATACTGCTGCTATGCCTCCTAATAATAATGTCATTACACGGTTTGCATTATCTGCCTCTTCTACTAACTGATTTAAGCTGGTTATAGTGATGAGGTCATCGCCGCTACTAGGAATTTCAGATTGTGATGGCCCATCATCATAATAGCCATCATAATAATAGTCACCATAATAACCCATAGTAGATTCAGTTGTACCCTCTTCTCCTTCACCTTGAGCTCCTGTAGGTGCTGTTTGATCTAAGCCTAATTTTCGCTTAAAAATTCTACCTAATTGAACAACAACTAAATCTGCTTCTTCTTTTGAGGCTGCTTTCCCCCATATTTGGTCCACTTGTCTCTTATCTGCAATCTTCAATGCAGATGTATAAGGTATAATTATTTTGTCATCTACACCTTCAGCATTTCCTGATCCTTTTTGTTCAAGAACTCCTATAATTCTATATGTTTGACCTTCTAAAGTGAATGTTTGGCCAACAGGATTTCTTCCTTTCATTAGACCAACACCCATATTATATCCTAATACAGCAACTGGTGAACGCTGCTTTACATGCAGTTCAGTAAAAAAGTTTCCTGAAAGTAGTGCATTATCTCTAATTTTGTGAAAGTCACTATTAACACCTATTATGTCAACTTTACCTCTTGCTCTTCTCCATTTCATAGTAGCACTAGTGTGAAAAACAGGAGTTGCCATTTCAAGTCCTTGAACTCTTTCTACTAATTCTTCTGCTAATTCTGGTTCAAATTCAACACTTGTGTGCTGTGCCTTTATCTCAATAACATTAGAGCCTAAGCTTTCAAATTGTGCTACTACTGATTGTCTCGCGCCTTCACCTATACCCATGAGACTGACTACAGAAGCTACTCCAATTGCTACTCCTAGAATAGTTAAAAAAGATCTTAAGGTATTTGATAATATTCCATGAATAGCCATCTTAGTGGTGAACCACAATCTAATGAAGAAGGAAAATAGACCTTTGTTTTGTTTCATTATATCCCTCCTCAATTACTACCATTAGTATTTGCACCATTATTTTCTGTATTTCCACCATTTTCATTATTGTTATCATCCCCTGTTGAAGGAATAATAGAATCATTTGATTTAATATGTTGACTTGGCAATAGGTCAGCAGTACTTCCTGTAACTACTTTATCTCCTTCTTTAAGGCCTTCAGTGACTTCTGCTAACTTGTCATTCATAAGTCCAAGTTTAACTGTAACTACTTTAGGTACTCCATCATCGCCTAGAATCTCAACCTTTGTTACTCCATCCTCTTCGAATATAGCTTCAAGTGGGATAAGCAAAACTCCTTGAGCACTACCTGCATCTACTTTTGCACGAGCTTGCATACCAGGTCTTAATTGTGGACCACCAATTACCTCTATTTCTACTTGGAATCTAGTTAATCCGCTAGTTCTATCTTTTCCCATTGTATAGATTCTTGCTACTTTTCCTTCAAATTTTTCTGTCGGCATTGCATCTACAGTAATCGAAACTGGAGCATCTTGCTTTATCTGTAAAACATCTATATCATCTACCTCTGAATATATCCTCATATCTGATGTGTTGTAAACATCACCCAACCAATCTCCTGCAGCTACAGTTTCGCCCGGCTGTCTCCAAATACCTGCCACAATTCCGTTCATAGGTGATCTTATTTCAAGCTGATCTAGCTTTGCATAATAGTCTCTCATTTCATTATTTAATTCTCTTATTTTTTCTGTCTTTTCCTGAATCATTTCTCTTACATCATTCCCAGCCATTGTTACTATAACATCGCCTTTTTTAACTTCCTGCATTCCTTTTACATGAACCTGAGTTGCAACTGCTTTTACTGGAGATATAAGCTTTTCTTCATCAACAAAGCCATCCACTTTTCCAGAATATAAAAAGTAAGATATACTTGTTGGCGAATTATCCTCACTATAGGATAAACCTATCTTCACTTCCATATTTGCTTGAATTAAACCTGGGTTTTCTGCTTCAATAGTTGCAGCATATATGAAATTAGTACCAAACTTATCCTCTTCAGTATCATCGGGCATAGGACTTGAGTTTATATCAGTTATGGTACCTTCAACTATTCCCTCAAAATAAGGAAAGCTTAAAGCAACCTTCTGACCTACAGAAACTCTCCCGTATTCTGTAGGAGTAAGCTTTGCAGCTACTTTAAATTTTGAATTATCCACTATACTAGCTACTATCTGTCCTTGTGTCAGTTCCTTGCCTTCCTTAGCCTCAAGATTCATTATCCTTCCTGAAATAGGTGCTATTATTTGTAATCCTTGAGAAGGATTTATGTAATCTATCTCATCTAATGACAATCCAGTTAGTTGAGATAGCTGTTTTTTTTGTGATTCTACCTGTTCTTTTAAATCAGTTAATTTATTATTTAGATCAGTAGCTAATAGAGTTGCCACCACTTGACCTTGAACTACTTCATCACCTTCTCCAACTAAAAATTGATCTATAACATATTGACCACCAGTACCAGTATATCTATCTCCAGGTGCTCTTATTCCACCTGATTGAGTTGGATTTAGCTGACCTGTTACTTCTACACCTGCTGAAATATCTCCTTTTTTCACTTCAAAAGTTGAGTAAACAGGTCCTTGAACCTCTTCTGCTTTTTCAGGCACAAGCTGTTTTACAGCATAATATCCCCCACCAACTACTATAGCAACTACAATTAAAATCATTAATACCCTTTTTGCCAATTCTAACACCTCCAAATATAAAAAAACAATTATTCAATAGCTAATAGCTGTTCATCTAGCACTTCTATTTTTTCTATTTTCCCGTCAAGAAGCCTAAATATTTTATGTCCATATTGAGCAATTTTCTCTTCATGAGTAACCTGTACTATTGTGATTCCCATTTTTTTATTGAGCTTTTGAAATATTGACATGATGTTAACACTTGATTTTGAATCTAAAGCACCAGTGGGCTCGTCGGCAAGTAGTAAAGAGGGATTTCCAACAATTGCACGTGCAATTGCAACTCTTTGCTGCTGTCCTCCTGAAAGCTGTGTAGGAAGATGATGCATTCTGTCTTCCAGCCCTAACGCTTCTAATGCTTCCATTGATCTTTTTTTCCTTTCCTTTCCTAAAACACCTCTATATATTAAAGGTAGTTCTACATTTTCTAATGCGGTCAATCCCGGCAACAGATGAAATGATTGAAATACAAATCCTATAGAACGATTTCTAATATCTGATAATTGCCAGTCACTGACTTTCTCTACACTTTTTTCTCCAAGCTTATATGTACCTGTAGTTGGCTGATCCAAGCAGCCAATAACATTAAGAAGAGTCGATTTACCTGAACCTGAAGGACCCATTATAGAAATAAATTCTCCATTTTCAATAGATAAATCAATACCATTTAAAGCATTGACTTGTATTTGTCCAACCTTATAATTTTTTGTAATATTGTTTAATTCGATTAGTGCCATTTCAGTTTCACCCCTTTTTCTACTAATCATACATTAGACTAAATTTATTTATAAAAAGTTCCAGAAAAAATATATAATGCTAACATTACATATATTTTCGCCAAATTCTTTAATACTCCTCTTTATAAAATTAATCTTAATTATTTTGTAATTTTTTTCACATTTTATTACATCGAGTATTATACATTATCTTCTATATACTTTTTTAATCCTTCTTTTATCGCAAAAGCTATTTTCCCTTGATATTCTTCACTCTCTAGTAAAAGCTTATCAATTGGATTAGTCATAAAACCTGCTTCAATTAATACTCCCGTATGAGATGACTCTCTCAATACAAAAAAATCTTCTGAAAGAACTTTTACCTTCAATGAGTCTGTTTTTAAAAAATTATTATACACATGCTCATTTATAGAATAGCTAATTGTCTCTGCGAATATTTTACTATCTTCTGAGGTAGGATGATAATATATCTGAACACCTCTTGCTTCTTTACTGCTAATGTTTGAGTTAACATGTATACTTACAAATACTATAGGCTTTGCTTGATTTATTATACTCTTTCTAGCATCTAAATCCTTTCTATGCCTTGATGCATTAATATCACTAAATTCTTCTAGAGAAATATCTTTTTCCCTCGTCATAATAACATTAAAGCCTTCTTTTTCTAATTCTTTTTTTAACTTTAATCCTATATCTAGATTTACTTTTTTTTCTAGAAATCCGTCCTTATCGTTTGTTCCTCCATCTATTCCACCATGACCAGGATCTATTACTATTGTTCTATCAGTTTGATTTCTAAAGCAAAAAATATCAATTGCTTTAATGCGATTTAAAAAAATAACACTAAAAATAAATAATACTATAATACTTACAGCTAAAATCACTTTTCTTTTTATTTTTATTATGTAAATTCTATTATTTCTCTTCATTTTCTCCCCCTGTCAATTTACTAATATATTGATCTTTTTATAATAATACTCAAGTATAGATTTCTTTAAAACCATTAATTGTTTAATTTATCTATATTAATACTTATTTACATAAAAATGCTGTATTCTACATATTTCTCTATGCTTAAAAAACAAAAATTAAAGCAAAATAATCATAGGAGGTGATTATTTTGAAAAAACAGTTTAAGGTTATATCACTTATTGCTATAATAGCACTTGTGATAAGTTTTAGTATGGTTGGATGTACTACTAGAGGACCTGCTAGACCTAATACACCTTATAACAACCAATTAAATAGAAATTTGAATTACACTGGCGATGGAACAGATATAAATAGAAATATGAATACTGACTTAAATAACAGAAATATCAATGATAACACTAACAGCGTACCAAATCAAACTACACCAAATCAAACAGTACCATTTAATACTACAACAGATCAAGCAACTAAAATAGCAGATAAAGTTACAGAGTTAAAAGAAGTAAAGAATTGTACAGTTGCTATTTCTGGAGATACAGCTTTAGTAGGAGTTAGCACTGCAGATAATGTTGAAGGTAAAATGACTACTGCTCTCAAAGATAGAATTGATAAAGTAGTTAAAGAAGCTGATACAAATATTAAAACAGTACACGTTACAGCAAATGCTGATCTTTATAGGAGAATTGAAAATGTCGGTAATGGTATAAGAACTGGTAAACCATTATCTGGATTTGCAACAGAAATTGAAGAGTTAATAAGAAGAATAACTCCTACAACAAGATAAATATCCAGCTTATGCTGGATATTCTCAAGCTATCTATTTAAAACTAAATCAGCATCTTTTAAATAACGTATTATCTCTAAGTTTTGCGGGCATACATTCTCACATTGAGCACATTCTATACAATTTGTTGAATCAATGCCCGCTTTTTTCATTCTTTCATAGCTATTAATTCCAGCAGTTGTTGCATCATATACATAATAATTGTTATAAATTTCAAAAATATCTGGTATTGCAACTTTGTTTGGACACGGTACACAGTATCTGCATGATGTACATCCAACTTTATTGCGGCTATTATAAATATCTTTAATATTTTCGATTAATTTAATTTCATCTGAATCAAGCGACAATGGGATTATATTTGAAGCTGTCTTTATATTTTCTTTTACTTGCTCCATACTGCTCATACCACTTAATAACAGGGTTACTTCTGGATAATTCCATACCCATCTTAGTGCAAGCTCAGCAGGGGTTTTATTTATTCCTGATTTTTCCCATATATCTTTTAAATCTCCTCTAGGTTCTTTTGCTAATTTCCCTCCTTTAATTGGCTCCATAATAATTACTGCCAGACCTTTTTCCGAAGCATATTTTAATCCCTCTATACCTGCTTGGTAATCTTCATCCATATAATTTAATTGAATTTGACAAAATGACCAGTTATATGAATCTATAATTTCTTTAAACACATTTAATTCATCATGAAAAGAAAAACCAGCATACTTAATTCTTCCGTCAGCTAAAGCTTCATCTAAAAACTCTAATACACCTAAGCTTCTAGCTTTATTCCATGATTTATTACTTAATGAATGCAATAGATAGAAGTCTATGTATTCTGTCTCAAGCTTTTCCAGTTGTTCATTTAAATATCTATCAAAGTCTTCATGAGTTTCGCAAAGCCATACTGGAAGTTTGGTTGCTAACTTTACCTTTTGACGATATCCATCTTTCAATGCTTTTCCAACTAGTGGCTCACTATTGCGTTGATGATAGGGATATGCTGTATCTATGTAATTAACTCCATTATCTATGGCAAATCTAATCATTTTAATCGCTTCATCTTCATTGATTTTTCCATTATCATCATCTATAACTGGCAATCTCATGCAGCCAAAGCCAAGATTTGATACTTCAAAATCAAGCTTCCCAAATTTTCTATACTTCATATACCTTACCCCCTAAAAATATAATTTTCTTAAGATTCTATAATATATAATACCATAAAGGGGCATTAAAATGGTTATAAATATTGAAAAAACTCTCACAGATGTTATTTGTGAGAGTTTTATGTTTTTACTAACTATTTTTCCAGAATTCAGGCACAAAGAAAAGAAAAACAGTAAATAGCTCTAGTCTTCCAAAAAGCATAAGCAATGAAAATAAAGCTTTGCTCAATGGACTAAAAAAGCTAAAATTTTGCGTAGGACCTACTAGCGCAAATCCTGGTCCAATATTGCCAAGAGTTGTAGCAACTGAACTTGTTGCACTTAAAAAGTCTATACCTTCTAAAGAAATTAATAATGTGGATAGAGCAAAAATAACCATATAGAGAAAGAAAAAGCTAGTAACACTTACAACTACATCCGACGAGATAATTTTTCCGTTTAATTTTATAGGGATATACGCTCTTGGATGAAGTAATTTTGATATCTCCCTTTTAACCAGCTTGCCCATAATCAGCAATCTAACTACTTTGATTCCTCCACCTGTAGAGCCAGCACTTCCACCAACAAACATTAAAAGAAATAGTATAGTTTTGCTAAATTCTGTCCATTTATCAAAATCAACTGTACTATAGCCTGTAGTAGTTATTATTGATGAAACTTGAAATAATGCATGTTTAAACGTTTCCAAAATTGAACTATATACTTTTCCATTCAGGTTTAGAGTTATCAATAAAGTGCTAATCCCAATAATGCCTAAATAAAGCTTTAATTCAGAATTCTTGGCAACATTCTTCCATCTACCTTTATACAAATCAAAATATAGCGGGAAATTGACACCTGACACTATCATAAATATAGAGATTACATAAATAATATAGCTGCTGTTATAAGCTCCTATGCTGCTGTTTCTAGATGAAAATCCTCCAGTACCAACAGTACCAAATGTATGCACAAGAGATTCAAATAAGGACATTCCTCCAAGACAAAGCAGAATGGTTTGAAATACTGTCAATCCTATATATAAAATATATAATATTTTCGCTGTATCTTTAATCTTAGGAACAATTTTATCTGTGATAGGTCCAGGGCTCTCAGCCTTAAAAATCTGATATCCCCCTACTCCAATAGCAGGAAGAATAGCTATGGTCAGTACTAGAATACCCATTCCTCCAATCCAATGTGTGAAGGATCTCCAGAAAATTATTCCCTTTGGTAATGCTTCTACGTTTTGTACTAAAGTAGCTCCTGTAGTGGTGAAACCCGACACCGTTTCAAAAAAAGCATCTACTATTGATGGAATACTACCAGAAAATACAAATGGCAAAGAACCAAAAAAAGAAGCAAACACCCACCCCAATGTAACTATTAATAAAGCATCCCTTGCCTTAACTCTTTTATTTGTTACATTAACCCTAGACATAGGAAAACCGATTAATAGTAATATCAAAATTGAATAAATAAAAGCAAATAAATCCTTTTCACCTGTAAATAAAGATACAGTTAAGGGTGGCAAAAAAGCTATTGCCTCAAATAAAAGTAAATTACCTAAAACCTTTATAACGATCCCATAATTCATCTATAAATCCCCCTCTTGACTTGTAGAACAGCTTCTCAAGGGTTACAACCTCAGATTGTAAGCAAAAAATAATTAGCCTATCTCCAGGATGTATAATGGAATTACCGTCTGGAATGATTACTTTTCCCTTTTGTACAATAGAGCCGATTATTATTCCCTTAGGTAAACCAAGTTCTGCTAATGGTTTACCAACAATCTTAGAGCTTTCTCTTGCAATAACCTCTAGTACCTCTGCTTTTCCACCTAATAGTAAAAATAGTGAAACAACCCTGCCACCTTGTATGAACCTCATTATTTCTCCAGCAGTTATCATAATAGGATTTACGGCATTATTAATACCTAACTGCTCAATTATAGGAATATAATTAGTTCTGCTTACTTTGGTAATTATTTTTCCTACTCCATACTTTTTAGCCAATAAAGTCATCAAAAGGTTTTCTTCATCGTACCCAGTTAAAGAAACTAATGCATCTACATCACTTATATTTTCTTCTGTTAGTAGATAAGGATCCGTTGCATCTCCATGAATAATCAATGCTCCTGGAAGCTCTTGAGCTAAGTAGCTACATCTTTTCTCGTCTTTTTCAATTATCTTAACAAAAACTCCATTTCTTATTAGCTTTTTTGATAGATAATAAGCTGCTTTTCCTCCTCCAAGTATCATGGCTTTTTTGACAACAACATTGGTCTCCAAGCTATTTATGCCGTTTTTAAACATACTTATACTTTCTTTTTCTCCGATTAAATAAATTGTGTCATTTCCGTGTAAAATAGTATCTCCATATGGGATAATTATTTCACCATCTCTAAGAATTGCAGCAATCAATACGGATTTAGGTATCTTTACATCTTTGACCCTGTTTCCTTCCATACTATCTAGTTCATGGACCTTATAATTAATTATGCTTACCTTGCCCTTTGCAAAGTCCTCCATATTAAGTGCTTGTCCTTTCAGTAGATGTGCCCCTATTTCCTTAGCCATTTCAAGTTCAGGGTTTGCAACATAGTCAATATCAAGTTGTTTTTTTAATATGTCAATTTGTTCTGAATACTCTGGATTCCTAATTCTTGCTACTACTCTTTTGCAACCAAGTTTTTTTGCTAGATAACATATTAACATATTTGTGTCATCATTATCAGTAGTAGCAATTAATAGATCAGCACTTTTTACATTAAAATCCCCTAATACTGATATTTGGGCTCCATTTCCCTTAAAGGTGAGTATATCCAGTTGATTGCTTGCCCTTTCAAGAGCTTTTTCATTATTATCAATCATTACTACATTGTTATCATTTTGGGAAAGAAACTCTGCTAAAATATAGCCTAGCTTCCCAGCACCTACTATAATAATATGCATTTTATAACATCCTTTCTAAATAGCTATAGCATGTTTCTTTATTCATTAATTTTAGATAAGATCTTGGGATCAAAAATCTCATCTTTATCTAATACACATATTTTTTTCATATCTTTATCTGCAATATTTTCGTCAACTTTTACATCAGAATTGTATAAAGCAGATTTATAAAGTCTTCGATTATCTAGAATCCATATCTTGTCAGTAAACTCATTTGTTTCAATACTAGACAATGCTTTCTCCATATCATACATTCTTGCATCTATTATGTCAATATAATGCAAAAGTTCTCCTTCAGGAATCATAGGCCTTTTAGGACTTCCAAACTCTGGTTCATAATGATGGGAAAGAAGCATATGCTGTAAGAGGATTGAAGTCTCTCTATTAACACCTAGCCTAACAGCTACATTATCAATTATCTTTATTCCTTGTATAATATGCCCTAATAGTTGTCCTTCAACGGTATAATCAGAGACTATTCCTAATTCATTTGCACTCATTTCATCTATTTTTGCTATGTCATGTAATATGATACCTGCATAGAGAAGATCCTTGTTGATGTGAGAATATATTTCCACAAGTCTTTCTGCCGTCATGAGCATTCTCATAATGTGATAAAGAAGTCCTGATCGAATGGCATGATGGTTTTGTTTTGCTGCTGGATAAAACAACAACTTTTCTTTATACTCTTCTACAATTTCAATAACTATTTTTGAAATATCCTGATTCTCTATTTTATTTATGTAATACATTAACTGTTTGTACATGTATTCTGGCTCATAAGGAGCAGTTTGTACATAATCCTCTAATCTAATATTATCTGCATCTGTGGCTGGTCTCATAAGTGATACTCGTACTTGTTTTTTGCCCTGCCACTGACTGACATCGCCTCTTATTTTTACTATAGAATCCTTAGTATAGCTTAATATATCTTCCTCTTTACAATCCCATAGCTTTGCGTTTATATCTCCAGTGCTATCACATAATTTAATATCTAAATAATTGTTGCCATTAGATGTAGTTTTAATTTCAATTTCTTTTATTAAATAATATCCCTCTATTCGTTCGTCAACATTAAACTCTACAATTTTTTTATAAATCATTTATTATCACCTCAGAATATCATTCTAGCTTTTCTCCACAATATGGACAATATAAGAATTCATCATCAACTTCATTGTTGCATGACTTACAGATTCTTATACCTTTGTATTTCTTTATTTCTTGCAAATCCCAATATGTCACATTTTCATCTTCACCTAGCTCTATTCTTTTACCTTTCTCTTTTGCTGTTTCATAGATCGTATTGCAATTATTACAAAGTATATAGTAGATTTCATTCCATTTAATAATAGGTAAAAAGAAGAAATGAAAGTAATTATATTTTTTTATTAGTTGTCCAGCTTCTTCTTTATTACAATTTTTACAATAGAAATTTGGTAATTCTTTTATTATCTTTTCCTTTGTTTCTATACCAAATATTCCAATAAAGAACATACCATCACCTGCTTATTGCAATCTATATATAATATAGTCTATATTGAAATAACCTTTATTACAAGTGTTTCTTTGTTAACCTCCTAGAGTAATATCTTGTTCGTTATACCAATTTAAGGCTTGAAAAAAATGCTCCGTTTTGAAATCAGGCCAATATTCATCTACTACATAAAAATCTGCATAAATTGATTGAACTGGAAGAAATCCGCTTAATCTTCTTCTGCCTCCCCAACGAATTATTAAATCTACTCTTGATACATCATTGGATTTTATGTGTTGAATAATATTTTTTCTACTATCATTTGATATTTTCAGTTGGTTTAGATCCCACTCCCATCCATAATTCACTAAAAAATTTATTCTAATGTCGCCATTTCCAAAGGTCTTTCTAGTCGTATATGGAATCAATTCTTTAGGAAACATAGGCGATTCTGTATTTCCTACTACTAGTAAAGAGGCATCCTCTTTTGATAGCATCTCAACCGCATTAATACAAGCCTCTGTAAAAGCTTCTCTCTGTACAGAAGGTCTCTTAGTATTGTCAGTGGTAAATCCATAATAGGTAAGTTCTTTAACGCCTGCCTCTTTACATAATTTAAAAAGGGCTAGCCCAGGATCCAACCCCTCTACATAGCCTTTCTCTTTTGTCATTCCTTTTGATACTGCCCATCTCCTATTGCCGTCTGGTATAACACCAATATGGTTTGGAATTCTCATTAAATCACCTCTAGTTTAATATTATGACATGATAGTTGATAAACTTACAATACTATTTTTATGAAAGAATGCCTAACCATATTATTTACACATATATGAACTTTAATCCAATCTATACAGAATATTAAACAATTTGATAATTTTAAGATACTACAATCTCAAATTAAAACCTGAATGTAATTAACTAAAGGGTCAGCAGTGCCTTGTAGCTCGCATTCTTCTTTCTTTAATATATTTATGTATTCTATTATTTCTTTCGTAATTAATTCTCCCATGCAAATTACAGGTATTCCAGGGGGATAGGCCATAACCATCTCACCTGCTATCCTACCAGCTGATTTTGAAAGGGGAAGTAGTTCTTTTTCTAAATAATAGGCTTCCCTAGGAGATATTATAGTCTTTGAGTAACTAGGTATTGAATTTATTCCATTATACTCTCTTATACAACATTTGCAAGCTATATCCCTTAAACTGTTTACTAATAGCTCTAAGTCCTCTACTCTATCTCCTATACTTACTATAGCAAGTATATTATTAATATCGGCTAATTCTATCTGTATATTATATTCCTTTCTTAATTTCTTTTCTATCTCATATCCTGTATACCCAAGTTTTCTAACATTAATAGCTAATTTGGTTTCATCAAAATCAAAGCAGCCTAGACTGCCAACTAGCTCTTTTCCAAAGCCATATATTCCTTCAATTTTGTTTATTTCATTACGTGACCATCTTGCTAAGTCCAAAGTTTTTTGCAACAGTTCCCTACCTTTTGTTGCCATATGTTTTCTAGCAATATCTAATGAACACATTAGCAAATATGAAGCACTTGATGTAAAAATTATATCTAAGACCTTCTTAACTTTTTCAGAAGATATTTTGCTATTTTCACCAATTAAAAGTACTGAGCTCTGTGTCAAGGAGCCGCCTGTTTTGTGCATACTCATGGCACACATATCAGCACCCTGTTCCATTGCTGTTAAAGGTAAGTCCTCATGAAAATACATGTGTGCTCCATGTGCCTCGTCTACTAAAACCGACATATTATGTCTATGTGCTAATTCAGCTATAGTCCTTACATCAGATGTAAAGCCATAATAAGTTGGGTTAATCAAAAAAACCGCCTTAGCATTAGGATGAAGCTCTATAGCTTCCTTCATTTTCTCTATACTAACACCATTAGCAATTCCCAATTCTTTGTTTACTTCAGGCTCCACATAAACAGGTACAGCACCACTTAGTATAACCCCACTTATTGCAGATTTATGAGCATTTCTAGGCAGGATTATTTCATCGTCAGGCATACAGGCACTCATGATCATTGTTTGTATGCCTGATGTAGTGCCATTTACTAAAAAAAATGCTTCTTTAGCTCCAAATGCCTCTGCAAATAACTTTTCTGCTTCTAATATTACTCCCATAGGATTATTAAAGAAATCTAAATCTTCCATGCCATTTACATCCATTTTTAACATCTGTTCTCCTACATAATCTGTTAATTCAGGTATACCTCTGCCATGCTTATGTCCTGGAACATGGAAGGGAATAACATCATCCTTTATGTATTTTTTTACTGCATCAAATAGAGGTGTCGAATTCTGATCTATGGCTTTCAAATTTGTAATCACCCTTCTTTGTAATTTTGTTATATTGCAAAAAATTCCGCTTTATTTTATTTTATGAAATATAGGATATATGGTGAATGATAATAAGGTGATCCGGAAAAAGCCAATGAATCTTAGTTACTAAATAAAAGCTTATATATTCCATAGGAAAATATAATGGCAAAATTTAAAAGAAATATAGACTGAGGAGGCTTGAAGCTTAAAATAAAATACGTAATAACAATTGAAGTTAATTTACCCACATTATTAATGATATCATTTATAGCAATTATCCTTGATGTATAATCTCTCCTAGTTATTACTTGAAGCTTTGTGCTTAGAACAATAGTTGCAAGAGATATAAATAATCCCTCTATGAATTGAAGAACTATTACGGTAATCAATTTATTCGATAAACTATAGGAAAGCCATACTACAGAAACTATTGCTATTGCAAAGTAAGAAAATAATAAATCCATTTTTCTTATTGCCTTGTTAAAATATATTGATATTATCATGGCAAACATATTTGTTCCATAAAAAACAGACATTATAATTCCCCATTCCTTGCTAGTGATTTTTAAGAAGTCAAAAGCAAAGGGATAAAAAGCAGTATTCATTGAGGCTACTAATAAGCTCATTAAAGTACTAATATATATTAGCTCTTTAATGGCAGTTTGAGATTTAAAATACTCGTAACCATTTCTAATGTCTTTATAGATATTAGACCTTACATCAATTTTTTTATTATTTTTGTAAGGCTGGCTTTTAATAAAAAACAAAAGAATTGTAGATAGAAAGTATAAAATGCTGGTGGTAAAAAAAATTACTCTTAATTCAAAAATATCTATTATTAATCCTGCTGCCACAGGTCCTATAATAAACACAAAGCCTGAAATCCCCAACAATACTGAGTTCCCAATCATAATATGCTCATAACCTAATAGACCTAGTATTAGTGTTTTCCTTGAGGGGTTGTATAGAACTTCAAATGAAGCTAAAATCAGCATAAATACATAAATGGTTATAGTTTTATAGCTCAGTACAAATAATACTGTTGTTATTCCTCTCATTAAACTAATAATTATAACTAGGTATTTAACATTATATCTATCTCCTATTCCTCCTGCAAATGGAGATAAAATAAAGCTTGAAATAGGAGTACACAGCACAGCAAAGCTTGCATATTTCCCAGAGCCTGTTATCTGAATAATTAATGAGGTTATTGCAATGAAATTAAAGGCTTCAGCTATATCTGTAATTCCTTGGGCTATTAAAAAAATGATGAAGGATCTGTTTTTCATCATTTTATCTAATGATGTACGGGATACTGTCAAATTAAAACCCCCTAATTTTCCTTGTATAAGTATACTATTAGAAAATTAGGGAGTATATTCTGAGAAGTTTACTTGTTTGATTCTATTATGTGAGGCATTGGCTTATAATGACTAGTTCCTAAATGCTTAGTCTTCGTAGTGCCATCAGGATTGGTAATGACAATCCAGGATTCTACTGAAGCCCCTGCCATTCCCTCAATGAGAATTTTTTCTTCTCCTTCCTTTAAATCAGGGTTTTTTCTGTAATATTTAGGAGCCTCTGTTACACTCAGTATTTTGTGATTCCATTCTATTTGAGGAGGCTTTTCTCTACCATATAATGCTACATATAATCTATTACCTATTCCTTCGGCCCAAATAAGTATCGGGAACTCGGTGTTATTCTTAAACCGAAAATCCTTTGCTCCATATGACACCGTTGCATCCTGTCCATAGGGTACATAAGGAACAGGCATAGAGTGATTATGTCTCTCTACTATCTCTAGATTACTAAGTATTGATACATTATACAGGGTAGAAGAAATTTTACATACTCCGCCTCCAACTGTTGTCGTCAGCTTAGATCCAATATAGGTGGGTCCTACTTGGTATCCTTTTGATTCTACATACGGTCCTATTGTATTATTTTGCGAGAATATTTGATTTGGGGAAAGAACTGTTCCAGCAATAGAATTTGCAGCTAAATGCACATTATATTCTTCACCAGGCAATGGATCCTTTAGTACAGCGCAATATGCAGCCATTAAAATATTTGCTTCATTTTCCTCTTGGGCTTTTAAAAAGCTTTCATTATTCACCCATGGTAGGTTGCTAACTACACCTGATACATCAGGCATATCAACATTTACTGTTTCTAGATTTTTCTCTGAATCTGAGTCTTGGTCTTGGTAATAAAACTTGGTTTTAATATCCCCTTCAACAATATAATCTTCTATTCCATCAGCATCACATGATGTCAATAAAAGTAGTGTAGTTAGAACAACAGCTAAAAAAATTGCGTACGATTTTATTTTCATATTCATTCTCCTCACTAAGTCTTAATTATTTTCAGGTCATTAAATTATAGTTTCTGACATTATCTAAAAAAAATTCATACCTATATTTTCAATTATCAATACATAATAAATTAATCCTAGAATATTTATAAAATTAGAGACTAATTATTTACAGCTAAGGAGAGAAAAGAATATGGTATTTTGGATAGCAATATTTGCAATGGTATGCTGGGGAATAGCACCAATTTTTGCAAAAATAGGACTAGATAATCTTGATCCTTTGCCTGGACTTATCATAAGAACATTCATATCTTCATTTCTTGTATTAGGATTTATAGGATTTAGAGGATTAGTCGGTTACGATAAAATTTTAGATCAAATTGTTGATGTTCCAATTAAGACATGGTTTTTAATTGCTATTGAAGCTCTTCTTGCAACTCTGGTTGGAGACCTTGCTTACTATGCTGCGATCAAAAAAGGAAATGTATCTGTAGTTACAGTCATAATGTCTAGCTCTCCTCTAGTTACCATGTTAGTATCCACTGTTTTTTTAGGTGAAGAATTAACCATTTCAAAAATAATGGGTGCAATGCTAGTAATAGCAGGGATAATGTTTATTATGTAGATTTTCCGCAGCCTCGCAACACAAATTTATTTGCTCGCTGTCGCTCGCATAAATTTGGTCCTAACGGACACTCCTATCATAAACCTACAACAGGGTTGGTGCTCGTTGCGTTTGAGCTATGCTACAATTACCCAAATCTTTGATTTGGAGTAATTGTAGTACTCAGAAACTTGCTTTCTGAGCTTCCTTTATTTTCTGATAAAAGCATTCAGAAAATCGGGTTAGGTCATAAAAAAACTGACATTAACACTAGTGTTTATGTCAGTTTCTCTATACTTATTTAGAAATCTTTAAATTCAACTCATTGACAGTTTCAGAAGCATTACCCGTAATCAAATATACATGCTCCATAGTGTATAAGGCATTTTCTACTCCTGAATATCCTGGCTTATCATCTAGATTGAATACTATTACATTTTTAGACTCTTCTGCCTTTAGCACTGGCATTCCATAGATTGGCGTGCCTTCCGCTGTGTTAGCTGCTGGATTCACTACGTCAGAAGCTCCTATGATTATTGATACATCTGTTTCTTTGAATTCTTCATTCACTTCATCCATTTCCTTAAGCCTGTCATAAGGTATATCTACTTCTGCTAACAATACATTCATATGTCCTGGCATTCTGCCTGCTACTGGATGTATTGCAAAGCTTACTTCCTTACCCTTTGACTCTAATAAATCAAATAAGGTTTTCACTTGGTTCTGTGCCTGAGCTACTGCCATTCCATAGCCTGGTATTATTATTACTTTCTTTGCTTCATCTATTATGTCTTCAACTGATTTTTCCCTAGATGAAACTTCAGCTGGCTTTTCTTCTTTATTGTAGTTAGCCACTTTCATGTTCAGCTCATTGACAGTTGCAGAAGCATTACCCATAATCAAATGTACATGTTCCATAGTGTATAGGGCATTTTCTACTCCTGAGTATCCTGGCTTATCATCTAGATTGAATACTATTACATTTTTAGATTCTTCTGCCTTTAGCACTGGCATTCCATAGATTGGCGTGCCTTCCGCTGTGTTAGCTGCTGGATTCACTACGTCAGAAGCTCCTATGATTATTGATACATCTGTTTCTTTGAATTCTTCATTCACTTCATCCATTTCCTTAAGCCTGTCATAAGGTATATCTACTTCTGCTAACAATACATTCATATGTCCTGGCATTCTGCCTGCTACTGGATGTATTGCAAAGCTTACTTCCTTACCCTTTGACTCTAATAAATCAAATAAGGTTTTCACTTGGTTCTGTGCCTGAGCTACTGCCATTCCATAGCCTGGTATTATTATTACTTTCTTTGCCTCATCTATTATGTCTTCAACGGACTTTTCCTTTTGTGGTTTTGAAATTTCGTTATTTGTTTTTTCCTCTATATCTTTAACTTTATGTACAGTTGTACCTGTACCCTTTGCAATAGTTTTCTTACTCCGTGCAGAACCATTTAGCACATCAAGTAGTGATCTATTCATTGCTTTACACATAATTTGTGTCAGTATTAGCCCCGATGCTCCTACAATTGCACCTACTGATACTAGTAAAGGATCTCCAATTGTAAGCCCTGAAATTGAAGCTGCAAGTCCTGAAAAAGAATTTAGAAGCGATATTGTAATAGGCATATCGCCACCACCAACTCTCATTGCAAATATCACTCCATAAATAAGTGAAATCAATGCAAGTAGAATAGAAACAACTAACACTATTGAGTTTGTATATATTGCCCCAATAATCGTTAAAACTATTAGGACTACAATAATAAGAGTTGATATTGCCTTGTCTCCTGGTAAAGACACTGGGCGTTGTGGAATCCTCCTATCTAACTTTCCTGCAGCTATAAGGCTACCGCTTAAAGTTACACCACCTACTATTAATGCTAAAAGCCCCGAGATTTTGTTGAAAACTGCCATATGATTTAAGTTATTAGAAATCTCTACTATAGCAACTAATGCTGAAGCTCCTCCACCTAATCCATTTAGAAGAGCTACCATTTGTGGCATTTGAATCATCTTAACCCTCAAAGCTAATATGCAGCCTATGATACCTCCTACTGCTATTCCAACCCATAATAATGGAATTGTAAGTATTTTATTATAGTACATAATGCTTATAACAGCCAGTAGCATAGCTAATGCACTAAGCAAATTTCCTTTTCTTGCAGTTTTAGGAGAACTCATTAATTTTATCCCCAATAATACTAATACAGATAATACAATAGAAATAATCTGATAAACCCCTATCATTCAACTACACCCCATTATTTTTATTGAACATCTTTAGCATCCTGTCTGTTACGACAAATCCACCTAAAAGATTTATGGTGGCAAATACTATAGCAATAAAACCCATTACTTCGCTTCCCTTCGATACTGCAAAGGCAGTGGAAACTAAGGACCCCAAAATTGTTACTCCAGAAATAGCATTTGAGCCAGACATAAGCGGAGTATGAAGTAAGGTAGGGATTTCCTTTATGATTTTATATCCTAAGTATGATGCTATTACAAAAATAACTATTAATACCCATGCATCCATCCTATTCACCCCTTATTGCAAACCCATAGCCTCTCTTGCTCCTGAATGAAGTAATTCTCCATCCATAGTAACTAAAGTAGAAGCGATGATTTCGTCTTCTTTATCTATCACGAATTTCCCATCCTTTATAAAGGCTGCTATTAGATTATAAACATTTTTAGAAAACATCCAAGTAGAACTTGAAGCTACCATACCTGGTATATTGTTAGTACCGTCAACAGTTATTCCATAATGCTCTGCTATAACTCCACTTTCTGAAAGCTCACAGTTTCCTCCTTGATCTATTGCTACGTCCATAATTACAGAACCTGGTCTCATGTTTTTAACCATTTCTTCTGTGATAAGTACTGGTGCTAGTTTTCCTGGTACTAATGCCGTAGCTACAACTATATCAGCATCTGTAATAAGATTTTTAATATTTTCACGCTCTTTTTCAATCCATTCAGCTGGCAAACTCTTAGCATATCCACCCTTACCTATAGCTACATCAGCAGGTACTCCAGGATCTAGAACCTTAGCTCCCAAGCTTTTTGAGTGTTCTATTGCATCTGGTCTTATATCAACAGCAGTTACAATAGCTCCTAATCTCTTAGCTGTAGATACAGCTTGTAATCCAGCTACTCCAGTTCCAATAACAACAACCTTAGCTGGTTGAATCATGCCTACAGCAGTACCAGTCATAGGTACAAACTTAGCAAGTTTATTAGCTGCTAAAAGCACGCTCTTGTATCCAGCTACAGCACTCATAGAAGTTAAAGCATCCATGGTTTGAGCTCTAGATATTCTTGGAATTCCGTCTAGTGTAAGGCTAGTTGCTCCACTTTTAGCCAAAGATTTTATCATCTCATGATTTTTTGGTGCTGCAGGATGTAAGAATGTAATAAGTACTTGTCCCTTTTTTAACATGTCAACTTCGTGTTTACCAACTTCTGAGTTGAATACTGGTTCTTTAACCTTTAATATGATATCTGATTGGTTAAATAGTTCCTCTACTTTATCAACTATTTTCGCTCCAACCTTTTCATAGTCTGAATCTGCCATTAGTGAGTTTGAACCTGCCCCTTTTTCAACAAGAACTACTGCACCATTCTGCACCATTTTTTCAACGGTCTCAGGTGTAGCAGCAACTCTTTTCTCCCCCTTCATAATTTCCTTTGGAACACCAATAGTTAACCCCTTAAATTGTACATTACTCATAATACTTAACCCTCCCGACTAAATATATTTTGTTAAATAAATCTTTAAAAATGCATCTGCTAAATCTTATTGTAATAAATCTAAATAAATTAAAATATATAAAGCTAGCAATGAAAACGTTATCACCTGAATTATATAACATACTTAGATTAGTTTACAAGACTTTTAAAATTTTCTTAACAATCTACCTTATGCTACAATATTTCTTGTAAATAGTGCTGCTTTTAGGGAATGCTTTAGCTTATTTTAATATTTCCTTTATGGTGTTTAACGATTTAACTATCAAGTCATCCTCTGCTACTACTTCAAAGATAATTTTTCCATTAAATTCGGTCAATACGTTGCTAAATATATACTCAAAATCCAAGTCACCTTCACTAATTGGTAAATGCTCATGTATTACATCAAAATGTCTATCTGCAATATGTAGCATCCTAGGTTTTTTTATGCTTACTATTTCCTTTAGATGATTGTAATCATCGATATGTGCTAAATCTAATAGCAATTCTACATCATCGTCGTTATACATAATTCTTATATCATCTATACTATAATTGATTGGTTCCAATTTACTGTTATTTTCAACAAATAATTTTATGCCCTCTTCTTTACATAGTCTTTTTGCCTCTAATACCTTTTTACTTAACTTAACAATAGTTTCCTTCGTTATCTCTTCACTCTTACATACAGGATGGATAATCAATTGATTATGCGATAACTTCTTTAATATTGCTAGTATCCTCGGAACATGTTCATCAAACTCATTTATATCTAGCAAAGCATGTATAATAACTGGAAACTCATGAAAAAGAATAACATCTTCTTTTGGCTCTAATACTCTATCTAAAACTATTTGTCCCTTTGCGTACCAAACCTGCATAAAATCAAACCCATTATCTTTAGAAAATTTGACCTCATCTTCATAATTATTGTACCATCTCATACTTCTACCAAATTGTATCATTTTTTCTCCCTCCTTCTATCACTATAGACAATTTCTTCGCACAACAAGAATATAAATCTATAATGCTTTGCATAATTCCTCTATTAGCCAATCGTCATAAATATAATAAGCGCTTTCATGGCTCTCCGCCATCAGTCAATCCATTTTGTCTGAACACCAGCATATATTCATCTTTTCCCACTGCATACTAAGATTTTGTTATGCACTGCTCCGTAACAACAATCCTATAACTTAGTCTACTTTAATATTCTAATTAAATTGGTATGTCTTTTAGAACCTAATTTTATTTGCAAATAATCTATCTAGCCTATATATTCCATATAATAGAATTCAACTTCTGAATTGTTATAAACCCTCTTCATATATTTATCTTTAATTCTAAAACCAACGTTCCTATAACAGTTAACTGCTCTTTTATTGAAGCTTCTTACTTCAAGTGCCATCGTATCGTTAGGAAATCTTTTTTTACATTCTTCAATTAGTAATCTCATAATACTTTTTCCGTAGCCTTTCCCACAAAAAGATGGTTTTAGTCCAACCCCTATATATGCTTTGTCTGCATTTAAACTTATCCTGCCATAGGAAACTAATTCATTATTTAGAAGTATTGCAATAAATTCTAATCTCCTTTTCTCTTCTATCGATAAGCCAAATCCGCTCTTCACTACAGTATCCCACTCTGGCAAATCGTATATAGAATATTCACCTTCATATCTCCAATTGCAAATCTCTTTAGCATAATCCTCTGATAGTTCTGTTAGAATATAGTTTTCCATAAGTATCTCTCCTCTTTAAGTCAAGTATCAAGTTGTCAATAAACTCATCAACTGAACAGATTTTTTTATTTATCACTGTGTCATAAGCATCCACACTAGAATATATTATCTTTTTTTACCACGCCTCTTTACTATTAGGTAAACAATAAGAAATATTAATAGTACTAATGCCAAAGTATTTAATATTTGAAATAAAAACACTTTTATATCTGGTTTTACATCTATAGAGATGTTCATAGGCAGATCATTCCTTTCATAACTTTCTAAAATTACTCAAATTCTTATTTTACCAAACAAAGTTACAAAAAATCAAACGTTTTTCTTTTCTATTTTTAACCTGATGCTTTCTACCTTCTCAATACTTTCTTTTAACCATATAGGAGTATTTTTATTTTCTAATATTTCCGCTTTAGACATCCAGTATATTTCACTAACCTCATCAGCTGACATACATTTTGGTTCACCTGATTTATACTTACACAAAAAAACAATATCAATTACTATTTGTCCTTTATCTGATATAAAGGATTTACTATCTACGTAATGTAATGTTTTCGAGACTTGGATACCAACCTCTTCCATTATTTCTCTTATCAAAGTCTCTTCTAGAACATTATTTTCTGATATTTTTGTTTCAACTTTGCCCCCAACCATAGATAAAAGTCCTGGTGCATGTTCTTCTTTTTCGCTCCTCTTTATAATCAACCATTTATCATTTTTATATATAGCGGCTTCTACATTTACAATATATAATAAATTATCCATATTACTATGACTCTCCTTTCATTCTCACTACATTCTTTCTATCGCAAAATATTAATATAAATCGACCCTTTAAACGCTTTTGGAGATGAGTTAGCGCAGATTCAGATAACATCTCAATGCTTAAGCAGCGCCATATTTTCTTTAAATTATTTTTTTCTAAATATCACGGAGACTCCATTATATGATGTTTTCTATAACTAGATCAAACTTCCTATAAAAATTACTTGTTTGTGGATAAAATTTTCTAATATTTTTTGAAATTAAATCCTAATATTTCTACGTCTTCATTTTTGTCCAATCTTCTATCATAATTTTTTCTCAGCTGTATTAGATTTAGATGATTAAATCCGAAATCTCTATATAATTTTATTGCTCCAATATTTCTTGGTACAACATCTACAAATATAGCCACAACATTCTTTTCAATCATTAATTCATCTAATCTTTGCATAGCATATTTTCCAATCCCTTTATCTCTATATCCTTCTAATATAAACAAATCTTCTAACCATGCCACATCTTGACCCCCAAGTCTGACATAAAAGAATCCTACTGGTTCATCGTCTAAAAATATGTTATATACTGTCCCCTCTTCAATCCAATCTTTTAGAGTTTCTTGAGATTGTTCATCAGTTTGCCAGTATTCTTTAGGGGCATTGTTTAGTTTTCTATGATAATTCATTAATTCTGTAATCATTCCTGCAGTGATAAAAAATAAATCATCTGATAATTCATTGATATGAATATTCATACTTTCTACCTCCTAGACAATTTAGTATTATCAAAAATCTTAATAGGGATTTCTAACGACCCTTGATTTATTCTTGTTCAACACATTTTTCTTGATAATAACGAATACTTCTACGTCTAATAGCGGTGCCTTGCTCACAGTGAGAAAATATTGTGCACCAACATTCTTTGGCACAAATGTCATCTAGCTATACTGAGTTTCAAAGATATTATAATATAATCCTTTATTAGAAATCAGTTCTTCGTGGTCACCACATTCTAGTACTTTTCCTTCATCTATTAAATAAATTTTCCCTACTTTTTTAATAGTTGACAAGCGATGTGTAATTATTAAAACAGTTCTTTCTTTCATCATTTCTTCTATTGCCTGTGTTATCTTTTCTTCTGATTCAGAGTCTAAAGCTGATGTTGCTTCATCTAAAAGTAAAATTGAAGAGCCTTTATTTATTGCTCTTGCAATAAGCTATGCGCTGTTTTTGTCCTCCTGATAGATTAGACCTATTCCCCCCAGAACAGTGTCATAACCATTTGGTAATTCCATAATAAAATCATGAGCATTAGCCATTTTTGCTGCATGAATAATTTCATCTCTTCTTGAGTTTCTTTTTCCGTAGCTTATATTTTCGGCAACAGTTGTAGGGTAAATATATGTATTCTGTGTTACCATGGAAATTTGAGAGCGTAAAGCTTTTAAATCAATTTCATTTATAGCATTGCCAAACACTTTTATATTCCCTTCAGTTGCTTTATAAAAACCAAACAAAAGACCTAATATTGTACTCTTACCTCCTCCACTTGCTCCAATTGAGGCTATTGCTTTGTTTTTAAATAGCTTAAAATCTATATCCTTTAGGGTAGAATTCTGTCCATCATATGAAAATGAAACATTTTTAAATTCCACTGAAATATTATTTTTTATTTCAAAAGTATCTTTATTTTCATAAGCCTCTTCAGTTGGATAAGTTAGTATCTCATATATTCTCTCTGCTCCTCCCTTTGCAAGTTTTACATTGCTAACCAGATTGACTACTTCAATTACAGGATTACTTAAATAAGTGATTATGGCAAGAAAAGCAGTAAATTTACCAATAGTCATTTCCCCAATAAATGTCAACCTCCCACCATATAGGTTTATAACAATCATTGGAATCATAAGTACTGATGTGCTTAGAATCATGGTATATAATCTGCGCTTTACTATTTTCATCTCCGTATGATATACATGTTCTTGATATAGTTTATAGCTATTTTGCAGCTTTTTCTCTAAATTAAATGACTTTACAATATAAATACCGTTTACAGTGTCTTGAATCATTGAAATAGTCTTACCAAGCTGTTTCTGAAGCTTAGCGGAAAATTTACTTATTGGTTTAGAAGCAATGTTGTTTAATCCAATTGCAAAGATTAGTACAGTTATTGTTACTAGAAGTAATTTTGGACTAAGAATCAATCCATAAATAATAGAACATATAAAAATTAAAGGTTGGTATACGAAATTTGATATCTGAATTAGTAGGTTTTTAACTAGCTCTATATCATCATTTACTCTGGAGGCTAAGTCTCCACTATGATGCTTATTAAAATAAGGAAAATAAAGATTCTGTATATGCTCTGCAATTTTATTTCTTAGATTTCGAATTGTATATTGAGTAAATCTAGATGTAGAAAGTTGTCTTAAAAAAATATTTAATGTACTCATAAGTAAAAGTATTACTACAAACCATAAATAGGTATAAAATTTTTCAACAGTATTATCAAAGGAGAGTATATCTGCAAGTTTTTGATATATAATTGGAATTAACATGCTAACTACTACATCAAACAAGCTAAAAATAGCGCTTACAAATAGCCATATTTTATGCTGTTTCCCAAAAGTCAAAATATATCTAAAGGGACTATTTATTTTTTTCATTTTTATAGCCATTCCTTTCGCTTCGCTCAAGGCACAAAACGTAATGAAAAAGTGCTTTTGAGCGTTATTTGTTTTATAATTAACCCCATAGGGATTTCGGTAAACTACAAATCACGGGGAGGTGAGTGGGCTGTCTGACTTGTCAGATGACCGTATTTTTATATGTGTAGAACGCCTTTTCAAGCACAAATAAGTGTACCTTAGAGTACGTAACCTTATCTTTGTTTAAACAATCTCGTTTAAATGCCAGGCGTTCAGTCAATGCCGTATCTCCCTATAATTCTTATGAACTTTCTAGTTCAGAAAGGAGTCCCTATGGCTTTAAAAATCGTGTACAAAATCTGCTGCGGAATTGATGTTCACAAAACTTTTGTTGTAGCCTGCATCGCTTCCACCGATAAACAAGGTGTTACCACCTACAAGAGCCATCGCTTTTCCACCTACACCAAAGGTCTGAAAGAGCTGTTACAATGGCTGCTTGAATCTAATTGTAAGGATGTCTGCATGGAATCTACAGGTAAATACTGGATTCCCGTGTACAACGTCTTGGAAAAAGACTGTTCTATTGTGCTTGCACATCCTAAATACGTTAAGGCTATTCGTGGTAAAAAACTGACAAGAAAGATGCTAAATGGATTGCTGACCTGTTTAAGCATGATCTTGTTGCCGGTAGCTTTATGCCCCCTGCTGATATTCGCCAGCTACGCGACCTTATGCGCTATCGTTACAAACTAACCTGCTTTATGTCCAGTGAAAAGAACCGTCTTCAAAACTGTCTCACGGTTTCCAACATTCAATTGTCTTCCGTTGTCTCCGACACTTTTGGTAAAAGTGCTCAAAAGATTCTGAATAAGATTCTTGAAAATCCTCTAGATACTTCATTCGATATTGAACCTTTAATTCACGGCTCTATGAAGGGTAAAATTCCTGAATTACAGCTCGCCGTTGATGGGCATATCTCCCCGCAACAGGCTGGTAAATTAAAGATTATCAAGAAGCACTTTGAAGATTTGGAATCCCGGAAATCAGAGTTAGAAGAACTGATTCTTGTGCTCGCCAGCCCCTATCAACAAGAACTCGACCTAATCCTAACCGCTCCATCTTTTAAAAACATCTTCTCTGCAATCACAATCATTTCAGAGATTGGTGTTAATATGGAGGCTTTTCCTTCTGGCGAAACACTTGTGTTCATGGGCAGGGCTTACACCTACCAACAATGAAAGTGCAGGGAAGAAAAATCTGTCCGGGTTTCCAAAGCTGGATGCTATATTAAACCACTTCTTGTTCAATGTGCCAACTCTGTGGTTAAAAGTGAAAAGCATCCAGAAATCCGTAACCGCTACCTTCGTTTAAGAAAGCGTCGTGGTCACAAGAAGGCAATCATTGCAATAGCAAGAATGCTTCTAACAGCATTATACAACATGTTGAAGAAAAATGAACCATACAATGCTGAACTTTACAGAAACTCTGACGTTATTCCTGTCAATCGCGAGATTACTGTAGAGCAGGCTATACAATTAGCAAAATTCCAAGGTTACAGAATTAAGTCAGCTACTGAATAACCTTAATTTTGTCTATATATTCAATTTTTTGAAGCCACCGCAAGATGGCTTGTTTGCTATGCCCTTAAGTGAAGTGCCAATCCCTAGTTTTCTTTTTCAACCTTCCCCCCTTATAACTTCAATGTGTATTTCAAAAAACTTTTAGTGCCCTATTTTATTGATTTTAATCAAATCACATTTATTCTTACAATACTCATTTCTTCATTCCTCTAGAATAAGATAATTCCTATTTATGTAAATCAACTATATTAAGCTCGCTAACATCATACATTACTTTAGCATGATTTATCTTTATTAATTCTCTTGATATCAATTTACCTGTTTTTAAATCTACGCAGTGTCTAAAAACCTTTCCATTTCTATAGACCTGACCATATTCTTTAGAAAAAAACTCATCTTCTACCCTTATATGATATTTGCATTCAAGAGGCTTGTCAGCTCTAATTTCTCCGTTTAAATATTCTTTAGATGTATATGTTATCAATTGAAAAGTAATATTTGTTGTATTTTTAAACCTATAATCAATATAATTGTATACAATTGAAGTACCTGTACCAAATGGAATTTGCCTTCCGTTATCAGGAAATAAATCCATTCCATCATGGTGATGATGTTCTATGATTTGCATTGGTGTATGCAATATCATCCAATGAATTAAATTGGTAAACTGACACATTCCGCCTCCAATTCCTTTAGTTGTCCTACCATTGCTTATTACGAGTCCATCTTTATAACCTTTTTTAATAGTACACGGTCCAACAAGCTTCCAAAACGATAAAATTTCTCCAGGTCTGATTATAACTCTAGATATTTTTGGTGCAGCTAAACTTAAGTTAATGGCTTTATTATCCTGAAGCAAGGGATCTACATCACCTAATTTTCTTCTGATCAATGAACTTTGTCTATAGATTAGAAAAGGCAACAAATCATTACTTTTACTTGTTGCTAAATTTCTTATAAATAAATCTTTCATATAGCGCATGAATTGGCACTTTATCACTGAAATTTTATAAGTTAAAGGAGATATCTCACAAAAAAGCTTACGTTTCTTATACAAATTTGTTACCCCCATATTTTTCAAAATGACAACTCCAAACTTGTATATATCTTAGTTCATTCTTTTTTTGTTTTATATAATTATTTATACTACATTCTATATAATCCAGTCTTTTCCTTCTTTGCTTTTCACATTTTAAATTTATGTAAAGATTTATCTGCTAATGCTAGTTGTCCTATTTCAAACTTTCAGCTTATAGCAGTACAAAACAAAAACAGGTGTTTTTATCACCTGCCCCTATAATTATTAATTTATTTTTTTAATACGCTTACATGATGGCTTATGTAATTTCCTTAATATAAAAATAAATTGTATAAAGTACAGAAAATATTATTGGTATAGCTATGTGATCATTAAGCCTTTGTCTACTAATTTCTCTCACTCCTCAATAAATATAATTATTCTTTATTTTATATAATATCTTATTGTCTGTTAGCTCTATAGATAATATCAATGTCCCCATCTACAAACCCAATTCCTATTACAGGTACGCTTTTAAGTATATTAGCTTTTCTTCCTTCATCGAGATATTTTTTAATTAATTTTGCAGTATAATCCAAGCTCTTTTCTCAATCTTCGATATCTTTAGTTCTTTTAATAAAGCAAATATCTTCTCCTGTCGTAAAATAATCTGTGCAATCCCAATCCTCATCGTCTTCATCAAACTCATTAGAACCAATCATCTGTATATCATAAGTCCCTTCTGTGCCCTCATATAAATTAAAATTAAAAGCAATAATACCTTATAATCCAATCTTTTCCTCCTTTATTACTCATATTTTAAGATATATCTTGCCAACATTCAACGGTTATCCTTTCTAACAATATCTAGACTATGAAACCAATTTTGCCTATTGATGTTTCTAGATCCAATAGTAATGCTGCTTTCCCTTCTAATTCTAGTCCCTATACTAAGCCTATAGTGATGTTTCCTTTCACACCTATAATTCTTGGCATAAGATAAATGATATTTTAATTTTCTTTACTTAGTGAGTAAAATACTCTTTCAATATAATCTAAATCTAATATACTATCAATGACCTTAAAATAACTCATATCGGTTATTTCATCATATGATACTATATTTTTTTCTTTATCAATTTTTTTAATATAAATATAGCTCATAATTCTTAAATATTCTTTACTTAGAATATGAATTTTTATTTTTGAATAGGTATCTTTTTCAATAAAATCTATCTCATATATCTCTCTTGATGGAATTTCTTCAGGTATATCATAATCATCTATTCTCTCGATGTTAAGATTTTTAAAATAGTTTAGGAATTCTTTGGTAATATCAGTATTACCACTACTATATCTTACTTCTATAGATTCATTCTTTCTACTTTCTAATTCTAATTCTAGAAAGTTCTTATCAGGGTACATATCCAAAATCACATCATTAAAAGAACCTTTATCTACTAAGATAGCCTCTGGATCTGGTCCATTAGAATTACTTGTCGAACAACCAATTAGTATTAGTATAATTAATGCATTCAATATCATGGCTCTCAATAATCTACTCATTGACTTTCTCCTCCTTTCGATATTAGATTATACTTATTTTATGTTCATTCTTCATCTAGCTGCTACGCATTTTACTAAAAATACATCATAAATAGCTTTTCAAACATTTAAATCAATGTTTTATTTAGTCTCTTTATAGCTCTCTTCTCAACCTGGTGATAGAATAAAAAACGGAGAACATAAACATGATATGTCCTTGAATCTGGTATAATAAATATAACAGACAAGGAGAGATCATTTATGGGAACTAAAAAACATTACAGTAAAGAATTTAAACAAGATGCAGTTAATTATTATTATTCATCTGGCAAATCAATCAAAGCAGTAGCAGAAGATTTAAAGGTTAGTGCTACAGGTCTTAATAATTGGATTCAAAACGCCAAAAAGAATGATGGAGTAGTAAATCATAGAGGTTCTGGTAATTATTCATCAGATGCAGAAAAAGAAATTGCAAAACTAAAAAAAGAACTTAGAGATAAAGAGGATGCACTCGAAATACTAAAAAAGGCCATAAGCATACTGAACTAAGATTAACTGAAGAAATATTTAAAGAAGTAAAAAATTTATCTAAAGAACGCCGAATTTCAGTTAACAGTGTGCTTAAAATACTAGGCGTTTCATCTTCTGGATACTATGATTATCTAAAAAGAGAAGATTCAAATCAGAAGATTAGAAAACAACAGGTTAAGCAAGAAATTACAGAGATTTACAATGAATCTAAACAAATATATGGTGCCCCTAAAATAACATCCATACTGCAAAGCAGAGGTCATGTCATTGCAGAGAAAACAGTTGGGAATTATATGCGTGAGTTAGGCATAAAAGCAATTTGGATAAGCCCATATAGAAGGACAACAATTGATCCAGATTTTGATAATAAACTTAGAAATATTCTAGATAGAAACTTTTCACCTAATTCACCAAATACGGTATGGGTAACAGATATTACCTATGTATGGACAGTAAGTGGATTCGTTTACTTAACAACTGTGATGGATCTATTCTCACGAAAAGTAATAGGTTGGCATCTTTCAGATACTCTTTCAACAGAAGGAGTGTTAAAAGCCATCAATAAGGCAAAATCATCTAGGAAGATAGATGCTCCGATAATCATTCATAGCGACAGAGGTGTACAATATGTATCCAAAGCATACATTGAGGCTACACCAGCAGGAGAATTTATACGAAGTTATTCACAAAAGGGAACCCCTTGGGACAATGCTGTCATTGAGTCTTTTCATGCTCTAATAAAGAGAGAATGGCTCAACAGATTTGTCATAAGGCATATTAGTCATGCTCATGAACTCATTTTTGAATATATCGAAACATTCTACAATACTAAGAGAATTCACAGTCATTGTGATATGTCTTCACCTTATGACTTTGAGGATAAGCATGTTGGTTAATTGACTCAAGAATATATTAAGTTTTTATTGTCCGTTTTCTTGACAGAAGACCAACCTTAAACACATATGACCTTGATATGCTTGATCAAACCTAATATCACCTCTTGTTAAGTTATCCATTCATCAATTCTACATAGTCTATAATCTCTTTTAGGGATTGAATCGTCCAGTTATTCTTCTTATGCCCAGATCTGTCTAAATGAAATGAAGTAAATCCAAGTTTTCTTGCTCCATCAGCCTCAATGTCATAGTCATCTACATAAATACTTTCAATGGCTTCTACATTAAGTGATTTTAATGCCGAATTATAAATAAGTGGTTCTGGCTTTCCAACCCCCACTAAATCACTACAGGTGTAGCTATCTATATATTTCCCTAATCCTAAATTCTCTAATGAAAGTTGAAGAGATGGCGATGTATCACTTATTATGCCAATTTTATAGCCTTTGTCTTTGAAGTATTCCATTACTTCTATTACCTCATCAAATAAATTCTTATCGTTATTGCACCAGAGTTCAGAGAATAGTAACTCAGCTCGCTCTTCTACTAAGTCAGATACACCTTCAGCTTTCAATAATTCTTCATAGTATCTCTTCCAAAATTTCTTTTCTTCATCTAGGCTTTTTAATCCACTCTTTGGATATCTTGCCAAGTCAAACAATTGCATCATTCTATCATAATCTAACTTAAATTCCTTTCTAGACCATTCTTCTACGATCTGATTATACCATCTCAATTTTTCTTTATTTCCATATGTAAGTGTTCCATCTCTATCAAAAAATATTGCTTTATATTTCATTTCTAAACTCCTCCTTACATTTTACAACTTATCACTTTAGCTAACACACACTTTAATAGGATTTCAGCTAAATCCCCAGTATTTGCAACATATCTGTGCTGAACCCCAAATATAAATTCCATAGGATTTCTTTCCTTTATAATCTAAAAATTATGTTCATAATCATAATCATCAAGCAAACGGGTTATTGAAGCAATCTTATCTATGTCAGGTAAAAAATATGGATTAACTCCATAGATAAGTGGCGAATTGAACACTTCCTCCCGTGTTTTACCTTCAAATTCTTGACGAATATAAGGTAAAATGTCGGAAGATACATTTATTATTGTGCTATGTCCCAAGGAAATCATTTCAAGGCGCGGCATTACAAATGGAAAATGTTGTCTGCCTTCGTTCTCTCTTGCTTCTGTGAAAATCAGGCCATCTTTTTAAAAATCATCTGGCGAGCAATTATAGTCAATGGCAAGCTGTTGATATACATAATCCATCATATCTTTTTTATTAATCATAAACTTGTCCCCCTTTTGTAAACATAGTCTTGATTTGTGATATATTACCGATTTTCAGTAATTAAGGAATTTAACTTTTGGAATCTGCCACTGGATTCGACGATCTCAACGTCTCCTTTCCGTATAATGTTTATGGATTCCTGATGTCCATGGTTTTTAGCCAAGCTTGACATAGTTAGATGAATTTAAAATGGAGCGATAGCGGAGCTGTGAATCTTGTGTTATATGTATTAGGGGTTAAGACGATAGCAAGCCATAAAGGCTTAGGCCCTAGTAATCTTTGATTAAAATCATACAAATTCATCAGTCATTTATATTTCTGCTTCATTGACATTTTCCCATGCTTTTTTCAAAAATACCTTTACGGCCCCATTAGCTGGTTATGCGAAATCTGACACACAATTAGTTACTTTACCTTCACTAAATCATATTAATTTACCTATTTCTGCTTTTAGCCAATCCCCATAGATAGAATAAAAACCCTCATGACTTTCTACTATCATCCAGTCCACTTTATCTGAACACCAATATATGTCAAAACCATCTGTATAATATAAATCCAGAGCCGATATATCCATTATGTAGGACGCTGAATTTATACCACCGGTATTTACCATATAAATTTTTTCTACTTTTTTTCGTTTTAAAATAGCTAATAAATAGTCAGTTTTTATTTTCTCATTAAAATACGATTTTTCAAAACACATAGTATCTTTTTCATTTAGTTTTGATTTATACCAAGTTTTATTTATATCTTCCTTAATCTCATTTATCTTTTCTTTAGATAATACTCTTCTATAGAATAAAGGTTCTATATTTACTAAGTAATCTTCGTCAATACTATCAATATGGCTAATAAATTTTTGCTTCTCATTATTACAAATTTCTCTTTTCAATTCTTTAGAAACATCACAATAATGAGTTCTATCGTCAATCTCAGCTTTTTCACATACCGATATTATTCTTTTCTTGATTTCCTGTAACGAATAAAATTTTTCAGGTGATATAGCTTCTATCTTGTTTAAAATAGCTTGAGATATGTCCTTCTTTATCAGGCAATAAGGATTTTTCTTATTGAAATCTTTCAATAAGTTCATTACTTCTTCATTTTTTTGATTAATACATTCTTTATTAAGCTTTTTGAATAGTTCCACTAATGCATTTCTTGAACTTCTAATAATTTCTATAAAATATCTTCTTGATAATGTATGAATTCCAATAATTCTTTCATCCATTTTTCTACTAGCTACTCCCTCCTTTAATTTCGCATAGAGTTCCCATAATTGTTTCTCTCGCTTTACTCATTGCTTTTGCAGATGGCTATGCATATGGTATTAATCTTATAGTAAATCCCTTAGATTAAGCTACTTATTTAGTAGCAATTTTTTAACCTATTTTATTATAAGATTGTTTGGTAAACTTATATTCTACTTTTTTAAAAATCGTTGGCAGCCTTTAGCTGGTTTATGTAATGTTTAGTTCTGATCCTAGTAACACGCTTAAATAGTTATACGCATCAGCTAACCAAGGATGTACAACTTCTAGATTAGATTGATTTTCATACAAATATTTTATAAAAGCAAATACTCCATTTTCTAGTGATTGTTTTAAGCCTTCTTGCACATTTATAAGGTATGGTGGTGTTCCTTCTTGATCCCATTCCAGTTTATCTGCAATAAATAAAATCATTTCGAATCGAGTGGGATTACTCTTTAACGTTGTGTGACAACAAATGGCACTTAAAATTCTTTCATCTGTTATTCCAAATATAGTTTTTGCAATTTCTTTAGACAATTTTTGATGAATGATTGGTGGAAAAGCTTTCTCTTCGGATAAAATATCTATATTTAGAAATTCAGCTACTTCTATCTTCTTATCATTTGGGATAATAGCACTAATATCATGTAAAATGCCAGCTATTCTTGCATCTTTATGGTTTTCTCCAAATATATATGCAAGTCGTTCTGCTTCAGTTGCTACACATTTTGAATGCTTAGCAACAATAATCTTATTGTACTTATTAAGTAGATTAATACTATCTTCAAATATATTATCTGTAAGCTTTAATTGCTCACTTAATTCTAATAAAATTGGATGCATATATTCTCCTTCCTATGGAAAATACTTTTAGCTAAACAAAATAAAAAATTTCTTTATCCGTAGTTTAAACCAGATGCTACATAACGTCTCTGTATTGCTGAAGTCCATCAACCCTTAGATATCTCCTATCTTAGGTTGATGGCGTAAGGAATGAACCAGCAATATATTGTATTGTTACAACTTTAGGTAATTTAATTGATTGATAAGTAGCGATATCTGCTAATCCTCTGTTATATGCTGTTTCATCACACCTAATGTTTAGCTGTTCACATTCCCCTTTAAGTATGTTTGACATTTATTAATCCATAGCCTCTCATGTTCTTCTGGAGTTACTATTCTATTAGCTAAATCTTCTATTGTAAAAATGTTTTGCTTTTCGCACCATTTCATGCAGGTTTTATAAAATTCTATGCTATCATTTTCATTTTCTAAATAAGCATAAACATATTTGAAACCCTTAATATAGGCTGCAACTAATCTAGAATATCCATCTATACAAACCACCTTATCTCCTATTTCTACACAAGTAATAACTATATCTTCTGGTTCCTCAATCCATTTACTTACTTTATCTATTTTTGCTTTACTAACAGTTAATTGTTCAGGGGTTATTTCTTCTATATTAACTCTAAAAACTTCAATATTATTATCTACATCCAATAACCATACAGAACCTTTTCTAAATCCAGCATACTTTAAAACATCCCTTGTTATAACATTTCTGTCTTCATTATAAATAATTCTTTTTAAGTATGGGTTCCAATAAAGTAATTCTTCGATTAATCCTTTAAATGCTAATTGACTCTTATGTGGTTCGAAAATATTAAAGTTCGTAACCTCAGCTTCTTCTACACTATTTACATCATATTCTAGTACTCCGATAACATTATCATCTTCACATGCAATTAAAGTGGTATTATGAATTATGCTCTTCTCATACTTTATGTGCTTAAACTCACTTTCTCTTGCCCTACAGAAATCCATTCTGTTTCTACCTCCTTTGATCTTAAGCTTTCCCCATAATAATTTTATTTGACTTACACTAAAAACAAATTTAGAAATGGCATGTAGCGTTTCGTATTTGCGGAATCCCTTAGCTGAGCTCCAAAGATAGACCCCAAAGTGGAACTTCACTCCCAACGAAGGGATGTGGTGCGCATTGCTTTAAGATTGTGTCTAGGTACACCCTTGCGTAAATGCAATGTTAAATGTATATTTCTTTTTTTAAATATACAATAAATAAAAAACTTAATCAGATATTTATTTTAAAAATGCAGTCTTTTCCACCACTAGCTACAGTTTCTTGAATTTCAGATGAAACAACTCTATCACAGATCGTACTAAATGTTTTTATAACATGACCGTTACAACATTCACACCATGTTTTCGATATAGGCTCATACTCTTCTAATTTGCGAAACATTCCACATACGCATTTACCCAATCCAAATGAGACATTAAGGATCCTTCATCTTTTTTTACATATCCTGGAGCAAGAAATTTTGAATATTCAGCACAGAAATCATCAAGATTATTGCATTTCTCTTTTAACCTATTAATTTCAACAATCTGCTGTTTAGATGGATTGCATGTATGTTTCTGTCTTACTCTAACAATAGTATCTTTATCAAGTAACTTGTCCATTCTATCTATTATTACTTTTCCCAGCCGTGCTTGTTCATGAGAAGGCATTTTATTTGGTAGTGTGGAATATTCAGGGAATAGCTTTATAGCCATGTCCTCCCCTAATACCTCCTTTATACTTATGTAGATCTGATAAAACTTGTAAATAGCCATTAATATCACTCCAATACTTTTCATTTATGTGTAATGCAATATTTATATCATGCCTTTCAGAACAATCTCCAAAGAATAGCCTCGATATCACTATTTCCTATAACGATTTTGTGTTTACGATGTTTTATCATCGGACATCATAGCTTGTCTGTAAAACAATATGGTGAAATGTGGTATTGACTTTCCCTATCAGAGTTCCCTCTATGCACCCTTGCGTGAACGCATTGTTATATATAGTTAGCTCACTCATCTTCTTTGTTACTTAAGAAGCTACAATAGGTAATTTTCAATATGTTTTCCAAAACACTTTCCTATTTTTACCACCTCGCTCATTACTCTATGAATTTTTACGCTATCAAGATACCAATTATCTTTCCTTATGTCTCTACTATCAACAACAGGAGATACCACATCTTAATCAATTACTTTCTACAATTACTTCACATTTTTTAAATAATGCCCCCAAAGAACAACCCCGATATCGCCATATCTATAACGTTTCCGTGTTTACGACGTCCTGAGTCGTACATCAAAACTAGACCGTCCTGGCGGTGATCATACTCGGTAAAGGGATATGGTCTGACTTTTCCACCTGCCATTCCTCCTAAGACCCTCGCGTGAACATATTGCTATCTGTAGGAGTAATATAACCCTCCATGACTTTCTGAAACACTTATTTTTATCAATCTTTTCGTTATTTAATCATTGCTTTTCTTAAATAATAAATATATCCTTATACTTTGAGTTATACTCATTTTCGAAGTTTCATTCTGCAATGTTCCAAACAAACATATCAATTTTTTCTGCTTGTAGATTTTTTAAAATTTCATTTTCAGGAACATCATCTTTTGTAATAGGGATTGCCCCCAATTTTTCTATTGTTCTTCTTGACGCAATATTATCGTAATTAGAGCCTATAAATAAACGACTAAAGCCATGAGCCAAAGCAACATGCTTAACCAGCAAACATGCTTTCATCGCATAATTATTACCGGCATGTGCAGGAGAAACACCGTAACTGATATGTCCCCTTATGTATTGCATTGGTGAGGTATCCACCGCAAAACAAACCACGCCAATATCTTCATTGGTTTCGATAAGCACAATTGAAAATATATATCTGTATGCATATTTTTTATCTAAATCAGGTTCATCATAGCTTTTCACCGTTAGCTTAATTTCATTATCATTTAAATCGGGAAATTCTATAAATTGGAACATAGTTACCTCCTATTATGTAAATAATCTTTGCTAACTTAATACCTACTTTTAACAATTTAATAATATGTTAAATTTAACCACAAAGTTATTCTCTGAAATTATATTACTCTTTCAGATAACGTTTCAAATTTCCGAACCGAGACACTTAGCCAGACCTGGATTAAGGTTATTAAAGATACTGCACGTCGTAAAAAATATATGGATCGCGTGAAAATACAAGATATGCAACTCTACCATTATAATTTAGCATATACCTAACCTTGTCCCTCGTGAACTCTTCATTAATTACACCTAATATTTGCTCTCTGTCAAACCATTTTACTTCAAGACTTTCGTCACTTGTAGTCAATTTACCTGAGATTGCTTTACCAGTAAATCCAAAACTTACAATTGTAGCAATAGGACTATTTCCATGAGGTTGGGTTCTGTTGCCTATATTTGAATGAACTGCTACTAATTTACCAATCTCTATATCTATCCCAGTTTCTTCTTTTATCTCTCTTTTCAATCCATCGGTAATAGATTCGCCTGCTTCAATTTGCCCTCCTGGAATCTCCCATCCTCTATCTGGACTTTTAACTGCGAGTATTTTCCCTTCATCATTTTCTATTAGTCCACCAGCAGCAACAATATGTACTGGATAATTCATAGTTGGTCTCCTTTAATTCGTATTTTCTACTTTTACGCAATATCCTATTTTTCATCAGAAATACCCCAAAATATGACCCCAATATCGCCATGTCTTATAATGCACTCATATTTGCGACGTCCCTGAACCAGGCCTGAAAGATAGGCCCCCTTGGTGGATTTTTGTTCCCGGTGGAGTGATGTTGTAGTTCACAAAGCCATAAGATTGCGCCCTAGTATACTCTTGCGCAAGTACTATGTTGAGGGAACATATTGTTATGTACTGTAGCCGCTCACAATCTAACATTACTTCTTTATTAACCAAAATAATCTTCTAATAAAGTTATTTTCTTGTTAGTACTATCCATTTCAATATAACATCCTATTGGCATTACCATTGGTCGATTATGACAACTATGAAAATCTGCAATAATTGGTAGTTCCTCATTATTAAGTACTTCTAATAATAATTCATAAGGCTTTCTACCAGTTTTTTTATCATCATACAATTCATGTTTTGACAATATAATTCCTGATATCTTATCAAAGATTCCATTAACTTTTAAGAAAGAAAAGTTTCTTTCTAAGGTAGAAGCATTTCCTTCATCCTCAATGAAAAGTATATCTCCTTCTGTTATGTTAGGCATATACTTACTACTCCAAAAACCTAGTATAGTATCCACGTTACCACCTATTAATCTACCTCTAACTATACCTTTAGTTATCGTCTTCCATTCTTTATTTGATATTTCATATGGTATTGTACGATCTTTTACTAATAAATCTTCGAAGTTCCCATATATTTCATCTGCTAATAAGGGATATTCCCAAAATTCCTCAGCTACTGGTGGTCCATAAAAAGTAGTAATCCCTGTTTGTGCATATATTCCCAATAATATTGCTGTAACATCTGAGTACCCAATTACTATCTTTGGATTTTGAATAAAAGATTCATAATCTATATAAGGTAAAAGTGAATTGGAATTCATCCCTCCAATTGTTGCCATAATGCATTTAATATTAGGGTTTCGAATTAGACCATTTAACTCCTCTACTCTTTCTTTTATTGAACCTGAACGATAGTAATCTGATTTTCTAGTAAGATTTCCCTCAACTATTTTGTATCCCTTATTTTCTAGATATTTTTTCGCTCTAACATATGTATTAAAATTACTAACCGGACATGATGGTGAGAATATACCTATACTGTCTCCATATCTTAATTTTTCTAACTTCTTCATATTTAACACTCCCAATCTATTATTTGTTCTATGATCATTAAATAGTAAATGAACAAATAGGAATACCTTATGCGACTATTGTACATAATGTTCCCGTATTTGCAAAGTCCCTAAGCTGGACCTTAGAGATAGACCCAAAAGTGGAGCTTTGCTCCCAGCGAAGGGATGTGGTGCACATTGCCCTAGGATTGTTCTCTAGTGCGCCCTTACGTAAATACATTGTTAGAGACGACAGATTTCTCCCTAGACAACCATTCCAGATACTATCTGTAATAATAAAATACTGTAATCCCAAATGTTCTTCCCCTCTTTTATGAACTTTAATCTTTGATTAGTCCTTTCATTTATTAAATTCTTTAACTCAATTAGTTCATTATCTGATAATCTATTCTTTTTTAGACAAGTCGCCATATTAATACTTTCTAATAACTGTTCCTTTTCTGATTCAACTATTTCCACTTTTTCATCAAAGCTGTTTCTTGAATCATCAATAACTATAGGAATAGCAATTGCATCAACTTGGATGCTATAAAAGCCAAGCTCCTCAAATAATTTAGGAAGTTCTACAGGATCAGGCCAATACTTCCCAACGTTATATTCTTTTATAATTCCATTACTTTCTTTAAATAGCTCATCTAAAAGTTCTTCTTCACGTTTACTTTGTTTAGGTAATAAACTAGGTTCAGTTATTATGTATTTATCTGGTCTTGCATACATTACAGAAACCCTTCCCTTTGGCTTACACACCCTTTTCTGTTCCAATAAAAATTCTTTGTTTGGTACATGTTCTATTACAGTGTGTGATATACAGGCATCTACTGAATTATCTTCTAAAGGTAGCTTTAATGCATCCCCTTCAAAATAATTTATATTGTGCAAATTCATCCTGTTAGCTTTTTCTCTAGCATATTTAACAAATTCTATGTCTCTATCTACACCAATTATTTTAGTTTTTTCTCCCAACCACTGTGATAGTTTTCTAGTAATTGCACCTGGACCACAACCAATATCAAGTATTGTCATTCCTTCTGTAAGCCCAAGTAGGCTTAAAAAAATATCTTTTCTATCGTCTCTAAACCTCATTTCTCTACTTAAATCAAGATTTAGAATACCTTGTATCTTTGTTGACCAAATATCATTTCCCATAGTGTACCTCCTTCAGCGTTTTCTGTCGTCTAACTTATAAATCTCCGACGACGTGAACCAATATATTTTTAAAAATAAAGTTTTCTAACTTTTGAAGTTTTTATTTACTTCTATATAATCCAACCTTTTCCTTCTTTTTCTGTTTTTTTAATTTTAATATTAGTAACTATTACATGCATCAATATTGTTCATATTATTTCATATTCTGGCTTATCACATATTATATAAAAAAACAGGTGTATATCACCTGTTTACATCAATGCTTTATTCAATTTCTTTATAGCTCTCTTTTCAATCCTTGATACATAAGACCTTGATATGCCTAACATCTTGGCTATTTCCCTTTGAGTTTTACATCCACCATTTACTAGACCATACCTAAGTTGAATTATGATTTTCTCTCTATCCTTTAACACTTTGTTCATCTTACAGTATAGTTTTTTTACTTGTATTTTTAAATCTACCTCGTCTATTACTTCATCTGGCTCTGTTCCTAATATATCTATTAATGATAGTTCATTGCCATTAATATCTTATCTACATTTTATGCAAACTATTTTGTGAATAGAATTTCATCAACTTATTATATTAAGTAATGAATATAAATACATAGTAATTCTCTTGGATTAAGCTACTTATTTAGTAGTATTTTTAAAACTCATTTTATTATAAGATTGTTTGCCAAACTTATGTTCTGATTTTCTTGAAAATTTTGGGCAAGCATTAAATGGCTATGTGAAGTTTTTGCACTTCATTTTCATTAACTCACTTTTTATCTCTTCAATTTCCTTATGTATAAACTTAAGTTTATCTTTTTTGAGTATATTAACAGCTTGTTCCAAAAAATCTGACTTTATCTCTCGTAATATTCTTAATGATACAAGTCTTAAATAATCATCTTCATCATTAAGCTTTATTAAACATATCTTTTCACTTCACTTGGGCTTACTTTAACTAAAGATAAAAGTGCCTTTCTCTGAACATATTTGCTCTCATCGTCAATAAAACTATTTAGAAATCCAGTAGTAGCTTGATCTTTGTACCTGCCTAGCAACTTAGCTATTTGCCATCTTGCTTCGCTTTGTATATGAAGGGTAGCTATATGCACTAAATATGATAAAGCATCATAAGTAAGATTATCCTGACACTCATCCAATATTTGTTCATCCTCATTATCCAAAGCCATCACCTCTAAAATACAATCAATTAACTCTTTGCTTTTTCCACCGTTGCGTACAGCCTTGATAGCCTCTATTGTCAATTCAATCAATCTATCCCAATTTGGATATTCCCATTCTTCTTGTTCTAGCTTCCACACATTCTTTGCATATTCATGTGAAGTTTGATTAGCCCACAGCCAAAAACTATTTAACTCATTCTTTAGTTTGTCTAATACAGTCTTCATAAGACACCTCCACTGTATTCGCTTCCTTCATAATTTCACAGTCACGGTGACATTCTTCTAGTTGCCCAGCACACCTCGCACAGATCCCAGAAAAGTCATATAAACCTTGCTGTTTCCTAGTAGCTAAAATATCCCTGTAGCTTTACATTTAGTTCTTCTACAATGCGTTTTATCCTGTTGTGCCTATTCTCTTTGCAGCACTGTATAAACGCTTTTAGCAATTTTTTTAACTTCTTTCTGCTCGTCCTTCTTGCTATTATGTCTCTACCTTTACTTGATACTTTCCGGCGAAATTCAAATTCTAGAAACTTGAAGCTTGTATTTTCATATTTTCTAAATCTTGAGAAACTTATTATCTTTGTCTTTTCTTCTGCTAGTTCCAGATTAAACTTTAATAGTTGTTACTGGCAAGTGTTTTTGGAGAAATTTCGGCAAATAATTTTACTGAATTTTTCCCAGTTTGAACATTAGAATAATGACTTTCTGTGTTCTAGTCTATAGCTCTTGCCAGACATGCTAAAAAGCTCACATCTGTATGTAATTCTGTCTAATACTGCTGTTGTTAAAGCAGGATCTCCTAATAGCTCTGTCCAATCTTCTAAGCCTTTATTAGATGTGATAATAATTGAAGCCTGTTCATGAAGTGCCGATACTAACTGAAAAAATAGATTTGCTTCTTCTCTTGTTATTGGAAGGTAACCTAGTTCGTCTATTATTACAAGGCTTGAAGATAGTATTCTATTCATTTTTCCTTTGCTCTTTCTTGATATTTCGTGTGTTTTTAGTACGTGCATCAGGTTATCCATTGTTACAAAGCTAACCTTATACCCTAATTCTACTGCTTTATATCCTAATGAAATTGATAGATGCGTCTTTCCTACACCTGGAGGGCCTAGGAAGATAAGATTATACATTCTATCTATCCACTCCATTTCTAATAGCCTATTTATCTGTTTCTTTGTTATAGATTTTTGAAAATCTAAGTCAAAGTCTTCTATTTTCTTTATTACCGGAAATCCTGCATTCTTTAATCTTCTTTCTTGTGCTTTTTTATTTCTTATTTCTATTTCATTTTCAAGTATTTTTATTAATATATCTTGATATGAGTAATCGTTTAAATCAGCTTCCTCAATAATTTTATCTGCGTTAATTCTTAAGTAATTCAGGCTAAGTTCTTTTGCATGTTCTTTAATTTGCTCTAGTTTATCCATGTCTTTTTATCTCCCTTCAAAGCATTTATATATTCATCAATGTTTCTGATCTCTGGTTTTACATCTTGGTACTTTGAAGAGATGGATAGATTTGCTTTATCATATTTCTTTTCTGAACCTGTTTCTTTTTTTATACTCAAATATTCTAGTGTATCTTTAAACATTCCTGCACTAAATAGCTTTCGTTTTACACAGTATTCTACTGCTTGTCCTACTAGCTTTTCGTCATAATCCTTTACTACTGATATTATTAATCCAAACTGATCTCTACAATATCTCTCTTTTTCTTTTCGTATGTTATCTAATAGCTCTTTTGCTTCATCTGTCATTCCAAGAGCCTTTAGGGCTTTATCATACATTTCGTCTCTGGTTTTCTTTTTTTCTCTTTCTGGATGATATATTTGAATTAGCTTGCCCTTTTGATTACTGATACTGTGAGTTGCAATAACTAATTCAGTATCTAAATCGACTATATTCATCTTATTATCATTTATTATTAGTTTAACTTCTTTACCTGGTCTGTATGTGCCTTTTGGAACCTGGTATCTATTTTGTTTGTATGATATGGTATTGTTTTTTCTAACGGTATAGGTTAAACTATTATTAAGTTGAATATTTTCAAACAGGCTAGGTACTTTCTGTAAGTGTTCCTTTTCCAGAGTAAACACTTCTTTAGGTACCTTTCTTGTTATTTCATGTACTTTAGCATTACCAGTTCTATCTAACCATTTAAATGAGTCTTCATTTAGTAAATCAATATCTATAAAGGCTCTATGCTTTGCAAAGTTATATTTTGCATATTTGACTACTGCTTCTATTTTTCCTTTGCTTTCTGGGTCAAAAGCTCTGCATAGCCTAGTCTTAAATTTCATGCTACTTATGTAGTTTTGAAACATTTCAGTGAAGATAATATCTCCATGGTTTTCTGATACTGCCAAAATCCTATCTTGGTCATATACTATTTCTTTTGGCATGCCTCCAAAGTATTCGAAAGCTTTATTATGAGCCTCTATGAATGATAGTGTATTAAAAGGTTTATCTTTCCACCATAGAAACTTATATCTCGAATGAGAAAGTACCATTGCAAAACAATATGCTTTAATTTTTGAGCCATCACGCTTGGATAACCAAGTTTGACCTAAATCTACTTGTGCTTGATATCCCATTGGAAGCTCTGGAATCTCCTCGTACTGCCTTGCACAAGGAACTTTAGGCAGTTCATATTTTTCCCTTAAATCCTTTACATAAAGTCTTAATGTTCTATCGCTAAAATCCACTTCACTATACCTTTCTTTGAGCCAATCATATATTTGAGCAGTAGATATATCTCTAAATTCCTTTATCCAAGATAATATTAATTCCCTATGTTTATCAACTTTCTTTCTTCTATTCTTAGCCTCCTCCTTTAGTTCTGCATATTCTTCATAAGACATATTCCAGTATTTATCTACTGTCTTGTAGTTAATCTTAAGAAATCTACTTACTTGAGATTTATTGAATCCCTTTAATTTGTACTGCTTAATTTCAGCAAACATATTCCATCCCTTCAAGCTACCTTCCTCCTCTGATAAAACATATCTTTAATTTTATCAGAAGATGAGGTATTATTGTATTAAGCTGGAAAATTTTCTCCGTTTTTGTTTGCCATAATTCCTCCCTTTTATTATACCAGTCACAATAGTATTTTCCCTAGGCTTCTATAGAATCTGTCTGCGTCTTCCTTATGTATAAAGGCACATATGAAGTCGTCTGCTTTTTATCCCCTATTGAAAGGATACTGTTGACGGGACTAAATATGTTTCGAGGATTACGGTCTTCCCTGTAGTCTATATAATTCTCTGTGTACGCTTTACCCTTACTGTCGCCAGTAATGGTACAACACTCGATAATAGTGGTTGGCTAGACCTTTCCATACAAGGACTTTCACCTCGCTAGTAATGCCAAGCTTTGCTTGGCGTACTAACACTTCAGTATTTGCAACGTCCCTGAGCTGGACCCAAAAGATAGACCCCTTGGTGGAGCTTTGCTCCCAGCGAAGGGATGTGCCCCTAAGATTGCGCCCTAGTGCACCCTTGCGCAAATACATTGTTAGGTGAAGTATCCCATACCAATATGCAAAACCTCTCCAAAAAACCTAATTCTATCTTTCGAAATCGATTCTATGTTTTAGTTCCCCTATTTGGCCATTTGGCTCATAAATAAATGAAATATTATCTACTTCAAAGCTCCAATTAAAATCCATAAATGATAGTTTTCTTAATACTATTCTTATATTTTCTTTTGTAACATCCTCATATGCTAAGCTAATATGTGGAAACCATGATTGTGGACTATAATAATCACTTATATCTTCTCCCATTTGTTTTAATTTTTCCCAAATTGAATAATAGAACTTCAATAGTTGAATATCTTTAACTATGGGTATAAAAACAACTGGGGATTTTCCAGTGAATAATCCTATCACAGCTGTTTTTACCTCAAATGGTTTTAAAGATACTACAATTCTTCAAATACATTTATTAATTTGCTCATATAGTAATTTTCTGCAATTTACCATGAAAAATGTGGATATGGTGTAACTCTAACTCCAGTTAATCCAACTTTTTCTCCAACTCATTCCATATGTGTTCAACCTCTCTATAATATAGTTAGGGTAATAATGATACTACACCATGCATATTTACACTCCCATCTAAAACTTACTATAGCCAACTCAATTGCTAGGGACAATTCACCTAACGTTCCAGTGTTTGCGTAGCGCAAGGCGTAACATGCGCCATGACATGGTATAATACTCCTTAACCGGGAAAGTCGTCCTTGATCCTATCCAAAAAGATTACGCAAACACGTTGTTAGACGATTAACTAGTGCATTACCCAATTCTAACTCAGCCTTTTGATTTTCAAATATCTATCTACCCCTTGTACATACAAATTAAGGGGATCCAAGCCGGGGCTATACAGATTGTTGAAGATCCCTTTAAAAACTGAGTAATCGTTGGTTTCTAATCCGGTAAACATTTCACCGTCAGATAGCATTTCATTATAAAACGCTGTTAAGGACTCAAACGCCATATAGCTGACTAGACCATAAATGCCATGTTGTTCAAGTCTCGGGATGCCCTTCTCAAATTCTTGTATTTTCCATTGAAGATGTGGCAAAAGCGTATGAACCCCACCTTATGACTCGCCATTGCAATCATGTCTATAGCGTTTTGGTCGTAAAATGTACTATTTTTCCCTAGAGACAAGTTATTCCATGACGGGTCTTGTCTTCCTGCGAAATATAGTACCACTTTGTACTGTTCCGCGACAAATTCCAAACCTGTACGGTCCTCCCATATCATAATCAAATCGGCTCTAACTTTTTGATTAAGCAAGTCTACACGCCTTATTAGCTCGGGACGAATAACTGGCCAGATCTTTTCTTTGTATGCTCTAAAGTTATCGATGTAAATCCAGCCTATTTCGACAAAGATCTTATCGAGGGGTAAAATCTTCTGCTCCCAAGTTTCGTCATCGACATTAAAAAACTGAATCAGGTGTTCAGGATATCGTGTATATTGCAAAAAAGGGATATGACTTCTTAGCCGGACAGCTTCATCCCAAGCCGAAAAATAGTCGACCAGCTTGTCCAGACTATCAAAATTAAAGTGCGACGGAGTAAAATAGAGAAGATCCGAAAGCGGGCCGTGGTCTCGTTTGTGAAAAGAGAAAAGATTGGCGTTTGGCCGCAGATACTCTAATTATGTCGGTGGCAAACTGTTTTCGTATTGCTGCGAATAGCTAATATCTTCAAAACCCGCTCGGGCCATAGTGTATAAGTGAGTAGCATAGTTTACAAAAAGTTCAACGTCAAAAAACACTTGCCTATTGGTCTTGTTAATGATAAACACCTCCTTAGGGTTATTTCGCCTAACGTTCTGAGGCTTATCAATGTCGGACTTTCCCTATATTTTTTCTTTCCGATATCAATAAGCTTCTGTTATAAGATGTGGCGACGTCTTTCCCCTATAATTCTTAGCATAATAAAAAGAATATAACTTAAATCTATCAAAGGTAATACTTAATAATAATTATAAATTTTGTCTATAAATTCTTTCATGTTATCACATGATTTATATTTTCATTCTTTGCAACTACAACAAAGTTATATTTACTAATTCAAGTTTATCCTTAGTTTATTTAAAAATCTATAATTCCAAACATATTGCCATAGATAAATCCACCAGATTAGTTCTAATATCTTCTAGTCTATTCCAATTTCTAGAACCCCATTCTATACCGCCTAAGTCATCTCCGCCATAAAGTATTTGTTCAAGTACAACACTTCTAAATTTAGCAACTGCGAAAAATGTAGCCGCCTCCATTTCAACAGTTACACATCCCTCAGAAACACGTAGAGCTATTTTAGCGTCTGTTTCACGATGAAATGCATCTGTAGTCCATGTTTTAGCTTCAATAAATGGTATCTCATTCACTTTTAAATACTTCGTGATGCATTCCAAGGCCGACTTACTAGATTCAACTTCCCTAGATGGCTTTAAACAATGATATGATAAACCCTCATCCCTAACTGCTGAATATGGAACAATCAAGTGCCCCACCTGAATATCCTTTTTTAACACACCAGTTGCTCCTAAGTAACCCTGCACAATTCCAATAGGTTTTTCCATCGAATTCTGTCTCATATATAGGTAATACAACTGTGCATGTTTTGAAATCACCAACCTTTTTTAATCTTCCTTCACTTAACATTCTTTTAATAACATCACCAAAGAATGTGATTAAGCAATGCTCTGGAACATCTCGCTTTTTAATTGTATCAGAAGGCTCAATCTTAGCTCTTAGAGCAGAATCAAACTCCAATATAGGAAAATCTTTTTTAACATCATTGCTTTATTCCCCTTTTGCATTAATTTTATTTACTTAGCATTTTTTACAATTAGGTAACATCTCGACTTTTATCAAATAGAACCAAATGAACAACCCCGTTATCTCCATGCTTTATAACGGCTTGTGTCCTCGACGCCTACCAAGCCATTTATGGGCCTGGTAGGTGTGTTGTGGCGGCTCCGGAGGCTTTACCCTAAATTGCCACAACGAATGGAGACATGTTGTTATGTGTAGTGGCAAATATGACAGCATAATTATCCAGAAATTTGATGTTTAGTATAAGAACATTTCAAGTCAGAAATACACAAATATCATACTCTTTGATTCTGTATATTTAAAAGACGGAAGAGTTCACACGCTTATTCATTATGTACCTGCTGTCTCGAATAATCTCTATAATTTCAAATCCATTTTTAAGATATAAACTAATGGCTCTATGGTTCTTTGTAAAAACATATAAAAATACATCCTTATTCTGTTCTTTTGCAATTGAGTCAACATATCCTAAAACCTTTGTACCTATACCTTTACCCTGAAATTCTTCAAAAATAAAAAAGTCATCAAGCTCAAGTTTTTCTCCTTCATTATGCAAGAAAAAATATCCTACCTTAACCCCATTAAAATAAACACATTCATAACTCTCAATATTATTTTCTATTTTTCTCCTTATCCAATTAAAAATTTTCTCAAAATCTAGGTGCAAGTTGGTTTCATGATCGTTTATAAGTTTCTTTTCTAACTCAAATATCCTATCCACATCATCAGTTGTAGCACTTTTGAATGTCAATTCCATAACTCCCTCCATTCAACAATTAAGAATAATGTTGCTTTCTGTACTAAAGAAGACATATAACTGAACTATACTGATAAATCCAAATTTGAAAAAGTACAGCATTGATATTGCCATTGCACATAATGTTTCCCCGTTTACGACGCCTTTGAACTGGACCTTAAAGATAGACCGTCTTGGCGGTGCTTGCCACCCAGTGAGAAGGTGTGGTGCGCTGACCTTTCCCTCAAAACCTGCCAACCAGCACCTCTCGTGAACACATTGTACCTACTGTCCGGTTAACGATAACCCTCTACATCCATCAACCAAATTCCTTTTGTTCACTTATGACTTGTTTTTATAAGAATCTCTAATATATTGTGTTTGCTATGTGCAACTAATCTTCATTAATACAACAAGGTGTTTCAAGATAATATACAGGTTTGCCAATTCTTTCAGCATATTCAATCTCTGACCTTGTACTGTCACCAATGTAGTTATCAACATTTAGTACAAATACCGTATCGCAAAGTTCTATTTTTCTTTTGTGAAGTTCATCAAGCCTTATTTTATCTTCATCAGTAAGATTTAAACCCTCATCACTTTTTGTATTACAACCTATGCTTAAAACTATTTTTCTTTGTAAAGTGAAGTTGAAATTCCACTCGTCAAAAGTTTTATAAAATCTTGTACTACCACATAAACACACTATTTCTGGTCTATTTATTTCAAAGCACTCCTTCATATTTTTCTAATAATATGACTATCATTTTTTACTCTCGTTTCATCTTTTCAATGTCAAGTCAACTACTAACACAGTATTATGCTAAGAATTGAAGGTAACGTCCCGTTTGTGCGACGTCCCTGAACCGGGCCCCAGAGATAGACCTCTAGGTGGAGCTTTGCTCCTGGTGAAGGGATGTGGCGCACATTACCCTAGGGATTGTGCCATAGTGCACCCTTGCGCAAATATAATGTTAGACGAAGCGACGACTTACATCAAATTTATTTAGCATTAGCATAAATAGTTTCTAGAATTATATCTGGTCCCTTTTCAAATATTTCTCTAAAACATGTCAATTCTTTATTATGGCTATTATAGTAACCTACAATAGAAAAAGTCCTGCAATAGCACCAAACTTGTCCCAAAACCTTCCGCTATTAGCCCTAGATAATATTTCATTCTTTTTATCTTGAAAATCATTTTTCATTTCATAAAGCAATGTTGAGTATGCCTTTTCCTTTCTCTCTAGCATTTCCCTAGTTTCCCAATCAACTGACAAAACGTCTTTGCTAAAAGATAAGAAATGTGCGATGCCCTCGTTAAATACAATATATCGCAAGTTCATATTTGTTGAATCTTTAACATTGGGACTTTGATAAACCTTATTTACATAAATATGCGCTATCTCATGAGTAATTAACTGAATAATGATTTCCAAAATTTTATCATCATTTTCGGAATAAGATCGCATTCGCTCTAAATCAAAAATTATACATTTGTTCCCTTCTTTATCATATCTGACCATTGCGTCATATGGTTCAGGTGAACCAACTATAATATATACAGTTACATCTTCTGCTAAACCACTATAACTACCAAAAAATTGTTCCCATACCTTCAAGTTTAATGGTTTAAAACTTTTTAGTGATTTTAATAACATTTCATAAATATTTTTGAGTCTATCATAATTTTCTTTGGGTGGTTCCTGATATATATGTTTTCCAGGAATTATCGTCCTAAATATCCAATGATCTATTATATTATTCATAGATTTATCAGAAAAATATTGCTCAATTATTTTGGTATTTGATTTCATATACTTTTATACCTCCACTATTAAAAGTTTCGCCTAATGTCCCGTATTTGCGACGTCCATGAGCTGGATAGACCCCTTGGCGGAGCTTTGCTCCCAGCGAAGGGATGTGGTGCACATTGCCCTAAGATTGTGACCGAGTGCACCCTTGTGCAAATATACTGTTATAGGAAGTGATGATCTTTCACACAAATAATCCTTTGCATAATAAAATCTTTCTTAATTAAAACTAAAAGTATAAATTATAAATATCATTAAACATTAAACATTTTACAATAAAGTCCTCTTATGTCATTTCTTAAGTGCGGATTATTCTTAATCAATAAATATATATATTTACTACCAATTTCATAGAAACTTATCCTGTTAAATTTGGGTTGAAGTTTAGATGCATTAGGCTTAAGACCAACTCTATTTCGCATTAAATTTTCTATATATCTTGCAAATCCTTCTTTCCATTCTTGCCATATCATATACTCATAATCCAATTTATTTAATCTATCCCTCATCTGTCTATAGTAACTAATAACACCATCTAAATTTTCTTGTTCCAAATAATCCTCTACTTCAATCGATTTATTGACAAAAACCAAATCTTTATAGGGAAAAGGATGATTGATTTCCCACATATAATTATTTTCTTCCTTATATTTTCTTTCTATTTCTAAATTTGCCCTAATATCTCTTTCACCATTTTCCCACTGGAAACAATGTACAAATTCATGGAAAATGAATATATATCCTTCAAGGCTATTAAAAGCTTCATCTGATATGATTGCTGAGGATTTTCCATGATAAAAGTCTAGGGGAAATGCAGCTAAGACACCCTTTGGTATTGGCATTGATGTTGGCGATTCTAATTTATACTCATACTTCTCACCAGATTCATTACGATCAAATACAAAGAATGTATTGTCTTCAACAAGTGTTACTGGATAAAGTTTTGACACTGAAATATCTATATCTTTTACTTGTTTATGCAATTGTTGAAGCTTTTCTAGAGATAATAGAGTGTTAAAAACAAATTTTTCTTTTAACTTTTTATCCATAACAACCCCTCCCAATAATCAATATTTTAAATATATTCAATAATGAACATAAATCTACGAATGTGTAGCATTTAGCTTTCTTAAAACAAGACCTACAAAGAACTGCCCCGATATCATCATGTCCTATAACGTTTTCGTGTTTGAGACGACTTTGAACACTGGAGGTGGCAAAAAGGTGTGTTGCGGCTTTTATCCAAGGGTCTGACCCTTCGCAACGAACTCAAACACCTTGTTATAGGATGGCTCATGCTCCACGAATCCAAAGCCAACACGGATGTCGGCACCCTACACATATACTTGTTCAATCAACTCATTCTTCTCTCTATAGCACATTCTCTATTTGATTAAATAATTGTTCATAGTTCACCGATTCAAAATGGGTTGTATTCAAATCAATATAGACGCTATTATCAATATCAAGTCTATAACACTTCGAATCAAAAACCTTGGTCTTGTACTCATGAAATTCAGGTAGTTGGTGAATGTGACCTTGGTGCCTATCACCTGAATTGTCCCTTGCTTTGTATCTCTCATATAACGTTTCAGGCTCTGTGTAACACTGAATTTGCAACACCTTAAAATCCATATTGGATTTTAGTTTTAAGAAATTCTTCGTTGCCTCACCATTGTAAAAGTTACTTTCTACAATAAAAGGGTTGTTTGTCATAAGTAGTTTAGCTATGAAGTTGAATAACAAGTTATAGGTAGCTTTGCTTAATTGTAGCGACCATTGTCTATCTCCAATCCCTATGCTGTCAAATAACAACTCTTTTATTTCGTCTTTTGCAACAAGCGGGATTGAATATTTCTCGGAAAGCTTCTTACTCAATGTTGTTTTGCCCGTGCCGGGTGCTCCAGTTACAATTATCATCAATCTGTTCTTCATGTTACTTCCTCCAAATGAAAATATTACTTTATCAATCGACACGATGTCGCATTTAGCTTTTGCATCAGCTGTCCTATAACGTCCTATATTTGCGACGTCCCTGAGCTGGACCTCAGAGATAGACCCCCTGGCGGAGCTTTGCTCCCAGCGAAGAGATATGATGCACAATGCCCTAAGATTGCGCCCGAGTGCACCCTAGCGCAAATATATTGTTTATAAGATGTGGCGACTTCCTTTTCCTTAATCCTCATGTACAATAAGCAATGTATTTTAAATGGGGTTATATGACTTGATAATCTTTTATTTTAATAATCACATTTATTATCTCATTCATACTGACACCTTGTGGCAAATTTATAGCAAAATGAAATTCTTCCTCAGGACTTTCATGAATTTTTTCTTTGTAAATCTCAATTGCTAAATTAGGTTGGTAATAATCTATAAGATAATCCTTAACCCCATAAATCTCTATATTATAATCATTAAAACGATCTAATTGTAAGTATTCTGCTTTTTCTTTTGATATAGTAGTTTCAATAAAAATGTAATCCAAGTTTAAACCAATATCTCCAAAACCTTCAATAGATAGGACAGGAATAGGAAAATATTCATCAATGAAGCCATCATTATGTTTAATAGAATGCATATTAAACCATCCTGCATTAGAATAACTAAAATTATATTTATCTAATATTAACTTTAAGTCTTTAAATTGACTATGCAAAGGCTCATAGATGTTGTTTAGTTGCTCAATTGTCTTCAAATTCATATCCTTACCCCCACTGAAGTTTTTCTAGTAGAAAAAATTTGAACGCTAAATATTAACCTTACTCCACAGCGTTCTACTGATATCAACATCTTTCTATCAACAAACTCCCTGTAAATTGCTCTGATATTGTCCGGTCTTATAACTTACTAGTGATTTAAAAAATACATAAGGCTTAGGGCAAGGACCTCTCCGAATGAGTTTAAATTATATGTAACAGAATCTTAAATCTAATGTTATTTAGATTCCCTGCCCTATGACCCAAAGGACGACAGGGCTTCGCCCTTGGGTCTTTATAAATTAATATAAAAGTCGTCTAGATAAATATCGTAGTGCTGTAGCTAATAAACCTTGGCAGAAATAATAATAAGGCAATAAAGGCAAAACTAATAATATTTTTTGTTATAACTCATATTTCTCTTCCTCTCAATAAAAAACATCAGCTAATAACTTAAATCGTTATGTCGTATATTATAAAAATTACTCACTAAAGAAACTATAGATTATTCTTATAACCTACATTTAGATATTTTTTATTTCATAGCATAAATTGTAAACAGACCAGGTATTTTTTTATTCTCATAACTTGGATGTTCATTAAACTCCCTTATTGTAAATCCTGCTTTAATAACTGCATTAATTATCTCACTTAACGTATAAAAGCGTAAAGAACAGTCGGGAAAAGAACTTTGCTCATCTTCATTGAAAAAACTTTTATATGCAACATCTCCATTGAAAATCTCTGAATTAAAATAATCACCACCTGTTTGTGGAACACTAAACATAAAAAAACCATTAGAATTTATTTTTCTGAAGGGATGGAAATCACTTAATATAAGTTGACCATTAGGCTTTAGTAATTCATATATTGTCTCTACGAATATATCTATGTCACTAAAATAGTGTAATATCCCACCCTCTGCATATGCTATATCAAAAGAATTTCCAAAAATATTTATATTTGTTTCACAAAAGTCACCAATTTCATATTTAATACCTACATTAGCACAATCAGCCAGTTCCATTGCATATCGTTTGTTTTCTTCTGATATGGATAGGTTACAATAAACTAGACAATAAAAATAAGGTCATGTAAGCTATTAATAGAAAAAGGAGAGAGTTTATATGATAAAACGAGAAAGAAGAACCTATACCGAAGAATTCAAAGATCAAATGGTAAAACTATACGAAAGTGGTAAGTCTAAGAATGATATTATAGCTGAATATGACTTAACACCCACCGCCTTTAATACCTGGATAAAAAGAAGCCAAACAACTGGATCTTTCAAGGAAAAAGATAATCGTTCCCCAGAGGAAAATGAACTAATAAAGTTAAGGAAAGAAAATCAACAGCTAAAAATGGAGAATGATATTTTAAAGCAAGCAGCGCTGATATTAGGACGAAAGTAAATGTGATTAAGAGTAGTACCCACAAATACAGTGTATCAGCAATGTGCAAAGTCCTGCAAATTTCTAGAAGTACTTATTACTATGAATCAAAAGCTAAAGAATCTACAGATGAAATAACACTAAAAGTTATAGATATATTTAAAGCAAGTAGAAATAACTACGGTACTAGAAAAATTAAAGTCGAGCTAAAAAAAGCAGGCTATATAGTATCTAGAAGAAAAATAGGTAGAATAATGAAGCAAAATGGCTTAGTATCAAACTATACAGTTGCCCAGTACAAGCATCATGTGGATAAATGTAATGAATCAAAGATTGCTAATGAACTAAATAGAGAATTTAATACAGATGAACCTTATGCAGCTGTAGTCAGTGATTTAACATACGTTAGAGTTAATAAAAGATGGAATTATGTATGTTTCTTAGTCGACCTATTTAATAGAGAAATAATTGGTTATAGCGCTGGTCCTAATAAAGATGTACCTCTAGTTTATAGAGCATTTGCAAGGGTTAAAACTAAATTAGATAATATTACACTATTTCATACAGATCGAGGCAACGAATTCAAAAATAAAATAATAGATGAAGTCCTAGATACCTTCAAAATTAAGCGTTCTTTAAGCATGAAGGGCTGTCCCTATGATAATGCTGTAGCTGAAGCTACATTCAAGATATTTAAAACTGAATTCGCTAATAACTATCATTTTGAAAGCCTAGAGCAGTTAGAAATTATGTTAGCTGATTATGTAAATTGGTTTAATAATATTAGGGTTCATTCAACACTAGGATATTTAAGTCCTAGACAATATAAATTACATAACCTTAAAAAAACTGTCTAAATAAGTGTTGACTATCCAAAACAGCATATTTTATGACACTAATTTAAAACTATTCAAATGGTAAGGTACTTTCGTGTGTAGTCCTTTATTACTTCTATATAATCCAACCTTTTCCTTCTTTTTCTGTTTTTTTAATTTTAATATTAATAACTATTACATGCATCAATATTGTTCATATTACTTCATATTCTGGCTTATCACATATTATATAAAAAAACAGGTGTATATCACCTGTTTACATCAATGCTTTATTCAATTTCTTTATAGCTCTCTTTTCAATCCTTGATACATAAGACCTTGATATGCCTAACATCTTGGCTATTTCCCTTTGAGTTTTACATCCACCATTTAATAGACCGTACCTAAGTTGAATTATGATTTTCTCTCTATCCTTTAACACTTTGTTCATCTTACAGTATAGTTTTTTTACTTGTATTTTTAAATCTACCTCGTCTATTACTTCATCTGGCTCTGTTCCTAATATATCTATTAATGATAGTTCATTACCTTCTTTATCTACACCAATTGGATCCTGAAGAGAAACTTCTGACTTAGTTTTCTTACATGCACGAATAGTCATTAATATTTCGTTATCTATACATCTTGCTGCATATGTTGCTAGTCTTGTACCTTTACATCTATCGAATGTTGTTATTGCCTTAATAAGGCTTAATGTAACATAGTAACAACATACATATATCCTTATTAAAATAACCAGTGTACTTTTATTATTTGCTCGTCAGTTACCTTATTTCTTTCCCCAATTTCTATATAGTCGATAAGATCATTCACCATTTCATGGGTTAGGTTATTAAAATCTTTATACTTCCTTATTGTTTTGATCCACTCGTCTATATTATCTGCTTTATTACTTATCTCTTTAATTTGCATATTAATATATTCACTTTTTTGCTCATAAACTCCTTTTTCTAGCATGAACTTTTTATTAAAATCAATAAATACTTCTTCTGAAATTATTCCTTTGAACTTATCAACGTATAGAGACTCTAATATCTGGGTTTGTTCTTGCAAATACATGTTCACTCTATTTAACTCTTTCTTGAAAACTTTTATCTTGTTATTAATCTCACTTTCTGCATGTAAAATACTAGCAGCATTATCTTCGTCTAAGTAAACATTTATATATTCTTTTATCTTCTTTGAAACAGCATCCTCAAGATTATCAAGTTTAATATAATGAGATGTACACATTTTATTCTCTTTTGGAGTCTTTAAATATAGTTTGCATCTTAAAAAAGGGTATTCACCTCTATCTTTGGAAGTTACGCCTTTTTGCATAGTTCCTCCGCAATCCAAGCATTTTACTTTAGTAGCAAATATATGTGCTTTACCTTTTTTAGTGCTTTTTTGTCTAGATTTAAAGCGTCTTTGTACTTCTAAAAAAACTTCTTCTTGAATAATTGCTTCATGTGTATTTTTCACAATAATCCATTTTTGTTTTGGAATTTGAATATATTTTTTTGATTTATAACTTATTTTTTTGATTTTTCCCTGAGTCATATGTCCAGCATATAATTGATTTTGAAGTATTCTTCTAACGGTGAGTCTATTCCATAGTATACTGCAGTTTAGAGTTTTTTTATAATTTAATCCTGACTTTCTTTTATAGAATGTTGGATTAGGTATTTGTCTAGTGTTCAACTCTTGTGTTATTTTTTGAATTCCAAAGCCTTCTAAATACCAGTTATATATTTGCCTTACAATTTCAGCAGCTTCTTCATCCATTACGAGTTTATTATTATCAGCTGGATCTTTAGTATATCCATAAGCTGCAAAGGAACCAATAAATTTGCCTAATTTTCTTTTTACATCTAGAGCAGCTTTTACATTTTCCGAAATATCCTCACAAAACCATTCATTAGTCAATCCCATGATTTGTCTTTGTTTTTTATTTCCCTTGTTAGAAGTGTCAGCATTATCTACTAAACCAATAAACCTAATATTCCACTCTATAAATTTATTGTGCAAATATTTTTCTACTGCTTCCATTTCCCTAGTAAATCTCGATTGGCTTTTGCATATAACAACATTAAACTTTCCATCCTCTGCATCTTTCAAAAGCCTATTCCATTCTGGTCTATCAGCATCTAGTCCTGACCAGTCGTCATCAGAATACACATCATATATTTCCCAATTATTTGCCAAAACATATCCTTCTAAAAGTGCCTTTTGATTTTGAATACTTTCCGATACCTCAGAAATGTCAACCTTATTCTTATCTTCTTCTGAAAGTCTACAGTATAGAGCAGCCTTCAATTTTAATTATACCTCCTATTCGTAAACTTATGGGAGATATAACCACCTACTTTATTCTAACCTAATTATAGCAAAATAGGTAGCTATAATCAATTAATTAGTTTAGGCTCTTCCTTTTTCTTTATAAGTTTTATGATTATTTCGTTAAATTTTATTTTTCTTTTTTTATCATCATTGTTTTGAAAGTTTTCTTCTAATATTATTTTTGTATTTTCACTCATCAACAACCCTCCTCTATTAACAAAATTATCATTAAAGCCATTATTCTTGTCTCAATATTAATTTAAAATAACTTCTTACTGATTAATAATATATGATTGTAAAAGCTTGTATGATTACCTAATTAAGCATGTTCAATAGATATATCAGCAGGTTAATTTTATAGTTTTTTTCTTTACTAACTTTTCTCTAAATAAGCCAACAAAAAAAGATAGCCAACAAAGCTATCCTAATTTATATATGTTCCTATTAATTCTATCTTTCCATTTCATAATTATCTTCGTCTTTAATTTTTTTTTCAATATCCATATTCTCTTCTCTGACAGCAGCTACTTCTCTTGCAGTATCTAGATAAACCTGATATTCTAAACATTTTTCTTCTAACAGCCTGAAGTTGCAGCAGTTTTTCATAAGCATTTTATCATATCCAGAATTATAACGTTTATATGTATATTTGGCCTTAGATATAATTTTATCTCTAATAATATTACAATATTTAAATTCCTCCAGCAATAATCTTCTGTACTTATATTCTTCCTTAGAAAAATCTTTTATCTTTATTTCTGCCTCAGGAATTGGAAACATAAAACTAAATCTTATACTACTAACTGCTTCCCCATTAGAATTATTTATTATAATGTTTGTTTTCTGTTGTTCTTTAAATGATGAAATTGGTGCAAAATAATTAAAGCCATCTATTGAAAAAATAACACCACATACAAATTTATTATGTGTATTATAGTCTATATTAGGTATTTTGGGTTCAAATAGTTTCAAATAATTTATGTATTGTTGTGAAACCTCGTAAAACATTAACTTGTCCATATATCCTCCTAAATAGAAAGCGGCTAGAATTTTACTTCTAGCCGCTTTCAGAATTACAAGTCGCTCTTACTGTGGCGAAACACACTGTATAAACAAGTCGCTCTTGCTGTGGCGAAACACATTGCATAAATAAGTCGCTCTTACTGTGGCGAAACACACTGTATTATAATACTTACTGGTATAATGCACTACTTTTAAAGCTTCCCACTTATTGGTAGGGGTACACCACTTTTAATATTGTCTTATTAACATTATACCCATTATTAACTATTTTAACAAGAGTAAGTTAACTGTTAATCTTATATTTCAACTTTGCTATCTCATATAAAATTCCTATACGAAAATCAAATAAATCTGATATCTTGTTATTGTTGTGGCTATTGTACCAATATACTCCATCTGTATGTAAATGTTCAAAAAATTTGCTAGTATCACAATATACAGCTTCAATAAAGCCCTTTTTATATCCAATACCTGAAGAAATAGAATGAGTTCCATTATATACGTAACATACATCAATATGAGAAAAATAGTTCGCTAAATGATTAGAACTATGATATTCAAAATCATTTTTGAAAATGTTTTTAATACTTTTTCTTAACCTTTCTCTATGCCAAGGTAAAACTAATACACAATCTTTAGACAAGTCGACTTTTACCATATTATCTTTACTTCTTTCAGATGTGCAACTAAAAGCATTTCCTTCCTCGTCAAAATAGTGAACTGGAAAAGGATCACATCTCAGTTTATCAGCAATTTCTTCATTATATAAAATAGTAGTTAACATATCTGTCTTTAAATCTTCTCTGACAACACTTAAAATATAGTCTAATATAATGATTTGATCTGTTTCATCCTTTTCATATTCTAATACCTCACGAACAAAAAACATTGTGTCATTAAACTCAAGTTTCGGAAATGGTCTGCCATATCTGCTATTGCTTTGGGCAATAGTATCTAAAAATCTTTTTTGCTTAAAAATTTTTGCGAAGAAACCTTTAATCATTTTCACTCATCCTCGATATCTAAATTTTCTCTTAGCAAATTGAGAACATTATAATAAATTCTACCTTGAAAAAAGTCCTCATAGTGCATTAGACTTCTCAATTCATTACATACTCTCATATATTTTCCTTCCATAAAAGCCTTTTTAGCAGCTACTAACCCTGTTATATATATAGCATGAAATGATATATTTTTTCTTTTTTCATATCTCTTAGAAGGCTTGTACTTCAATAACCTTCTATAAAAAACATATAGAGCCTCTTTAGCTTGTTGGTTTATTTCCTCTCCTTGATCATTAAACCAGTTAGCATAAGGTTTTAATATTGCAATTAATTCTTTGCTCAAATCCTCACCTCCATTATATAGAAACTATCTCATAGAAACAATATCAGTTTATAATAGCAACAAATATCTAGAGCTATTCACTGTTAACATGAATATTTACCATTGAAAATAGAAAAAGATAGCCAATAAGAGCTATCTTCAAAATAGAATCTATTAAATTTATTTTTTCATTTCCCAATCATCTTCACTTTTTCTTTCTTTTTCAATATCCACTTCTCCATCTTTAGTAGTAGCTACTTTTCCTGCTGATTCTAAGTAGTATTGATATTCTAAGCATTTTTCTTTTTGTAACTTAAAGTTGCAGCTATTTAAGATAATATTGGTAAATTCCCTTATACTTTTCTCTGCATTTTGTTAATATTTTATATACTCCTTATCAACGTCAAACAAACTAAGTTTTTTCATAAATCACCTCAAAATACAGAGATAGCAGGGTTTCCCCTGCTATATATCATAGTTTAGCTCTTGTGAAGTAGCGAAGCACTCAACATCATTTTAGATATACTATATTCCCTATTGTAAAGCAGAGAATTTTTTCTTTTAGCTTTGATAGTTTCCTATCTTAAATATTATTATACTTATATTGGTAGACTATGTCAAATAAAACGGTCTTTATAATGATAATAAAGAATTCATAATCCAATATAACCTTTTTATTATCACTACAAGTATATATTTAAAGACATTACAAACTATGGATAGCTAGTCCATATCATGATGCCAAAATGCCGTTTCACCAAACACCTTAGCACCCCACCCTCTCAGCTGGCTAAAAAGAAGTATCATTATATCTCCTGTAATGTTATCGCAAGTTGGCCGAGCTACAGCCAATTTAAAGTCAAGACTTATCGCTCATCACCTTCGATACTATCGGTTCGGCACTCATTTCAAAGTGCAGGCAGTCTTGGCGGTCTTACTTAAGTTGCTTTCCCTCATCAGGCTTACAGGAGAACGTATCTGTAATGTCGAATATTCAATTGCCAAGGTTCTAATGCTTAAACTGCTATTGTACTGCTTGTACTACTTGTATTTTTATATATTTAAATACGTAGAGCTGATAATGCTCTGCATAGATAAATCAACTTTTATTCTTTCACTTTATTTATATTATGGAAAATATCATCATTACTATATTTAAGAATATTTTTGATTTTCATTGCTACAGATAAAGAGGGATTTTTATTTCCTAATTCAATATTCGTATATGTAGCTCTATTAATTTCAATGAGCTTTGCAATCTCTTTCTGAGTAAGATTTTTAGATATTCTTATTTTCCTAAGCTTTTCTCTCATGTTTTCAATTTCTCCTTAATATTGTGTATTAAAGAAACTTTATAATTAAATTATAGTTCCCTTTAGGCACATTGTCAAGCGTTTTTTATTATAAAAGTTCATTTTTGACACTATTGTTTATAATAGAAACTCTTTAATATATAATTTAATCATTAAGGAGAGGATAGCATGAAGTTCGGACAACGCTTAAAATGTCTTAGAGATAAAAATAAAGTTACACAAGATGAATTAGCTAAACATTTAGGAGTTGGTAGACCTACCATTGCTGGATATGAAACTAAAGGAAAGCAACCTAGCTTTGAAATCCTAGAAAAGATGGCTGATTTTTTTAGCGTGTCTACAGATTATCTTCTTGGAAGAACTGATATTAAACAACCTATTCAGAATACTAGCAAAGACAAATTATCTTCTGATGAAATCTCTGAAGAGATACGTAACCTATCTCCCGAAAGTCAAGAAGAACTAAAAAAACTAATAGAACTTTATAAGCTTAGAGATATGCAAAAACGTAATACTGAACTATCTGATGAATTAACCTCTACAGAATAAATAGGGTTATTGAAAAAGAAAAGCTTAAGCTAATTGATGAACTAAAAGGTACTTAAACTGGACAAGCCGTGAATTTAACAAAAGCAAATAAAAATATTATTCCGTCAGGAATATATTTTTTTAACCCTCTTGGGGAAAATGTTGTATATTATGGGATATGTTTGTAGAATGTTGTCGAAAAGTGTAAAATGACGGGAGTGATTAGATGGCAAAAATGTTTCCACCTTCGATAAAGGGTTATGAGGAAGAACACTATAGCGAAATAGAAGTATATATGTTTCTTAAATATATGCTTCCAGATGATTATTATGTTTTCTGGAATATGAGAGTAGATAATAATTACCCTGATTTTATAATAGTAGAACCCACACTTGGACTTCTAGTATTAGAAGTAAAAGATTGGGCTTTGGAAACTATATACTCATCAAATGCTAAATACTTCTATTTCAAACCTAACAATAATTCTAAGTTGAATCCTTTGGAACAAGCAACTAGATATAAAAACAAAATAGAAAACGTTCTTAAAGCTGAAGAAAATCTGCTTCAAAATGATGGTATCTACAAAGGTAATCTTAAGTTTTGCCGGGCTTGTGGTGTTGTCTTTACTAATATTGAAAAATTATCATTTTTGAATAGCAGCCATAAAGATTCAATAGATCAAACACTTATACTTTTTAAAGATGAGATTAAAGATATAGAAAATAGAAAAGATATAGGTTTATTAAGAAAAAAGTTTGAAGATATGTTTATTCCTGAAAATAGTTTCTGCTTTGAGCCATTATTCCAAAAAGACATGGATATAATCAAAAAAATAATATACAAAGAATCTGTACCCTGTAATGAGGATGAATTTATATTAGATAGAGATAGTGACAGTATCTCCCCCCAACATGAAGAAACTATAAGTAGTTATGAACTATCTTCAAGTTCTAATAAACCTAATGTTAAAAAGAAGAATCAACTTAAATATACTAGTTCTAAAAAATACTGGACCTTTAAGAAGACAATTCTAGTACTCATAATAAGTATTATTGTTATATCTCCAGCTTTGAAAAGACTCTTCCACCTTCCTTATAATTTCCCTAAGGTATTTGCTAGTTTTGTTGAAAACTTCATTGACAAAAGAACAGAAGCTTTTAGTCAGAATCAAGAAAATAATGATATAGATAATCAACCACTAATGATTTTTAAGGTTGGTAGTCATCCAGGAGCAAAAGGTACTTTTATACTTATAAAAGATGGAAAGAAATATTTAACTAGTAAAATCTTTACAGAAGGTTCTACTATCGAATTCTATGAAGATAAAAAAATTATTATTAATGATGCTAAATCAGACAAGAAAGAGTTTATTATAGAAAATGATGTAATTGATTTAGAAGTTGGAAATACTTATACGAAAATTTATTTGAATGGTGAGGAATATAAGTTTGTGAAGAATTTTAAATTTGATTTTATGAATAAAAAAATTGTTAAATTAAAATAAGCACACAATTATCAGCACTATGACTAATTTATATATAAATTTTAATTTTATAAGGAGGAGACATTAAATGGGCAAAAGTACTGCAAAGCAAATTCATAAAATTTCAGGACTAATAAGTGAACTTAAAAACCCTTCTATTTTACTGGGCGTATTATATGGAATATGTTTTCTAATAATGCTCCCTATTCAATTAAGTAAAACTAGTAGTGTTGGAAATTTATTTTTAGCAATTTTGTATTCAATAATTCCTATACTAATAGTTCATTTTTTATTAAACTTTCTTTATTATCTCGTAATTTCTATACCACTAATAATGTCAATTGTCATTGCCTCAATAGGTCTATTCATTTGGTTGTTTGCTCCTTTACAGGGAGTAATTTTGGACACAATCTTAAATGTTATTAATCTTGCTTTATTAACATTAGGTGATGACATATTTAACGTTAGCGGCAGCTTGAATTATTATATTGAATTTGTATCAAGATTGGGTCAGACTCTAATAACTATAGGTGGAGGCTTGTGGTGGTTAGTTAAAAAAGCAAAAGATATAAACTACGTTGCATTATACGCATATATAATATTTTTAAGCTTTTTGCTAATTCTTTCTGGAATAATACAGCCGTCTTATACTATCATATTTCTTATACTATGGGCTACCTTAGCTATTAAAGTTAAAGAAAACGATAGCCTGCCTGATTTGAAATTATTATTTAAGATAGTTGCAAATATTTCTATTTTCGTAGCAATATTCAGAACGCAACTAATTACTGTTTCTAATTTAAGTTCCATAAGTAATTTACTTAGTATAAATAGAAAAACTTTTTTTAATTCCAATGGTTATAATTATTTCGTCTTTATATACAGCTCAATTATTTTCTTATTAACTACATTTGGCATATGGAAGCCAAATATAATATTAACTAAAATGCCTAGCAAAATGAAAAAAATAGTTGAATATATAAAAGGATTGGCAGTTAAATATTTCTTTTTTAAAATTTAAGGTTTTATTGAAACTCTAAAATATGTGAAGAGATTTAGAGTTGATTTTGTTAACTTTAGTTAGGCTTTTAAAATTGCCTAACTAAAGTTTATTAAGAAAAAGTTTGAAGATATGTTATTTCTGAAAATAGTTTCTGCTTTGAGCCACTTTCTTCAGAAGATATGTTCACTATAAAAAAAGTTCTATATAGAGAATCAGAGTTTAGAGAGCAAGTAGCTATTTCAAATAACGATAATAATAAAAATACTTACAATGAAATATATAGATCCAAATGAAAGACCACTAGTCTCAAGACACCTATATGCCCAGGTTTTTTAAAAAATGCAAAAAAAGGTTTTAATCGTAATAGCTATCGCGAACCTACTTTTAAGAGGGTAATGATAGTACTGGTTATTTTTATTGTTATTACGAGCATATCTTTAAACGTTCTCTATCAGCTCCCAACTAATTCTTTAATTATTCTCTATAAGATCCCTAATAATTTTGAAATATCTTTGCTAGCATTAGTGAGAACATTATTAATAAAAGTCTAGGAATTCTAAATCATAGTCAGGCAAATGAACAAATCAATCTCCAACCCATAATGACTTTTAAAGTTGGTAGCCGCCCAGGAGCAAGGGGTACTTTTATACTCATCAAAGATGGAAAAAGATATTTTACTAGAAAAATATATACAGAAGGCTCTATTATTGAATTTTATGAAGATAAAAAGATTATTATTAATGATGTTAAGGCTGACATTGAAGAATTCATAGCAGAAAATGATGTGATTGATTTAGAAGTTGGAAATTCTTATACGAAAATCTATTTGGGTGGTGAGAAATATAAGTTTGTGAAGAATTTTAAATTTGATTTTATGAATAAATATATTATAAGGAAGGAATAAAGCATTATTTATTGAAATTAATTATTTATTAAGATGTTTAAGGATATCTATCTATAATATAAGTAAAATATTTTTTGAATTCTGTATTTTTATAATTAGCTTTTTACTTAATATACTAAGGAGGGAATATTATTGGGAAGCTTTAAGACTAAAGCCCGTGCTGTAGAATTATTGGGTAGAAAACAGATTAGAGATGGGGTAACTGCATTAGGTGAACTAATGAAAAATTCTTATGATGCAGATGCAGAATGGATAAGAACAGAATTTGTTACAAAAGTAGACAATCCATATATTATTATTTGTGATGAAGGAGATGGAATGGATAAAGACATTATTAATAATAATTGGCTTGTCCTTGGTACTGATTCAAAAAAATCTAGAAGTAATAGCAGAACAAGAAAAAACCGCACTTTAATGGGTGAAAAAGGTATTGGTAGATTAGCTGCAGCTAGATTAGGTGAGCAAATGTTAATGCTTACACGTACTTCTAATTCTGAGTGGAATATGGTTTACATTAATTGGAATATATTTGAAAATCCTAAGTTATATATAGAAGAAATTACTATCCCTTCTATTTTTGAAATAAGCTTTGAATATTTAAAAAGCAATTTTTCATCAATAATTGAGAATTTCAAGAAAGAGCAAAGTAATAACCTTAAGTTACAAGGATGGAAACTTGAAAGTGAAAATTTAAAATCTGGAAGAGATCGTCAGATTTTTGACTTGTATAATAGAATTGAAAACCAAATACATAACTTTGATGTATCTTATAATCATCTTTTGACTTTGTGCTCAATAATAGAAAATGGTAAAAAGCAAGGCACAATTATTTTAATACAGGATATTATTGAAGATTGGGATAGATATCTTAATCCTAATATTCCACAAAAAGACCGGGAACAAGATTTTGTTGCAAACAAAAATTATGTTAGATTTGCTTCCTTTGTTTCAAACTTTAGTAATGCCGATAATCCTTTTAATGTTGAAATAGTATACAACAAGAAACCTTTAGTTTTTAACTCTGACTATACTGAAGAAGATTACAATATTTATGACTTGAAAATAGAAGGCAAAGTTAGAAATGGCAAATTTTACGGTAATATAATGGCGAGGAATGCTGATAGTAAAATATTAGAAGATTGTAACAATGAACTCACCAAAGGAATAGAAGTTACTGCAGGTATTCAAGACTGGAAAAAATATGATTGCGGACCATATAAACTTAAAATGTGTCATGTAGAACTATCTTCTAGTAATAGTGGACTGACGGATGAAGAATATTCAATGATAACTCAAAAAATGCAAATAGCTGGCGGACTTAGCGTGTTTAGGGATAATGTAAGAATTCTTCCTTATGGAGAACCAGAAAATGATTTTCTCAATTTAGAAGCAAGAAGAAGCAAGCATGCTGGTAATTATCTTTTTAGTCATAGAAATATGTTTGGTAAGATTGATATTAACTCCGCTGATAATCCTAATCTAGAAGATAAGTCAAGTAGAGAAGGCTTGATAGAAAATGAATATTTTTATTACTTTACTAAAACATTAGAAAACCTATTAATAAATATATCATTAGATTATCTTTCAAATGCTAGAAAAGACTCTAAAGGTTTAAGAAATACCTATATAGAAAATAATACAAAAGCAATGCAAGATAAAATAAAAGAACAGGAAACTATTAAACAAGAAAGACAACTAGCTAAAGAACACTTAATAAGTTTGGAGACTAAATTAAAAGAGTATCCGTTAAAATTAAAATTTCTTGAAGATGAAATTTATAAATATATTGAAGAGTGGAAATTCAAAGCAGAAGTTGCACAAGTAAATGATGGATATGAAAAGCTTTCCAAACAACTTGAAGAGTTCAGAAAACTAACAGCTAGTAAGAAAAATGATATTGATAATCTCCAACATACATATATAATTTCATTGTCCCAAAGATTTAAAGATTCTTATGATGATAAATTAACTAGTAGAGTATTAACTTATAACAAAGAACTTGCTGATACTATTAAAAACCTAACTAGTAAATTAGGGATGGCTTCCCATGAAATTGAACAAGTATTTTTAAAATTAATACATGATTGGAATGATATAGCTTCAGACAATCTTTTGGATAATCCAATAGATTTCATAAATATTATACTAGAGAAAATTAAGGATATAGATAATTCTATTAACAGTACAATAAAAGAACTTAATTCAGACATTGACATAAAAAGGCAGCATATTCTTTCAGAGATAGAGCCTATTAGTAATATCTTCGAAAAAGTAAATAAGGTCAGTCATGAATTGAAAAGTTATCTAAATAATAGTGAATTAAGCTTATTAATCAATCAAACTAATACTTCAAAAAATGAACTGATTAGTCTCATTAGCTTACCTCCTCATGAAATCAGGAGCCATGCAACACGCATTATACATAGCATAGATGAAGTAGAAAAAAAAAATTACGATTTATTGCTATATACTAGGCTAAAAATAGAAAATGAATTTAATGGATTACTTACGGAAATTCAGCCTTTACTATCTTTTTTAGGTAATACAGCTGGAAATGATTCACTTGATTATTTGCTCGGATCTCTAAAGCTGGAAAATGCACAGTTACAAACAGAACTTGAGTTAATAAACGACTTAGCAAACCTTGGACTAGCATCTGAAGTAGTAAATCATGAATTTAATCAATTATTTACTAACGTTAATGATTCAATTAAGCATCTAAAACGTTTAAATATGTCACAAGGAGCTTTATACTGGCTTAAACAAATTGAGGTAGGATTTAGGGCTATTTCAGATAGACAAAGTCAGCTATCGCCCATGTATAGAAGTTATAACCTACCAAAGCGACCGATAAAATTAAATTATATGTTGGCAGATTTAAAGAACTTTTTTGCATCAACTCTTGAAAGATACAAAATTGATCTAATAATTGATGTTGATGAAGAAATAGAGCTAGTACTATCTCAATCAAAGATTTACCCCGTTTTATCAAACCTAATTCATAATTCTATTTATTGGGTTATAGATAGAGATGCTAAACAAATACTTTTTCACTATAATGAACTTGAAAGCACACTCTATATCGAAGATTCTGGCATAGGAATAAGTAAAAGTACTGGTGAAAAAATCTTTAGTCCTTTTTTTACCAAGAAACCTGGTGGTAGGGGTCTTGGTTTAACTATAGCAAAAAAAGTACTTGAATCACAAAACCATAAAATAGACATTGTTTATGATTCCCCTGAAAAAAGGTTAAGTGGAGCATGTTTTAAAATAGTATTTAATTTAGATTAAAGAAAGGATGTTGATGCTATGAGTACTGTTGTTAAGTCTTTATCTAATAAACAAGCTGAAAGAAAAATAAAAGATTTTTTAAGCAAAGTACTTTACATTGATGATGAATTTTCGCTATCATTAGTTAATAAAGAGAATCAATCTAATCCGAGTGAAGATGTTAATTCCAACGATGAAGAAAGTTATTATGCTGCTTTAAGTGAAGCTTGTCAAACTCAACAACATACTTCTGCAGCAATTGATGTATATACTCCTATTAGTGAAATACACGAATCTATGGAAGATACTAGTTATGTAGATGAATCGAATTTAGAATTATTATTAGAGAATTTACAACAAAATTATAAAAATATAATAATTTTTCCCTATAAATATAATAGTCATACAAAAACAAAAGATCTAGTTGAACACATTCAATGCTCTAATTTCACTATCATTGATTGGCAACTGAAACCAGGGTTAACAGCAGTAAATGTCTTAAAAGATGTTATTTGTACTGAAGATCAGATGAGACTTATTGTGGTATATACTCAAAATTTTAATGAAGCTGAAAATGATTTTAAAGATAACTTTGATGATATGATTTTTTATGATGGAAAAACAGAATCTAATAAAAATTATAAGTATACAATCCATAATTCTTCACTTATTATGCTATGTTCAAAAGTATCTACTGATTCTTTTGATATTGAAGAAATAATTGATACATTTGCTTCGCTACTAGTAGAACAATACGGATATTTTCCTGTTGTATTTTTTGATACCATATTAGAACTTAATAAAAAAACTGGTAAGCTTCTTAAAAAGTTTTCTCAGCCTTTTGAAACATTACTAATTTTACAAAGTCAGTCACAAGGATATAATTACAATGATTTGCCAAAGGAATTAACATCACTAATAACTAATCATATTAATGAAGAAATTGTTGTTAATGAAAATATTATCAACGCAATTTATAGTTCTATTAACAACAATATACATAAACTACAAGAGTTAGATAAATCAACTCTAGATAAAAAGATAAAAGAAGTAATTGCATTGTTAGAAAAAAAACACAAAAAAGAAAAAGAGTATAAACATAATCTTGAAGCATTGTCACAGATTGATGTAAGTTTATTTAAAGAATGCATTAATATTATTGATTTATCTCCAGCTAAGTGGGAAGAATCTTTAAATTTAATAGTAACTAAAATCTCTGATGACTTTATTACAAAACGGATTATGATATACATAAATAAACTGGAATTATTAAATAAAATAGATTCTCCAGATAAAGAATCTATTATTAAAGAATTAATTGATAATACAGATAAAGTCATAAAAAATGAATATGTCAAATGGCTCAAGGAAGTCTTACCTATTTTATTTACTATGTTATCTAATGATAATATTACTAATTCTATAAGCCAGCTAATTGGTACCCTTAAGCTTACTAGCTACGAAAATAATGACTTAACTAATTTATCTGATCTTATTATTTTTAAAGATAATAATAAAATTATCCTCGAAGAAACTAAAGTAAATCTTAAAAATTTTTTTCATAGTGGTGATATTATTATAGATTGTAATGAAATCAATATGAAAAATGACACTTATTTACTGTGTATAACTCCTCCTTGCGATGTTTTTAGGCCAGAAAGAGTTGACTTTAAATTGAATTTTATAAAAGGAAAAGTGCATTCAGATATACCTGAACGTAAGCATTTAAGAGAGAATCAGCATGTTACTATAATACCTGATCATAGAACGAAAAAATTAGTACCAATTGTTTGGAACTTTTATGATATCCAAATATTTGATTTAAAGTGTAAGGAAGAAATAAATAGATTGATAACCTGTAAAAGACCTTATAGATTAAATAATAATTATATACGACAGATTATTGGTAAATATATAGCTTTCTATTCGCGTGTTGGTGTTGATGAGATATTTATTAAGAATTCACAAAGCTATGGTAATATATTCATAGGATAGAACAGGATAATTTAAAATATCTATATTGCATAAAATATACATAAAAAAACGAGTCAATCTCAACTTCTGACTCGTTTTTTAAATTATACGAAGTTCCTCACCTAATCTTATGAAATAGTCACCGCTAGCTTTCGCTAAGTTTACTGGTACTGCATTACCAATCTGTAAGGATATTTCAGTCTTATTTCCTTCAAAAACAAACTTATCATCAAAGCATTGTAATCTGGCTGCTTCACGAGCAGAAATAGCTCTATCTTGTTCGGGATGACCAAATCTTCCTTTTGAATAGGATAAACATCCTCCAGTAAGAGTAGGTGCTGGCTTATCCCAGTCCATTATTCCATATACATCTCCATATCCTACAGCTTTTTTCTTATGACAATTAAGTTGAAGTTCTTCTGGCAAAGAATTTCTACTACCCCCGTGATTTCTTATCCATTTAATCCTCTCTAGATTTATTTTGCTTAATCCAGCACTAAAATGATTCGGGATATTATCATTTATACTACCTGCATCTAATTTAGGCAAGTCAGATATTGTCTGTCTTACAGTCTTCCAAGATTCTAACTTATCATTATTGACTAGATTTTTACTTGAGGTATGGGTCTTTTCAGGAAATTCGAGTTCGATTTTTTTCTTTATCATTTTCTTATATATATCAAGTCTTACCCCATGCAAAACTAGTCTTTTTCTTATTTGAGGCACTCCATAATCAGCAGCATTTAATGTATCATATATTATTTCATAACCATATTCCCTTAATTCTTTAACTACCTTTTTGAAGATTTTGCTCTCCTTTTTCATTCCTGGTACGTTCTCCATTAAAATAAATAGTGGCCTCAGTTCGTATACCAATCTTGCAAATTCAAAAACTAAAAGATTTCTCTCATCTTTTTCACCTTTTTTATTTCTCTGTTGTGATGAAAATCCTTGGCAAGGTGGACATCCCGCTAATAAAAATAGTTGTCCTTTTCTCAATCCTATGTTATTCAATATTTCTTTCCCTTTAACATTTTTTATATCTTTTTCTATAACAGAACCTTTTAGGTTTTTTCTATATGTACTTGCAGCTATGTTCCAAATCTCAACTGCAGTTTTAACCTCAATGCCAGAATCAATCAAACCACATGACAAACCTCCAGCGCCAGAAAATAAATCAATAGCTACTCTTGGCTTTTTCTTCACATAACTTCCCCCTTTATATAGCAAAATCATAGAAACTTATATAATTCATAACTAGCGTTTTTGATTATGGTATAATACATCTGAACACCCTTAGCAGCATTATTATAGTTCTACTATATTTATTAACTTCCTTGTTAAATTAAATCAGGAAAAAACTTTGGACTCACGAATCCCAAAGTTCTAAATATCAATATGTACCGTAGTTTATGTAGTTTTTAGAGCTTTTATATAGTATTAGTACGTGTAATTTGCACGTGTCAATTATACCATACTAAACAATTCCTATCAATATATAAGAAACTCTAGATTCTCCATTAGAAAGCATCCTACGAACTATACAAAACAACTACATAGTAAAACCTTTATATCTTATGTCAGCATCAATATCTAATTTAATATCATGGATTGAATTATATATACAGACTTTTAAGTATGCTACAGTGTTTCTTATTTTCTTCTCTCTACTAGCTTCTTTAAATTTATTTACAGCGTGTTCTATTACAAAAAAGTCTAGTTTTTCCATATCCTCCTCGACTATTTCCGCGGGAATTATATTATCACCTATATTTATTCTTCTATTCTTTTCAATATCCAAAAATAGTAGTTTTATAGCATGCGCAGTTGCATCTCTATATTTTTCTTCTATGGCATAGAGTTCACACTTATTTATAGTTTTCTTATATTTATCCATAAATTGAATTGGTATATTTGTAGGCCTGTCAGTCTTTACATTTTCATTTAATTTTATATTCTTTAGATCTGTAGACTGACAGATAGACTGATTATTAAAACTTAGATCTATTAAAATATTAGAATTATTAGGAGTGTTTTCTGTACTATCTAAAACATTGAAACTATCAGTAAAAACATGATTTAGGGTTTGTCCTTTTTTAGGATAACTCTTTACGTCATACTTTTCCTCTCCAAGTATTTCTTTTTCAAATTCTTCTAAGATAATTTCCTCTCTTTCTTCTGATCCTGTTTTAGGAATATCCTCTAAATTCTTCTTCTGACTGAATTCTGGTTCCTTCTCTATCCTTCCAATTCCTGATTTTTTTTAATTTGTTTAAAGGTACTAAATCATTTAAAATATATATATTTCTGTTACAAGCACCTTTTTCTATATCTACAAGACCACACTCATAAGCTAATTTTAATAACCTGTAAAACCTATTTCTTGAAACATTAAAAGCTTGAAAAAGAGATTCATTATTTTTAAATATTAGGCTATTTTCAATCTCTCCCTCATAATTTCTTCTATCTATATGAATATTGCCTTCGAATTAGACCACTAATATACACTTTTAGACCGTTGAATGCCACATAATAGACCACTCAGTGTCAACTCAAGACCAAAGCGTCTAGAGAGCCCCCATTATGGGACTCTCTTTTAATTTACATTGTTAAAATTGGTTTGTTCTTTGATAGTTAATACCATGTCTCTCTCGCATAGAGACTTCCCCATCTATGAGTATCTGATAAGAATCATGTACAATACGGTCAAGTATTGCATCGGCTATCTGGACATTCTCAATCTTTGAATGCCAGCCTTCTGGAGCGTACTGGGAACAAAATATTGTTGATGTATTCTTTAATCTAGCTTCAATGATTTCGAATACATGTATAGCTTCTTCTTGAGATAATGCTGTAAGCAACCATTCATCACGAATTAATAACTCTATCTTCTTGTATTTAGAAACAATCTTGCGGTAACTTTCATTTGCGGCATATTTAGCTGCTGTTAACTCATCAATTAGCTCTGGTAATCTAATGTATTTAACCTTAAAAAACTGACGACATGCTTGTACACCAAATGCATTTGAAATCCATGTTTTACCGTTACCTGATGCTCCCATCAAAATAATATTATGATTTTCACGTACATAATTACATGTTCCTAGTTCAAGAATTAACTGTTTATCTAAATGGCGATCAGGATGATATTCAATATCCTCAATAGAAGCTGTTTGATCATTAAATGTGGCTTGTTTGATCAATCTCTTTAACTTATTAGATTGACGACGAGAATATTCATAATCGACAAGCAGATTAAAGCGTTGATCAAATGATATATCTTCAAAATCTGAATTTCTTGTTTGTTCTTCATAAAGTTCAACCATACCACTTAAGTGCATTTCGGCTAATTTACGTAAAGTTTCTTTATTCCTCATTTTTTACACCTCCAAAATACTTAGCACCTCTGACAAAGCCATAATCAGTATTTGTTTTAGCCTCATTTAAAGTTCCATTTTCTTTTGCCTTTTGACTATCTTTCATGCATTTTAATATTGTTTTGAGAACAGATAAGGTTGGTGCCTGTGAAATTGTCATTAAGGTTTCACAGCTTTTTTCAATGAGTTCATCTGAATAATATTTAGTTAGGTTTTTAAAAGATAGTAAAATAGTTAACGCCTTTTTCTCAACGTGATTATCTAAAATGTATTCAACGAATTTTTCAGTACTTTGGCCTATTGTATTGGCCCAATTTCTAATTTGATCTGGGGTATGTTCAAGATATTGTCTGTGATTATCAGGCATATGATTGGGATTGGTTGAATGTTGAATATTGACCAATTTCTCCTAAAAGTATTTTATGTGATGCAATTCTCATATCTTTGAAGTATACTTCAATTAAGTCCTTAGTAATTCTAACATCAACTTGACTTTGGACATACTCATAAGGAACGTAATAATACATGCGGTTCACTTGGATATGGTAGTTTAATTGAACCTTTGCAGTTCTCCATTTCGATAGCTGGTAACGTGGGTAACGAAGGAGGATAAGTTTAGTTTTTTCCTCTTCGCTAAACACACTTCTTCTTGAACCATCTCTTTTTTGGAAAGGTTCGTCATTTAATTTATCTACTTCTTCTAGGATTTTTGTATTTAAATCAACGAGACTAAAACATTGATAATATCTCAATGAAGCTATGATTTGTCTGGAAATATATCCAACGCTACCTTCAACGCTTGGCTTATCTTTAGGTGATTTTACCCGTGCTGGGACAATCGTTGCTCCATAATAATTAGCTAGCTCACGATAAGCTTCATTCAAAATAGATTCTCCTCTGACAGCCTTATTCACACCTGTCTTTAAGTTATCAGGAACTAAAACCTCAGCTACTCCATTGAAATATTCAAATGCATGAATATGAGCAATCAACCAGCTTTGTGATGTCATATTAAAAAATCCTTCAGCATAAAATAATTGACTATGCGGTAATGTTGCTACAAACACATAGACAGTTGGTTTCTCACCTGTACTTCGATCTTTAATAGACAAGGTATCTCCTGCCCAGTCAACTTCCATAATTTCACCTGGTTTGTGCCTAGTGGGCATGGTTAACTTATACTTCTTTGCGTATACTCCATAATGCCTACAAAATGTCCTATAGGCATAAGGGATCTTGTTACTATCTCTAGCAATTTGAGAATATTCACGATGAAGTAATTTTAATGTTATATTTTTCTTTTGTAGTTCACGATGTACCTCCTCCCAATCTATAGGGAAATATCCTTTTGCTATAGCTTGTTTTCCAGGAAACAAAAACCCTTCCAACCATTGATTGGTCATATCATCAGTCAATTCAACTAAGCCTAATTGCTTAGCCTTTTTAATTACATCTGATACAGTTTGTCTTGAATGACTGACGCTGGAACTAATGGTCCTTTGGGTTGTTTCCTTGAAATGCAACTCAAGTATTCTACGATATTGCATCATAAAAACCTCCTATATAATTTAGTCATGCAGTCAGCATGCACCTTAATTACATAGGAGGTCTTGAATAAATGGTCTATTGATTGCATTTGTTGGTCTATTATATGGCAACTGATGGTCTGAAAGTAGACATTGCTGGTCTAATTTAGAAGCAATACTCATCTCATTTGGGGATCAATTAGAAAATCCATCAATTATTATACGCTTACCTTTGAAAGCATAGACTTACTTTCATAACTTACAACAAAAAAACAGGTGTATCATCACCTGTCCCTGTATTTTTATCAATTTGCTCAAAAATACTTACATCAATGCCTTATTTAATTTCTTTATAGCTCTTTTTTCTATTCTAGACACATATGACCTTGATATGCCTAGCATCTTAGCTATTTCTCTTTGGGTTTTACAGCCACCATTTACTAAACCATACCTAAGCTGAATTATAATTTTTTCTCTATCCTTAAGCACTTTATTCATCTTGCAGTACAGTTTTTTAACTTGTATTTTTAAATCTACTTCATCTATTACCTCATCTGGCTCCGTTCCTAAAATGTCAATTAATTACAGTTCATTGCCATCAACATCTTATTGGCATTTTATGCAAACTATTTTGTGTATAGGATTCCATCAACTTATTATATTAAGTAATGAATAAAAGTATATAGTAAATCTCTTGGATTAGGCTACATTATACGTCATTAAATTTTTTATCTAGCTTTTTTATTCCTGCTATATAAATTTCATATGCATTTTTATATTCTCTCATCAAATATGTCAGTCTTTCCTTCGGGCTATAATAAATAACTTCAAAATCATCAGTGTATTGAGCAAAGTATATGAATAAATCATCAAATTCTTCATCAGTAGGTTGACATCCCAATATACTCAGCTCAAAATGAAAAATATTGTTATATTCTTGATACATTTTTTTATTTGTTCCCTACTAATCCCCAACAACTCAGACGTTCAATTCTATCATTTTATTTCTTTATATAGATTGAAAGTAACTTCATTAAGAGATATATGTTTAGACATTATTTCATTCATATTTTCCAGAAAAATATTATCAATATTTTCTTTAATAACACTACTCATATTATACAGTGGAAATATTGAATTCTGAAATTTAAAATAATCCATGCAACTAGCATAGTTATAATTCCATTCTATAATACTACTATTTCCATTTTTAAATCCTGTTTTATATGCTATTCCAAGCAATGGACTACTTTTAATTTCCTTGGGTATTTTTTCTGAAATAATATTCTTATCAGAACTATCTTTTAAATTAATAATTAAATCAACTTTTCTTTCTTCTATTTCTTGAACCCAATCAAAATCACTTGATAATACTGCTTTCGATAAAATAATTTTATCAAATGACGCTTTCACAAATTTAACCTCGTCTTTTAAATACTTTCCTAACAAAAATGTTCCTAATCCATCTGCAAAAACACTTATATCTGTTTCATACATATAATATAAATGGGTTATCCAATTACTAAATTGTTCATATTCATTAAGTATATTTTTTCCTGTATATACATATGGGGCAAAAGTCCACCCAGCTGCGCTAACTACTGGAGATATCTCATAATTAAATAAAAAATATTCGTTCAAATTCATAATAGATACCAATACTTTACTTTCCTTAACTCCTCTTATAACATGCCTATTTATGTATGCATCTCTAGCTTTTAATAAATTCTCCAAACTATAATAATCTTCATAATCATTCCAAGTTGATTTGTCTTTTTCCTCGTCCAATACTATTTCAACCATACCAACCTCTATATCATATTTATCTTTAGAAAATAAATTAAGAAATGAATATATTGAATCTTTACTAGATTCTGCAATAACTAATACATCGATCTCACACCCTTCAACACAAAGTAACTCGTTAGATCTTATAGTGCAACATTTTTCATTAGGAAGTACTATCATACAATCCAAATCACTTGGTTCTTCTTTAGAAGTAATGAATGAACCTCCAATGATTATACTCTTAGCACCTCTACTTAAACCAAAAGCAAACAGTTGCTCTAATACTTCTTTATATTTACTACGAATAGTTTTTTCTCCATAACAAAATCTATCTATAAACTCACTAGAATTGCATTGGTGTATTCCTTTATTTAGAGTTCCTCTTTCATTAAACTGTGGTATAGACATTTTTACCCTCCTAAATCTAGTAATATTTCTCTATTTTTTTATCTTTAATCAATCTCATTATATCTTTTTCTATCATCATCTGATATTTTACAAATTCTTTCTTAAATGAATTAATCAATTCGTTTCTTACTACATCAAAACATTTTTTGTATTCATCTTTACTCAATGTTCCTTCTTTAATTTGCTTAGAATATTTCAACAATTCTTCCTGTATCAAAATAAATCTCACAGTTTCAGAAATTACACTCTCAACTAATTTATCTTTTTGAGAAAGCTTAAAAAAACAAGTAAATGTCGAATATTCAGTAATAAGCTCATTATAAATCAATCTGAATTTTTCAAAATGTGAAAATATAGAACCGTCTTGGGAGTATTCCTCCATACGCAAAATTATTTCTATTGCTTCAGACAACATATAATTAATTATTCTATATATTTCTACATAATATCTTTTCTTTTCGGTTAAATATTGTACTATAGAAGGTATTAATACTAATATCCCACTTGCAAAAACACTTAAACTTATATTTGTATAAAAATCCATATGTCCTCTCAATACATTGCAACTTAAAGTTTCAAAATATCCAAATTCAAAAAAAACCGCCAATCCGAAAAAACAAATGCAAAGTATAGACATTAATATAATAATATTTTTACTTATTTTCATTTTTATAGCCATTCCTTTCGCTTCGCTCAAGGCACAAAACGTAATGAAAAAGTGCTTTTGAGCGTTATTTGTTTTATAATTAACCCCATAGGGATTTCGGTAAACTACAAATCACGGGGAGGTGAGTGGGCTGTCTGACTTGTCAGATGACCGTATTTTTATATGTGTAGAACGCCTTTTCAAGCACAAATAAGTGTACCTTAGAGTACGTAACCTTATCTTTGTTTAAACAATCTCGTTTAAATGCCAGGCGTTCAGTCAATGCCGTATCTCCCTATAATTCTTATGAACTTTCTAGTTCAGAAAGGAGTCCCTATGGCTTTAAAAATCGTGTACAAAATCTGCTGCGGAATTGATGTTCACAAAACTTTTGTTGTAGCCTGCATCGCTTCCACCGATAAACAAGGTGTTACCACCTACAAGAGCCATCGCTTTTCCACCTACACCAAAGGTCTGAAAGAGCTGTTACAATGGCTGCTTGAATCTAATTGTAAGGATGTCTGCATGGAATCTACAGGTAAATACTGGATTCCCGTGTACAACGTCTTGGAAAAAGACTGTTCTATTGTGCTTGCACATCCTAAATACGTTAAGGCTATTCGTGGTAAAAAACTGACAAGAAAGATGCTAAATGGATTGCTGACCTGTTTAAGCATGATCTTGTTGCCGGTAGCTTTATGCCCCCTGCTGATATTCGCCAGCTACGCGACCTTATGCGCTATCGTTACAAACTAACCTGCTTTATGTCCAGTGAAAAGAACCGTCTTCAAAACTGTCTCACGGTTTCCAACATTCAATTGTCTTCCGTTGTCTCCGACACTTTTGGTAAAAGTGCTCAAAAGATTCTGAATAAGATTCTTGAAAATCCTCTAGATACTTCATTCGATATTGAACCTTTAATTCACGGCTCTATGAAGGGTAAAATTCCTGAATTACAGCTCGCCGTTGATGGGCATATCTCCCCGCAACAGGCTGGTAAATTAAAGATTATCAAGAAGCACTTTGAAGATTTGGAATCCCGGAAATCAGAGTTAGAAGAACTGATTCTTGTGCTCGCCAGCCCCTATCAACAAGAACTCGACCTAATCCTAACCGCTCCATCTTTTAAAAACATCTTCTCTGCAATCACAATCATTTCAGAGATTGGTGTTAATATGGAGGCTTTTCCTTCGGCGAAACACTTGTGTTCATGGGCAGGGCTTACACCTACCAACAATGAAAGTGCAGGGAAGAAAAAATCTGTCCGGGTTTCCAAAGCTGGATGCTATATTAAACCACTTCTTGTTCAATGTGCCAACTCTGTGGTTAAAAGTGAAAAGCATCCAGAAATCCGTAACCGCTACCTTCGTTTAAGAAAGCGTCGTGGTCACAAGAAGGCAATCATTGCAATAGCAAGAATGCTTCTAACAGCATTATACAACATGTTGAAGAAAAATGAACCATACAATGCTGAACTTTACAGAAACTCTGACGTTATTCCTGTCAATCGCGAGATTACTGTAGAGCAGGCTATACAATTAGCAAAATTCCAAGGTTACAGAATTAAGTCAGCTACTGAATAACCTTAATTTTGTCTATATATTCAATTTTTTGAAGCCACCGCAAGACGGCTTGTTTGCTATGCCCTTAAGTGAAGTGCCAATCCCTAGTTTTCTTTTTCAACCTTTTCTCCTAATCTATAATAGTAGTATAAAAAACATGTAGACAAACTGAGTCTATATAAGCCTAATTGATTCTTCTGCCGTCACCATAGAACTGGCAGTCACCCATCTCCCCTGGCAGTCGTGCAAGTAAGGGGAATTTCACCCCAAGCTTCTCACGGAACCGTACTTGAAAGTATCCCTTCATCTGACACTTATCATTCAACCTATTACAACATTTCTATTTCGATAATTCCAATGTGCAAATAGACTGGGTTCCCTTTTCCTTACTTCAGCCAACCATTTTTCAGCCCTTCTTCTGTGACCACGAAATCTTTTGAACTTACACATTGCCCATTTAACTATCTTTCTCTCAGCACAATTGAATATGAGATAAACAATGTTTAGATTTTACTTGAAAAAAAGCTTGACCAAAGATTTAAAAAGTTGTAATTAGGTAATAATATAAGTCTAACAAATCAAGTTATATTAAGAAGTCTTTGCAATATACCATTTTTCTGATATTTTTGCATTTTGACCATCCGTAGGTGGATTTGCTTCATTAAAACGAGTTAAAGTTGGTAGATTAATAGCAGTACCAAAAACTAAAGCATCACCTGTCTGTAAATACGTTAGCCTATTTATTATTCCCTCGCTAATATAAGGAACCATTCTCGAAATATAACTAATATCATCAGGATTTTGAACTCTATGAATTATAAAATTACTACACTGAGAAACCACAGTTTTAGATAATTCACTGGGTCTTTGAGATGAAATTCCTAGAAGCAAACCATATTTCCTCCCCTCTTTTGCAACCCGTTCGAAAATATTGTAGCTCAAAGCTCCAGAATGAGAATCATTCTTGACAAAGCGATGTGCCTCCTCAATCACTAGGTTAATCGGCATCTCTGCCTTCTTATTCATTTTTTTTAAATAATCAAAAAATAGCTTTGTAATAACTTTTACTACAACTTCACCTGAAGAATCATCCAAACTGCTAATATCAATATTTACAACCTGATTGTTCCCTAAAATATCTAATACATAATCATCTAAATTAGTATACTTCGTTTTTGATAGTATTTTTCCCTGCTCACTATCAATTAAAGCCTGTAATCTAGTTGTTAAGGTTGCTGTGTATTCTTGTATTCTTTGAGAACTGATACTCCCTTCATAAAGAACAGCAAAAATAATTGCTTGATAAAATTGGTTAATATCATAAACAATATTATGAGACTTTGCTAAACGTTCATTAACATCTTCGATGATAAATTGTTCGCAATAAACTTGTAAGCTTTCTATATCAGTAAATTGTCCATAGTTCACATTCAACAGCTTTCTTATATTTTTGCTTCCTGTACTTGTACTAATAGAGAAATCAAGATTAATCTCTCCAGTTCCAAATGTAGTTACTATAGCCTTAATCTTGTCGCTTTTTGACGGGGATGAGTCTGAGCTATTAAGTATTCCTATAATTGTTGAAGATAAAATATGATTTTTTAATGAATTATCACTATTAGTTGGATCATAAAATATTCTAGCAATATCAATCGCTCTTTTAATAATTGGGATTTGTGTTTTTTCAGAAGCATGCAATAGTACAGCCCAATCATCTGCACTTAATGCCCACACAGGTAATTCTAGATGATTTTTATCTTCTAAGTTCAAATCTGCAGTCAAACATCTTATATCAATATCAGGGTTGTGTTTATTTAACTGACATATTGATGATTCGTACTCACCATTAGAGTCAATAATAATAAACTTCGCTCCAATAGCAGAATGTTTTTCCTTCTTAAAAACGTTTTGTATTATACGTGCTATAGTATTCGATTTTCCTGCACCCGTATTTCCAAAAACAGAAAAATGAAATCCAAAAAATCTATCAATATTTATTTTGACGTCATAATCTGGAAAAACAACTGATTTTCCAATAGATAATGATACTAAACGGGTATTATTATAATCATCAATAACCCTCTCTTGGTTCCCAATTTCTAGCATTGTTCTTAAATCTTTTTCAGTAATTATACTAACTTCTGAGAATATTAATGGCATTTTTGAAACACCAAAAGTAAATTTTTTAGAAGATATTTCACCAATCAAGTTTAAATTTATTAACCTATGGCTATTTGGTTTACTCATCTTTTCAGAATTGATAATATTCTTCTCATCAATTGATATTATCTCAGCAATTACTTTTCTTTCTATTTCTTCAATAGAAACATAGGAGCCAATTTCACCAACAAATCGAATACCGTCTACAGTATTTATGTAATTTCCAATTTCAGCATACAGCTCAGCAATAAACCATTTACTACTAATAGAAATAACACGTCCAATATTTCTATTAGTCATATTAATCAACTCCTTTTAATGCAGATTCTATTAGCTTAAATCTTTCTTGCAATTCTACTCTCTCATTTATTTCATCCTGTATATCTGGCAATAATTTATTCACAAAATTATTGAAATAATGTATTTTATCTGTTGAGTTAATTATCCAAATACGACTATCCCCTATTGAAATAAGTTTATCAATATTAGAACCACCACCTAGTATAACTAATCTAAAGCTTGGTACTGACAGCATATTTAAAATTATTCTGTTAATATGATCATCAGAAAAACTATATCCTATCACTATTAAAACGCAATTATTTCTCATAAGTGATTGCTGCATATTTCGCATTAAGTCAGAATACGGCGTCATCAAAGTAGTTCTGTCTTTTAGTGGTGTTGGGTAAATCATAACTGTATCATCAGTAATGTTTTCTATCGATTTTTCAACAACTGTCATATCCTTATTTATCCAGTTAATAGATCCATGAATTTTAAACACATTAAAAAAATTAGAAACCCGATCCCAAATATCTTTGTTTAAATTCATATTTTCTACAAAAGCATAGTTATAGGATATTGGATTGAATTTTCTTTCTACTGTACCTGTGAAGCCATTATTATAGAAAAAACCAAGTTCATCAAGAGCTCTCTCGCTATACAAATCATAATTTGTTGTGAAAATGTTAATAGGGCTTTTCCTATTTTTTCTCAATATTTTTAGGTAAAAATCCTTATATAGAGAATTCACTTCATCACATTTCATTCCTAAAATAACTTGCTCTTTAATAAAATTTTGAACCGTTTTTAACTTTAAATCAATTTCATTTTCTATTGGCCTCACATAATTTACTAACCTAATTGATATCATATAATCAAGCATTCTTTCCAAGTTATCTAAAAAATGTTCTTTAAGAAGTACTTCCTGAACACTAAAATCTGGGTTTTGATCAAAAAATCGTTTTGCTAAAGTATTCATGGTAGGAATTGCACTCTCTTCACCATTTTTAACAAAACTTGAGCAGCCAGAACCTATCAAGAAATTCAAGTTTTCTACTTGTAAACACTGTGCGAATTCCTTCTTCGTTATTTCTAACGTGACTTCATTTTTTGCTTTACCCTTATAAAAATTGATAATTTCTGAATTCATTTCTTCACCCCTTTTTTCTTCTCACCTGCTTGCAAGTTATAAAAAATTTTACTTTTCATCATAGACATTAGCTATTGTTATTTAGCGCTTTTCTTATTAAGCATTTTTTATTACCAAAAATAGTTAGTAAACTACTGCCCTGCAAGTAATTTTAAAATAAAAGATTAGTAAGTAATTGTTTATTGTTTACTAGTTTTTATTCAATATGACACCATGTTACACCTTCTGAAATCGTTCGTTGTTTTTATACATATTTCGACATAGCTTGCTAAATAGTCTTTGATTCATTCATTATCTGTGATACATATAAAAAGCTTTTATGCTTATAAGCAAACTAGTTTATGCATGAATTATATGTTTAAAAAGAACTTATCGATTTATAGAATAAAAAATCCACCGACTATTTTCATCGATGGATTTTTTTAATATTACTTTTTTCTATTGTTTCTTCTCTGTGATAATTTTATCCAAATATTTCTTAATTGCATAGCTTCATCTCTTGTAAACCCATGGTGATTTATCAACAAAGCTTCATCAACAATGTCTAAGGCCTTTTCAATTTCCTTTCTTCGAACTAATACATCTACTTTATCAAAATCAATATCAACACCTTCAAAATCTGGAATTTGAATTTCAACAATTTCTGATGGCTCGAAAGTCATAACACCACCGCCATAGCTTCTACCCGTTACTTCTGAATATGCAAATGTAAGCGAGTTTACAAAAACTGCAGTAGCTAACTTTTTATTTACACCTTCTCTAAACTTAACTCGGTGAATAGTATCTGTTGAAGAAGCTCCCGTTTCGTTTAAAATAATTTTAGGATAATCTCCCACTTGCCTCAATGCAAATGCATCCGGTACCCACCTTGAAGGTGTAATATACCATCTCTTGCGAATTCTAGTTTTGTATCCTTTATGAAATCCTTTCTCTTCTCCATATCTGATATGTGATTGACATACTTTTGGCAATTCTTCAAAATCTACATCAGGAGGTAAAAATAAATAAACTGCCTTTTGATCTTTTGAGTTCTCACTGAAGTCCTCTTCTGAAAATGTAATCCCTTTTAGTTGATTTGATTTACTAACAATAGGAATTGTAAATTCTTCTAAATTCCATTCACTTACCTGTTCCTCTTTCAGAATGAAAAATTCATTTCTTCCTGTTACCAAACCGACTTGAGTATCGAATATTTTCTTACATGGTATAATTTTTTTATCTCTTTTTAGCTTTCTTAATAATTTAATCTCAGTTTCACTTAAAAAATATTTAGTCCATTTTTCAGTAGTATGATCTATAGGTTTGACATTGGATCCATTGATTTTAGTGAAATCTAAAGACTAAAGCTCATCAAGATTTTCGCATTCTATAACTCTGTTTCCCTTCCCATGGTCCACAACTTTTTCGCAAAGCAATAGCACGACTTCTTGTTGAATATCCTCAAATACTAATTTTTTAAACGTAATAATTGTTATTCGTTCAAAAAATTCAGATAAAAATATTCTTGTTTCAGCTGCATACTTGACTTGAAATAATTCTGCTGGTATCACCATTGCTAGCTTTCCTTCATTATTAAGTAGGGAAGCTGAAACTACAAGGAATGGAACCCAAATATTAGTTAACTTATTCGGTTTTAGTCCCAGCCCTCGCATCATTTCTATTGCCAATTCTCGATGTTCTTCCGGAAAGTTCTGATATCTTATAAATGGTGGATTTCCAATAATTACATCATACTTTTTAGTAGGATTATCTTTTACATAATGAAAAAAATCACTATTAATAACTGTCTGAGTTTTAGCCCCAAGACTCCTTGCTTTGTCCTCAGCTTTGAGTGCTTCATCATCAATTAGCTCTATACCTCTAACTCTACCATCAAGATTTTCATCGCCTATGTTTAAATATATAAATCTTCTTAATGCTGATTCAATAAAAATTCCATCTCCACAGCTAAGCTCTAGAACGCTTTGTGTATTTTCATTTATACTCCATTTACATAAAAAGTCAGATATAGTTTTCGGCGTATAATACCCACCCCTTTAGTATCTTCATGTCGATGTTCGTCAATATGTTTTATAATTCTTTATAATATCAATATTGCCCAAAAAACAGTAAGCTGGTTATTAGTTCCCAGCCTACTATCTTAATTGACTTTTTTAAGTTATTTCTTGGATTTAATCATACAAGCACAGCCACCATTTAGTTGATAGTCTACGTCTTTAGTTAATGGTAAGTCGCAATGTTCCCATTCTATTACGTTACCAATAATATATGCTACTTGGCTAAAACCTTGGTCCACCAAAAATTGTGCAACCTGTAGACTTTTAATACCTACACTATCAACAATAATCATTGGTTTTCGCTTTGGAAGATTATGAAAACTTTCCCTATACGAAGAAAAAGGTAACAAGTATACATTTGGAACATCAAATACTCTATAGTTAACCTCGTATTCAGGACGTATATCAACAAGAATCACCTCATCTTACAAATAAGAGAAGGCTTCAGGCGGAGAAAGATGAACTGGTTTTCTATCTAATTGATCAGGATTATCAAAATATGATTTCATACTCATTTCTCCTCGTATAATAGTATTTGCAAGGAAATATTATATATTTTTATAGAGATAATAGCCTTGCAATCTATTGTCTCTTTTTTATTTCTTTGTATAGACCAATAACAATGCCTGTGGTTTAATAATGGTAGAAACCATTAAGGAAAGTTCCGTTTCTCCGTGTTTAGTCTTAGGACTTATTCTATGAAAGTCAGTTCCCCTTGGCTGTGTGTTTTCTTCTAACCGCTAGCTGTTTTCTCCTGAATAGGTGTCCCTTGTTGCAGGAAGGGTTCGTGCATGCACCACAGGAGCTTATTCATATACGCGAGGGTGTCGCTGCCGCAGTCCCAAGGGCATTGTCTTATTGGTTTCTTAATCCATCTAGAAAGTGAGGTGAATTCTATGTTGAACACTCTCTTTGTAGGTATCGATGTTAGTAAACGGAGTAATGTTGTACGATTCACTGATTCACTTGGAGATACTTTAACTGTTTTCTCTGTTCCTAACAATCAAGATGGCGCTAATAATCTTCTAGAAAAACTACATAACACTCTTGTATCTAATGACTTCCAAGCCGTCTCTATCGGTATGGAATCTACATCTATTTATGCGGATCATCTGGCTATATTTCTTCGTAATGATGCCTTTCTAAAGAAATGGGGTGTTAAAGTTTTTATCTTGAATGCTAAGCAAGTTAATGCTTTTAAAGAGGCTTACCCCGAACTACCTAAAAATGATAACATCAATACTCTTGTCATTGCGGATTATCTACGCTTTGGTCGTATTTCCAAAGAAGTTAATTCCGATGAAAAATACATTGCTCTTAGAAATCTTACAAGAGCAAGATTTCAGGTTGCTCAGAATCTAAATCGTGAAAAGACTAGATTTCTTGATACCTTGTTTTACAAATTTTCTTCCCTTGATTCTTCAAAAGTATTTTCTGATACCTTTGGAGCTACTTCCATTGCTGTAATTACTGACTTCTTCTCTACAGATGACATTAATGACATGCCTCTGAAAGATTTAGCAGAATTCTTAATGGATAAGGGAAAAAACAAATTTGATGATCCAGAGCGAGTTGCTAATGAACTAAAAGCAGCTGCTAGGAGTTCCTATCGTTTATCTAAAACTGTAAATGATTCTGTTAACCAACTATTAGCTGTTCACCTAGTTGGAATACGTTCTTTACAACAGCAATTAAATGGTTTAGATAAAGCTATTGAATCTTATATGCAATTGTTTCCTGCTATTTTAAATAGCATTCCTGGTATTGGTCCTGTGTATAGTGCAGGTTTATTAGCTGAAATAGCTGATATACATCGTTTCAAAAACCATGCAGCATTAGCTAAGTATGCAGGCATCGCATGGACACAATACCAATCTGGAGACTACGAAGCCTCCAATACAAGGTTGATTCTTTCGGGCAACAAATACCTAAAGTATTATTTCTTGGAAGCCGCGAATAAGGTACGCATGCACGATACCGAATTCAAGCGCTATTACCAATCCAAGTTTAAAGAAGTCCCGAAACATCAACACAAACGTGCCCTCGCACTTACTGCAAGGAAATTGGTTCGATTGGTTTACTCACTGCTGAGTACCAACCAACTATATATACCACCTACTAACAGATAGTAGGTTCCTTTAACGCCTTCAAAAATTTGCAGCTTTCTGAAGGCTTATTAAAGTACGCCTTTTTTTAGAAATATTATACATATTTCCTTCAAATTCTAATTATTTAGGTCTTGACATATTACCGCTAGACTTCCTTATTAGTGAAGCATATTCTACAACCTTTTTAAGGTCAAATAGATTTTCATTTCGTCGACTTTACCTGAAAATACAGGCTTCCCTGCTATAAAAGTAATTGGCAGCTGATATCCTCTTTTTAGGATTTTCCTTTCTTTCCAATAATTACTTAAATCATCCTCGGTTATGTCAATAAATTCCATTTCGAATTTATCTTTCACATCAGAATTTCCGAGAAAATTTCTAAGTTTTTCATACATCTCAATTGTTGTAAGATCCTCACTAGGATCACAGCTAACGCTTGGTCCTCAGCCACACGATGCAGAAACAATTTCTTTTTTGTTACCAAACATCTGAATTTTTATCTTTTCCATAATGATCCTCACTCCATATAAATTTTATAAAACCCAGGAAAGAAAGCTAGTTGTTACGCTTTCCAGTATAACTATATTTCATTATTCTTTACTCTTTTAATCAAGCCTTCTACCTTTTCTTTTATTAAGCCTCTTGTCATTCTATAACCTTCTATCGGACCACCAGATGGATCTTCTAGTCCCCAGTCCTCACTATGTTTACATGGAACATAAGGACAGACTACATTGCATCCCATAGTAATAAGATAATCCACTTCTTCAGGGATATCACTTAGTAATTTAGGCCTATGGGAGCTCATATCTACTCCTGCTTCCTCCATTACTTCTACTGCTAACGGTTTCACTTCATGATAATTTTCTGTTCCTGCTGAATATACCTCTAAAACATCGCTACCTAATTTTTTTGCCCAACCTTCTGCCATTTGAGAGCGACATGAATTATGAACACATACAAAAGCAACTTTCTTTTTCACTTTTCGCATCTCCTTTACTTAGTATCAGTACTGAACCAGCTTCTTGTATTATTGGCAACTCTAACTAGAGTAAGCATTACAGGTACTTCGACTAGTACACCTACAACTGTTGCTAAGGCCGCTCCTGAATCCAACCCAAATAACGATATAGCAACTGCTACAGCAAGTTCAAAGAAGTTAGATGCTCCAATCATTCCTGCAGGTGCTGCTACACTATGAGGAAGTTTCCAAGCTTTTGCCCATAGATAAGAAACAAAGAATATGAAAAATGTTTGAATGATCAGCGGTACAGCTATTAATGCTATATCTAAAGGATTGTCAATAATTGTTTGGCCTTGAAATGAGAATAGAATTATTAGTGTTAATAAAAGTCCTATAGTAGTAACATTGCCAAACTTAGGTATATAACGGTTTTCAAAGTATTCTAACCCTCTGTTTTTTGTTATTGCAGATCTTGATATCCAGCCTGCTACTAAAGGAATAACTACAAATAATACTACTGATAAAAATAATGTTCCCCAAGGTATTGAAATATTGCTTAATCCTAATAGAAATGCGACTATAGGTACAAACCCTACTAGAATTATAAGGTCATTAGTTGCTACTTGAACAAGTGTATATGCTGGATCACCTTTAGTTAAATGACTCCAAACAAAAACCATAGCTGTACAAGGAGCTGCACCTAAAAGTACAGCTCCTTTTAGATAGTCTTTTGCTAGCTCTGGAGAAATTAAGTTTCTAAATACTACGCTGAAGAAAAATAGTGCTAATGCGTACATGGTAAATGGCTTAATTAACCAATTCGTAATCCATGTAACTATAAGACCTTTTGGATTTTCTCCAGCTTTTTTTATACTACTGAAATCAACCTTTAACATCATTGGATAAATCATCAACCATATTAAAATTGCAACTGGTATTGATACATTATAATATTCAAATCTACTTAGAAACTCTGGTAATTCTGGAAGATAAACCCCTATAAGTACTCCTATTGTCATACATATTACTACCCATAATGTAAGGTGTTTTTCAAAAAAACCAATTTCCTCTTTTGGCTTCTCTTTTGTCATTATACGTCCACCCTTCATACGTAAATTTCATATTATCTAAGCAAGCCCTATTTTAAGAGCTTACTTAGATTTTCACCCTCTAGATCCATTGGAGTCCATTTTACTAATGCTAGGTTTCCTTTAGAAATTTCATTTATAGCATTTATCCATTGAACCTCATTTGAAGCCTTAGCTCTTAGCACTTCGTTAGTTGTGTTAGTTGCATAAAAGCTAGAATTAATTATCCACCACTTGCTAAATATACTTGCCCTATTTAAGTCCTCTTGTAATCTTTTAGCTTCAAAAAATGGAGTAGCTTCAGCTAATGTAACAATTAATACTTCTGTTAATTTATCATCCTTTAGCTTTGGTAATAACTCTTTTACTGATTCAGGTATATCACCACGGGTACGTTCAATTTCCTTGTTATAGCTTTGTGTAGATTCTAGTAATAATAGGGTGTGTCCTGTAGGTGCAGTATCAATAACTACAACTTCATTTTTTGAACGTTCTACTATTTCAGCAAAAGCTCTAAATACTGCTATTTCCTGAGTACAAGGTGATCTTAAATCTTCCTCAATATATGCAATGTCATCCTCGCTCATATTTTCTTTTCCAGCTTTACTTAAAACTTCTTCTCTATATTTCTCTAGCTCCTTTTTTTCATCGATGTGACTTATAGTTACGCCATAGCTTTCATCTATTACAAACTTTAAATGATCTGCTGGGTCAGTAGTAGTTAAATGTACTTTCTTTCCTTTTTCAGCTAGCTCCATTGCAATAGTAGCAGCTATTGTAGTTTTACCGACTCCACCTTTACCCATTGTAAATATTACCTTTTTATTAGATTCATATAAATCATCTATTACCATATTTAAAGTAGGTATATTGTCTATTTCTAATTTTTCATCTTTGAGTTTTACATCTCCATCTTTTAGAAAGGCCCTAATATTTTCAATTCCAGTTATGTTATATGGTCGAAGTGGAATTTCAAACGTTTCTAGTGTTCTAAGTCCTTCAGGTATATCTTTTAGTACTTTCTGTTGTTTTTTATATATTTCATTAGATAATTCATCATCATGCTCCTTTAGTACCCCATTAATAATTAGAAGCTGATTACTCACATCTAATTCCTGCAGCTCATTAGAAGCTCTTTCAGCTTCCTTTAAAGCTGATGTTTCAGGACGAGACACAAGTATAAGCGTAGTCTTTTCTTTATTGGCAAGAGTATCTACCGCATTTTTATATATTTCCTTTTTATCCTCTAGACCTGCAAGCTGTCCTAAGCATGATGCACCATGAGTACTTTCGCTGATAAAACTTGTCCAAGCTGAAGGTAACTGAAGCATTCTTAATGTATGACCTGTAGGTGCAGTATCGAATATTATATGGTCATACTGTTCGGAAACCTCTTTATCAGTAAGAAACCCTGTAAATTCATTAAAAGCAGCTATTTCAACAGTACATGAGCCTGATAATTGTTCCTCCATATTTTGAATAACAACTTCAGGAAGCTTACCTCTATAGGGTGCTACTACACTTTCCTTATATTCAGCAGCTGCAGCTTCTGGCTCGAAATTAGCTATAACCAAGTTAGGAACCTCTTTAATTTGAACACCTTTATTATCCAATTCTGTATTAAATACATCTTGTAGATTTGAAGCAGGATCTGTACTTACTAGCATAATATTCTTACCTTCATCTGCCAATGCGACTGCTATAGAGCAAGCTGTAGAAGTCTTACCTACTCCGCCTTTTCCTGTAAAGAATAAATATTTGGTTAAGTTTATATCTTTCAAGTTAAAGTCTTTAAACATTAGTGCACCACCTTTTTATTATTTTTGCAACATTCATATACACATTCTCAATCTATTTTAGGACTTTGTTTAATTGTCAATTTCAGATAATCCTCTGGTATATCTAGAAATTTAACAAATTCTTCATCTGTTGGGTAAGACTTAGTCTTTACTATTTCGCCATCTACCATTGTAATTGGTAATACTTCTACTCCTTCTTCGGTTAAAATTTCATTTATAACTTTGTTATTAACAAATATCATTGGGTTATTAGTTAGATTATGCCTTTCAACTATTACATCGCTTCTCTTTAATCTATTTATTACCCTAGATACTCTCAACAATTCTGGGTCTATGGATGGTCCACAAATTCCAGTAGGGCAACACATTGCAGGATCAAAGATTGTCATTTTTCTCATTTTTCTCATTTTCTCCACTCCTTTTTATTTGCATTCACATTTAGATTTGTCTTTGCATATACAATCATCAGTATCTGTTATAAGATTCATTAAAAATAGAATAATGTTATTACATTTACTAATGTTTAGTGAATAATAACTCCATAATCCATCTTTTCTTACACTTACTATTTCGCAATCCATTAAAACCTTCATATGATGCGACAATGTAGGCTGTGAGAAATCAAAATGCTCTAATATATCACATGCACATCTTTCTCCACATGATAAAATATCAATTATCTGTAGCCTTTTTGGATCTGATAATGCTTTAATTATCTTTGAATTTTCTTCATATTTTAGTTTCATACATTCACCCCTTATATAGATATACATCTATATAATCATCCTAGGCTTTTATCTATGTAATGTCAATACTATGTTATATATTAATATTGTATGTTTTCATATATAAACATGTGTCTATATAGTATTCTTATATATTGAAAGTTTGCATCAGCTTCGACTTGTAATCTATTTTCTTATTATATGTAGTAAAATAAAAATAAACCAGTCAAGGCAATTTGCTTAACTGGTTTATCTAATCAGCGAATACTTCGATTTTTCCAAAAATTTTGCAATCACTTATTGTTTTTCCTTACAACATTCTATTCGTTTATTTTTTAATACTGCTATATTTCTTGAAGTTCGCATATATATTGCTACTTTTTTTATATTATCCATTTAATATGACCCTCCTTTATCCCTTTATATTACATATGTTTTTTGCATTCATATCATTCCCTGATATGTCAACTCACTATCAATGTCTAAATTTATTTCGTGAATTGAATTATAGATACAAGTTTTTAGATATTCTACTGTATTTTTTATTTGCTTTACTTTACTAGCTTCTTTAAATTTGCTTAAGGCATGATCTATTATTAAATATGTTATTTTTTCCAAATCTTTTATTACAATCCATTTGGGTATATGTCTTCCCCCTATTTTCATACTGTTGTTAAAAAACAATTCCCTCAAAGCTCTTTCTACAGCATCTCTATACCTAGGGTCTATATAATCTAATTCTGCTTTTTGAAGTATGTAATTAAATTGACTTATTTCTTGTTCTATGAAGCTATTATCTTCAGCATTATGGTTAATAAAGCTGTTAAATCTTTCTCTTTTTTCTTTTTCAATATCCCTATTTTTATTTATTTCATGTATTTTATCTGTATGTATGTCCGTCTTTTCAATTCTATTTTTATCATCAACACCATTATTTTTAGACAGACTGACAGACTCAGTATCACTAATATCAGTATTATTAATATTAGTATCATTAGATGAAAGATTTTTACACTCTTGACTGAAAGACTCTTTCACTCTTGACTGAAAGTTTTTTTCATTCTGGACTGAAAAATCTTTACACTCTGGACTGAAAGAATTTTTCACTCCTGTATTTTCAATACTTACAGCAGTTAAAAATATGATATTAGGTTTATTTAGTCCTTGTCTTTCTTCCTCCATTAAACCAATTTCAATTAACTGTTTTATTGCTTTTCTTAAAGTAGGTTGGCTGCATCCTAATAACTTTGCCATATCTTCTCTTGTAAAAATTAAATATACTTCATCATTTTCATTAATCCAGTTGTTAGATAAACTTAGTTCATGTCTATCTCTTAATAATGAATATAGTACTCTGGCATCATTAGAAAGTCCCTTAAATTCTCCCTCAAGTAAAAATTTTGGCATTTGATAAAATCTATTGTTTATTATATTTTCAACGGTATATCTAACTCTATTGTTCATGAAATTCATCCCCCTATAACTTAATATATAGAAAAAGACACCTCTTTTTTTGGTGTCTTTTCTATAGTTTTATGATATCTACAATATAGTTTTAAAGCTATTTTCTATAATTCAAATTCTTCTTCCATTTCATAATCTTCTTCAACTTCATTTGCTTTTACATCTAAATCGACTTCACTTTCATCTATTTCTATATCTTCATCTCTATCTTTGCCTAAGTCTAATTCTTGGTTTAACTCAAACTGCCTTGCTAATTTTGCCTTTAATTCTTCTTCATATTGGAAAGGTTTTTCATACTCTAGCTTTGATTGTTCTAAATTTCTTTTATGTTCATCAACTTGCTCCTTAACAGATTTTACTCTACTTTCTAACCCTTTTAAACCGTTTTCTATTCTAATAATATTGCCTCCGGAATTACTGCCTAAATTCACCTTATATTTTAAATTTCCATTGATTATAATGTCATGATTTGATTCAAACAATAATGATTTTCTTAACAACAATTCAAATCCTTTAAATGTACCTATATGCAAATCTTTACCTATTTCAGCCTTTGAGAACTGTAGTTTAAGAAACTCTCCTGCTTTTTCCCTATCATCAAAGAATTCTCCATTGATTATTATGGAGAATTCTTCTTTATTTGTCTCAGTATTTATTTTTGTATTCATATTTCTTTTTTCAATATCCTTAAGAATATGTTCTAATTTTTGCTGGCAATCTGTTATTAACTTAGGATATTTAAAAATAAAATTGTCTTGAAGTGCATATTTTTGATTATCATAAGAAGATTTTAAAACTCTAAGCCTTGCTATATCATTATCTAACTCCATTTTTTCCTTAATTCTTGGATTGCCTGTTGCTAACGCTTTTACCTCTGCATAAGAAAGTACAGTTTCATCAATATCTTCGCAATTTCTTGCAATAGATTTAGAAGTCATTACCTGAGATATAAACTTCTGTTTTTGCTCCACTATTTGCCATAAATAACTGTCAAAAGTGTCTTTAGTGACATATCTATAGATATTTACTTCCTCATTCATATTACCTTGTCTCAATATTCTACCCTCTCTCTGCTCTATATCTGAAGGCCTATAGGGACAATCTAAATGATGAAGAGCTACTAATCTATCCTGAATATTTGTACCAGTACCCATTTTAGGTGTACTCCCTATGATTACTCTTTTATTTCCATGTCTTAAATCTGTGAACATATTTTCTCTTTGAATTTCATTTTTTGCATCATGAATAAAACATATTTCATCGTCTGGTATTCCTTTCTTAATTAATTCTCCTTTTATATAGTCATATATTGAAAACCTACCATTAGTATTTGGAGTACCCACATCACAAAATACTATTTGAGTGCCTTTAATCTCACATGAGTTTTGATATTCATAAAAGATATTATCTACACAAATATTTACTTTTGAATTGGGATCATTTATTGCATTCTTCTCTAATAGTCTAGGGTCTGTTCCTATTAATCTAGCTTCATTCGTAATCTTTAACATATTGTCTACATTAGGAGTAACTGCTCTATTTCTTATAGCTTCAGCTCTTATAGCAAACTCCTTCATCTTTTCTTTTACATACCCACTAGATTTGGTAGCAATAAGCTTATATTTTTCCTCTTTAAGCTTAGGAACAGGTAATTTTAACATATCAGCTGTTTGCGTGTCGGCAATATTCTTAAACATTGACATCAACTCTGGAAGATTTGTAAACTTAGAAAACCTATTTCTCATTCTATATCCAGTCCCTTCGGGTGATAATTCTAAACTAGATGCAATCTCACCAAAGTTAGCAGCCCATTCATCAAAATGATTTATACCCCTTTCTTTTAAAATATTGGGTTGTAAATATCTTTGCATTACATACATTTCAGTTATACTATTTGATATAGGAGTTCCTGTTGCAAAAACTATTCCTTTACCATTGTTTATCTCTTGAATATATTGGCATTTCATCAACATGTCGCTAGACTTTTTAGCAGCAGTATTAGATACTCCTGCAACATTTCTCATTTTAGAAAATACAGCACAGTTTTTATAATAATGAGCTTCATCCACAAACATTGCATCAATACCTAGTTCTTCAAAGTTTATTAAATCATCTTTTTTAGTATCATCATTTAATTTTTTTAATTCAGCCTCTAGGTTCTTCTTGAACTTTTCCATCTGCTTTATACTCCAATTTTCTCCCCTAGAAGCCTTTGCTTCATCTATAGAGTATGTTATCTCATCTATTTGGTTATTTATCATTTTTTCTAGTCTTTCTTTTGAAATAGGAACTTTTTCAAATTGGGTATATCCCATGATTACAGCATCATAATCTCCTGTTGCTATTCTACCAATAAATCTTTTTCTATTCTGTTTTTGAAAATCTTTTTTAGTTGTAACTAAAATATTAGCAGATGGATAAAGCCTTAAAAATTCTGCTCCCATCTGCTCTGTTAAATGATTAGGTACTACAAATATGCTTTTCTTTGCAAGTCCTAATCTTTTTAATTCCATACATCCTGCTATCATTTCAAAAGACTTACCAGCTCCTACACAATGATTTAATAATGTATTATCTTTACTATATAAAATTCTTGCTATAGCATTTTTTTGATGTGGCCTTAATTTTATATCAGGATTCATATTTGGAAATGTTAGATTGCTACCATCATACTCTCTTAGCCTAATATTATTGAATTTTTCATTATAGTACTTTACATATTTTGCTCTTCTTTCAGGATCTTTAAATATCCAATTTTTAAATTCTTCTTTCAATTGATGTTGTTTTTCTCTTGCTAACATAGTTTCTTTTTGATTGAAAATATATCTAACACTACTACCATCTTCAATTCTGTCTCTTACTGTAACAGAATTAAGGTTTAAAGAATCTTCTATTATATGATAAGCTGTCATTCTCTTAGTTCCAAATGTCTCAGTAGCTGAAACAGAATAATCTTTTGTCTTATTTGATATTGACCAAGAAGAAGTAAATCTATTATATTCTACTCTTACTGATCCATTTTCTCCTCCCATTCTAGAATTACGATTATTGCGCAACCAAAAAGGAGTTCCTAACGTTTCATATATGAATTTTTCAATATCTTCATGCTCTATCCAGGGTGTTCCTAATCTAACATCTATTTCATTAGCCTCAAGGTCTACTGGTTGGACCTTTTCTAAAGCCAGGACATTTTCAGAAAATAACTTTGGGTTACTCTCTGCATATATTCTAGCTATTTTTAACTTTTCTCTTACATTTCCAGATAGATATTCATCTTGGGTTTCCCATCCTAATTTTAAATTTTCACTATCATATTTTAAAGGATTTAAAAATATTTGTCCTTTAAGATCAGTAATTAAAGTCTCAAAATCAACATTATATAGCTCTAGCATAAAAGGAATATCTACTTTTCCTCTTTCATTCATACTTAAAATTAAAGCCTCTCCTGCTGAATTAACTTCAGTAATTACCTCTTTCGGCCTTATTGTCTGTTTAAAGAACATATCTGTTTTTACAATATTCTTTTCATTATCTTCAATCTCTAAAGAACATAATAAAGGATAATCACTATCATCACTAAAAACTAGAGAGTTAGCCCTTGATGAAACATAGCTATTATCCTTTACAAAATTATCATATCTTTCATTTAAAATTTCTTGATGATATTTTAATTCTTCTTCAGTACAACCTCTAGATTGAATATAAATTAAGTTCCTAGTAGCTTCTCTGATAGCTATTAATCCTTTTACTCTCTCTAGTGGCTTACCTGTGAATTTCATCTTTCTCATTATAGTATTTTCTCTATAATAAATATCTTCACCTATTTGTGTATGGGTAAAATTTCTAACGTCTGGCATTGCAGGAATTATACTTTCAGATTTTGTATCTTCCCTTTCATATTGAGTTATATTTGCTTTTAACTTATTTATAGCCTGAAATAGTTCTTTTTCTAAATCAAAATCCACATCATCAATAACTAAAGATGTATAGGTACTATTTTCTCCAAACATTCCTTTTCTTCTTTCATCAAAGACCATTTTTCCTAACATCATATCTGGATTTTCTATAAAGTATTTATTTAAAGGTATATCATCCTCGATATAGCCAATGTCTATCCAATTAGCTTCATTTACAGACATTCTCTCTCGCTTTTGTAGGAATATAATATCTGAGGTTACATCAGTATTTGCATCCTTAAAAGCTGTATTAGGAAGTCTTATTGCTCCTATTAAATCAGCTCTTTCAGATATATATCTTCTTACACTATTATTTTCCTTATCCATAGTTCCCTTAGAAGTTATATACGCAATTATTCCTCCAGGTCTAACTAAATCTAACGTTTTGGCAAAGAAATAATCATGTATCAGAAAGTTATGTTTATTATATTTAGGATCATGGAGTTTATAATCTCCAAAAGGTACATTACCTATAGCTATATCGAAAAAATTGCTAGGATAGTTAGTTTCCTCAAATCCTTGAATTTTAATATCTGCATTTTGATATAGCTGTTTTGAAATTCTTCCCGATATATCATCAAGCTCTACTCCATAAAGTCTAGAATTATCCATACTATCTGGTATCAAAGAAAAAAAGTTACCAACTCCCATAGAAGGCTCTAAAATATTTCCTTGAGCAAAATTAAAGTTCTCCAGAGCCTTATATAATCCTTTTATGACTACTGGTGATGTGTAGTGTGCATTAGGAGTAGAAGCTCTAGCACTTCTATATTCATCTTCAGATAGAAGACTTTTCAGTTCTTCATACTCGCCTAGCCAACCAGTAGCATTTTTATCAAATGCTTGTGGCATACCTCCCCAGCCTACATATTTAGCTAGTATTTTCTGTTCAGCTAATGTAGCAATTCTATTTTCTTTTTCAATAACCTTTAAAGTTTTTATAGCCTCTACATTGTTTTTATATTTAGTTTTTAGTCCTCTAACTCCTATTTCGTCAGCAGGATCATGCTTATAGTTTACATATACACCATCTCTTTCTTCATCTATGAGCCCTTCAATGTCAATTACGTTTTGCTCTTCTTCACTTAAATATTCTTCTATATTTTTTGTAGCCATAAAAAAAGAATCACCATCTTTTTTAGATTGTGATTCTATATTTTTAATAAAAGGAAAAAAGCTTATCTGACCTTGTAGACTATTTCCTTCAGTACTATTTCTTCCGCTTCTCTCCTTATCATGTCCCTGTGCCGATAACTCTCGTATGTATCCATTGGATTTGATACTGGGTCTTTCTTTAGCATCTGTTTTTCTATCACTTCTAATTTTAGCTTCGCTTCCTCGTCTACTTTGTGCATTAATGACATTAACTCTCCCTCTATCATGAGCCAACTGTACCTGCTCTCGTGGTTTTCCTTCAAATAGTTCAATGCCATCATTCCATACTTCCCTAGTGGTATCTCGTCTGCTATCTTCTCCTTGGATATTTGTATTTTGGGATAAAGTATCCCATCTTTCCCTTCCTCGTACTCCAATTCTACTAATGGTTTCTCTATCATTTTGTTCACTCCTTATGTTTTTTATAATATCATAAACCTCTTTTTCTAATTCCCTAAGAATTTGTTCTGAAATATCACTCACTGCTACACCTAATTTATGTGTTAGCATTTTATTATTAAAATTAGATATATTATGAAATATTGATGTCTCATCGAAATTTTCTAACTTCAGTCCACATCTATAAAATATCATATATTTAATACTATTTTCTACAATCTTAATATATTGGTTTTTCATATCATTATTAGATTGCTTTTCTAGTTCTTCTAAAGTGTCGTCAAAATAAATTTTAAAGTCATTACATATCATTTTCTGAACTTGTTTATCAACTGAATTCTCTAAATTTAATTCTTTCATATCCCATTCATTATTCAATCTATCTACTAGCTTTAATAATATTTCTTCATTTAATTGCCATGTTTTAGGTATAGTCCAAGGAGGACCATTCGTACTAGATACATCAAAAAGATACTCTAATTTTAATCCAGCTTTTGATTTATCAATTACTGCAATACTTCTTGTCCCCTTGTTTACATACCTTCCTATCCTATTCCAAATTCTCATATTAGCTACTGCTGTAGCATCTGGTTTTTGAGCATATATTAATACCTTACTGTCAAATTTATATTTATATATCCTTGAAGAAAAATCTAAAAATTTTCTCCACTCATTATCTTCAGATGTAATCCTGTTCATTACTTCTTTATAAATATCTTTTACCTCTTGAAGTCTGCTCAATCGTATCACCTCTAGATTATTTTAATACACGGTTTTCATATATTCTTCTTATAAAAAGTTAGTAGCTATTTATTTTCAACATTTCAAGACACTCAATCATATGTCACCTCCCATTTACTACAAAACTTCAAAAAATAAACACATGATATAGTCAATAAATAAACTATTATCATGTGTTATCAATATTATAAATTCATGAAATTTTTCATAATAACCTTAGAAATAAATTTAGATTCTTGAAGTACTTTTTTACATTTCAATAATCTTATTCTAAAATTAAATATAATCATATGATGGGACATTATTAACAAGGCTAAATGTACTTCAAGGATTACGCCCGAGTGCACCCTTGCGCAAATATTTTGTTAAGTGACGTTAACCCCCAGAGACCAGATGCCAGCAAAGAACTGTCTCCTTATAACTATTTTACATATTTCCTTCTTTGATTATCTATTAGTCTTTTCAAGCGAAGATTCCAATCAGTGCCAATATGGGCATTCAGTAAAAAAATAATTTCATCCAATGTCCATATTTGAATTCTTTCATCCATACTCTTGATATTATCGTTAACATATCCTGTACAGAATAATATTCCTCTACTTATGTTGTCTTTATTAATTCGATACCCAAATGCTTCAACTGTTTGTTTAGCTAATTCTGTTGTTTTATACAATTTACATTCTACATATACCCTTTCATTGCCATCTTCTCTTTTTATATTGGCAATAATATCTTTCCCTCCATCTCTAGTAGCTGGTGTCAATTCAGTTTCATATCCAATATCTTTATACAATATTTCAATTAGCCACTCGAATTCTCTTGGTTTTAGGTCAAAAATAGCATTTTCTAAGCCTTTATTGGTATAAATAAATTTAGCCTCAATCAATGCCTTACATTGGTTTATTCCAATGATTCTGTCGTCTGGCATATAACACACTTCAGCATCATGATAAGAAGTTAATGCTCTAATTGCTTTATATGGGCTATATGGTAAGTACTGTAATACCCACGTTAGCCCTTCCCATGCGTCTTGCCCATTTTCAAGTCTTTTATACATTTCCAAGTACTTGTTGGGATCGTTGTTTAAACAATAAAAGCTCTCGCAATTGGCTCGATCTATTTTCCTGGTGAAAGGAAGTAGTAAATATCTCAGTAATTCTTTCACTTCTTCCTCACTTCTGTTTTCAATGCTATCAATATATTCATTCATCCACTCATGATATGGTATTCTAAATCTTGGGTACACAAATTCATCTTGCCTTACTAATTCAAGCCATTCATCAAAAGTATTAAAATTTTTTGTATAATAATTCTCCATGATCTCCATTTTCTCACCTTCGTTAACTTATTTAATAATAAAATAGTCAAATATCAAGTAGTGTAAAACAAACTCCAAACTCTAGCCCTAGAAAATCCGCGACACGAGGCCGCAAAGCTAAAAATATCACTTAACGTCCCGTATTTGCGATGTTCCTGAGCTGGATCCCAAAGATAGACCTCCTGAAGAAGCTTTGCTCTCGGTGAAGGGATGTGGTGCACAATACCCCAAAACATGCTGGAGTGCACACTTGTGCAAATATTATGTTATGTGTAGTGCCAAATATGACAGCATAATTATCCCGAAATTTGATGTTTAGTATAAGAACATTTCAAGTCAGAAATACACAAATATTATACTCTTTGATTCTGTATATTTAAAAGACGCAAGAGTTCACATGCTTATTCATTATGTACCTGCTGTCACGAATATTCTCTATAATTTCAAATCCATTTTTAAGATATAAACTAATGGCTCTATAGTTCTTTGTAAAAACATATAAAAATACATCCTTATTCTGTTCTTTTGCAATTGAGTTAACATATCCTAAAACCTTTGTACCTATGCCTTTCCCCTGAAATTCTTCAAAAATAAAAAAGTCATCAAGCTCAAGTTTTTCTCCTTCATTATGCAAGAAAAAATATCCTACCTTAACCCCATTAAAATAAACACATTCATAATTCTCAATATTATTTTCTATTTTTCTCCTTATCCAATCAAAAATTTTCTCAAAATCTAGGTGCAAGCTGGTTTCATAATCGTTTATAAGCTTCTTTTCTAACTCAAATATTCTATCCACATCATCAGTTGTAGCACTTTTGAATGTCAATTCCATAACTCCCCTCCATTCAACAATTAAGAATCATGCTGTTTTCTGTACTAAAGACATATAACTGAATTATACTGATAAATCCAAATTTGAAAAGGCACAGTCCTGATATTGCCATTGCACATAACGCCCAAGTATTTGCGACGTCCTTAAGCTGGACCCCATAGATAGACTTCTTGGAGGAGCTTTGCTCCCAGCGAAGGGATATGGTGCACAGAGCCCTAGGATTGTGCCCCAGTGCACTCTTGCGCAAATACCATGTTATACGACGATAATTCACTACAGTTATGAATAACCCATATCTTTTCATACCATGTTTTATCTACTTCATAATCTTTTCTAATTATCTCTCTAACTCCAAGTTCTAGTTCTTTTAACATATCGATTAATTGTTCTCCATCAATTAAATCAATTAGTGATGCTCCATCTCTTGTTGCTTCTTTTACAGCATCTCTTGTAAAACTCCTAGTCGTTATAAATAAACCTTTATCTGCTCTACCTTGCATTGCTCCTCTGAAATCTCTTATATGACTTGCTGTTACACTTCCCTGACATTTTTTTACATTGAAAAATTGTATGAAAACTTAAAATACCATTTAATCTTACAATTCCCTTTCCATATATTCCTCCATCACCAGTTCTACCTGTAACCTCAACTTGAACAAAACCTGATTCTCTCAAGAGCCTCTGAGCTAATCTTTCAAAAGCTCCAGGATCCATTGATAGTAGTATCTTCCTTAATTCCTCACGCCAACTTTCTATTTCGTCAGGCTCTTGTATCCTATCGTGTTCTAACTGTTCATCATCATAATTTAGGTTATTATCTTTTGTTTTAGCTAACGATTGTTCCCTTACAATTTTAACAACCTCTTTTTCATCAATTTTTTTAATATGTATTGCATCCTTTGCTAACGCCCAAACTCCTCTTGATGAATTCTCTAAAATACCGTGTTTTTTTAAATACGTTCTAGTCCAAGCTAATCTATGCGCTACCTCACTTTGATTTCCACCCTTATCACCATGGGGAGTATCAAAACATTCTCTGATAGATCCAAAATCTTGATAACCTTCTCATATATTTCATCAATAGTTCCCGATCCCCCAATTCCTTTAATGCCTTTACTAAAGGATTCATCATTTGATCAAATGTTGAAAGTTTATCCCATATAATTTTCGACACTTTACTTTCACCCTTCTATTACGTTTTTTATAATTTAAGGCAGCTAAAAATAGCTCTATCGTCGTATAACGTTTTTGTGGTTTACAATGTTCTCCGCCAGTCACGCAACTTACTCCACAAGACGGGTTACTAGGGGGACTGTCCGGGAACCGGTGTGTTATGCGACGATAGCCACCTTGAATGCATCTTTTGTGATTTTAATTAAGGCATTTATTAAAATACATTTTATTCCTTCTGATAAATAAGCTTATCCAATTCATCATCATCAAGTTTCTTATCTATATATAAAGATTTAATAGTTGCATGATATTCATCTAATAATTGAGGTTCTTTTTTTGATCTCTCAACTACATATTCATATCTCCAATGTTTATTTTTCTTTTCAATTTTGTTGATAAGCTCTTTTTTAGTAGTTGTGTAAACCGTTTTTCCTTTTTCATTAATTTGTGCTGATTTATTTTTTTCTCTTTCAAGTATTACTCTTTTTAAAAAGTGATCAGCTGAAAAAACATATCTTTTTCTTACTATTCTTTTGGGTGTTAATAAAATTTTCTTACCCTCATATTCATAACAAGGTTCTTTAATTAAAACCCAAGTTTTTGAGGAAACATCCCAAGTGTAAAACTCATCTTCTGAATTTGGACATTTGTCATATAAAGAAATCTGCTCTAATGTATAATCGTTTAATTGCTTATGTATTATATTTGTGAGCATATCAGAAAGTCCATCTTCATTAAATCCATTTATTAACACCGGTAAGTCAATCACGTTAGAAATTGAATCAATATCTCTTATAAGTTTTTCAAGCTCTTTAAAATCCTTAATCATTCCTTCTGCAGTATTCCCATGTCCATTGTCTCCATTCCCATAACCTAATTTTGTGCAATTTATTTCACGGGAATGCGACAATAATTCAATTTTCCTTATATAATTGTCGTCCCTATATGCTTTATAAAACTCATCGAAAAAACTGTTTACTATTATCTCAGCATTATTACACCAATCATCTCTATTAAGAGATAGTAAACAAGGGTCAATAAACAGCTCTTGATCATCATTTACGTCGATGTGTTACTGGCAAGTGTTTTTGGAGAAATTTCGGCAAATAATTTTACTGAATTTTTCCCAGTTTGAACATTAGAATAATGACTTTCTGTGTTCTAGTCTATAGCTCTTGCCAGACATGCTAAAAAGCTCACATCTGTATGTAATTCTGTCTAATACTGCTGTTGTTAAAGCAGGATCTCCTAATAGCTCTGTCCAATCTTCTAAGCCTTTATTAGATGTGATAATAATTGAAGCCTGTTCATGAAGTGCCGATACTAACTGAAAAAATAGATTTGCTTCTTCTCTTGTTATTGGAAGGTAACCTAGTTCGTCTATTATTACAAGGCTTGAAGATAGTATTCTATTCATTTTTCCTTTGCTCTTTCTTGATATTTCGTGTGTTTTTAGTACGTGCATCAGGTTATCCATTGTTACAAAGCTAACCTTATACCCTAATTCTACTGCTTTATATCCTAATGAAATTGATAGATGCGTCTTTCCTACACCTGGAGGGCCTAGGAAGATAAGATTATACATCCTATCTATCCACTCCATTTCTAATAGCCTATTTATCTGTTTCTTTGTTATAGATTTTTGAAAATCTAAGTCAAAGTCTTCTATTTTCTTTATTACCGGAAATCCTGCATTCTTTAATCTTCTTTCTTGTGCTTTTTTATTTCTTATTTCTATTTCATTTTCAAGTATTTTTATTAATATATCTTGATATGAGTAATCGTTTAAATCAGCTTCCTCAATAATTTTATCTGCGTTAATTCTTAAGTAATTCAGGCTAAGTTCTTTTGCATGTTCTTTAATTTGCTCTAGTTTATCCATGTCTTTTTATCTCCCTTCAAAGCATTTATATATTCATCAATGTTTCTGATCTCTGGTTTTACATCTTGGTACTTTGAAGAGATGGATAGATTTGCTTTATCATATTTCTTTTCTGAACCTGTTTCTTTTTTATACTCAAATATTCTAGTGTATCTTTAAACATTCCTGCACTAAATAGCTTTCGTTTTACACAGTATTCTACTGCTTGTCCTACTAGCTTTTCGTCATAATCCTTTACTACTGATATTATTAATCCAAACTGATCTCTACAATATCTCTCTTTTTCTTTTCGTATGTTATCTAATAGCTCTTTTGCTTCATCTGTCATTCCAAGAGCCTTTAGGGCTTTATCATACATTTCGTCTCTGGTTTTCTTTTTTTCTCTTTCTGGATGATATATTTGAATTAGCTTGCCCTTTTGATTACTGATACTGTGAGTTGCAATAACTAATTCAGTATCTAAATCGACTATATTCATCTTATTATCATTTATTATTAGTTTAACTTCTTTACCTGGTCTGTATGTGCCTTTTGGAACCTGGTATCTATTTTGTTTGTATGATATGGTATTGTTTTTTCTAACGGTATAGGTTAAACTATTATTAAGTTGAATATTTTCAAACAGGCTAGGTACTTTCTGTAAGTGTTCCTTTTCCAGAGTAAACACTTCTTTAGGTACCTTTCTTGTTATTTCATGTACTTTAGCATTACCAGTTCTATCTAACCATTTAAATGAGTCTTCATTTAGTAAATCAATATCTATAAAGGCTCTATGCTTTGCAAAGTTATATTTTGCATATTTGACTACTGCTTCTATTTTTCCTTTGCTTTCTGGGTCAAAAGCTCTGCATAGCCTAGTCTTAAATTTCATGCTACTTATGTAGTTTTGAAACATTTCAGTGAAGATAATATCTCCATGGTTTTCTGATACTGCCAAAATCCTATCTTGGTCATATACTATTTCTTTTGGCATGCCTCCAAAGTATTCGAAAGCTTTATTATGAGCCTCTATGAATGATAGTGTATTAAAAGGTTTATCTTTCCACCATAGAAACTTATATCTCGAATGAGAAAGTACCATTGCAAAACAATATGCTTTAATTTTTGAGCCATCACGCTTGGATAACCAAGTTTGACCTAAATCTACTTGTGCTTGATATCCCATTGGAAGCTCTGGAATCTCCTCGTACTGCCTTGCACAAGGAACTTTAGGCAGTCCATGTTTTTCTCTTAAATCTTTTACATAAAGTCTTAATGTTCTATCACTAAAATCCACTTCACCATACCTTTCTCTAAGCCAATCAAATATTTGAGCAGTTGAAATATCTCTAAATTCCTTTATCCAAGATAATATTAGCTCCATATATTTATCAACCTTTTTACTTCTACTCTTAGCATCCTCCTTTAGTTCTGCATATTCTTCATAAGACATGTTCCAGTATTTATCTACTGTTTTGTAGTTAATATTAAGAAATCTACTTACTTGAGACTTATTGAATCCTTTTAATTTATACTGCTTAATTTCAGCAAACATATTCCATCCCTTCAAGCTGTATTCCTCCCCTGATAAAACTTATCTTTAATTTTATCAGAAGATAAGGTATTATTGTATTAAGTTGGAAAATATTCTCCGTTTTTGTTTGCCAAAATTTCTCCCTTTTATTATACCAGTCACACGATGTCAACAAAATCAATCAACGCATGGTTAGGGTTTTGAATTTCTAACAGTTTTGAAACATTCAGCTTTTCTTTCATTTCAATCAACTCCTTTTTATTTAAATTATTTTTAGCACTGTAACTCAGCACTATATCCTTATTAGATATTGTCGTAGTCACGGTAGACATGCCGGTTGCCCGGCGTGCGGATTTCCCGCACCGGGCTCCTCAAGTATACTCGCTTCCGTAATCGGCTACGTTTTCTCTATAGCTTTCTTGCTATTCTTCTCAGTGAGGTTTGCTTTAGTTATCCAGCCCTACATGTCCGGCTAAAGTTTCCTTTGAGAACTACGTATACTTGTTATCCACTTCCCCGTGTAGTCGGCTCTCCCTACCTCAGAGTACTATTAGATAATCCGACTTCTCCTGACTCATCAGCTATCCTCTTTTTCGATTGGGTAAGCTTACCAACTTTTGCTGGAAATCATGAGGCCTCCCAAGTTCCTGACATTACTTTTTATACATACCACGTTCTCTGACCCCGACAGACCCTCAAGAATCTCACCTTTAACGATTCTTTTGTATTGACTTCCGTAACGTTAAATACGTCGTCATCTGCTTTACCCTCTTTACGGGGGGATACGATTAACGAGGCTGAATATGCTTCAGGGATTACGGTCTCCCCTGTGGTCTATATAATTCTCTGTGTACGCTTTACCTTTATCGTCGCCGATATTAGCACAACACTCGATAATGGTGGTTGGTTAGACCTTGCCATGTAAGGACTTTCACCTTACCAGTAATGTCAAGCTTCGCTTGGCGCACTAACGTTCCGTGTTTCCGACGTCTCTGAACCGAACCCCCAGCGCCCTACTTCCTGGCGGTGCAATAGCACCCGGTGAAGAGATGTGCGTAGCAAACGGAAATATATTGTTATCTGAAGTATCTGTCAAAACAAGATAATAAACTTAAATAAATCAACAAAGTTCCACTAATGTTATGATAAATGTTAATACTATTATTAATATTCCAAAGTAGAGTGGAACATTTTTTTCTGTTGAAGTAAATGATTTATACTTCTCAGGTCTTAATCCTTTTCCAAGTGCTACCCATTCTGCTTGATATATTTGATCAGATAGTTTTTTTTCTAGCTTAAGAATAACATCAAATTTAGCTTTATTAAGCTTGCCATAATTGTCAATTAAATTTCTCCAAGAATTACATAGTAGCAAGCCCACTCCAGAAAATCCGTATAGAATAATCCTTGAATTTCCATTTAGTATATCTGTTTCTGATAATAGAGTGGCTATTGCTAATAAAGAACCAATAACAGTTATAAAAAAAGCATTTGTCTTTTGCCTTCTTTCAATCAGTCTTTCAGATGATTCAACCATCATTTTGTATAGTTCAATGACATCATTATTATCTTTCAATGAGAAGTTACTATTAAACTCTTCCTCGAAGTTATATATTGATAATAATCTTGTTATTACATTCTCTTTTTCAGTTTCATTATCCTCATAAAGTTCTAAAATCTCTTTATTTGCATTAGTTGCCTTCTCAATTTCCCACTTAACATTATCAGATTCCTTACAAAATTTAGGGTTATACATAATAACTGCTTCTGCTTCATAAATTGCTTTCTCCGCTTTTTCTTTCCATCTTCTATCATTACAACTGTCTAAAAAAGTTAGATGTAATTTAAATGGCAGGTCTTGTGCAATACTATTTAATCTTTTTTTAGCGTTTTGGTTATCCTTGAGTCGGTGAATGACAAATAATTTCATAGTTAACTCCTATCTACCACCATTAATCAATATCTTAAGGTTGTCCCATGTCCATTTATAAATTTTGTCTGTTGTAGTTGCAGACGTTGGTTTTGTGCATCCCTTATCTGTATATGCAGCTAAAAGAAAATATTGCTTACCCAATTCTTTTGCAATTGATAATTCAGCAGCTACACCTGAAGCCGTATGTGTTTGAGTACCACAAAGCACTATAACGACATCAATATTACCCATTCTGCGACGCACTTTAGCTTTCCAATCGCCTGACAAATGTTCTTTCACAGAATTATCCTTAAAATCAAATGGACTATCTGGTAATTTTGCTTGCCCAGCTAGCATCGTTTTTGTTTTCTCATCATGGTCAATATCAAAACTAATAAAAACTCTTTTCTTTTTCAAATTATACTCCTACTAATATTAATTTTTTTAGTTATTCGCCCCTACTGGCAATCTACAAAGGCAGATATTTCAGATAACTATTGTATCTCCGACATAAGCGCGTCGGTAATTCTACCAAATAGTTATGTCATACGACATAATGTCGGTAATCCACACAAAGTAGCAAATTTTACGACACTAAATCCAATATACTTAACCAGTAAAACATTCCATAGTAAACTCTGGTATATATCTTAAACTTGTGTAAATATTTTGAACATGAAATCTTTTTTATAACTAATTTGAATTGTCAATATCTAATTAAATAACTTTTTAAGATTGGGCGATTTATAGTCTAGTACAAATAATTTCAATAAAGTTCTAAAAAATCACAGTATATGTTGACCAATTATTTTATCTAACTTACGTACATCAATTCCTTTTCCAAGATTAAGCTTAAACTTCCCTGCTCTTGTCCATAATTCTATCTCCGCATTAAAATCAAGAATTCCATGTGCATTTTCGCTTGAATACATATCAACACTTGCAGAATCGTAAACTAATATTTTCCCATCTTCCGTTATACCCCTTAATACTATGAAATGTCCTCCTTTAGTAAAATGTCCCTTTCCCATACTAGCTATCACAGGATATCCTTGGCTAAGAGCTTTTACTATAGAGTTAGGATCTCTTTTGCTAACTGCTTCAACATTAAGTCCATAACAACTACCTCCATCAGTCATTAAAGACCAGTGGCTTCCTAGTCCTTTTGCTCTATGCCCATTAGCAACACTCCAACTAGCAACAATATCAGGAGTTACCTTATTTCCAGTAAGTCCTGATACAACCATTGATAGTGATGTTGGACCGCAACCAGCACTTAATATTGTACCATCTCCATATGGAAGTAGCCCCCATCTCTTGTCAGTTTGATTATAATAAGGAATGTTCTCATTACCTTCAGGATATTCTTGCAGCTGCTCAATATCTATAACTGCATCATCATAAATATTTAAACTTTTTTCTACATCCATAGATGAAATTGTATTATAAATATTAGTAGCTATAAAAACACTTTCTTCATCAATAATATTTACATCATAAAGAACATCCTCAAAGTTCCTAGTATCCACTTGTATATTTGCAATTTTCTTAGTTACAGTTCTAGTTTCTGTTATTATTCTAGTTTTTTTCACAATTTTAGGCTTTCCATCTTCTCCAACAATAGTTTCTTCATACTCCTCCTCATACTCATATTCCTCCTCAATTTCATGTTCAGAAATATCAACAGTTCTATTAATGAATTTTAAAGCAATTTCTTGTATTTTATTAGAATCCATGTTTCTAAAATCCTGATTTAATAATACAGAATCTATAGATATTAATGCTTGCCAGGTTAAATCATAATTATAGCTAACAACAAAGTCATCACAATCTCTATTTTCTTCTTTAACACTTTCTATCCAGTCTCGATTAAGCTTGTCTACAATAAAAATAGTATCCTGGTACACAGCTATTTTTTCTATATCATCTAATAAATTAGGGTTACTCTCAGGCGTACTGCCAAATATTATGCTAATCAGTATGGCAGGAAAACTAGCAAGTGCAAGAAGTAAAACTAGTATAAGAGAAAAAATAGTGATTAACACAGTAAGCAACTTTTTTCTAATCTCTTCATCGAAAACAGCTTTAGCTAACACTTTTTTAAATAATGCAATAGCCGCGGCACTCATAGAAACACCTCATTTCAAAATTCATCATTTATTTTCAACTATATACTGGCTCAAAATTTGTCTAAATACATTAGAATTTTTAGTATCAAACAATTCAAGTTTTGCATCACTAAAATATATATTGTTTTTTTGATTCTTCAAAAGTTTTTTTACATTGTTTTTTTCTCTTTCAGAAGTAAAGCTTAAAATAATGTTTAGATCTTTCTCACTAAGCTTTAAAATTTTCATAAGTTCATCAAGTTCAGACTGCTTTGCAGCTCCACAAAGAATTTTGACATCTGCAATATCTGAAGAACTAACAGCTTTTAACTTTTTCTCTTTCAATAACCCTATATCAATTATGTTGAAATTACAGTCTAGTGGTATATTTCCGTTATAGTAATACTCTACACCCTTATAAGAAGAATTTTTAAAATCATAATAATAAGCTATTTTAGTAAGATAGCCACTTCCATTTGCTTCTGTATAAGAAACCTTTGCTCCTATATCTGCTAAAAAAGTAGCTAAATTAATAGCAGTTTTAGTCGCTCCGAATTTACTTTTAACTCCTGCAATAAAAACCTTGATATTGTCTTGAGTAAATGAATATTTAAAATTAAGTCTTTTCACACGCTTTATAATTTTTTCCTTAAACTTTTCTTCCTGATATAAGCACATTTCCATTTCTTCCTGTATTCCTTCAATATCAGTTGAAGTTATAATGTTGTAGACCTCAGCTTCATTCACAATCCTACTCAACAAAACATTTTCTATATTTTTAGCAATTATAACGAGTTTAGGGTTATATATTGTCTTAAAGGCTGCTATTGCTTCTATGATGTCATCTTGATCATCCTTAAGAGATTCCAAGTCTATAAATACATAAGAATAATGATCTAAACTTTTCATGTCATGAATTACAAATTTTTTTAAATAAAATTCACCTGAAATTTTCTTAATTATCATATTTTTATTATTTTGAAGGAAATCAAAAAGTCCTATATTTTCATTACTTGTTAGATAAAGTAACACTCAATTACCTCCTATCTTCTTATAAACAATGCTACAACTGATAATATAAATATAATTAGCCAAAAAATCATTTTGAGAAATTTTTTCTTACCGTCCATACTCACCTCTCCATTTTTTCATTCTTCTTATTTAGACTTGATTAATTATTGATAACTCCTAAAAAACAAGGCCCTAGAATCGATTTTAAGGCCCTTAAAAGCACTATATATACCTATAACACCTGTGCTTTTAAGAGCTTTTGAGGGGATATTGAAAAAAGGTTAAAGTAAATAATACCTTAACCCTATCTTCTATCTTGACTAAAATATTTTAAGTCTTCAGCAATATCATAATTTAATTTTTCTAGCCTTAAATTCTCTATTTTTAATATTTCCTTTTCCTTTTTAAATTGATTGTTTTTAATTTGCAAGTCCTTCCATTCTTGAAGATTAACTACTGTACTATCCTCTTCCCTATACCACTTACGAAAATTACTTACTATAAAAAATCCACCAAGTAAAATCAATATAAGTATATAACCAGATAACATTAAAATAACTTCTTGCATTATTTTTACCATAGCCTATATTGCCCCTTCCATTTTTATTCTGTCAAATAATATCTGTTCGAGCTCCTGGTTTTTATTTTCTAAGTCCTGATTTTTATCTCTAAGCTTTTCTACCTCATTCTCTAAATCTTTATTTTCATCACGCATTTTTCTCAAAACGTCATTTTCAACTTTAATAGTTTTCTCAAGAATGTGATAAATTTTCCCTATATACATTTCCGTAAGCCTTATAGTAAATAATGCTCCACCAGCTCCACAGAAAAAGTAAATCCATATAAAAATTATCTCTTTCCAATCCACGATAATTACTCCCTTCATTTAATTAATACTCTAATTCCTCTTCTATACTTACTTCTATTGTCTTACTTGCTTCCTCAGCCTTCATAGCTCCTATTTCTGAAATAGAATAAGCTCCTTTATCATTTTTCAATACATATCCACACTTAAAATTGCTTTCTAAGCGATTTTTAAGATATTTGAACTGTTCTTCAACATCTTCAGGTTTAGCATATTTTTCTTCTAGTTGACTGTAAAGATTACCTAAGGATAAAAGTCCATTAGCAGCTTTAATATGTCCAAATACAACATTTGAATCATAAGGAGTAAATTCAAATGTCTTGTCCATCTCTTTAGCTGCTTTTGCTCCCTTAACTGTGACTTTATACTTATCATTCTGTTCTTCAATATAATCGTTATTAACTAGCTTTTTTAACCTTCCTAAGAAAATATTTGATTGTTTATCAGCCTCTTTTGAATCCTTATAACGCTGTTGAAAAAGCTTTTCTAACTGTTCTCTTGAAGAAAACTTTCTAACAGTGGGAATAATCACATTAGCATCATACCTAGAAAATTTGAACTCTTCTTGAACTTTTTCCTTCTTCCTATCTTTTTCATTATTTTCATTGCTTTCTTCATTGCTTTCCTCAGTCTTTTCTTGTTTCAGCTTCTCTTCTTGTTTAGACTTAGGTGCTTGTTTCTCTGTAGGCTCTTTCTTAACTTCTATCATTGGTTTTTCAACTTGCTGTTTTATCCTCATCTTTTCCATTTTCTCAACACTAAATTGTTCTTTAGCATAAGTAGAAACATCTAATCCTCTTTCTAAACCAAGTCTAATTTCTCTCATTCTTCTCCAATCAAAACCGGGTTTATTATAAAATGAAACATCTAGTCCCTTTTCAAGACCTAATTTAATTTCTTCCATCTGTTCAATATTCAACTCGTTCTTTGCAAAGGTGCTTACATCTAATTCCTTACCTAAACCTAATCTAATCTCTCGCATTTGTTTCCAATCAAAATTATGTTTGCTATAAAATGATACATCTAACCCTTTTTCAAGACCTATTCTAATTTCCTCCATTTGCTCAACATTAAACTCTCCCTTTGCATAAGCAGAAACATCCAATCCTTTTTCTAAACCTAGTCTAATCTCTCTCATCTGTTTCCAGTCAAAATCATGGTTTTTATAAAAGTAAGTATCTAATCCCTTATCTTCACCTAAAACAATCTCGTCTTTTTGAAGTCTGTCATATCTGTTGTCAAAATAAAATACAATTCTCTTTATAGTCTCAAACAAACTAGCTTTTCTCTTTAACTTTTCCACACATATCATCCCTTTCTTTTTTATCTTCCCCCAGCACTTCCCATGTACCTAAACTTATATTCAGGAATTTCAAAATTTACCTTTAGCTTTTTAGAGCCTACCATAAAAAGAGCTCTACCTCTTTGCTTAGAAGCTAGCAGTTCTTCCTCAGCTTCAGTTAAGCTATAAAGATTCTTTGTCTCCTCTAAGTTCTTCCCATCAGTTCCCATTAAAATTTTAAAAGTAGGTAAATCTAAAATAGCTTGCCCATACATTTTAATCTTAGGATCTAAAAAATCTCCCACAATGTGAGAGATTATAGCTCCTCCACCTTCATATTTTCTAGCACCTTTAATCAGGTTTCTAAGAAAAATAAGACTTTGAGGAACTCTAGGGTCTATCATTAAATATGCTTCATCACAAAATAACATAACTGGTTCACTAGGATCCTTTATTATTTCCTCCCAAGCCCATTGAAGAAGATTAAAGTATTGGGTACTTAAAATATTTTCAGAAGTATTCTGCAAGTCCTTAGTATCGATACAAATACATTTAGAATTTGCTTCAATAGTAGTATGACCGTTCCAGAGAAAAGAATCACTGCCAAGAGCCATATCTTTTAATAATAAAGCTAAGTCATCATAATCCTTTTGATAGGATGACTCTTTATCTTTTGATTTCTTAAGAATTTGGTTATATAAATCTAGAATTATAGGGAAATCGGTATTAGATAATTTTGATATATCTGTATCCCAAAATATATTAAAAGAATTATATAACTCAATCAATTCACTTTTCAATATTGCAATGAATCTGTCAGTAATAGAAGGAATATATAGTCTAAAGAATATTTCTAGATTTTTAATATACAAAGCCATGTCTCCCATGCCATGGCCTTCATCTGAATACAATCTCTCCGCTTCATCTTCATCATCTTTTGGAGTAACTCTTATTTGTAATGGATTTAGCTTTCCTTTAGATCCTCCACCAGCATTTATCCAGTCTCCATTAAGATTTCTGCAAAGCTCTCTATATTCTCTATGAGGATCAATAAAAATAAGCTTAGTACCCTTCATATATTCAGATAGAGCTATATGTTTAACTACAGTAGACTTTCCTACTCCTGGTACCCCCATTATGACGAAGAAGCTATTAGTTCTATCCCCTCCACGCTTCCAAGGCTCTATTATCACTAAACCTCCTCCACTATCCTTAGCAAAGTAATAGCCTGTGCCGTCATTATAACCACTTGAAGCAAAAGGAAATCCTCCAATAAATGTACTTAAAGGTACAACTTTTTGAGTAATATTATTTACATCGTCATTTTCAATATAAAAAGGAGATAATTGCTTAAATCCTTCTTTCTGCAAATTTGAAAGTGTTCTTAATTTACATCCAAGAACAGAAATATTGCTTTCAACTTTCCTGCAAATTTTATCAAAGACATCTTCATCTCTTGAAACCGGAGCTATTACTGTGCTTAAAAGACCAACAATTTCCTTTTCACCATCAATATCTATCATAGTTTTTTCAGCATCAAGTGCTATCTTTTCAGCTCTTGATGCAGTAAGAGGATCCTTTGTACTTTCAGCAACTCCTCTTTGTTGCTTAATTAAGCTAGAAAGAGAGTTTACAAAAGTACTATTGTCAATAGGAGTAAAATCGATTGAAACAATGGTACTTGGTATGTTGGTAAGTTTTGATAACCACCCGTAATCTGGACTCTGAGGATATTTTATAACTCCGTATACCCTAGAAGTACTTTCCCCTATATCAAAAATATTTTTCTTAAATTTAAGCCCTACAGGAGTAATTATATTCAGTAATGAATTGTTTATCTTTAGTTCTTGCTTTTTCTTTGCCACTATGAAGCCACCTCCTCTAACCTAGCTATAAATGGTATAGCAGTATCAAAACTTATATCTTCTATATGTGAATAAGCAGGATTATTAACTAGATTACACAACCTTATTATCCCTTGCTCTTTCAAGATTTCACAGCATATGTTTCTCCCTTCAAATTTTGAAGCTAGCTCAGTAATTTTTTTGAGAAGTTCTCTTTCTATACCTTCTTCAAATTTCTCATAAAGTCTTATGTAAAACTGTCTTTCTACTACTTCTCCACTCATAGCATAATTACTCATGACTAGCATTTCATGCCTCAGCAGCTCTTTCTGTTTATGATTATCAGTGTTAAGAATTATATCAGAATATTCGCTTATAAGTGGGGTAATATCTATTGGCCTAGATACAGCTAAGAATCTAAAGATTTTTTGCTCTACAGATAACTCTGCTGTTAAAGTTTTACATAATACTTCTTTTTCTCTCCTACTTAAAAGGTCTATAGATATTGGACTGATTTTTAAATAAGCAAATACATAGCCATCTTCTGAATATAAGAAGTTACCACTAATATCATGAACATTTATAAACTCCTGAGCTGTTTCTAAATTCTTATTGGTTTCTTCCTTCTTCTTCACTGAATTTCTTTTAATAAAGAAAAGAGCAGCACCACCTCCTACTAAAGTTAATATCAACATAACAATTGGAACAATCATCTGCATCATCACTCCTTCTATAATCGGTTATTGAAAAGAAAAAAAGAAGTTAAATAACTTCCTTTAAATTAATCTATATATTTAATTTTATTTTTCAATATCATAGCTCCAATTCCTCCACCTCCTCCTGTTCTTCTCTCATATACCATGCTTCTTCTAATTCTTTTTCAATATCCGTTTTATCTAAATCTTTTATTACATCTACAATGTTTTTTCCTGTCCATGCCTTACCTTCTCTAATCATATTTTCAAAAGGTATACTATCAAAGAGCTTTATATCTCCATTATTAAACTTTTTAATAGCAAGCCATTCATCTCCCCCATTTACCTGATTAGCAAAAACAAGTGAACCATATCCAAAAGCTTGCCTAATAGCACAATTACCCCTGCCTATTTTCTTCAGCAAATCTTCAGCATTAGAGCAGTATGTCAACTCATATCCGTAATCTTGTTCCATAAATGGATCTTCCTGAAAAGCTATTCCACCAATTTTTAACCACGCATTTTCTTGCACTATTTTTATATACTCATCTTTAGAAATGTATATTCTAGAGTTATTCACGGTTTTCCAAATCCTCCTTTTAACTTTATATTTTTGAAAATGAAAAAAAGAGAAGCTAAACTTCAAACTCCTCTTTATCCTTTTAAACTATAGATTTTATATTTATTTCTATAATAATCATACTCTTGGCTCTTTTATTACCATACTGAAATATTTACCTCCAACCTGAAATCCATTTTTTACATAGAACTTTTTCAAATTTTCTACTCCAATTGGAGTGCTATTATATAGCTCTCCTCCTATAACACTTACATTCGTATTTTTAACTATATATATGAACCTTTTCAATATTTGACTTCCATGTCCGCAACGTAATTCTCTCATTGTATCAATTGATTCAATATAGGCTGTCTTTTTATTATAAGTGTCATTTAATTTTATTCTAGCACTCAATTCAGCTATAGGAGATATTCTTACTGGAATTTCATTAAGCTTATAAGTATAAAGTTCTATAATATAATCATTCCCGCATATGCTTGGCATCCATTTTTCTACAATATAATATAATTGTCCATTTAAAAAGTATGTATTAATATTATGGTCACCATATTTATTTAAAATCGAATTAAGGTTATCCATTATGTTATCATAGGCCATTTTATCTTTATTAAGCTCTCTTATATATTCTTTTTGCCTTTTATTCTTTCTTCTGCAAGCATATATAATCTCTTCCACTAAAAAAAACACATAACAATTCTCCCCTAATTTTATTCTTCTAAAAACATCTCCACCAAATCATGTATATCTTCAAACTTATATATTTGACCTAGTATATGACTTTTAGAATGATTCTCTATTTCAGCCTGTTTTATAATTTCATAATAGAGCTTTTTAATGATCCATTCTTTTGTATGTCCTAAAATAGAATTATCTCGTTTAATAAAGTAAAACATTTTTTTCATTAAGTTAATCTTTCTATTTCCCCATTTCAAGTATTGAATATACCTCATGGTTAATATATATAAACTGCGGTTTCTTAAGTTATTATTTAGATTCCATACATACCTATATCCATTACTCAAATCATAAAAAGTTAAAGGGTCTGATTTAACTCTACTTATTAAATATTTTTTTTGTATCCTTGATAAACCTTTATCTATCTCTATTTCCCATTCCAAACAATCCGTAAGGATACTGTAACCTATATCTATATCTCTTGAATAAAGAAGATTATTTACTTCTTGCAACCTTTTTTTGTATTGATATAAATTACCATATTTACTAATTTCTCTTTTTAATTCTATATATCTAACTGGGATATTGGAAATCTTCGCTATTTTTACTTCATCAACCATATTATATCGAACTTCTTCTTGAAAAGTCCATACTTCATCACATCTTTTTACTAATTCCAACCTTTTATCTAAAATCTCATGTTTATTATCATAAATTTTTTCAAGTTGTTCAACAATACACTTTGAAGTAATAGGTAAAAATCTTTTATCAATAACATATTTACAATACTTATCTATTTGTTCCTTGCTTATTTTTCTATCATCTAACGGAAAACTTATATATATAAGTTTCATAAAACAATCCTCCTAACCATGTCTATAATTTTTTCATAAATATTCATAAACAACAATCTCCTCTACTCATATATTTTCACACTAAAAAAGACACCTAAATAGTGCCTATTGATACTATGCCCTTTAATCGCTAAAGGGCATAGTAATTCAGATAACTTCTATATCAGTTCCCATACTTATTCTTTATTCCTGGTTTAAGAAGCTCTCTAATATCTCCTTTTATGTCAAGTTCTAATGTTATCTCTTTGATAATATCACCTTTATGTGCCTTAACGATAAACTCATAGGGCGGTCTTAGTCTGTTGTTGTTCTTATCTAAGGTTAAATCTGTACTAACCCAAACAATATATTTAAGTATGTCTTCCTTCCTCATAACAGAGCTATCTACATCAAAAAACAATGAAGGATAATTAACTCCTTTATAGCCCATGGCCACCCTGTCGTCCTTAGCTATAATATCATCAGGAATAACAATCTCTATCTTTTCAACATAACCTTCAGTAGTTATAAAGAACCAGATTTCATCTCCAGCCATAGCAGGATTAGGTAATAATTCTCCAGCTATTTTTATTGGAAGTACTTCAAAGCTAACAGTATCTGTTCCAGTAGCATTATGTGGATCCGCAGCTATTACCATAAGTTCATTATTTCCTGCAATAACATTATACATATTAAAGCTCTGTTCTATTCCTGAGTCAACATTATCCTTAGTCCATATTGTACTCCAAGAACCGCCATTAACCCTATGCTTAACAACTAAATTAAGTTTATCTAAGTCAGGATCATTTGCTACTATACTAACTTTAGCAGTATCCCCTTCATAGATTAAGATAGGGCTTACACTTATTGATACTGTAGGTGGTCTATTAGCAATTATATCACCCTTGTCATAGACTATGGTGTTATCAATTTTCTTTTCTACTCTTACGTATATCTTATCAGCTCCTGATATATTCAGTTCTTTTTCCCATCTGGTACCATTAATATAACTCATCTCATAATCAATTCCTTTTATAGTTGCTATGACTCTATGATCTGATGGATTACTGTTGATAATATCAGCCTTGAATTTTATAATATTTGCTGAAATAGTTGTCATATCAAGCTTATCAATAGTAACAGGTACAAAAATAATAGGCTGCGTGGCTTCTTTAACTGCACCTGTATCTATTGTAAGTTTTAATGTAACGTTTCGTGTAAAAGGATTCTTACTTGTTGCATATTTTAAAGTATTTTTAGCAAATGTATAACTAGGTGCATTTACTACTGTGTTTTGTGTAGTATTTAGATAATTGTTAATAGACTTAAAATCAAATATATATTGATATGATAAGACTCTACTCTTAGGTTCGCTATCGTTATTTACACTTAACACCTCTGAGCCATAAGGTCCAACATATATCCCTTCTGGTGTTACTATTATTGGCTCGGGCTCCATTAAGGTTGGCTGTTTTATAGCTGCTATTGCTGTATCAGTTGCTCTATAGCAATCCTCAACCGTTAATGAGTAATTAATTACCTTTTGTCCACCAAGAGTTTTAGGAATAGTAATCCTTCCTCCTTGATTGGAGCAATGATACCAATTTCCATTTTCGAGTTGATATTTCCACTCTGATTTAACTATACCATTATTTTCTCTGCTATATTGAAAATCTAAATCGAAAGAATTTTCACCTGTAACATATGCTACTGTATCTGTTTCTTCTCGCCAATACTCTATTATCGCTTTTGGAGGCTCATGTATTATAAAGCTTAGTGTTTTATCATCAGAATATTTATCCCATTCTGCTTTGCCAGTATCGTCCATGGCCTTAAGGGTTAAAGTCCAATGCCCCCTCATATTCTGCTCTGCCTTGTCAATAATATAAGTGTCTTTAATAGAGTTTATGGCTCTAAACCCTCCTGATGATTGATGTTTGGACACTGGGTTGTCAAATACTTCTGGCTTGTGCTCATACATAGCCTGTAGAATCTTAGGCTTCATTTTTTCTTCAGGAAAATTATCTTTTAGCTTGTCTCCTATTGAAATTCCTAAATAATCTTTTTCTATATCCTTAAACAACATTTGATGGTTTATATAGTCTCCAACAAGAAATATATTTGTATTCCTTTCTAAGAGCTTGTTATTCTCTTCTAGAATGTAATTAACTATGTCGCTTGTATTATCCTTACTGTTTACTCCGTATCTTCCTAGCTTATTAGTAAGACTATTTCTAATATAATTTTCTACGCTTCCTCCTTGGCCAACAAAAAACATTTTAGCATCTCTATTTTGTACATCATCTTTAATATTGCTAATTAGAGAGTTGTTTATAGTTGAGTTTAATATAGTGTCTTTGGTGTTAGGGATAACAAGTCTTAAATCACTTTCTTTTCCTATTGGAATATACTTTTCAATATCATTTTTTATGTTATCTAGTACATTATAGATTTTTATAGGTATCTCTACAATGTTTGAATCTGCTCCCTTATCGTCTTTTGCCCATGTTTTAAGTCTATATTTACCTGGAGTAATCGTCTGATCCAGCTGTATATTCCCTTGAAAAAACATATCATTACCTGTTGAAACTAGCTTCATGGGATTAGTTAAGTTTACTATCTTATTAGTATGATTAGTCTCTTTTATACTATAGTAAATAACGTTAATATCCCCTTTGTCTTCATCCTTTGCGTATCCTTCTACTATAATTTTATCCTGGTTATGATACTTTGAATTTGCAATAGGGTTAGATATCTTAATAACTGGAGGAACAGTCCTAGCTGTTACTACGCCTGAGTAATTAGACTTATACCTATAGGTATCGTAATTAAAATATACCCTAAAATCTCTTCTATACTTATATGGCCCATGGGTTACCCATTCTCCATTGGGATAAGTACCATCATAGGTTTCATAAGTATAAGAGCCAGGACCTTCAGTTGATCCACCCCATTCAGTCTTTGTAATAGATACGTTAGAATATCCATTGCTTTCGTAATGACTTTTGTAGTAATAATAACTAGTTGGAGGATCATCTCCTTCAAAGCTGCTATTTGCATATTGAGTCCAAGTTCGGGAAGTAGACTCTTGCCTTGTTTCCCAAGTTGTACTAGTTCTTGTTAATGTTCCATAGAAAAGCCCATCATCATAGAAATAAGTGGCAGGCCCTTGATCTTTTGATCTACTCCAGGATGATTGCGCAATAGTGTGCGTTACAGTTTTTCTTGGTACTGCTGCTTCAACTTTTTCAGTAGAAAAAACACATAACATTTGTAAGAGTATAAGAGCTGATATAAATATACTTAATGCTTTTTTCATCCGTATCACAATTTCACCTTCCTTGTTTTTCGCATATAATCTTAATTGCTAGTTAAGAAGCTTTGAGTTAATATAAGCTTCTGTTTCTCCGTTTCTTCCTGAAAAGAATAACTTTATGTTTTTTGAATGCAGTTCCTTTTTAATTTGCTCTATAAGTCGGTCATTTTCAATGTTTTGAACTATCCTGCTATCACTATTAATAATCATAAACTGAGGATTGCCAGCTTTTACTGTGTACTTTTTAAGTGCATCTAGTATGTTTTCTAATGTGCTAAAAATAACGATAGGCATTTCTACTGTTTTTGATTTCCCTCCCTGGTTGTCCTCAGTCCATAGCTCTAAAAGGTTAGTTCCTGTCTTAAGGCCTTGGAGTTGTATGTAACCCTGAAAGGTTTGCCACTGACCGCTGCTTACAATATTTGTAGGCTGTGTTAAAGTTATATCTTGATTCTTAATCGTTTCTAGGTTATATTTTACATCTAAAACATTTCCTATATCTACATCTTTTACTTTTCCTGACACTATTACTGCATCTTGGTTTCCTATCCTTTGATTTTTTAATGGTTCAATTATAGTTAATTCTGGATTTTTATTCATGTCTTCAGAGTGGGAGAATTTGTAATAATAACCATTTAGAACTCCGTCATTTGGATATGAATTTGAATTAGTTGAAGATACTTGGCCTAATTGACTTTGGAGAATATAGTTTTTGTCTAATGCAAGCTCTTTACGCAAATAATTTCCATATGGATTACTGCGAATATAGTTTACATCCATATCTACGTTTTCATATTCCATTAGGGTTTTATAATAATTCAAGTTAACAGTTTTTTTATCTCTTAAAGCCTGACTATAATTAAATTTATGGCCGATTAAAAAAGAGCCTAAATCTTCTTCATTATGAAGTAAATATAACCCTATAAAATCACCAACTTTATATCCATAATTGGTAAGTTCACTAGTTTTACTGCTAATACTTGTTTTAGTTAAAATAATATCTTCATTGCTATCTATACTAATGTCCCACAGAGTACGAGCATTATACCAAGTACCACCAATTACCTTAGAAGTCCATTCTTTTCTTGTTATCTTATGGTTAGCTTCATATGAATATTTGTCCCAATAATAGATTTTTTCATTAGCTGCATAACTCTGTATTGAAAAACCTAACATAGTTACTAACATTAAAAGCAAACTTATCTTTTTTTTCATGCCTTCTATAATCCCCCTTTAAAATTGCCCCCTATAATTTCTATAGGGGGCAATACTTTTATTCAATAACTTCTACACCCTCTGGTCTTATAATTATGACTCTAGTTTTTATTCTGTTTAGGTTAAGCATTTTAATTATGCTATCTACATCGAGTTCTTTTTCCTTCTCTCTCTCCTCCAGGATGTAAATATCTACTGTATTAGTTTTTGTTGTTTGTAGCTCAATATAAGGCTTGTTATTGTCTATAAGTATCGTCTTAAGCTCTGTATTTACATGTGATGTATCCGCTTTACTTAGGTTATCAGGAATGTCTCCCAGCTCTGTATAGTTTGGTATCTTCTCTTTTTCTATAGCTAAAAAGTCAAATATGAACCTGCCAAAGAAATTCTTTTTAGGATCATCTAATATAAGGGTAAATACTGCTCTTTTTTCTCTCCAGTCAATAATTATGTCTGAAAAGTTAGATGTCAGCTCTTTTAGGTTTCTTGTATTTTTCTTTATATGCATATTTAAGGTCTGCTCTAGTTGACCTTCTCTATTAGGACTATAGGATAAAAACAAGGTGCTTTTATCGAAATCTATTTCTTCATCTAAGCTTTCATAATCTACAATAACTTCCATCTTAACCTTAAGCTCATTGTCCGGAGCTCTAAATACAACTGGAGCTCCTACGCTTATATCTGCTCTAGGTGAAAGTTTAGGTGACACATAAAACTCTTCTTCGTACCAGTCACTTTCCTTCCTATGGTTATATACCTTGTACCTAGCTTTATACCACCCTTCTTTATCTATCCTTATAGAGAGTAACTGCTTACCTTTAAATATTACTCTATCTTCAAGTACCTCTTTATCGTTACCTAAAATATACTCTAGTCTTGAAGTATCTGTTTCTCCATCTTTAGCTTTTATTGGGATTATTTCAAATACAGTCTTTTCGTGAGTGAAATCTATTGGATATTTCTCCTGTAATCTCTCTTCTGTGACCTGTTTTGAGATGCTTCCGTCTAAGATAATTTGTTTGTACATCTTCAGGTTCCCACTTAATATAAAAGCAGCATTTGGCTTGGTGCTTAAAAATGCTACTGTTTTAGTTGTCTCTCTTTCTGTTTCCCCTACATATTCAAAGTATCCCATACCAAGCAGCTTTATTTGGTATATGCCTTCATTACGTGTAAATTGATTATCTGAATTTAAGTAAAGGTTTGAAAATTCTGTCTCGGAGTTTTCTCTTATCTCCCATCTCTTATCAGTAATATATTTTGATAAGTCTATTAGCTTAATAAAGTCATCTTCAAATTGTACATAAGGTTCTGCTTTAAAATCTAGTATTGATGTTATTTCAAAATCTTTTGAAGCATAAGCTGTAACCCCTAGTGTATTAGTTGCGTACTGCGTTACAGTGTATTTGCCCCTGTTAAATCGATAATCTAAGTCAACAGTATTTGGAGCTTCTCCATCTCCTTCAACTATAATATTTTTATCTTCATCTTCTATTTTCCAAGTAGTGTAGCTTGTAGGAAATAGACTTTCTATTTCTTCAGGAGTTTTATTAAATACTTGTATTTTCAAAACATTAGGATTTGTCTTGTTATCTAATTCTAAGTCTATGACAGGAACTGCCCCTATTATTGTGAATTCACCTTCTACTCTCTCACTTTCTTTTCCTAGTTCATCCACTACTTTAACAAAGATCTCATACTCTTCATGTGCATCTCCTTCTACTACAAGTTTCCTTTCATTCATGATTCTATTTTTAAATACTTCTTCATAATATCCATCCTGTGTCTTTTTATATAGGCTGACTATAGAATGCCTATATGGGATATTTTGCTCGCTGAAATAACTCCATGTAATAGTTTTATGTTCTAAATTGTTGATCTCTTTTGGATAAAATATACTTGGTATACTTATCTGTGTCGTAGGAGGTATCGAATCTATGTCGAGCTCCACCGTATGGTACGCTGTAGCAAATTTAACTGGAGTACCTATTAGACTAGCTCTAAGTAATAAAGATGCTTTTATTACAGGATTTTGTGGCTTAAAAGTAAAAGCACCATACGCTCCAGCATCATATATTTCATCTGGGTCCCTATTTGTTGAAATAACAACTCTTTCTATTAGATTTGGATCATTTAAAGCTTCTCTTGGATCTTCTTCATACTTTTTAATTTCAGAGTCATCAATATTTTGGAAAAAATAAAAATGTCCCAAACCAGTTCCAATGGAAGTAGAATGACTAGCTGAGACATGGTAATTTACTGTCATTTCTTTATTTTCTAAATAATCTTCTAAAGATATTTTAAATGGTGGTTTGCTTTCTGTACCTATAAATCTAAGATTCGGGAAGACTTCTGGTTCTACTCTCTCTACCATAGTTACCCTATGTATATCTTCCGAAGTTCTTCCATCTCTATCAGTTATTTTTAATTTAAAATCTATATAAGAAGCATTACCATCTTCTATAGTTCTTTCAGATGGGTTTATCATATTTTCCCAATCTAGCTGTAATACCCAATCGTTTTGTCTACTCGTTTTCCTCCAATATTCCCTTTTTGTAATTGTACTAGTTGATGTTGACCTAGAAGAATCAAGTCTAATAGTTGATCCCCATTCCACCATGTCAGGACCATCTAATACAGCATTTATATTTCCTCCAACAGGCGGTCCACTTCCGTCCTCTTTCAATTTGACTAAGATTGCATGTTCTTGCCAAGGAGACCATTGCCCTAAAGAATTTTGTACCCGTAGTCTGTATACTACTATACTCTCACTTGCTGTGGTTGTAGGGTGCTGCTCATTACTTACAAAGCCCCAATTGTTACTAGAGATTTTTACACCATATTCCCATGCTACAATGTCTCCTTTTTCTGTTATAGATTCATCTTTTATGTTTACTGTTACAGGATATTTTTCAACTTCAATTGGGTTAGAATAGTTGTCTGTGACATCTCTACCTTGATGATATATTTTAAAATCTGCTTTTGGCCTTGCTGAATCCTCAACAATAATCTTAATGGCTGTGAAATACCAGCCTTTTATCTGGACATTAGGGTCTCCTGAAGGTTTTATAACCTCAGTACGCCAGTTCCCGTATTGAGAGAAATTATCAAAGTTAGGGACTCCAGAATAGTTATCTGCGACGTTTAAGAATATAACCATTTCTCCTGGCATTTCTGCCGTTATAACTTGATTAATATTCGAGTATGTGTTAAATCTACTTGAAGTGTCTCCTACAATTCCTTGAGCTACTTGCAAATCATATAATTTAATACTGTTTCCCTTACCGAGACTAGAGCGATCCCTAATAGTAATTTTATCTCCAACTTTAACTCTAACTTCTTCTTTTCGAGGCAATAACGACAAACGTTCCTCTTGAGGAGTTTGCTTAGTTATATTTGTACTAGCTAAGTATGAACCATTCACATAGATATCGAAGTTTGCAAGGGGTGTATCAAATTCAAGTCCATACGTCCTTTTCAACTCCAAAATGTAATCTTTATAATCTATCTCTCCTGCAGCTAATACGAAAGATGGCAGCAATACATTTAGAAGCAAGACTATAGATAAAAGTAATGATATTTTCCCAAGTTTCATTAAGCCACTTCCCTTCTTCAACATTAAAAATACCACTCAAAAAAGAGTGGTATTTTTAATAAATTTCTATTTTGTAAATTCTCTGTCCTTAAATGGAAATTCAATATAGTATTCTTTTGTTGTTATACTATTAGTAACCGTTACTTTGTATTTCATTATATCTCCATCTTTAATGTCAAAACTGCCTTTTGAAGGCTTCCAGCGATCACGATTATATAGGGTATACACATAAGGCTGAACATCAAAACTTTTTGAATTTGTTTTGTTCATCTCTATCTCATCAGATGTATGAGGTAAATATTCTGTATCACTGCCCATCTTCTTAAAAATAGTCGTGTTTATTTGAGGATGACTTACACACTCAGTTGTGAATATATGTTCTGTTTTCCCAACATAATCAAGGTGATTCTTCACATTAATTGCATGATATAAAGAACCATATTTAGAAGTGTAATAGAAAACTTCCAATTCAGGCTCGATAAAAGTATCGTCTCCTTTCTTCACTTCAGGAATTTTTCGCTTGTCTGGATTCAAGAGTCTTACTAGCATTGTACTTGCTTCTGTTCTAGTAACATTATTGTCTGACTTAAATGCTCCGTCAGGATATCCAGTTATGATTCCTTTTACAAATGCTTTGAGTACATATTCTTTGTCTTTATCATCTATAGTATCATAATCAGTTATTTGCTTAGAGTATTCATTCATATCAGAAATATATTCTTCATCTATAGCTCTTACTATAATCTTAGCTAGTTCCAATCTACTCATTGGCTTGTTATAATCGTCAAATTCGCTTTCTAATACATATCCTATACTTATGGCTTGTCTTATGTAGTTATCAGCCCAATAACCGTCTTTATTTGAGCCTACGTCTTCTCCTGTAGCTACTGTTAACATCTTTATAGCTTCAGCTCTGCTAACATTATTATTTGGTAGAAATGTTCCATCTGGATATCCTGAAATAATGCCTTTACTATATAATTCTTCTACATATTCAACTGACCAGTGGCTTTTCAGGTCTGAAAAGTTAAACTCATTATCTGCGAATACAATTGTATGTATAGAAAAAAGCATTGTAAAAATTATGATTAAAGTAATACCTTTTCTTTTCATTGAATCCCTCCTTAGTATGATATTTTCCATCTAAAAAATCTCTTTTGTATATCATTAATTTCAATTTTTCATATGATTTTATTATAAATATTATATCATATAAATGGCTAAATTGCAAGGATTTCGAGGCTTTTTCGAATGATTTTTTAAGATTTTTAACAAACTATTTTATATTAAATTTTTTATTTTTTTTCAATAACCATGCAAATTAAAATCTTGTTGCTTATTTTGTCTATACTAAAACACTATTAATCTTTTTTAAAACCTAGTTTTTATGGTAAAATATCTAAAAAAGGGCATGATTAGTATGGGTAATTTTCATATAAGAGATACTTCTATAAAAATTCTAGACTATTTAATTTTGCAAGCTGTTGAAACTGGGTCTCTTGAAATACATTTCACTAGTGAAGAAATTCTCAAAACTATTTATGGTTTAGACTCAAAAAAACTAAATCTATGCCTGAGCTATCTCTATGATTCAGAATTATTACTCTTTAAACGCAAAGATACTGATAATATAAGACATATTAAAATTACTTCTAAAGCTATTGATTTGATTGAATCTTAAGGCAATTAATATCGTTACTAATTCTTATGTCTGTGGGATTAATGGTTAATATGACCTCTGGTGATTCTTTATACACATTTGAATTTATATTTATTTTAACGTTACTTACTCCTTCAATTAGCTGGTCATTATGTTTAACTATTAATCCATCTTCTTTTTTACATTCTATAGTTATCATATTTTCACCTCCTTTTCAATTACAAAAAGCCATCATTACTGATGACTTTTTGTATCTTTAATTTTATTCATGTTTTTTAGATAATCTATAATATCTATATTAACAGCTTGGATTGCTGTGGTGAAGCTGTTTAATAGGTTTTCTGGCATTTGACCATTTACTGAATTAATATAGTCTATAAGATAATTTGATGTAATAACTGCTTTTTCAAGTTTTTTCTTATGTAACTGAATTATGTTATTCTTAGGTTCTATGCTTGAATTAGGTTCTACTACATACTTGCCTTCTTTTCTTATAGCTGGCAATACTTCATCAGTTACCCAATCTGTAAATTTTTCTGCTTTAGGTTTATTACTCCTAAATACTAGCTTATATACTCTACTTTCTGTAAAAAATAATTCACCAGTCGAATGTATTTTTCTAATGCTACTATCTTTCACAATAGAGTTGGTGAGCTTGATTGCTCGATTTTTATTCATATTGATAAATCCATTTGAAAGATTTCTTAGTCATATAAGAAAATTGTGTTGCAAGATTTTATGTTTTGAAACTATAATATACAAAGACTCATAATAAAATAATGCATATATGAAATTCACTGAATTATAAATCATTTGAAAATCTAGCCATTAGAATAATATCCTTGTAACTATTATTTGTCTTTATAGCTTTTCTTTTTCTACCTTCTTCAACGAAACCAAATTTTTTATAGAGTGAAATTGCAGGCGTGTTGTCTTCAAAAACCTCTAGTTCAATTTTTTCAACTTTATTTACTTCTACCCATTCAATAATCTTTTTCATCAATAAGCTACCTACACCTTGTCCAGAATACGCTTTTAAAATCGTTATGCCAAAACTTACAGTATGGTTTAACTTATTTAAGCTACTTCTATCTAAAGTAGAGGAACCTATTATTTCTCCGTCATTTTCTGCAACTAAAAAAAGTGCAGCATTTTTTATGTAATCCTCTTCTTGAGCAATAGTAAGATTAAATTCATCAGATGTCCTTGGAAAAAATGGTGATTCATTCATAACTTGCTTAACTAAAAGTAAAATTTTTTCAGCATCTCTAGTTTCTGCACTTCTAATAGTTAATTTCTCTATCATTTTTTCTCCCCCTCTTATAACTTAAGTCTAAATATTAGCTAGTTCATAATTTCCTACCATTACGAAATATCTAATATTAGGATAAATAATAGTATATTTAACTATCTATCCTATAATCATTATACTATAATTTAATTAAAGATATTGCTTAAATTGATGATAAAAAACTTATTAAGATTACTTCTAAGGCGATTGATTCGATTGAGGCTTAGGGCAGTCAATATCGTTACTAATTCTTATATCTGTAGGATTAATGGTTAATATAACCTCTGGTGATTCTTTATACACATTTGAATTTATATTTATTTTAACATTACTTACTCCTTCAATTAGCTGGCCATTATGTTTAACTATTAATCCCTCTTCTTTTTTATATTCTATTGTTAGCATATTTCTACCTTCCCTACAATGACAAAAAGCCATCATTACTGATGACTTTTTGTATCTTTAATTTTATCCATGTTTTTTAGGTAATCATAATATCTATATATTAACAGCTAAAAACAGATTATAAAACTCTCGATACTATAAAATTCCAAGAACTGATTTTTCGTAAGTCAAGGGTAATATTCAGCCTATCTATACTTGTTGATATCTACATCCCAATTTTCAACATCATAATTAGAAGCATTAAAATTAAATTTTTGATGATTTCCTTCATATGATAAATAACTCATTTTTGCAATCCAATCATTATCATTTCTATGAATGATTTTAAATGCAAATTTACTTTCCAAATACCTCTCTCCTGAATTATGTACATTTTTTCCCTCGTCATTTATTACCATAACATAATGGTATGCTTCATAATTCTCATGTCTATGTATCTCATGAAATGATTCTTTAAATGTGTAATACTTATCAATAATATCATAAGGTATATAGTCGCAAATTAAATTGAGTACATTATCTAATTTAATATCTTGCTTATTATCAACACTCGAAAGATCAATAGTTACATTGGTAATTGCATATTTTTTACCATTACGAGTCGTCATTAATAACAAAGTATCACGATTAGAAGTTAATCCTCTACCGTAAGCAACTTCGACTTTTTTATAACCCTTCCAGAACTTTTTTGCTTCGTTATAATCGCCAAAAAATTGAGGATGACCCTCCATGGTAATTAGATCCACATACGATAAATTATTCTTCACTTTATTTTGACTGTTTAATGCAGTAATAATACTAACTATCCCAACAACAAAAATAATAGTTATAATAAATTTGACTTTCTTTTTGGGTTTGGGCTGAAAGGTAGAATAATTATTAACCTCTACTTGTTTTCTATTAATTATATCTTCTCTGCATACTGGGCAAACCTCTGCAAATGTCTCTTTTCCGCAATTGAAACAGACTCTCGGCTTATCTCCTACCATAACATTACAGGTAGGACACTGTTTACCACTAAACTCTGTTCTACAATTTATACAAATATTTTTAAACTCTTTAGAACCACAGCCATTGCATTGCAAAACATCATCTGCAACCTGTGTCCCACAATACTCGCATATTTTCATATGTTACCTGTCCCCTTTGTAAGTTTTAATTCAATTATACATGAGTATTTTTATATTTATGTTTACTTTATCAATTATTGTAATACAATATAAATAAGGTAATCGACATCACATGATGTGATTGCCACCTATAGTGATTTTAAAGCTTTAATCACCTTGCATGGCCGTACAGGGTGATTATTTTTTCCCTTTACTGTTATCCTTTGTTAGTCTAACAATCAAGGAGATTAGCGATAAAGTAAATGGTTGAAAACATTATCATTAAAGATATTGATTCAAATATACTCATCGCGCCCCCCTTTCCTTAGTAGGGTGGCATCACACCTGCATATCAAGTACCTTGCCCATAGTTTATCACGAAAAGAGCCTATATTCAATGTTTAAAGCAGTTATTAATTTTTCCTATCTTCTTTACATTTATTTTGTTTTCAATCATTAAAAATATTGACGACAAAAAACTTGTTATGAATACCCCTGAATATATTAGCTTGAATAAATCTTAAGGGAATTAATATCGTTACTAGTACTTATATCTATGGGATTAATGGTTAATATAATCTCTGGTGTTTCTTTATACATATTTGAATTTATATTTATTTTAATGTTACTTACTCCTTCAATTATCTGGCCATTATGTTTAACTATTAATCCCTCTTCTTTTTTATATTCTATTGTTATCATATTTTCACCTTCCCTACAATGACAAAAAGCCATCATTACTGATGACTTTTTGTATCTTTAATTTTATTTATATTTTTCAAGCAATCTACAATGTCTACATTAACAGCATGAATTTCCATAGTAAAACTCAACGTTAAGACTAGAATTTTTGATATGATTCTATCAACTAGTCATTTGATAAATCAAAAAAATCATAATGAGACTCATCAGAATTAGACTCTAACATTTTGAAGGTATAAAACTCTAAGTCCGTATAATTCTTTTTCATATTTTTAAAACATAATATTGCATATTCTATATCTGCATCATAGTCAGGAGTTTCTTTTATAATATTATAGAGTTCAATTCCACTTGCAGTTAAGAAATATGCTTTTTGTTCAAAAAATACTACTTTTTCATTTTTACATTCTACTATACACAAGATTTTATCGTTATGTATTGTTAGCTTTTCCTTTGGTTTTAAATTGATAGCAAGGGAATGATCAGCTGTCATTAATCCAATTTCAAACATGGGTATTATATCTTTAGAATAATTCAATTTCTTTTTAGCAATATACTCACGGCAGGCAGAAGAACCATCAGTATCGAATTCATCACCAAAGCCAGTAGAATAGATACAATGAGTATCGCCACTTATCATTATATGATTGCATAATATATTGAATGTTTTTGCTTCATTTGGTGATAAGTTTCTAATCATGTCTAGAGTTCTTAGTGAACATGTAGTTGGTCTAACTATTTCACTTGCCAATACTTGTCCCCAAAGTTTCTGTAAATCTTCATTACTTATATTTCCAACAGCATCAAAAAAACGCATGAACCAGTCAAAATTAAATTCATTTTCTCCTTCTATTTTATGATTGGAATTTTTCATTTTTTCATCAGCTATTTCTGCAACTCTTAGAAAATTCTTACATTTATAAAACTCTAAATATGTCATTTTACCACTTTTTAATAAATCATTAATAACCTCACCAAATTTTGCAGATTTTAATTTTGTGATTTCTTTTGTATTTGTATTTGCCTTTAAAAATATGGTAGTAATTAATGCTGCAATTAAGCTCTGAATAGCTGTTGACACTATAGGAAGATTACTTTTTACAACTTGCATTAACATATTCTCATCCATACGAGACACCTTCCAATGCATAAAATTTAAACATCTATTCCTATTAAAAATATAGAGCATCATTTATTAAGCTGTACACTAACTATAAATATAAAATCTTAATGTTTAATTTAGATAAAGTAATGAATACCTCTTAATGCATTGCCATTTAGTGTGATTTAAATTTTTAATCACCTCGCATGGCAGTGTAAGATAATTTTTTTCCTTATTGTTTAAAATACATCTTATTAATTTTTATAAAAAAAGCTTTACTTCGATAAGATTTAGGATATAATATAGATAAAGGTAATCGACATCACATGATGTGATTGCCACCTATAGTGATTTTAAAGCTTTAATCACCTTGCATGGCCGTGCAGGGTGATTATTTTTTCCCTTTACTGTTATCCTTTGTTAGTCTAACAATTAAGGAGATTAGCGATAAAGTAAATGTTGAAAACATTATCATTAAAGATATTGATTCAAATATACTCATCGCACCACCCCCTTTCCTTAGTAGGGTGGCATCACACCTGCATATCGATTACCTTGTCCATAGTTTATCACGAAAAGAGCCTATATTCAATATTTAAAATAGTTATTGATTTTTCCTATCTTCTTTAAATTTATATTGTTTTCAATCATTTGAGCTAATATTTATTTCAAATTATTCTTCTACGTAAAGTTCTTATAGATACTTCATGTTCTCCTAAGATTTCACATATGAATCTGTTTTCTTCAATAAGATTATCAAGTCTTTCATTTGTTTCTAAATGTCGATTTGCATTTTTAGGATCAAGTTCTATAAGTAAGGATTTTATTTCTTTCTGCCCTGATTCCAATAATTTTTGTCCTGCTTCTAGTGCTTTCTAGACCATTTCTTATTTATTGCTTATACTTTTGAGTTGACTGTTAGCATCTTCTTTAAAACCATAGAGATCATTTCTAATTTCTTTTAAAAGTGCTAAAGCTTCTTTTTCCACCTCCGCACCTCCATTGTTACATAAGTTTATCATATTAAAACTATTATTTCCATATCTTTAATTCACATTAATACTTACTCCTTGCCTCCCTCTATTTCATCTGAATTTGTCTCTATACTATTGTCATACTCCCATTTTCTCGGTGGCCTAGCAAGTTCAAATGCTCCCTTCATTTTATAGCTTGCTATTTCTCTCATTTCTTCTTCTGTTTCTACTGACAATATGACTACCTTAGGCAGTCCTTCGCTGTTGGGATGAATAGCGTTTCCTGTACTGTCTACTAATCCTGTTACTTTTACTTTATTGATAAGGTATTTCTCATTAGTGATTGAATCTGCAAATAATAAAGCATAGTATTCATCAATTTTTATTTGTGTACCTAAAAAATCAGAAATTTCCTTAACTTCAATCCCTATTTCCCACATACTCTCTACATCTTTCCTTACCTCTCCTCTTACTGTAGTCTTGTTTAAAAGAGCAAATTCATCTTTACTTACATCTATCATTAACTCTCTATCTATTAGTTCTTTTTTATCCCTAATTGCTTCGAGTGGTATCATAGAAATAGGTGTTTCTTTCATTTTTATATCTGAATCTTTTAAAACAATACCTCTAGTAAGATCGTCCGAAAAATATGCAATGCTTTCTGTCGACTCTGGTTGTGCTGCCTTCTTCATTTTATTAAAAGTATAGACTGTTAGTATAACAGCAATAATTAAACAGCCTATACCTATCTGTAACAGTCTACGATTTAATTTTATTCTCATCAATTTCCTCCTCTCAATGTATAAATGAATCTATGTCAACAAATACATTTTTCTTTGCATAAACAAAACCTATACCTTTAATATCTATAGGGATTTGAATAGATATATAGATTGTAGTTCTGGTTATAGTAGTTCCATTACTGGCCACAGTTGGTAGTTCATCAGGATTGAATATTCTAATTTCATCTATAATAACAGGATTCGTCTTATGTGGAATATAACTTTCATCCGTTGGTACATAGTTAATATTTAGCTTTAGATTTTCACGTATATATTGTCTTACAACATTAACTGCTTTTACTTTATCTAAGTATATTTCTCTTGCTTGAGGATCATCTAGTCCTGCTTTTCTCTTTGACATCTTTTCTAAATCCATTTCTGAAAAACCTGTCCAGCCAGCTCCTATCAAAGAATTTTCTACTCTATTGCCTAAAGAAATTATAGAATTGATTTCTATTAGAAATATGGTAAGTACAAACATTAAAAGAATCATTATTGTAGCAAAGGCAATATAAATCCATGATTTTCCCATGTCCATACCTACCTTTCCAAAGTCATTATTCTAGTTCTATTTTCATATGTTACTTTCATATTCTTTTCTTCATTAGACATATTTCCCTTAGTTACTTTGAAAGTATAATCAGCTTCTACTTTTAAAATTGCTTCAGTATTCCAGGATAATTTAACTGGTGCTGTTATATTAACGTTTGTAAGTCCAATGCTATTTAATTCATTAACTAGATTATTTCTATGGGTATCATTTAATCCTCCTTCAGCTTGCACTATAGCTAAATATTTATTACAAACATTATCAAATTTAAGCCTTTGAAAAAAAGGAAGGGAATATTGAATATTCCCTACTGCAAACATGAATAGAAAGATTATGACCAAAGCTAATATAACTAATTGTCCTGAAGACATTTTATTCCCTCCTCATTCACTCTTAAGATGAAAATAATGTAGATAGCTTGCCTTCTACAAAATTAGAAAAAAGTTCCCATATATCACTTATAAACGTCCTAATTGGTGTATTTAACAATATTAATGCAATTAAAATAATTGCAGAAATAATTACTCCTGCAATTATATTGTTTCCCCTTTCATTATTAACAGCTTTTACTATCTTTTTCTTAAAATTCTTAGTTCTTATAATTATTTTATGCATTTGCTTTTTCCTCCCTTTTATCTTTCTTTCCTTCTGCAAAATGTTGCTCTTCAACTACAACTTCTGTAAAGAAGTGTCTTCTAGTAGTTTCATCTTCATAGCTGCGGACTTGCAATCTACCAACTATACAAACTTGTTGACCTTTTCTAAAATATTTTTTAGCAAACTCAGCTGCTTTACCAAAAGCTATTAAATTTATGAAATCTGCATCTGGCTCACCTTCTTTTTTATAAGCTCTATTCACTGCCAGATTATATTTAGCTACTGCTATTGAATTTTCACTAGAGCTATATCTAAGCTCTACATCTTTTGTCAATCTGCCTAAAAGCATAACCTTATTCATTTCCCTTACCTCCTGTTTTTCATTTTTCTTCTTAACGTATTATCTAAACATCATACCTAGGCTTCTCATTACCTCAACAAATAAAGGAACAGTTAAGAGCATTACATAACATGTAAACAACATAAGTGAGGCAATAACTAGTTTAGTCCGTTTGTATTGCCTTTGAATTTTCCTCCTTAATCTTTTATTTCTTTTCATCATCTGAGATTGAGCCTTATGATTTTCTATAGTCTTACCTGTTTCCTGCCTTTGCTGAAGAATAAAACTAAATGATTGAAGCTCTACTAGATTTGACAACTTCCTTAAATCTTCTAGTGCTGTCTCTATATTCTTTTTTACTTTAGGTGCAGTAGCTAAATACTCTAATGGTTCTTTTAATGGTGGTTTAGCTATTTTAGAAGCATATGTTAATATAACATCCTCTGAAGTGCCTATTCTGTTCTGAAAGTACAAAACATCCTGAATATTACATAGCTCTAGTCTTATTGTATTTTTTCTGTCTTTAACTTTCTTGCCAATAAGCATATTTATTATAATTAAAAATGTTGATATAGCTGGAATAATACTTCTTGAAGCTTGTTCAAAACCAAGTTGAAAAATACTGTAAATAATAAGCACTATCGCTAACACATGTACTAGTATGAAAATTTCAGGAATAAGTATATATCCTGCTTCTTTTAGATGATTATCTAAAGCTTTGTACCATTTTGTATTAATATCAAGCTTGAATCTTCTACTACGATAGTACTCTTTATTCTTTGTTTTAACTTTTTTAGATTTTGTAATGAAATAAAAAAACACCAGTAAGATTCCTAACCATACTAGTGTTATAGTAAAAAGCATAGATATTTTTATTGAATTAATTTTTTTCACCTCTTTCTGTTATTATTAAACCTATATTTAGCATAGCTAAAATTTATATTATGGTATATGATTTACGTGGAAATATATTCGAATTCGCAATGTCATATCTAAAGGTGCTGTAAAAATATTTTATTCAATAGAGATAGTATCTGATCATAGCATCTTATTCCTAAGGTCTTTTGAGAAAACAATTTGGTGAATATTTAAGCCACTAGAACGGAAGGAAGGACACAAGAGTTTAGATATAACCTTCACTTTTTTGTTTTTTTATTCAGATTTAATGATGAAAAAAAGACCCTCCTAATTGACTATTAGGCTGGTCTCGTTTCTTTCTTACTAAATCTTATAGCAATATTACTTTTACATACTTGCCATTTTTCTGCATTCCTCTGCGCACATACGGCAAACATCTGCACATTTTTGACAATGCTCATCCTTGAACATAGCACACTCTTGTGCACAATTGTCACAGATTTTAGCACATAGCAGACAATGTTCTTTTGAGAATTGTCCATTCATTGACATCATTGAAGCTGACATTTGACACATCATAGCACATTCAACTAATGCACTTACACAGCTTTTTCTTGCATTTAAATCAGGTTCATTTAGACATGCATTAAAGCACTCAAAACATGCTTGTGCACATTTTGTACAAGCATCTATACATGCTTGAAATTTGGTTGTTACCATGCTTACTACACTCATCTTAAAACTCCTTTCTTTTTTAAGTTTTATCAGACTTATTGTTTGCTATTCCAGAGCATTTATACTTATTTTTCTAACAATATATACAGTTATTGATATCAAATCTTGTAGATCCAATTTTCTTCCTATTATTTTTTACAATATAAAAACCCACCTTAAAAGGCAGGTTTCATGACTCTGAGGCTATTAACTAGCCTTTTCAATTATTTTTAAATATAGCTGCTTTTATTTTGCAAATTCATCAGCATATACATAAACCAAGTTGCATGACGTTGCTCATCATGAGAGGCATGCATAAAATGCATCTGAATATGATGATCTGTTGCTCTTTGTGCAATATCCTGATAAAAAGAAGCAGCTTCTAGTTCATCTTGAATCGCTGTTCTAACACCTTCCTCGAATGACCTAGGTAATTCTCCAGCAGGGATTTGTGGCTGTTGTGCTCCCATTCTGCGTAGAATCATAGTGAACCAATGATAGTGTTTCGCTTCATCTTGCTGAATTCTTAATATAACTTGTCGATCCCGTTCATTCGTAGCTAGTTCAGCTAGTTTTTGATAAAAATTGTAAGCATGTACCTCTCCAATTATAGCCTTTGAAATATCATTTATTAAAAGAGTATCACTCATTGAAGTTCCATGACCCATACCCATTTGTCCTTGCTCCATACCCATATGCCCTTGCTCCATCCCCATATGCCCTTGCTCCATACCCATATGCCCTTGACAATTACAGTGTTGGTTTACATTAATAGAATTGCTATACATATAAACTCTCCTCCATTACTATAGTTCCCTCACTAATAGTATATTTTCATTATTTGAATCATGTGAATCTATTCATAGGGTCTATGATTATAACAATATCTTCTACATCAAGGTATCTAGTACGACTCACCATCCGTTAGTAGATTCATAAAATATTATAAGAAAACTTTATATAAAGGAGGATATTAATAATGAATTCTGACAAAGCATTAGACACTTTAAATACTACTCGTATCTGTGGGGGAAATATTTTCGAAAATGCCATTGCTATATCAGATATTGTTTACGCAGATAAGTCCCCAAATTCAGTTATAATAGCAAATGGAGACCTATACCAGGACGCTTTTGCTGCAACTCCCCTTATACATTTTCCTCGTAATGCTCCTATTCTTTTTTCTCATGCAAATTATATAGATCCCTCTACTGTATCCCAAATATTTAAACTGCAACCAAAAGGAGTAGATGGTGTACATGTTTTTATTGTAGGAGGTATTTCATATGGTGTTGAATACTATCTTAGTACATTAGGATTAAAAGTAAAAAGGATATCCGGCACTAATTTTTTTGATACATCAGCTAAAATAGCCGAGTATTTAGGTTTTCCTCAAAACATCATGATTGTGTCTTCAGAAGATTATAGAGAAGGTCTATCAGCATGTGCCTGGGCAGCTCATATGGGAGATATTATACTGTTTGCAACAAGAGATGAGCTTCCAATATATACCCGTAACGTAATCCTGAGAACAAAAAATGCCAATGTATTTATTATAGGTAGTACCAATATGATATCAAAAAATGTTGAAATGGAAATAAAAAAACTCAATCCAAAGTTTGTAGATAGAATTTCAGGCTATAATCCTTATGATGTTTCAGTAAACTTCGCAAAATATAAAAGTCCTGACGGAAAATTTGGGTGGGGAAAAACCAATAGAGATGGTCATGCTTTTACCTTTACATCTATTCAAAATCCTTTTAATAGTGTTTCAGCTGCTCTATTTGCCCATCTAGGAAAACACGCCCCTATTCTTGTAGTAAACAAAGATATTTTTCCTGAAATAACCCGTAATTATATTGAATCAGTAAAGCCACAGCCTAAGCCAGAGCCACACCCACCTTTCATGCATGGTTGGATTGTAGGCTGTAGTGATACAATTTCAGTACATGTACAACTTGAAATAGAACGCTCACTATCTATCGACGAATTTCATGCAGGAATGTAATTAATTATTTGAAAAAAGCTTTATTAAGTAAAAGAAGATGCTCATGAGGCATCTTTTTAATTTATATAAAAAAATGTTGTTTATTTTTTAATTTAAAGACCTCAAAGTTACTTTCAACGGCCATTCCTATTTGTTTTGTAATATCTTAAAATCATATGAATGAAGTTGATTTCTTCCCGCTAATACAGTGTCATCATCTTTAAAGTTTTGTAAAAAATATCTTTTACTTGGTTTTATATACTATGCAATTTCTAAAATATCTTCTTCACTAAGCAATTCCTTACAAGCGGTAGTTCTAAATTCATAATCAATATTAGAACTTTTGATAATTTTAATGCTATCCTTTATTTTATCTATATCTACTTTTGTTCCTACTAAGAGCTCGTATTTATAAAATGGAGCCTTAATATCCATAACTACATAACCAACTAGTTTTTCTACTAGAAGTTTTTCTAGGATTTCTGGATTTGTACCATTTGTGTCTAGCTTAACTAAATATCCTTTATATTTTATTCTATAAAGGTCATAGTCTAGACATACATTTTCTACTTGTTTAGAGAGTTTATTGTTTAGTCCATATCCTGTGCCACCTTTAATAATTTCTTTTGCATTTATTACTACTGCATAATCTGGTGTAAAGCTAAAAACTTTGCTCATATAAACCTTGTTATATTGGCTCATGGGAAAGAACCACTCGACTTCATCTCCTTGTTGTTTATGCTACTTACTTATTTTCATTAAAGCCAAGTTAGGAAAGTTATGTCCATCTATATCCAGTGGTCCTATTTTCAAAACTTCACCTCCAATGAAGTATAAATAACATTATCCGCATACTGTAAATTTAGTGATTACCAATCTGTAGAAGCTATACGGAAAGGTTCTTCATACTCTCCATTTTTTTCTATAGCCTCTCTAAAGGTTATATATTTATATACCTCTCTGCTTCTTCTTATTAAATTTCCAGGCTCAGGCTTTCTTATTCTTCTGCCATGGACTATTTTGTAACTTACTATTTCATCATTGTCTCCTAGCTTTTCTAAATCTTCTATGTCTTCTGTTAACCACCACATGCCCTCTTTATCTATATCGCATTCTTTAATGTTTTCTATAGGATTGTCGTCTTCATCTAGGTTGTATTCTTTTAAGTAAAAATCTAACGTTTCTTCTATGTTTAATTTGCTTGCCCACCACTCATAATCGTTAATTTTGTAAACTTTAATATCATTCATTTTCAGTTTCATTCTCCTCACATTGATTTATTATTTAATCTTCATAAGAAATATGGTCTTTGCACTCCTTGCACTTTCCGCTAGGCTCATCATCCCAACGACTTTTTTGATAACCTAAACATTTGTTTCCACTCTTTTCAGCTTCTTGACATCTGTCGTAACTAGAAGCATAATCCAATATTAATTCAATTAAATCTTCACTCGCATAATAATTGTGCTCCTTAACTAATTTTCTATTTATATGGCTAACCATTTCTTTATTTGCCATGCTACGCATCTCCCCTTTCTCTGCTAATCCTCAAGTTAATGAATAATATTAAGCTTATGTGTAACTATCCATTCTTTCTTCTCTTTTCTAGTTTTTCTAATTGAGCTATAGCACCTTCGCAAGTATCATAAATTTTTGCTTTATATTTACTGTCTCTTTTTATAGCAGTTAAACCTATTCTTTTTGCAGTTATCCCACATTTAATACATTTTACATTATCGTAATTTAGCCCACCTCTCATTTGAGTGACTAGATTTTGTTTTTCCCACATGTGTAGAGTTTTAGTAGGAGAATTAATATCCTTGACTGTTACATTTATCAATTCCCTAGGTCTTTCATTAGGTCTTAAACTATCATTGAATCTATCTATTAGGTTTTGTGCGTATTTTACTGGATCTAAGCTATTATCAATATCATATTCTTCTGTAAATTCCATCCCTGTTTTTATAATTTTCACTGCCATTTCGATTTTCATGTTTTCTCTCCTCTCTATTACGCATTTATAACATATCTAGACATACTGTAAATTCAGTGAATATAATACTTGTTATGCGACATAAAAAATACCGTAAAATTCTTTTCTGAATAATACGGTATTTCAATGTAATATTAAGTTTTAACAAACACGACGTTTAATAAAAACTATGTTCATCAACTTATTTCAAATCTACAAAGTGAAATTTATTTATTTTTTAACTTATGAGCAGTAATTATCGTATAGCTTGAAGCATTCACTGTTATCTCAGAATCAGCTGTTTTAATATACCAGTTTTTACCTCTCCTAGCTATACTACTATTAGATTCTTGAATTCTTTGTCTACACCAATTGACAACATCTTCTACCTCTAAACATAGATTTCTTTTAATTCGTTCTACCCCCAAGTCAGTTGTATGCAGTTTGTCAAGATTTAAAATCAATAGTGTGTTTTTATTGTTATCATTAATTTGTTCTACCATATACTCTCCTTTCAAATTCAAACTACTGTTCATTAAGTATTTTTTGGCTTTCTTAAGTCATCTTTATCTACTATTTCGACGCTATTTTTTAAAAATGCGAATTAACTAAACTTCACATTATGCTCATAATCCTACCTGTGCTGGATCTTTTGTTTCAACTTATCAGATAATCTAAAAATAATCGTTAATATAACCACAATTAGCAGCAAAGACAACAGTATACATGCAACGTATGTTGTGCCATTTATCTGAGGGAAAAGATTCTCTATTCCCATTTTCGTTAACAGTCCGAGTGCTATACCCAAAATTATAAAACAGCTTTTTCTAATCATATTGTCTCCTTTTATAAATATAAATAATTATTCATTAGTAGTTTATAACTGTTACAACTTACTTATATAGAGATTATAGCATATATATTATAATTTTTTTAGAATTATATGATAAATGTTTTTATTTTTTAATACCGTATTATTCAGTTTTCAGCGTTCAATATCTACATCTTTATTTTTAATAGTTACGTCGCATAAAAAACATTATCCGCATATTGTAAACTTAGTGGATAGGTTACAATAAACTAGACAATAAAAATAAGGTCATGTAAGCTATTAATAGAAAAAGGAGAGAGTTTATATGATAAAACGAGAAAGAAGAACCTATGCCGAAGAATTCAAAGATCAAATGGTAAAACTATACGAAAGTGGTAAGTCTAAGAATGATATTATAGCTGAATATGACTTAACACCCACCGCCTTTAATACCTGGATAAAAAGAAGCCAAACAACTGGATCTTTCAAGGAAAAAGATAATCGTTCCCCAGAGGAAAATGAACTAATAAAGTTAAGGAAAGAAAATCAACAGCTAAAAATGGAGAATGATATTTTAAAGCAAGCAGCGCTGATATTAGGACGAAAGTAAATGTGATTAAGAGTAATACCCACAAATACAGTGTATCAGCAATGTGCAAAGTCCTGCAAATTTCTAGAAGTACTTATTACTATGAATCAAAAGCTAAAGAATCTACAGATGAAATAACACTAAAAGTTATAGATATATTTAAAGCAAGTAGAAATAACTACGGTACTAGAAAAATTAAAGTCGAGCTAAAAAAAGCAGGCTATATAGTATCTAGAAGAAAAATAGGTAGAATAATGAAGCAAAATGGCTTAGTATCAAACTATACAGTTGCCCAGTACAAGCATCATGTGGATAAATGTAATGAATCAAAGATTGCTAATGAACTAAATAGAGAATTTAATACAGATGAACCTTATGCAGCTGTAGTCAGTGATTTAACATACGTTAGAGTTAATAAAAGATGGAATTATGTATGTTTCTTAGTCGACCTATTTAATAGAGAAATAATTGGTTATAGTGCTGGTCCTAATAAAGATGCACCTCTAGTTTATAGAGCATTTGCAAAGGTTAAAACTAAATTAGATAATATTACACTATTTCATACAGATCGAGGCAACGAATTCAAAAATAAAATAATAGATGAAGTCCTAGATACCTTCAAAATTAAGCGTTCTTTAAGCATGAAGGGCTGTCCCTATGATAATGCTGTAGCTGAAGCTACATTCAAGATATTTAAAACTGAATTCGCTAATAACTATCATTTTGAAAGCCTAGAGCAGTTAGAAATTATGTTAGCTGATTATGTAAATTGGTTTAATAATATTAGGGTTCATTCAACACTAGGATATTTAAGTCCTAGACAATATAAATTACATAACCTTAAAAAAACTGTCTAAATAAGTGTTGACTATCCATAGTAACCTTTCCCATTACACCGAATATTATGTACTAAAACAGGTTTCCATAAGCAATTTAAGTTTCTTACTAGCCTAACTATTCCTAAGAAATGCCCTGTTCAATAAATAGTAAAGGAGTAGTGTTTTTATGGATAATTCCCCATCTAATATTTCTTGTAGTATAATGAACTGCAATTATCAATCATGTATGTGCTATCGCCCTGCACCATCAATCTTTGCTCCAACCTTAGATTATACGGTTGATGTTCCGATCAACTTGGCCAAATCTCTTGAAGGAAAATATTTTGTTGGCTATGCAGATAATCTTACCTTTGGGAAGGGTACGAGCACTTGGGCTAGATTATACAATCCACCAAACTCTGGTGTTAATTTACATGTTACAGTGTGGACAGTAAGTGATGTATCTGAAACTCCGTTTCGAGCTCAAATCTGGTTCAATGCATCTGCTCCTGGAACACCTCAGGAATCCAATTTAATTACCCCAGCCAATACTGCTCTCTGTCCGCTACCACAACCCCGAATAAAGCTTCAATATGCAGTTGAAGTAACTGGTGAACCAACTGGTGGTATAAAAGCTTTTGTCCGACGTGCTCAACCAGAAACTACACTGGTAGATGATGAACAAGGAAAATTTATCTTTCCACCTTGCGGCTCTTTTCTCATTTTCTTGTCTAATCCAGAAACCCCCTACCAAGCAGCCTCAGGAAGAATTGCTTTTGGCTGGTGGGAAGAACCTATTAGAACCTGATTTTTATTATCTTTCAGCGTCCAGTACATCTGGACGCAATATATTTTATTTTTCTCTATACCTCTATCTTTTTATGGATATTTTTAGTATAATAATTACAGTATTTGCAAAATGAAGGAGAGATAAATATGTCTGTTATAGGTACACCTGCCGCAGGATTAGCCCTTATTATTTCTTGTATAATCGCATGCATCTTGAAAATTGTTTTATCTAAATTAATATATGAAAATTATGGTATAAAACCCTATAAGTATTTCAATGCATGCATAGTAGCAGTTTTTATAGTTCTAAAATTATATGACCTTTATTATGTTACAGCACCAAATTATAATTCATTACTATATCCAATTACTTCTGGTGCATCTTATGGACTTTTATTTGGTTTACTTTCTAAACCTATCAAGAATATTTCTGATAAATGACTCACCCCCTTATTCAGTGCGTAATTCTTTTACTATTAAGTCTGTAACTTATTCATGGATTGAATAACAATATATATAGATATAATAATATCTAAAGAAAATACTATCTGTCCCCATATTGGCTCTAATATAGATTGTCTATATGCAGAATTCATCAGTACATACATGACAGCAAAATTAATAAGCAATAAAAAATACAGTCCTATATTAAGCATTGAATCTTCTGTGCTCTCTTCATCTTCATCGTCATTTTGCTTCCCTATTTCTTCTATGAATGTATCTATTAATGCTACTATATCTCCCCCATGTATATAACAAATCTTTAGATTCTCAACAAAAAGTTTAAGTTCAGATACTTCTATCTTTTCCTTAAAATTTTCTAAGCATTGAATTGGACTTATTTTATGTTCATGCTCATATATCATTATATTTATATAAGTTTTTAAGGGGTCTGATATATATTCAGAAGCTCTTTTGAAACAATCAAATATATCGTTATTTTTACTAGATACAAAGAAGTTTTTAAGTATTATTAAAAAGTCTACAGATATTCTTTTAATTTTATATGAAAGAACATCTGTTATAATCTTTAACAATAGAAATGGTATAGTGCATAGTCCAAATCCAAATATAACAGATACTACTATATTCATATACTGCTCCATGAAGATTACCCCTAAAAAAAAGAACACAAAACATATAAAAATATGCGTCCATACTGAATAAGGAACATAGATTCTAATATTAGATTTTTGTATAAGTTTTTCAATGTAGTCTAATTTTGATTCTAGGACAGAGTTAAACCTTGTTTTTCTGCCTTTCTGATTCGAGTTTGCCTTTATTGCTTTAATTTTGGCTGGTATTTTTTTAATATCTATGTTACTTACTATAAGAAACAGTCCTGCTGAAATTAAGAGAATCACTATTCCTTTTAGCATTATCATTTATATCACCTTCTTCCAAAAGGTTACTTTGAATTAATTTATTAATTAAGCTTTCTGATTTTAAACTGCCCACTTTTTTATGCTTTCCCTGTATAAAAGTAGCTTCTCGATGTTCAATATCAAATTTCCATAAATAATTGTACTTATCTTTTTCTTCTGAAACAATTTCAGCTATCTCAACAATAGTAAAGCTATCCAGATAAACAATAATATTTACACTTTCATACAATATGTCAAGAAGTACTTCATCAGATAAATTGGTTCCTGACATTTTCATATTAATCATCATTTTTCTTAAAGCTTTCTTAGCTGATCCAGCATGTGCTGTATTAAATGTTTGGTTTCCAGCAAATGCCCCATTAAAGAAAGTCATAGCTTCTCCTTCTCTTATTTCTCCATATACATAAACATCTATACTCATGAGAAGTCCCATATCAGAAATTTCTCTTATACCATATACTTCTCCATACTCATTTCTTTTAACTAAAGTATGAACGGCATTAGGATGTTTTAAGAAGAGCTCTGGATGTTCCTCCATAACTAGTATCCTAGTCTCTTTACTTAATTCTTCGAGGACAGCTCTCATTAATGTAGTTTTGCCAGCACCACCTTTACCTACAAACATAATGTTAGCTCCTGACTGAGCATACCTAGTTAGGTCTTTTGCTTGTTTTTCTGTTAGCATTCCTATATCTATTAGCTCTTTAAGTGAATAAGCTTTATCTCTATGCTTTCTAAAGATTACTGTAGGACTTAAGGTAGTTACGGGAGATATACCACATATAATTCTTAGCTTGTTGTCTTTATCTTCAAATTTGACTAAGGCCTTATTTTCGTTAATCTCACCTTTTAAATTTGCTTGTATTGCAGTTTGTATGTAAGAAAGTAAATTATCGTTGCTTCCAAAATTAACATCTACTCTTTCCATCTTATTGCCACATTTTATCCACACATTATCAGGCGAATTAATATATGCATTATTAAATTCTGGCATATCAATGTATTTTTGCATAATCCCATAGCCTAATATATGATCAATTACTTCTTTAACTAATTGTTGTCGATTAACCTCAGCTACTTTATAGTTTTTATCAGCAATAATCTTCAGAACCACTTTTTCTAATGCCGACTTTGGCGATTTTGAAAGGGTTATATCTGCAATTAAATCCTTGTAGTTCCTAACTACTTCATCAGCTATTCTAGAGATTACATCATATATGGATATAAATATTTGCTCATCACTTTTATTCTGCTTATGAAGGGAGCGTTCTTCTATTCTATTTACAATCATTCATTTCCCTCCAATGCTCTTATTTTTTTCCTTTTACTAAAAAATTTTTCTGTCAACAGCAGTTTTTTCTCAGCATTTAATCCTAAGAACTTTAATATAGGTACATATTCATTCATTATTTTTTTACTTTCAAAGGCATTTCCTCGCCTATAATCCTTGTATTCAGATACATATCCAATAATCTGACCTTTTAGTTTTGACTCTATTTCTATAAAAGTTAAATCTTCTCCAGAATATCTATTGATTATAAAGAAAAATTTTCTAACATCAAAGTCTCCGTATTTTTCAAATGCGCTAATAAACCTATTAGCTTCTTCAATGTCAAAAATATTTCCATACACAGGTACAATTACTTTATCTGCTTTAATAAGAGCTTCATTAGTTGTATATATGTCGTACCAGGAGTGAGTATCAATAATAACATAGTCATATAGGAATTTAAGCTTTTCTATTACCTCATTAATATATTTAGGAAACACATTGCTATTTGCTAAAGTATAGTATTCATTAATATCATAAAAGCCTGCTAAAATGTCCAGGTTTTTTTGTTCTTTACTAGTAGTCAAAAAGTCCTCTAGCTTTTCATTAGTTAAAGTATCTCTCTCAAGAGAATGGAATACATTCACAATGGTATTGTCAAAATCTCTTTTAAATATCTTTTTAAATGCAGGCTTCAATGGATTAAAATCTACTAAACAAACTCTACAATTTTGCGTTCTGGCAATTGACATAGCTAAATGTGAAGCAATAACCGATGATCCTTGACTTAATGGCGAATATACCGCTATAACCTCTTTAAAAACAGTCTTAATCACTTCTTTGTATTTCACTTCTACTTTTGATTTTGAAAATATTTTAAAATCAAACTCTTTTGGATAATTTCTAACTGTTTTTTCTATTTTTCTCTTAGTAACTTCACTAAATCTAATAAAGCTTGTTACATTTTCATTTATAAGTCTTGTAATGAGCTTTCTTTCTGTAGAGCTTTCAAGTTCTTCTAAAAGAACTATAACCTTAACTCCTTTTGCTTTTGCTTTACCAGCTATTTTTATAAGGACATCTCCACTATCATCCAACAGCCTATTGAGTATTAACACATCTATGTCTATAATATCTAAAACATCATAGATAAGATGGATATTATCTTCATAATCAATTATATTTATATTAGCCGAGTTAATTACTTCTTCAACTTTTGGCTCTAATCTTCCTATACTTAAAAATACTTTTTCTTTATTCTTATTTCTCAACCTCTTCCCCCCATTCTGGCAGATGTTTATATGGATAATATTTTTGAGTTTTAGAAAATCTAATCATGAACTTGATTTGGTCATAAATAGATATATTAGATTTATCCTTCTGTGTTGCCATTATACTGGCAGTAATTGATGAAAGCATAAATATAACACATATCAAAGTATTGCTTGTGAGCAAATATATAAGAGCATCAATAAATATTGCAATTAAGCATATTAATGACGCTCTTACCATTTCCTTTCTCCCAAACCCATCAAAGATTTCATTCTCAGTTTTAAGTCCTTGAGGTATATATAAGCTTCTTTCTTCATTCATCTGTATATCAGCCTCCAAAATAGTAAAATGCAATCTCCTTTATTTGAAAAATACTCTCAGTCATAATATAGAAAACTATTGCATGCTTCATTCTCTTATCATAGACAGCAGCTTCTTCCACATTTCCAATTTTCTTAAAGAAACAAAATGCCACTCTAAGGGCTACTGCTACCCTAGTTAGCCATATAAAAAAAAGAGAAATTTCATCTATATTGCTCATATCTTCCTCCTATCTTTTAAAAGCCATCTTAGCCATCTGCACTAATCTTACAGATGAATATATTCCATGCATACCTCCACCACCACTAGATACTATTAAAAATTCTTGTAAGAATCGTGGTGTTCTCAAGGCTAGAAGCAGGCACGCAATTCCAAAGAAAACATGTCCATTTAGCATTATAACTAATCCTAATTTAGCTAAAACAACCTGTATTAGCACAGTAAAGAAGGATTGCAAAAACTTTTGAATATATGTTCTAAAAACTCCTTTGTCTGCATCCATAAGTCCAGTACAAGCTAGGGGTACTCCAATTCTAAGTATTAATATCTCTAACCCCCTAGTTATAAACTGAATGTACAGAAATATAAAAATTATAAAGAATACAAGAACTGCTATCGCTGGAAAAAATCCAAGAGTCCCTATATTATTGGCAATAGCAGTAAAGCTTGTATTAATATTTAGCCCTATAGTAGTCATAACTTCTGTAGAAGCTTTTTCTGTTATTTCAGCAAATATATCATAAACTATGGGAAATGATATGGCTATAGCCATTGCCCTAAAAAAATTGGCTAGCAAAATAATAGGATCTGCATCTGGATCTCCATCGGTCCAAAGAATATATGTTTCAAATCCTTTCTTAAGAAATTTTAGAATAATTAAGGATACTCCATATCCAAAGAATATATCAAAAAGAATATCAAAACCATTAGTCCCAAGATTTGAAATCTCCTCTTCTGCATAAAGTGCCATTGTCACTAGTTTTTCTAAACCAAAATCATAAGCAATTGCTCCAGTTATCAAAGAAACTATAAGTCCTATAATCAGTGCTTCCAAAATATCACTCCTCCCTAAAAGGATAAGAGGAATTAAAGCACTTCTTTAATCCCTCTTACTTATATAGTTTAAACATAATATCCAACAATTAAGTTAATTATAACTGAAGCTACTTCAACTCCTATTGTAGATATTACCGCTACATTAATTCGCTTTTGCCACATCTTTTGATCCATTTCATCCGCTGCTCCTTTTCTAAGAAAGAAGAATCCAACAAGTAAAGCACCTGCTATAGGTGCTAATACCATTAGCCAAGTGGTAGCATCTTTAATAAGATTTTCTGTTCCCTTAGCTATCTTACTATCTTGTAATCTTCCTGGTGCTGCAAATGCAACTACTTTATTAAGTAATGTAAAATACATTACTGTAATTAAAGTTATAGTTTTCTTATATAATTTTTTCATATATATCGTTCCTCTCTTCTAATATTCAGCATAAAAATCCCATATTCCCCAGAGCTCCATTTCATTAAATCTTACTGATTTTTCTTTACGCCTATTTTCTCTTATCTCTCTTACTTTTGTGTTGTGTGTTTTGCTCCCAAGTCCCAGCATTTTATTAAAATGCCATTTACTCAAATCAGGAGCGTACATAATAGCTGGATGACTATTTGACATAACTAAAGAGTATGGTCTCTTTATAAGCCTTACTTCATCTGAAGTAAGTAAAGCTCTCGCCGTAAGGTTTACACTATGTGAGCTGCTAGGTGTAGTATATTTCCCATGAGAAGCACTTTGAGAATAACTAGTTGTTGTATAATTCCCTAGTCTTTCAGATATTTCTTTTAATGTTTCATTGTCACTTGCCTGTAAATATATCCAGTATTCACAATTTCCCCTTATGGTTCTAGCTGTCTCCTTGCCATACTTCTCTTCTAACTGAGCAAAGGACTGTAGGAATAAATTAAATCTTATTCCCCTTCCTCCTCCTACGGTCAATTTGTTTGCAAAGTCAGAGATTTGAGTAAAGTTTCCAAACTCATCTAATACAAAATTAACTCTATTTTTTAATCTTCCTCCTTTCGCATCTGCCGCTTTTACTAGGTGTTCATAGTGTTGTGATACTAAAAGACTTGCTAATGAATAGTAGGTTGTCTTTTCATCAGGAAGTATAATAAACACAGCAGTTTTTGAATCCCCTAAATCCCTTGGATCATAGTCACTTCTACAAGTCATAGAGTTTATTAAAGGATTTGTAAACAGCCTTAGTGTTGTTAGTGCAGCAGTAAAAAAGCTACCTTTTGTTTTGGACGGAGCAACTTCAGATATAGCTAAAAGTCCTTTAGCAGGATGATTATCCTCTAAGTTCTTTAAGTATTCAACTATGGGCATTGTCTTTCCAACAGGCTTACACATTTCAGCTATAAAAAAATAGACATTTGTCATGTTCTGAAAACGTCTATTTTCTCCTTCTCTATTATCATAAACTACACTCATGATAGCACTAGCAATAGTAGATGCTTCCCCATCCCTCCATATTCTTTCACCCTTTGCTTCCCCTACTAATGTAGCTGTTAAATCCCAGGTCGAGTCTATGGCAGCAGATATATCATCTCTATCAACTGCATCAATTATAGGCTGTAGGAAATTATATTCATTACTTTTTAGGGGATTTCTAAAATCTATTGCATAGACATCATATCCTAGCCTTTTTAGAAATGGACCAGTATAGTGAAATAACTCTCCTTTAGGATCGCTTAAAAACATACTCTCTCCTGCTAAGCCTAAGGTACTTATAGTTTGCAAAACTAAACATCTTGTTTTTCCACTCCGAGTAGCTCCAATGATTAAACTATGAACATCGTCTTCTACAAAATAAATCTCTTGTTTAGTCAAGCCTTTCTTCGCCATACCTAATACAAGTCCCCCGCCTTCTTTAGGTAAAAAGCTATTGCTCAGACTTTTTTCTCTTTGCTCTATTTTCCTCACCTCTTTCATTCAAATCCTTTTCTCCTTTTTTGATAAGGTCTTTTATATAACTGTTACTTGAGTTTAAAGTGTAACTCTTAAAAACCTCCTTTTTTTCTTTTTCAGTAAGCCATCTAGCTGAGCCATGTTGATTTTGCCCTGCTTTAACAGGTGTATATATCATAGGTGTTACTTTAGTAAGTTGGCTCTGGTATGCTTTATCATCTGAAAAATAGAAACCAATACTTGCTAAAAAGCTAAGTGCCAAAAAAGATAAAAAGAGCTTTAAATGTTTTTGATTAGACATAAGGCTCTTTAAACAATCTTCAAACTTAGGAAAACTTAAATTGTTAATTTCTCTAGATAACAGTTTATGAAATATAGTTGAGAAAAACACGCTAAAGGTAAAACCTATTATTAATACTAGAATTGAAATTATAATTTTGTTTCTTTTTTGCCTGTTCATGTAAAGCAATCTCCTTTCTAACTCTTTCTATTACAAAATAATTTATTTCTAAGTCTATTTTTAAAAAACACTCTCTAAATCCCTTATCGTTTTCAAAAAGATAAAAATTTTCATAGGTTTTAATAAGCCTTCCATTAAATTTTGAATCACAGCTTTTAGAATCCTTTCTCTTTATTTCATAGCTATCTCCCTTATTCAATCTATTCAATTTTATAAGTTTATCTATATAGAAGCCTTTTATATTATCACCTACTTTTAATCTTTGTTTCATATTCCAATACTATTAACTCATCGAGTTGCTGGCTCATCTCTACAATTTCTTTGCTAGTTAGTAATTTTTCATCAGAAATTGTCTTATTAAGCTTTTCTCTTAGGCTTTCTAAATTATCTTGTTTCAGTATTTTAATCCTCTCCTTTGAAGTAAAAAACAAAAAAACTAACTTTATAGTTAGTAGCTCTTGTATCATTTTTAGTTGTTGACTTCATTCCCCCAGCAATCCCATCCTTCTACTTTTTCTCTCGCAAACAATTCTATTTTTGATATGTTACCAAATAATTTCTCAATTCTTTTTCTTGCTTCCTCAGGTTTCTTACTGTGCTTAGTTCTTATTTCTTTAAGTAATCCTTTTACGTTATTTGCTATCTTATATTTTCCCATACTACCCTTAACTCCTATTAGACAGAGTTCCCAACTTTTTAAAGTCCATGGTGCAAAATTAACACATGTCTCTCCACTTTCGTATTTCTTAATCCAATTAAATCCTATTGTTTTATATTTAAAGCCCCATGCTTCTAATAGTTTTATTCCTTCTTTTAAGTGGCTGTCTGTTACCCACATGAAACAAATACAATCTCTTTCAGCTATATCTTGTACAGGCAATTTTTTAAACTCTTCTAACGTCATTGTTTGATAATGATTATCTTCTAATTTGTCAAAGTCTCTCCCATTATCCTGATATTTTTTGCTCCCATATTTCCAGGGTGGATCTGCATAAATCACATGATATTTTTTTGAAGGAAATGGTGGCATTTTTTAACTCCTTTCTCTAAATTTTTAATTTTAAAAACGAAATTTTATATTTCATTTTTGTTCTTTACTTATTTTCAATTTATCTCGTAATCTAAATTTTTAGTACTTATCTAAATAGTTTTTATCTTTCCCAATCCAAACCATCACCTTTTTCTTTTTCCTTAAATTTTTCTTTTAGAGCTTGTCCTTCAAGGAATGACCTAGGATAATCTTTATGACCTAAATCTGGGTTTTTTTCAAGTATTTTTATTGTTTGCATGACTAACTCTTCTTTGGCTTCGAACCTTCTTTGCAATTCTCTTTTTTGTGTAGTTTCCTGATGTTGAGAATTTAATTTAAATGTTTTTAATAAATTCTCCTTTGAGAAAATTCCTGGTGGATGGAATTTATCACTATTACATTTTCTAACTTTACCATTAACTGAAAAGATAAATGTAATATCTTTTCTGCTATCTTCCCATCTAACCTGATAACCTAATTGCTCTAATTTAAATATAAAATCTTCTTTTGATGCTGCAACTTTTTTACAGTCGTTAATTGTATAAAATGCTTCTGTTTTCCAGGATTCTCCCTCTTGCTTATATTTAAGTTCTTTATCAGATAATCTATAAATCTGTTTATTAAGTTCAAAACGTTTTAATAGTTTTTCTTTAGTATAATTTTTATAGTCTTCCAATTTTATGTCTCTACATTTTTTATTATCAGGAGTTATAAAGGTAATATACTTCCTAGTATCTTCCCATCTTACTTTATATCCTAATTTATTCATATTTTTAATAAAATCTGACTTGCTTATGGAAACCTTAATACAATCATTAATCGTTAATTTTAATTCATTCTTCCATGAACGATATTCTTTTTTTGCCCTCAATTCTCCTCTGTCCATGTTTTTTCTTTGGTTCTTGTGTAAACCCGTATTAACATAACTATATTTAAGTCCATATTCTTTACAAACTTCATTTGATAATTCTTTCATCTCAGATAAAAAAGTATTTGATTGTTGCCATTTCTTACCTGTCTCAATGTTTACAGTATTTAATATAATATGCGTGTGAAGATGTCCTTTGTCTATATGGGTCGCCGCAAAAATTTGAAATCCTTCAAATCTCTTTTCTCTTGAAATTAAATCAAGAGTTATTTGATGTGCTGTTAAAGGATCCAAATTTTCTTTATCAGAATATGAATGGTAAAAATGCTTAAACATTCTTCCACCTTCTTTACGATACATCTTTTTTACAAGTATCATATCATTATATGCTCCATCTGTATCTGAAAGACAATTTATTCCAGTCATCAATTTAACTTTAGTTTTTTTGTTTTGTGTAACGTACTTAAATAATTCTTCTACATTCTCCCTTTCAACTATATCAGCTATCTCCATTAGTTCAATTTCTGTCTTTTCTTCTTTTCCTGCATATTTTGTAACGCCCTTCAAATCTGATTTTTCTTGAACCTTTTTATTTTTAGGTTCAGTCTCTCCAAAATTAGCCATCTCTCACCTCATTACATTATTAAACTTATCCTTTCAAATATTTCAGAAATTTTATTCTGCATATCGTCTGTGTTAATATAAGAAATTCTGCCTTGATGAGCTAATAAGGTTAACTGATTGAGATTTCTACTAATACCTCTCAAATCTTTGGTGAGCTCTTTAAATTCTTCTATCACTATTATTTTTTTATTTAGTGCTGCATACCTTAAATATTCACTTACTGTCATATTTGCTTTTCTAGCTTTTTCTTCTATTCTCTTATTTTCTTTTTCATTAACCCTAAAAGAAATTTTTAAAATTCTATTTTCAATTGCAATCACTCCCCTTAATTTTCAAAATAAAAAAACACTAATAATGTCTAAAATAGGCTATTTATTAATTTAATCTGGTAATGTAATTCTAAGTTCTTATCTCTTTAAATGCTAAGCATTTAATCTTAACAGTTTTTCTACCATTACACTCTCCTTTGTTATTAAAAAATCGTCTGCAACATAAGCACTCTTGATTAAATTTGATTAAATCAACATCTTTCACGCTTCGCCTCCTAATATTATAGTTAGTGTATGATAAACTTGAAATGCTACATAAAAATACCGTAAAATTCATTTCTGAATAATACGGTATTTTTGTTGATTGTTCCGTTTTTATAATTATGCTGTTTTCTAAGAATATAGTGTCTTGCTTAATATTACGCTCTTATAGTTTGCAAAATCCCATTGAATAGTTTCTACATATCTATACTCTCTTTTTTTATAAAATTCAATTAAATGATGTGCTGATTCAGCAGTATCTATTGCAAGCTCTGTCACATTCTTTATCGTTTTAGCCTCTTCTTCAACAATGTCCATCATTTTACTGCCAATTCCGTATTTCTGAAATTCAGGTGCAACGGCAAACTGTCCAAACTTAGCTACAAAACCTTTACTATACCAACTGCTTTTTTCCGAAGGTTCTGGACCATACAAAGATATTGTTGAAATAATCTTATTCTTATACATGCCTATATAACATTTGTAAGCATGCGTTGCTCTTTTTAATGTTATACTATGATTCTGCGTAGCTGCTACATAATTAAGGCCCATGTCAGCTAAAATTTTGTAGGATTTATGAAGAAGTTGTGTTAACTCTTCAATTGAATCCCCACTTGAAAGTAATCGAAACTCTATATACTCGTCATCATTAAAGCTATAGGAATATAAACTTCTTTGTTGCATCTAACCCCTCCTTGTAATATCGCAGAATTTCAAATTATATATTGACTTTTCTTGAAATAATAGGACATAAGTTAAAATTAATATGTCATAATCCTACTACTTACTTACAAGGCAATTATAGCATATTAGCTATGCTTCATATAGTTTTTTGCATAATATAGAAACTTTCAACTTCATAAGCAGAGATATATTATTCTAAATACATTATATTTATTTTTAATTAAATTTTTTAAACTATTAAACATAAAGCAATCTCTCAAATTTTAATTTTCTCACTTTAAACATAGCTAATGCTTTTTTGAGGGTTCGGGATACTTCCCGAGTATTTAGGGGTTAAGGGGTATCCCCTTACAAGCTATTTTCGGACGAATGTCCGACAAATAGGTCACTTGCCTTCCCTAAAAGAGAAGTTTTGGGATATTGAAAAAAAGAAAAATATGCTTGTAGACACTCTCTTATACATTTTTGCACCTCCAGTTCTAATACCTAACGTTATTGAAAGAAAGAAAAAGAGGAGGTATATTTCTAGCTCCTCTTCATTGAATAAATTATTTTCTTATTTGTAACCTATATCTCTAATTCTTCATCTTCTACTTCTTCATAATTTTTCTCGTTGTTAACGTGCTTAGAAGAAACTATATCTTCATTAAAATCTTTTAACAGTGGATATTCAACTTCTATGCTATAATCACATTTGTACTTTTCTACTAAGCTTTTTGTAGCTTTTTTACCAGCTTGGTCATTATTGAGACAAAATCGTATTGTCTCAATATTTTTGTTGTCTCTTAAAAACTTTTTTAATGCTATGTCAGATACACCTGCCAATGATATAGCATTATGATTAAAACCTTTATTAATACTCATATAACTCATCAACTCAATTGGAGATTCGAATGCATACAATCTATCACTATTTCGTTTTAAAAAATTAAAGGAGTAGGCTTTATTTGAATTTTTCACCTCTCCTCTGAATCTCTCTGTGTTAGTGTTGGTACCTCTTATACTTGCATATTTAGCATTACCATCTTTGTCATGCCCAACAAAGACACAATTTTTATATTTATCCTCATATAGCTTTTTATCCTTTATGAATTGATAAACAATATCTTTATCAATCCCTCTTGTTTGGATGAGATAAGCTATCATATGTTTATATGTATTATTTTTCTTTGGAAGAACTAATTTTCCTTTGGTATCTTCTTTCTTTACGTTCTTTATGTCTTTTTGATAATTAAAAGTGTTGCTGAAAGTAAGTCCAAGAAGTTGTTTAACTGATTCGACCCAAGATTTATTTTCTGTAAACATTACAAACTGAATTGGACCTCCACCTTTGTTTTGAGAAAAGCAGTTCCATTTGTTGATTACAGGATTTATGTGAAGTCCCCCATATCCTTCTATTTTGTATGAATTAACCCCTACTCTTTTTACATCAAAATACTGGCTTGCATATTCAAGGATATTTACACTATTAGCTGATTGAATTTGCTCATCGGTAAATCTACGCTTTTCATATGCCATAAACATGCCTCCTTAAAATATAAAGAGAAGCTAAAGTTCTAGCTCCTCTTCTAGTTCATCTTCAATATTCAATTTTTTCAATATTCCTTTCAAACCTGATGTCAATTGCTTTGGTTGCAAGACTATAATTCTCCCTATCTAAGCAGTAAAAGATATTCATTGGTGATATATAGTCATCCTTGAAATTATTATATAGATTAAAACCTAAACGTATTAATGCCTTAGAGCTTGTTGAAAAATCTACTCTTTCATCAGTTAAGCATTCGGGATTTATGCTATTGTTTTTAAAGTCATATATAAAATTTCTTTTTTTATATAAATCATTATTGCCTGCTATAATATAAAATAGTGCATGTCTTTCACTGTCTTTTGGATAAGTATTGTCTTTTTTAATTAGCTCTCTAAATTTTAGAGCATGCTTACTACTTAAAAAAACCATTTGTTTTCCCTCCATGTTTATTTTAATTTATATATATGAAAGAGCAGGCAAGAATAATACTTACCTACTCTAATAGGGGGTTAAAAAACAAAAAGCCTATATTTCAGATTCCCATTCATCTTCACTCTCATCTTTATTTCTTTCTGTAGAATCTTGGGACTTATACCAATAATCATCACAGTAATGACCTTGGCCAATACCTTCGAATTCCCATCTAACTTGACAATTGTTAGAGATTGAAAGACTAGAACTAATGCTAGAAAGTATTTTTCTAGCTTCTTCTATATTATCAACTCCTGTATTATACTTAAATCCTTCGACCTCTTCATATGGTAAATTTGATTTAAATTTAATAACGCCTACATAATTCTTAGAGTTTGCTTTACTCATTCTTATTCCTCCTGTCTATTGTTTTTTTACATAAAAAAATAGATAGCTGATTAACGCTATCTATTCTTATAAAAACTTTATTATTCTAATTCTTACTTATCATTTATCATTGGTGGGTAACCTTCCTCATTAATTCTAAGTTTGAAAGTAATCTCCCTATTCTTCCATTTTCATCATATAATGCAACAAAAGTTGTTGCCGTTATCCTAATCTTTTTATAATTCTTCGATCATTAAAAGCGCACTTATACCTAAGTCTGTTATTGCATAAGCATACTCTAAATGAGCTACATTTCTAACATTGACTACAAACCCTCGGGTTTCCAAGTCATTCAAACAAATATATAAATCAGTCCTTTCAAATCCACTAGGTCTATCAATATTTTCATATAGGTTAGTAAAAACATAACATTGGCTAATTTTTTCGCTTAACTTATTTTCGGCAGTGATACTACCTTGCATTTTTCCTTGTTTAAAGAAAGTATTTAACACTTCAATATGAATTGCATGTAGTCCTTCTAATTTTGATATAATATTATTTTTAATAAAACAACTTTTATTAAACTCTTTATTTACATATCCTTTTTTTAATTCGTGAATTGTCATAACTTATTACCTCCTTTCTTTATAATCTTAATAAGCCGTCTTCTCTTGTAATGTAAGTGTATTTTTCTATACAGCATTGAGTTTATAGGTAAAATCAATTAAAAACTCTTCTCTTAATCTGCGGACTTCTTCACTTGTTAATGGTCTGTACTCATTTAATTTTGATTTTAACTCTTCAACCTTATCAAACATAGAATATCTCTCCTAAAAGTTAATAAATTAGAAATTTTTAATTTTTATTATAATTATTATATCATTAACAATACTTTATTCCATCTCTAATTCATCTTCATTTTCAATTTCTTGACTCTGTGAGAAATATAATTCCAATGCCTTTTCAATTATCCTTTCAATGTCTTTTTGATTTTGACCTTCTGAAAAATATTTGCTAATAATCTTTGGTTTTACTTTAATACTTTTAGGTTTTTTATTAGGATTATCAAAATACTTTCCAGACAATATATCAAAAGCTTTTTCTTCTGTGAGGTTTCTTTTCTGAGAAAGTTTCTTTAAAACTGTAGCTTTCTTTATATCTACCTTAAATTTATTCTTTTTCAATATCCCTTCAATGCTCTCCTGTTCATCTTTTTTAAGGAATGATAAATCTACTGCTGCAATAAATGGAATTTCTTTTGTATCTAGTCTAATCTTTAGCGATTCGTTTAGTGTATCTACTTTTATGTATCTAGCGACATCTCTTGCTGAAAGTTTATAATCATCACCAACTTTTTTATCACTTCTTCCCTGAGTGCCAAATTGGCACGAATCTAAGTTTTCCTCTAAATCATCAGCATTTGAAAGCTTTTCAAGTTCATTTATCAAGTCTACTTTTTTGCCTTGCTGCTTTATTGCATTATAGTGTTCAGTTAATACTCTAGCTTTTTCTGAATAAGATAAATCTGTAAAGGATCTCTGTATTAAATTACTCTCTGTAACTATTAACATAGCTTCTTCATCAGTTAATCCTTCTTTGATTACTATGGGTACTCTTTCAAGTCCTGCTATGGTTGCAGCATTGGCCCTATTATGTCCTGAAAGGATTTCATATTTACCGTTATTATCAGCTCTAACTATAAGTGGTAGTATTACTCCATGCTCCTTTATACTATCCACCATGTCATTTAGACGTTGGCCTTCGTATAGCTTAAAAGGATGATTTTTAAAAGGTACAAGTTGAGATAAATCTATTTCTTTTATTCCAGAATCTGAGCTTTCTAGCAAATCTTCTTCATCAGAAAATAAATCGTTTATGTTTATAACTTTTCTTTTCTCAATCATTAGCAATCAGCTCCTTGGCAAAACACTGGTAAGCTTCAGATACCTTATTTTTAGGATCGTATTCTATAATACTTTTTCTATTTTTGATTGCTTCTCCAGCTCTAACAGAAACAGGTATTTTATTATTAAATATTTTCATATCTAAATCAAATTTATCTTTAATATACACTGCACTTTCATTCACTGCTTTAAGCATTTCTTTGGATAAGTTAGTCCTTTCATTTAGCATAGTTATTAAAACACCTTCTACCTCAATACTTGGATTTATTCTTTTCTTTGTCTTCTTTATTGTAGATGTTAAATCCCCTAAACCCTTAGCTGATAAAAATTCTGGAGTAACAGGTATAATTACGCTGTCACAAGCTGTCAGAGCATTGATTGTCAATGTACCTAATGATGGTGAGCAGTCTATTAATATATAATCGTAATCTCTTCTTATAGGCTCTGTAATTGATTTTAATATCTGTTCTTTACACATGACATTTACCAACGTCATTTCAATGCCTGCTAGTTGTAGATTTGCAGGTATTAGTTTCATATTTTCTTTGATTTCTAAAATACAATTCTCTTCTGTTTCTCTTTCTTCTATTGCAGCTGTCATAAGTGTTTGAATACCTGGTTTATTATCTGTCTTATATCCTAAGGCAACCGTTAAACTTCCTTGTGGATCAAAGTCTATCAATAAAACTTTTTTTCCTATTTGTGATAACGCATATCCTAAATTTAAAGCTGTAGTCGTTTTACCTACTCCGCCTTTTTGGTTTACAATCGCTATTATTTTATTTCCCATGTTCATGTCTCTCCTTTTCTCGTAAATTAAAAAAAGATAAGTTTTTTACTTATCTTAATGAATAAAGTTTGTGATTATACCTCTTATTATCGTTGTCTTTATGGTACTTTTATAAGACCTATTGTACCAATAGAAATTAAATCATCTACCTCTCTTCCAGTGTTATGATATTTCTTTACTATATGAGCAACTAATCTTAAATTTCTTTCTACTAAAATATTCTTTGCATCTTCGTCTCCTTGTTCATATAGCATTAAATAATGCTCCTCCTCCTCCTGAGAAAGAGGCTTCGGAAAAGAACTGCTACTATAAACATAGCCAACTAGGGGTAGAATAGGATTAACAAGAAAACTAAGGCCTGCTAATACAGCCGCTAGCATTAGAGCAAACACCTCCATAATATTATGCACTATAATTAATTATATGAAGATGTTTAGTCTTGTGTGCACGTACACTTTACTTTAAATCAATATCATAAATACTTTTTGCAATCTCCTCGAATATTGGTGCCGCAATTTTGCCCCCTGATCCACCTTCCTCTATAAAGACAGTAATTACATATTTAGGTTTATCACTTGGAAAATAGCCTGAAAACCATGCATGAGTTATCTTTTTGCTATTTTCCGCTGATCCTGTTTTACCTGCTGCACCACCAATACTTGACATATTAATATTTTTCGCCGTACCATTATCAACAACACCTTCAAGGACTTTTTTAATTTGTTTACTTACTTTTGTCGATAAAGCCCTTTCTTCCTTTTCTCTCATTACCTTTTTAACAAAACCGCCTTCTTCAGTTACAATACTATCTACTATACTTATATCTTTCTTAACACCTTCATTAGCAATAATCATCATCATATTAGTTACTTGTATTGGTGTAACCTCTATATTAGATTGGCCAATGGATATATTTCCTATAGCAGGACCTAATAACTCATCATTTTTAGGAAGATTTCCTGACGATTCAATTAAAATATTTTGTATTTTTTCTCCAAAGCCTAATCTTTTAGCCATATCAATTATTTTTTTAGCCCCTACTTTTTTTCCTATCTGGATAAAAGCTGAATTGCAGGATTTGGAGAAGGCTTCATATGCAGTTATTTCTCCATGTCCTTCAGTATTATTGCATTTAATTTTAAAACTTCCCAAATCTTCATACCCCTCGCATACAAAGGTATCATTAAAGCTAATCAAGTCCTCCTCAAGGGCAGCAAGCATAACGACAGTCTTAAAAATGGAGCCTGGAGGATAAGCCACCTCTAAAGCTTTATTATAAAAGTCCATATTATTACTATTAAAATTTATTCCAATATCGTTTTGGTTTAGAGTCGGCCTGCTTGCCATTGCCAATATATCACCTGTTGTCACCTCTGTAACTATAGCAGCACCGTTAACCTTCCTATAGTCAAGTACTTTTTCTACTGCTTTTTGTATATTTATATCTACAGTTAATTTCACACTATTAGAACTAGTTTTTTTCTCGCTAATGACTTCTGTATCCTTTAGACCAGGAATAACTCTTTGTTTTCCATCTACTGCAACATACTTAACACCAAAGCTGTCATTCATTTTTAAAATGCTATCGTATTCTTTTTCTATTCCATACTCACCAACATTCTCACTTTTCTTTATATATCCTATAACATGCGAAAGCAAATTGTTACCATCATACCTTACTTTTCTTTCCTCTATAGTTACACCTCTAATAGAAATATTGTCTTCAACTTCCTTGCTTAAAGGTATTTCAATAATTCTATTACTTGATTTTTTTATTATTTCTATGTCCTTCTCTGAGAGATCAAAAGCTTCTCTTATTTTCTCTAAAGTCTCATCGTCACCTGATACAGCGTCTCTAAATATATAAATTGTCTTTTCTGTTTTATTGTTTGTTAACTGAACATTATTTCTATCAAATATATTTCCTCTGGCAGGAGCTACTCTAATTTCCCTTACATATTGTTTTCCTGCCTCTAATCCATATTTTTGCCCCTTCACTATCTGTATCCAAAATAGTCTTATAACAAGCATTGCAAAAACAATAGTTGAGACTATCATAATTTTCTTTGCTCTTCTATAAATATTATTCCTTGTCTTCTTATCCATAATAAAACCTCCATATAAGCCTATGGAATAATTATTCCCAACTTAGTATGGAGGTATAATATCTATTTTGAAATTATTGATTTAACCTTTGTAACCATAAGATCAATGGCTACTTTGTTGTATCCACCTTCTGGAATGATAATATCCGCGTATCTTTTACTTGGCTCTATAAACTGCATATGTGCTGGCCTTACAGTTGTCATATACTGCTCTATAACTGAGTCCAAGGTTCTTCCTCTTTCTTTAATATCCCTTGTTATTCGCCTAATAATTCTTACATCAGAATCAGTATCCACAAATATTTTGATATCCAATAATTCTCTGATCCTCTCATCATCAAGTATTAATATACCTTCTAGGATTATAATATCCTTAGAGTAAACAACTATGGTTTCTTTCCTTCTTGTATGTTCTTCAAAATTATAAATAGGTTTATTAATGGAATTTCCATTCATGAGTGCAGTCAAATGCTCAATTAGCAAGTCATTATCAAAAGCAAAAGGATGGTCATAATTAGTTTTTACCCTCTCCTCAAATGATAAATGACTCTGATCCTTATAGTATGAATCCTGTTCAATAATAACAATATTCTTTTCTGGTAATGAACCGAAGATTTCCATTGCAACAGTACTTTTCCCTGAGCCAGTACCTCCAGTAATGCCAATTAGTATTGGTCTGTTCAAAGCTATCATTCCTCTCTAGGTTTTCTAATAATGTCCCAAGTTTCAACAGGTTTATCCATCTTGATCTTTATAATCTGCTGTGCATGAGGGGCAACATCAATTTCATTATTAGCTTTGTCCCACATTTTTTCAATTACTTGGTTAAAATGCTCCTTATTAGGTCCAAAAACCTCAATCTCATTACCAACAAAGATTCTATTCCTTTGTTCTACTGTTGCTATACTTGTGCTATTGTCATAATCTAGTACCAATCCTAGAAAGTCATATGTTCTAATATATGAACTGCTAGTATATAACTGTTCGTTACCTGTTGGCTTTCCAAAGTAAAAACCTGTTGTATGATCTCTATGACTAGCTTTTTTTATTTCTTCCAACCATTTTTCGTTGAACTTATAATTAGCTGGATCAGCAAAGTATTCGTCCATAGCCATTCTGTATGATCTTACTACTGTAGCAACATAATATGGGCTTTTCATTCTGCCCTCTATCTTAAAGCTCTTTACCCCAGCCTCTACTAACTCCGGAATATGTTCTATCATACATAAATCCTTCGAGTTAAAAATATAAGTACCATTCTCATCCTCATATACTGGATAGTATTCATCTGGTCTTTTCTCTTCTACTAAATTATACTTCCATCTACAGGACTGTGCACACTCACCTCTATTTGCATCCCTATGCGTCATATAGTTACTTAGAAGACATCTCCCTGAGTAAGATATACACATTGCACCATGAATAAAGGTCTCAATTTCCAATTCAGGAGGTATTTTATCTATAATTTCTTTGATTTCATTTATAGATAGTTCCCTAGCCAACACTATTCTTTTGACCCCTATTTTATGCCAAAAATTTGCTGATAGGTAATTTGTAGTATTAGCCTGAGTACTAATATGAATCTCCATATTTGGAGCAATCTCTTTTACCACTGAAACTACTCCAGGATCAGATACAATAACAGCATCTACACCTATTTCATCTAGTGTTTTTAAATATTCAGGTAGACCACTTAAATCTTCATTGTGCGGAATGATATTTAAAGTAACATATAATCTTCTTCCTCTTGAATGAGCAAATTCTAAGCCTTCTTTAATCTCATCAATAGAGAAATTTTTTGATGAAGCTCTAAGCCCAAATGCTTCGCCACCTAAGTATACAGCATCTGCTCCATAAACTATGGCCATCTTAAGCTTTTCTATATCTCCAGCTGGAGCTAAAAGCTCAGGTCTATTCATTTTCCTTTACCTCCTTTTTATAAGTAATGGCAACTCCATCACCAATTGGTATTACACTTGATTCTAAGTCTTTATTGCTAGTTATATAATCTAAATAATTTCTCATTCTCTTCACTATGGTTTTTTTCCTTCTCAATACTAGCTCATCACTGGCTACCATTCCTTTATACAGGACATTGTCTGAAAGGATAATTCCCCCATCAGCTAAGTTTCTTATACAATGAGGAAAGAACTCCATATATTGTCCCTTTGCAGCATCTATAAATATAAAATCAAACTTATCGTCAATGTTAGGCAGTACTTCCTCTGCTTCGCCTTTGATTATTTCTATCATATTTGAATATCCATTATCATGTATATTTTTCTCAGCAAGACCTGTCATATCATCTCTTTTTTCTATAGAGATAACCTTGCCATCCTTTTCCATAGCACTAGCCATCACTAATGCAGAATAGCCGATTGCAGTTCCAATCTCTAGTATTCTCTTAGGCTTTGTAATGCTTATCAAAACCCTAATAAGCTGAGCCACTTCAGGATGAATTATTGGCACATGATTAAGTTCTGCGTACTTCTCTAGCTCTACAAAAAAATTATCTCTTGATGGAATTAAACCCCGTATATATTCCTCAACGCTGCTTTCATTTATATTGCTCAACCAACTCTCTCCTTGCATAAAAAATCATTTTCCACAGTCTCGCTACACAAATTTATGATCTGGCATAATTGTAGTACTCAGAAACTTGCTTTCTGAGCCTCCTTTATTTTTCGATAAAATCATTCAAAAAATCAGGTTAGGTCATAAATAATACGTGGGCAGTCTCCACGTATTATCTTTACAAAATATTCTATCCAACCTAGTAATTAAAATACTATCATTAAATTTGACAGTCCAAAATATATTTTAGCCTATTTATATGAACTTTAAAAAACAAAATTTTACTTTTATAAAGAATTATCTTTTATTTTGTATTCTGTTTTTTGCTTTTTTATGCTCATCGTATGTCACACTAAAAGTATGAGTTCCTGTTTCATCCTCATTAAATACAAAAAACTTATAGTCTACATCAGCAGGATTAACAGCAGCTTCAATTGACCTTATACCTGGAGAAGCAATAGGCCCAGGTGGCAATCCTTGATTAATATAGGTATTATATGGTGAATCAATCAAGGTATCTTCAGTGGATAAAACTGGTTTTCTTTCTCCTAGAATATATTGTACAGTAGCACATGATTGTAGTGCCATTCCTACCTTTATCCTATTATGAAAAACACCTGATATTATTTCTCTTTCACTATCGACTCTACCTTCTCTTTCAATAATTGAAGCAAGAGCTATAACTTGATTTATGTCTAAATCTAATTCTTCTGCCTTCGCTTTTAGTTCATCAGTATATAGGCTATCAAATCTGCTTAGCATTTTCTTAACAATATCCTTTTCACTTACATCAGTATATACCTCGTAAGTATCTGGATACAAATAGCCCTCAAGTGATAGTTCTTCAGGAACATCCTTTAGAAAATCAAACTCAGATGAAAAATTGGAAACTTTTGAAGTTAATTCGAGAAAAGAATTTTTATCAACTAAACCCATTTCGCTTAATCTTTCAGCAATCTGTTTTAACTCAAAGCCTTCTGGTATAGTAAATGTAACAGAATCCTTTTCAACTCCTCCTGCCACCAACTTCCTCATAATTTCTTCCTGAGTCATACCATTATTTAATACGTATTTCCCAGCTTTAAACTTCCCATCCATCTTTTCGTATTTTGCAAATAAACTAAAAATCAAATCATTTCTAATAAGATTATTGTCTTTCAAAATTTTTGCTATACCATTTGATGATGTTCCCTTTGGTATTACAATTTGTATTTCTTTAATATTTTCTACTGCCATTGGCTGCAATTGGTTGTCCACAAATTTTTTAAAGCTAATAATAGATATTGCAATAATTACTAGGACAATAATAAAAAGATATAGTAATATAGGCTTTTTTCTTCTTTTTTTGCTGCCTTCAATAGTCTGGGTCATATTGCTCCCCCTTTTATCTTATTGTTTCTTAAATTATACAATACTTGCTACTGTAAATACAAGAAGTATGAACAAAAATCGGCAAATAAAGATGCTTATTTTAGTTAACATAATCTAATTATGGTAAGCTAGCAATTTGATTCTTAAAAATCTATAAACACCAAGCAGAATCCTAACTTTATAATATAATTAATTATATCCGCTTTTTTTCATTCTATTGTATGCATATAATACTATATTTCCAAACAAACCAACAGCAACTAATTCCCCTGCACCAATACCTGCTGCTACTGCCCAATAACCTAACTCTGGGAAAAAAGAAGATACCCATATTGATACTAAAAGAGCATTCAATATAACAGGCGGTAAAATACCCAAAAACTTATTTGGCATTTTACTAGTCAAGTATGCAGAAATTAAGGTTATTAGACTTCCTCCTACAACATCAATAAGCCCATAGCCTGAAGCAAAAGTGAGTATTAAATTTGCAATAAAGCAACCGACAAAGACTCCTGGAATAGCAGCGGATTCTACTAAAGGCAATAAAACTAAAGCCTCTGCAACTCTCACTTGAATAGGGCCAAAGGCAAGCTGTCCTAAAGGTATTTCGATAATTACTAAAATAACATATAACGCTGCTATCATTCCTGCTTTTGCTAAGTATTTAGTATTTTTCATTCTTTCCCTCCAAATATGATCATTAATTAACCAAAGAGAAGTCGTAGTTAATACTACGACTATTATACCTCCATGATAATTGGAAGAATCATTGGGTTTCTCTTAATTTTTTCATAAAGGAAATTTCTTAATGCATCCTTAATACTAGATTTTAGTGTTGCCCAATCTGTAATTTTATTTTTTTCACATTCTGTTAATACATCTCTTACAATGGTTCTAGCCTCTTCCATTAAATCTTCTGATTCTCTAACATAAACGAACCCTCTAGATACTATATCTGGTCCTGAAATCACATAGCCTTCTTGTTTACTTATAGTAACTACTACAACAATAAGACCATCCTCTGAAAGATGCTTTCTATCTCGAAGTACTATATTACCTACATCGCCAACACCTAGTCCATCAACTAATATATTACCTGCAGGAACACTTCCTACTATAGCTCCACTATCCTTAGTAAATTCAATTATAGATCCATTCTCAGCAATAAATATGTTTTCTTTTGGCATCCCTAGCTCATGGGCTAAACCAGCATGTTGTTTTAAATGCCTATATTCACCATGTACTGGAATAAAAAACTTAGGCTTCAGCAAACTATGCATTAGCTTTAGCTCTTCCTGGCAAGCATGGCCTGAAACGTGTACATCAGCCAAAGCTTCATAAATAACATTAGCTCCTCTTTTAAACAACTGATTTATTACCTTTGCTACTGTCTTCTCATTGCCTGGAATTGGACTAGCTGATATTATAACTAAGTCTCCTGGCATTAATTCCATCTTTCTGTGGTCTGAAGATGCAATTCTTGCAAGAGCAGACATAGGCTCTCCCTGGCTGCCAGTAGTTATAACTACTATTTTATTGTCTGGGTATCTATGCATATCATTTATATCGATTAAAGTGCCTTCAGGTACATCTAAATATCCTAAATCTGTAGCTACTTTTACTACATTAACCATGCTTCTTCCTGATACAACAACTTTCCTATCAAAAAGAACCGCTGCATTGACTACCTGTTGCACTCTATGAATATTAGAAGCAAAAGTGGCTACAATGATTCTTTGTTTAGCAGTTAAAAATATATCCTTAAACGTATCTCCAACCGTCTTTTCAGACATTGTATATCCCGGTCTCTCTACATTAGTACTATCAGCTAAGAGAACTAACACTCCCTTTTTCCCTAGCTCTGAGAGCTTATGAAAATCCATTACTTCTCCATTAATTGGAGTATAGTCAACTTTAAAGTCTCCCGTATGAACTACTGTTCCCACAGGTGTATGGATAGCTAAAGCTACAGAATCAGGTATACTATGAGATGTTCTTATGAATTCAATATCAAATTGACCAAGCTTTATACTTTGTGATGCTTTAACTACATTCAAAATGGTATTACTAATATTATGTTCCTTAAATTTATTTTCGACTAATCCAAGAGTAAGCTTAGTTCCATATATAGGTACATTAATTTTCTTCAATACATATGGCAATGCCCCTATATGATCCTCATGTCCATGAGTTAAAACTATACCCTTTATTTTTTCTCTATTCTTTAATAGATATGTTATATCTGGAATAACTACATCTATCCCTAGCATTTCGTCTTCAGGAAAAATAAGTCCGCAATCAATAACGATAATATCATCCTCATATTCGATAGCCGTAATGTTTTTTCCTACTTCATATAAACCCCCTAGAGGAATTATTTTTAATTTTGATGATTTTTTTGCCACTCTGTCACTCTCCTTTTATCTTTTCACTTAAATATACAAAAACTCACGCTCAAATAATTTTATTCTTATATTTGAATACCATTTTATGCAGCTTCACTTTTCATCTAATATTATTCTATCCATAAAACCATTAAAAATTTCAAATGCAAATAGCATACAGAAACTTTCCTAATGGTACTTTTCCCCACATCATAGTTACCCATAGCCTTACAAAATTGTAAAAAAATAAATCCCAAATTGGGATTTACTACTTACAATCTTTGCAATAACCAAAAAACTTTACATTATGATCTATAACCTTAAAATTTTTCTGTTTTTCGATTTCCAATTCAAGATTCTCAAGTAAGTCCAATTCGACCTCTAATACTTTACCACAGTTTAAACAAATAAGATGATGATGCTGGTGGTCATTAGAAGAAGAACTTAGTTCGTATCTGCTGCACCCATCATTAAAATTCAGCTTGTAAATAATATTTAATTGTTCAAATAACTGCAACGTTCTATATACAGTAGCAAGCCCAATTTCAGGATATTTATCTCTTACGCTATCGTATATCTCCTCAGGGCTTAAATGTCTACCATGATTTTCCAAGATCACGTCCAATATAACTCTTCTCTGTGTTGTAAGCTTATACCCTTTTTCCTTAAGCTTTGTTTTTAAATCGTCAAAAAAATTATCCATCATTCCACCTGCTTATTTGCTTTATAAATATAGTCTATTATTATAACATGCAAAAGTCAACAAATATGTAAGTAATTATAACAAATTTGCCTTAGAATAAGCATATGAAAAAACGACTACAGTATTTCATCTGCAATAGCCTCATAGACAGCCACAGCATTTTCAAGTTCTTCTTCATCTTCAATATTTACTAATAGTAATTCTCCATTTTCGTCATACTCAATTCGCAAAATGTAAGCCCCATCTTCAGCTTCTTCGTTTTGTAACGGAAACAATACTGCATACTCATCTTCCTCAATATCAAATGTTGCCATTACTTCGAATTTTTGCTCTTTACCATTTTCATCTATTAATGAAATAATATTGTCATCATTTACCATGCTCTCATTCTCCTTTTTTATTTTTTTCTAAATAAGAGTTTAAAATATATGTTGCTGCTACCTTATCAATTACATCTTTTCTTTTTTTTCTACTCACATCTGCATCTATAAGCAATCTTTCCGCAGATACTGTAGTTAGTCTTTCATCCTGTAATACTACATTAACATTAAATTTACCCTTGAATTTTTCAACAAAATGCAATACTTTTTCCCCCTGCGGGCCAATAGTATTGTTCATATTCTTCGGTAATCCAATTACAACTTCAACAATATTATATTCACTAATCAATGCTTTTAATTCGCTAAAATCACTATTGATTCCCTTTCTTCTTATAGTAGTAATTCCTTGGGCAGTAATACCTAATGGGTCGCTTATTGCCACCCCAATAGTTTTATCTCCTACATCAAGCCCCATTATTCTTTCCATAAACTCCTCCAATTATATTACTTTTATGCAAAACTCTGGACATTTTCTTGCACAATAACCGCAAAGGACACATTTCTCCATAATTGGAACTGCTTTATTATTTACTAAATGTACTCCACCGTTCTTACATGTCTCTACACAGGAACCGCAGCCTATACACCAATCTGAAATATGAAGCCTTCTTTCCTTCTTTTTAATTCTTTGTTTAATATCATCAGGAATATATCCACTGTTAATCAAACTTACATTCGCATCTACTTCATCTTTGCTTTGCATTCCCATGGCAAATGAATGTAAATATGGTACATTTCTAACAAAATCAACTGATTCCTCTACGCTCTTAATTAAATGTCCTCCGCCTAAGGGCTTCATACCGTAAATGCCTTTTCCGATATTATAGGATATTTTTAATGCAGCTATCATATCATCCACACTTCCATCCTGTATTCCTATTCCTAATTTGTTGATTATAGGATGTATCACTTCAATTTCTCTGTATTGGTTAGCTGCCAACACAGCTTCTACTCTATGGGTGGATATGCCTATAGCTCTAATAATGCCCTTTTCTTTAGCTTTCATAAAATACTCTATCGCTTCATAATGTCCACGAATTGTATGCTTGCTCTCCTGCTCATGCAATAGAAAAATATCTATATAATCTGTGTCTAATTCACTTAAAGCCTTAGATAAACTTTTTTCAGCTGTTTCTTTTGAATAAGAATATGATTTTGTAGCTATAACTATATCTTTTCTATTTACTGTTTTTAATGCTTCTTTTATATGCCCATAATTATCGTATATTTCTGCTGTATCTATGAAATTAATGCCCTTGCTAAAAGCATAGCTTATAATCTGAGCACCTTCCAAAATATCCAAATTCACCTGCAATGGCCCAATAGTTAACGATCCAAAGCATAACTCAGATACTTTTATACCTGTATTACCTAACAATCTATTTTCCACTATGTCACTTCCCTAAGATTCAGTCATATAATCAAATATATAATACATTAATATAGTCACCAAATATGCATTTGATATAGCTGCTAAAAAACTCCCGAATCATTTACTAATAATCCTACTATACTTCCTATAAGAGTGCTGATAAGCCCAGCAGAAAAATATTTGCTGCTTTTAGTTAACATAGTAATTTTCTTCTTACAATTGAACAGCATATATATTTCTCCTAATCCACTTCTAGCAATCATAAAAAGCCTTCTGTCCAGATGAGTAGGATTTAGATTTATATAGATATTAATTATACCCTAATAAAGATAAACAATAACACTATGATACCAATAATGATAACTTTTTTCAAATCAATCTTAACTTTAAAGACATATGATAAAAAAATTATATATGAAAATAACTATGTAGTAACCAATACCATTGATAAAGCAGTTAGCTTCTATAAAACTTTCAGCAGTATCTGAATTACCAAATACTGCTGTCTTATGCTCACTATTGTGTAAATTATTTCCTAACACACCTATTACGGAAGCATTAGTGCTATTATTATTTACATTGTTAAGCTTATTGATTTCAATATTAGTAATACTGTATCCTTCTGTAGTCTTTCCTGGTCTTCTTTCATAGGCAGCTTGAACTTCCTTGTCCAGGTCAAAAAAAGTTAAAGCAGCAATAAAGCATCAATACTTATGCTTCTCTTTTGCAACTTATTCAGCAATTAGACCTCTCCTATTACTTTTTCCCTAAATACTTTTTAAGAATTTCCTCTAAAAGCTCATCTCTTTCCAATTTTCTTATTAGAGTTCTTGCATTATTATGGCTAGTTATATAAGTAGGATCTCCGGACAATATGTACCCTATTATTTGGTTTATTGGATTATAGCCCTTTTCTTCTAACGCTTCATAAACCGAAAACAATATTTCTTCAGCTTGACTTTTATTATCCTTAGAAACATTAAATTTCATTGTTTGATTGATACTGTTCATAGAAACACCCCCTTATATATTTATATCATATATTGAGATTTGTATACATCTATTTATTAAAAATTCTATGGCTTGTTTGAAACACAATAGAAATTCTTAGCCAAGCACTTCTATTGTGTTTCTTCAATTTATACACTACAAAACAGTAAAACTACTTAAGCTGAGATAATACAACATCCTTTACTATACTTAAAGCCTCATCTATCTTTGAAGGATCTTTTCCACCAGCTTGAGCCATATCTGGGCGTCCACCGCCACCTCCGCCAGCCATCTTTGCTACCTCTCTAATTATGTTTCCAGCGTGTATTCCCCTACCTACTAAGTCTTTTGTTGCCATAGCTATAAATGAAACCTTATCTTCTAATACTGAGCCAAAAACAATTACTACAGAATTAATAGAGTCTCTCGCTTTATCACCTAATTGTCTAAGGCTATTCATATCCATTCCATCAATTCTTTTACTTATGACTTTAACCCCGTTTACTTCAAAGCTCTCATTTATTATATCATCTAATTTTGACATAGCCAAATCCGATTTTAGTTTTTCAACTTCTTTTTCTAAATGCTTTGTATCATCAGTTATCTGCTGTACCCTACTTATTATATCCCTTCTATTTGTTTTTAGAATATCAGCCATCTTCAATATCTGCATATCCATTTCTACAAACTGTTCATATGCTTTCTTTCCTGTAATAGCTTCAATCCTTCTAACACCAGAAGCTATACCTGATTCACTTACTATCTTAAATATTCCTATTTGACTTGAGTTTGAAATATGGGTACCTCCGCATAGCTCTTTGCTGTAGTCACCGATTTTTACTAATCTAACTACATCACCGTATTTTTCATCAAATAGTGCAGCAGCTCCCTGATTTCTAGCATCCTCCAAGGAAGTCTCTACAATTCTTACATCTAATCCCTCAAATATTTTATCGTTAACAATTTCCTCTATTCTATCAATTTCTTCTTTTTTCAATGCCTCAAAGTGTGTAAAATCAAATCTCAATCTATCTGGCATTACCAATGAACCCGCTTGATTTACATGATTCCCAAGTACTTCCTTTAACGCTTTATGAAGCAAATGAGTCACCGAGTGATTTCTAGCCGTAGATAGTCTTTCTGATTTATCAATCTCTGCGCAAACCTCAGCTCCACCTTTAAGTGTACCTTCAATTACTTCAACAAAATGTAAAATTTGTCCGCTGCCATTCTTCTTTGTATCATTTACTTTTGCAACAAATTCATTACCTCTTAGCAAGCCAGTATCGCCAACTTGACCTCCTCCTTCAGGATAAAAAGGAGTTTTGTCTAATAGTATTATACCCTTTTCATTTGAGTTTAAAATTTGAACTTCATTTTCATCCTTTAAAACTGCAATTATTTTTGAACTTAAAGCCGTTTCTGTATACCCAACAAAATCAGTTCTTATTGTACTATCAATTGACAATGGACTATCTTTACTCCATGCCTGATTATCACCTGCTTCTCTTGCCTTCCTAGCTCTTTCTCTCTGTTTCTCCATTTCAGAGTTGAATTCAATCTCATCAACCGATAAATTATGCTCTTCTAAAATTTCCTTAGTCAAATCGAGAGGGAAACCATAAGTATCGTATAATTTAAATGCAAATCCACCATTTAGTACTTTTTCATTATTATTTGACATATTTTCAATGTACTCATTTAGTATATTTATTCCCTGATCTATAGTTTCTTGGAATTTTTCTTCTTCAACCTTTAATATTTTTTGAACTTGAGGCAGTCTTTCTATTAAGTCGGGATATGCCTCTCCCCATAATTCAACTACAGTTGGTACTAGAGTATTTAAGAAATCAGTTTCTATTCCTAAAAGCTTGCCATGTCTTGCAGCTCTTCTAATCAATCTTCTTAGGACATAACCTCTGCCTTCATTGCTTGGCAAAACTCCATCGGAAACTAGAAATGTTACCGCTCTAATATGATCTGTAATTACCCTTATGGACATATCTTTCTTTTCATTTTCCCCGTAAGTAGCCCCACTCTTTTCTTCAACCTTTTTTAGCAATATTTTCATTACATCAGTACTGAAAATATTCTCTGCATTTTGCATTACAGCTGCAATTCTTTCAAGACCCATTCCTGTATCAATATTTGGGTGTGGAACAAGGTTATAATTTCCTTCCTCATCCTTATCGAATTGTGAAAAGACAAGATTCCATACCTCTACATATCTATCACAATCACATCCTGGCTTACATCTTTCGCTGCCACATCCGTATTTCTCGCCTCTATCCACATATATTTCAGAGCAAGGTCCACATGGCCCTACTTCGAGTTCCCAGAAGTTGTCTTCTTTTCCTAATTTAACAATCCTATCTGATTTGATTCCAATGTACTTATTCCATATTTCATAAGCTTCATCATCTTCCTCATAAACTGAAACCCATAGCTTTTCCACTGGAATTTCCATTCTTTCAGTCATAAACTCCCATGCCCATTCAATAGCTTCTTTTTTAAAGTAATCTCCAAAAGAGAAATTACCTAACATCTCAAAAAAAGTGCCATGTCTTGCTGTTTTACCTACATTCTCAATATCATTTGTTCTAAAACATTTTTGGCAAGTTGCCATCCTTCTTCTAGGAGGTTCTTGTGCTCCCGTAAAATATGCTTTCAATGGTGCCATTCCTGCATTTATTAATAATAAACTTTTGTCATTTTTTGGTACTAAAGAAAAGCTTGGGGCAACCAAGTGTCCTTTTTCATTAAAAAAGTCTAAAAATTCTTTTCTGATTTCATTTAATTCTGTCTTTTTCATAACCTATCTCCCCTCTAATCATTTTTTAAATATAAAAAACTCGCCCCTATATCCTACTTAGGGGCGAGTTTACCCGCGGTACCACCCTACTTACTAAAAGTTAGCCTCTCAAAAAGATAACGGATAAACCGGAAACCTCTACTATATATTCAAGGCTCCAACTCCAGGACTGCTTCAATATCCTTGCCTAAATGCCTTCCAGCCTAGGGCATTCTCTCTGCAAGGTTTGGAATATTTACTAATTCCTTTCATTGTTGTTAAATATTTATTTCTTTATAAAATAATTTATTCTCTCTATCTGTTATTGAACTATCTATAGATAGGATTATAATTTATAAGCCGTATTTTGTCAATATAGGTTATATGCGAGAAATTTTGTCAATTAGAAAGCTTGAAACTATCTTCAGAACTATTGTCGCAGGAATTGCAAAGAGCATGCCTGTAATTCCGAAATAGCTTCCTCCTATTAAAAGTGCCAGCATTATAATTACAGGATGGACCCCAACACTTTCTCCAACTATTTTAGGTGCTATTATGTTACTCTCTAATTGCTGAATAACTGTGAAAGAAATTATGACCCATAGAGCTTTCATAGGACTTTTTAACAGAGCAAATACTATAGCAGGGAAAATGCCTATTATAGGGCCAAAATAAGGTATTATATCTGCTATACCAGCAACTAAACCAATGATTATGGCAAAATCTACTCCAATAATCAGTAAAGCTATTGAAGAAGAAATACCAACAAAAGTACAGACTAATAACTGCCCTCTAATAAATCTTCCTAAAACTTTATCAACCTCTCTTCCAATTTTTAAAACATCATTTCTTTGATTTTTAGGAATTATGAGTGTGATTTTTTTCTTAAAATAATCTTTATCTTTTAAAAAATAATACGCCATAATAGGTACAATAACAAAGCTCACCATCTTTGAGAAAATACTAATTGCAGAATTAGTGATATTTCTCAAATAATTGAGAATCAGTACCTGAAAATTCTTAAGATTTTCAAAGAAAACTTCTTTTATTGCCTGAAACTCTGGAGGTAATTTATCTAAATGCTTAGAATACTTCACAGAGATGTTATTAAAATAATCATATATTCTATTGAAATAGCTAGGCAACAACCTTACTAAATTTTCAAACTCACTAGATAATTTTGGTACAATGGATACTATTAGTAAAATGATTAGAGTTAATAAAAACAAATATATAAGTAATATGCTATATGATCTTTTAAATCCTCTTTTTTCAATGATATTTACTAATGGATTAAGTAAATAAGATAGTACTATTGAATAGAACACCAATAAAAGTAATGGAGCAATTTTACTATATCCCTTAAAAAGATTATAAAATATAACTATTAGAATAACTATCACAAAAGTAAAGATAATTTTTCTACGTGAAAATTGAAGCCTATTTTCAGGCTTCACATATCTGTTGCCAATATTCAATAAGAAATATATACATAATCCCAACAATGCGGTTATAAATATACTTCGTAAATAGTCACTTAGTTTTAGAAGATTATCCATAATGTGGCTCCCTTTGATGTAAATTAAAGGCAGCTAAGCTGCCTTATTAAAATAATCCTATATTGCTAACAACACTCGTTACTATTCTTCTACCTACCTTCATTGCTTTTCTTCTCTGTCTTGGGCTCATCCTTGTGATTGCATACATTCCAGCAGTAGCACCTATTAAACTCCCTGCTACAATTCCTGATATAAATCTTCCTTTCATATTCTCACCCCATTTTTTAGATTCTTTATACTTAGTTTGGTACAAATTTTCAAAGTAATTCTAGAAGTTTTTTGTAATCTTCCTTATATCTGTCAAATGAATTTTTAGCTTCATTACTTATAATAATAGAATTCTCCCCAAAAACTGCCTCAGTAGTATATGGCAATACATTTCTACCTTCTTTAATATCTTGAATTAACCCATCTGTAAGTATAAAACCTATTATTTTTCCGTTTTTATCATCTATTAAAGTATCTTTTACATGCCCCAGACTCTCTCCATCTTCAGTTAAGATTTCTTCTTCAATTATTTTTTTTTCATTAATTAACTGATTTATTTCTGGTAATAAACTAGATTTTTCTATCATATTTTCGTTTTTGATAATCAATGCTTCTTCGCCTATTGAATCAATATTATTAAATTGAATTATTTTAGCCTCTCTAAAAATATTTCCTTCACTAACTAGAAAACCTACTATTCTATATTTTTTCTTTGAATATATTACTTCCTTTACAGTCGCAATTTTGCTTCCAGATTTTTTACATATTACTGGGAGTCCAATTATCTCACTTACTTTCCTCAATTGAATTACTCCTTTTATAAATTTCTATGTAATTAGTATTCCACATTAACAGTTGAATATTATTTTGTTTATTTCCACAGTTTGCATTTTTCGTAGTCTCGCAACGCAAGTTTATTTGCTCCCTGCTCTCACATAAATTTGATTCTTACAGGACATTCCTATATAAACCTACAATAAGATTAGCATAATTACAGTACTCAGAAACTAGTTTTCTAATTAGTTGTTGACTTTCATATAGAAAAAGAGGCTGTTTCATAACTGATTTGTAAGTTATGAAACAGCCTCTTAAGTTCTCTTATTCGTGATCGTGAACATCCTCATCAGGATTAAAGTTTTCTAATCCTTCTATGACCACATTATTCTTCTTAGAATAGTCATATAAAGCTGATTTAATAGCCTGCTCAGCTAACACTGAGCAATGCATTTTAACTGGAGGTAAGCCATCTAAAGCTTGAGCTACAGCTTTATTCGTAAGCTTCATTGCTTCTTGTATGGTCTTTCCCTTTATTAGTTCTGTAGCCATACTTGAAGAAGCTATTGCTGAGCCACATCCAAAAGTCTTAAATTTTACATCAACAATAGTATCATTTTCGATTTTTAAATACATTTTCATTATATCTCCACACTTTGGATTTCCTACTTGACCAATTCCATCAGCATTTTCAATCTCTCCAACATTTCTAGGATTCATAAAATGCTCCATAACTTTTTCTGAGTACATAATTTTACCCCCTTATATCCTTTTTACATTTTCGTATAATGGTGACATTTCTCTTAATCTATCAACTATTTTAACTAAATTCTCTACTACATAGTCTATTTCTTCTTCTGTATTAAAATCTCCCAATGTAAGTCTTAAGGATCCATGAGCAATTTCATGAGGAAGTCCTATGGCCAATAATACATGTGAAGGATCTAATGAGCCTGATGTACATGCTGAGCCGCTAGAAGCTGATATTCCTACCATATCTAAACTCAGTAACAAAGACTCTCCTTCAATAAATTCAAAGGAGAAGTTAACATTACCAGGCAGTCTATTTTTAGGATGTCCATTTAGTCTGACATAGCCAATGTTTTTATATATATCCTTTATGAACTTATCTCTTAATCTCGTAAGATTGCTATTATGCTCGTCTATAGTTTCATAAGCTAGCTCTATAGCTTTGCCAAACCCAACTATACCAGGAATGTTTTCTGTCCCAGCTCTTCTGTTTTTTTCCTGAGCTCCACCATGTATATGTGGATGAATCTTTACTCCTTGTCTTATATAAAGAGCTCCTACACCCTTTGGTCCATATAATTTATGGGCAGACATAGACAAGAGATCAATGTTCAAGTCATCAACATCTATATTAATATTTCCTATTGCCTGTACAGCATCAGTATGGAAATAAATCTTATTTTCCTTAGCTATATTACCAATTTCTTTTATTGGCTGTATGGTGCCAATTTCATTATTTGCAAACATTATAGAAATTAAGATGGTCTTATCAGTAATTGAATCTTTTAATTGCTCAATATTCACTGTTCCATTTTCATCTACGTCTAAATAAGTAACCTTAAAACCATTCTTTTCTAGGTACTCACATGTGTGAAGAACCCCATGATGTTCTATTTTTGAAGTAATAATATGATTACCCTTGTCTTTATTTGCAAAAGCAATTCCCTTTATTGCCCAGTTATCGGCCTCTGAACCACCACCTGTAAAGAAAATTTCTCTTGAATTAGCATTTAATACCTTTGCAACCTTTTCTCTGGCCTCATCTATAGCAGCTCTAGTTTCTTGACCCAGTCTATAAATACTAGATGGGTTTCCATACTTTTCTGTAAAGTAAGGAAGCATTGCTTTAAGAACTTCTTCTTTTACAGGAGTAGTTGCTGCATTATCTAGATATACTTGTCTTATCATATTTCATCCTCCCAATAAGTTGTACATATTTTAAAAAATAAGGCTAAATATAGTACATGTATCCTTTACTTCCATTTATTTTTATAAAATCATCAACCATATCTTGTAATGTGATTGAATCAATTACATCATTAATACTGTTTCTAATCTTAACCCAAACATTTTTAGTAACACAGAAATCCTCTTTTACACACTTACCTAAATTTTCATCAAGTACACACTCTGACGGTGCAATATCTCCTTCTAAAGCTCTTATAACATCTCCTACTGTAATGTTCTTAGGATCGTCATTAAGTAGATACCCTCCTTGAGCTCCTCTTACACTCGTTGCTAGTCCATTTTTTCTTAAAACTGCAATTAGCTGTTCCAAATAATGTTCAGATATATCCTGACTCTCAGCTATATTCCTTAGCACAACAGGACCTTCCCCATAGTGTAAGGCTAATTCAAACATAGCCTTAAGCCCGTATCTCCCTTTTGTTGAAAGCTTCATTAAACCACCTCTTTATAATTCCAAGTATATTACTAGGCTTTCTTTTCTAAGTATATTATACCCTACTATTTCTGTCAACATTCAATTTAAAATAATTATTTTTTTGCTGCTTTCAAAAAAAAATTAAAGGCTACTAACATTAATTAGTAGCCTAAGAGGAGCTAATTGCTCCTCTTTTTTATGCATCTGGGAATAAATCTTCAAATTGAGGAGGGAAGAAATCTGGGAATGGTTCATACTCAAAATTATCACAAATACCCGTTGGACTGAATTCTTCACACTCAGGTGGTTCTGGACAGAATCCGAATGCTGGAATAAGTAATTGCACTCTGCCTACAACTTTTACAATTATGAATACTCCAACAGCAAATGATAACACACAACCGCTTTGAGTTGGCTCTCCTAATACTCTTGAAGCTGTTTCCACCACTATTCTAAAATCAAATTCATCTCTAGCATCTGGAATAAATAATATTATGTCTTTAAAAATATCTGGTAAAAATCCGTTTATAACGGTTCCGTCAGTAGTTATTACCTCAAATGGTACTCTTAAAGTAAATCTTACTCTTCTGAAATTCGGCCTGTTTTGTATATCTGTTACGACTAAAGTATTTTCCACAATAAAACCAGGTCTAAATCTGATGTTTGCAAATGTTTTTTCTCCCAATTCAACATCTATTCTTGGGAAACATTCTCTTTGTTGACAATGTGCGTATACCTTATCAGTAATAATACATACTGTTTCAGTAATATAACTTAGATCATCCGGCACAAATGGATCACCAGGACTTGGATCGAATCCGTTTACCATAGTTTTCACTCCTTTACCCAAATATAATTTAATAAAATCATCTTTACTTTCATATTATGAATTATAGATAGAATTGTGATTGTTTTTTAATATGTTTGAAAGGGTGATATTGATGAATATTTTTTACATCAAAGATTACATAATAAAAAATTCAACAGGAGAAATCCAAAGATTTTATTTAGACAAAAATAATAGAATTAATTACGACTTATACAATAATAATTGCGTTTTAACTGATCAGTACCTTATTTCTGATGACATTATCAATGATTTCTCGCTAGACATAGATAGTAAAGACAGAGTACATTTGATTTATCTTACTAATGAGGGAAGCGTATACTACAATCTTTATTCAAATAAGAAATGGGCAAAGAAAGCTATTACTCAGTTTGATATCAGATCAAATTCTTATAGCAGTTTGGCTTTAAGAGTTAATAAAGAAAACATCCATATTTTATATTCCTTTTCGAACCTAATAAATTCAAAAGTATGGACTATTCAGCATCTTATAGGAGTTAAAGGAATTTGGGAAAAAACTAATGTAATTAGCTTCACATCCGGCAAAACAATACCAACCTACTCTTTTGATTTTGACAAATTCGATAATATTCATATGATTTATACTTCGATTGTAGAAAATGCTCAACAAATTTACTACACCTTCTTTAACTCATATTTAAAAAAGTGGAATCAAGTTCCTAGGCTACTATCAGAATATCAAGATAGTAGTGGCTATCCATATATTCTAGTTGATAAAGCTGACAATATTCATGCAATATGGACAGTCCATAAAAATAATAGCTCTGAAGTAAAATATAAGCATCTGCCACAACTGGGCAGCAGTAAAAATACATGGAAGGAAGAATACTTTCCTTTCTTGAACAATGAATATAAATACCCCATGATCTATGAAGAAATAGACTGTCTTAAAATATTTCTAATAGGTAATAACAAAATTTTTTCTCTAGTTTCCTATGATTATGGGTTTAGTTGGGGTTTAAACAACACTTTATCCATACCTGAAGAAGCTAAAATTCAAATAGCAAGATATCTTACCAATTTCCCTGGAGAGAAAAACATAAAGGAAGTGTCTCAAGTCTTATTTTGCCTAGATGGCAAAAAAATTTTACTTAAACAGAACTTAATAGACTATTTAAGTAAATTCTCTTTCATAGATGAGAAAAAAAATAAAAACATTAACTTTGAAGCTACTGAATCAACAAATACAAAAGAATTTATTGATGAGGAAGATTCTATATTAAGTTATAAAGAAAAAAATGCCGAGCACCAAAAAAAATACTTTAGCGAATTAATAGATATTACCCTTATCACAGATACACTATCTGATATATCAGATAATATGAGAAGTTTAGACGATGTTAATAAGGATTATATTTATCAATTTAAAAATATAGATAATACTCTCCTTGCACTTAAGGAGTCCATAGACATCAATAATCAATGTCTTGTAGAGATAAACAAAAAGATTGATGAACTAAGTAATAGAACCTTAAGAAAAAGGTTCTGGTCAAGACTATTTAAACGTGCTTAAATACTGTTCTTAAGGCTTATGGCATCATAAACCTTAGTTCCGTTTCTTTTTTCTACATGGTAAACACCATATATTTCTTTTTCAAAATCTGAAGAATAGTTTTTGAAATAATTTAAATCACTAAGTCTTGAAAATTTAATAGAATAGCTACATCCACCACTTATATGACATGGAGTGGATATTAACTGAAACATGCTATAGCCTGCTTTTTCTAATTTATAATACAATTGGACAGCATAGTTTTTTGATTTAAATACAGCTATATAGTATTTACTTCCGCTGATAGATTTAATGTCCATATTATCACTTCCTTTAAGTTATATGATATAAATATGTTCTGTGTAATTAAAGTTGTTACAAAATTTTTAATCAAGGAGAAAAATTATGCAAAAAAAATTGCATGCTAATATAAAGCCTATAACTATAAATGCGGGAAAAACACCTATTAGTAGGGTTAAGTTAAAGCTTGATAATAGGAAGCCTATAAAATATGATGATAATTCAGCAGATACAAAAGTATCTGTTATCACCTGTACAAATAGACCTAAATATATAAAAAACGTTTTTGAAAACTATCATAGACAGTTATTTAAAGATAAGGAGCTAATAATTATTCTAAATAACAATAAAATGAATATAAATGAATGGATTTTGAAATCAAAGGAATATCCTGATATTTCAATTTTTCAAGTGGATGAAAGTAAGTCTTTAGGCTACTGTTTAAACTACGGAATTGAAAAGGCCAGTTATGAAATTATAGCTAAACTAGATGATGACGACTATTATGGTCCTAAATACCTTTCTCAGGCTGTTAATGCTCTAAAATATGCTGACGTAGTTGGTAAATACACTACTTACGTATATTTTCAAGATACTAAAACCCTAGCCATTAGAAATCCTAAAAGAGATAATAGGTACGTTTATAGAATAGAAGGGCCAACCCTCGTATTTAGAAAAGAAATTTTTAATAAAATTAAATTTCAAAATAAATCATTAGGAGAAGATAATCAATTCTGCAAAGATTGTATAAAAAATGGTATCAAGTTATATGCAACTGATAGGTATAATTATGTATATATCAGACATAATTCAACTGATAAGCATGCTTGGAATATTAGAGATGAGTTATATAAGAAGCTGTGTAAAGTTATCGGTGAAGTTGATGACTATATAAGTTTTATAGAGGATTCTAAGAACAGAAATAAAAACAGCCAAAAGAAGAACCGACCCCCTTAGTTAGATTTTTGGTCTAACTTTTGGGGGTCGGTTCTATACTTGGTTGTTTTTTGCTTTTTGCTTCCATTATGTGTTATAAAATGCAACAAATATATTGGTAAAGCATAGTATTACAATAAGACTTCACTACTAAAAAAACAGTTTAAAAAAACATATATCTCAATGCTTATTAATTAATTGTGTAAACATTTGAAGGTGATTATATGAGTATATGTATGCAAAGTAAAATGAATCAAGTAATTTTAAATAATCCAGTTAATAAAAAAATTGGCAGATTGAATAGGCATAATACAAAAAGTAGCATAAATCATGGGGTTTCAATTATAACAGTTACGAATAGACTTAACCATATAAATCAAGTTTTTGATAATTATAATCGACAAAAAATCAAAAGAAAAGAACTAATAATTATACTGAATAATAATTCTATGAGTTTAAAACATTGCAAAGCCATGTCTAAAAAATACCCAAATGTAAAAGTATTTAAAAAGGATGAATCTATCACATTTTCAGAATGTAAAAATTATGCTATAACAATGACTAAGTTTCCATATATATCGCATTTTGATGATGATGATTATTATGCCGAAAACTTCCTAAAAGATATACTAGAAACATTTAATAAAGTAGAAGCAGATATTATTGGGAAAAGATCAGCATTTGTTTACTTTTCTAGAAACAAAATATTAGCCATAAGATTTCCTAGATATGAGAATGCTTATGTAAAATTTGTTATGGACTCCAGTATGGTAATTAAGAAAAGTGTTTTTGACAAAATAAAGTTTCCGACTATGAAATCTGGTGCTGATTTCTCCTTCCAGAAAAAATGTTTAAAAAATGGTTTTAAAATATTTTCAACAGATAGATACAATTATGCTTTCATAAGGCATAAAAATTTAGACAATCATTCATGGAAAATAACAGATAATGAACTGCTTAGAGAGTGTTCAATAATCTGTAGGACCGATAATTTCATTAAATATATTACAAAATAATATTATCAGAAAAATATATGTCAGCCTAACAATCTGATAAAATTTAGATTGTTAGGCTGACTATTTCAATTTAATTATCTAAGTTTTTCTAAATACCAGTTTATAGTTTTTTTAATTCCAGATTTAAAGTCATAAATTGGAGTATAGTTAATTAGTTTTTTTGCTTTTTCAATGTTAGCAAAGCTATGCATCACGTCTCCAGCACGCCAATCCATAAAAATAGGAGATACTTTGGCTTCTAGTATATCGCAAATTTCGTTTAGCAAGTCTAATATTGACACTCTATTCCCTGTAGCAATATTAAATACATTTCCAGTAGCCTCATCACTAGCTAAGCATGCCCTAATATTTGCTTCAACTACATTTTCTACAAAAGTAAAATCCCTTGTTTGCGACCCATCTCCCCATATAACTGGGGATTCTCCTAAAATAATCTTCTTAATGAAGCTTGGAATTACTGCTGCATACTGAGAATTAAAGTCTTGATTTTTACCAAAAACATTAAAATATCTTAAGCCAATAGTTGGTAATTTAAAATTGTCATGAAATATTCTTCCATACATTTCATTTGTTACTTTTGTTATTGCATATGGGGATAATGGTTTTCCTTTATTTTCTTCTTGTTTAGGAAGATTTTCATTGTCACCATATACCGAAGATGATGATGCATAAACAAATCTTTTGATATTATTATCTTTTGAAGCAATTAGCATATTTAATGTGCCTGAAATATTTACATCATTAGTTGTCTTTGGATCTGACATGGATCTAGGAACTGAGCCTAATGCAGCATTATGCAATACATAATCTATATCTTTGCATGCCTTGTTGCAATCATTAATATCTCTGATATCACCATCAATCAATTGAAGCTTTGAGTTTGATAATAAATGTTCAATATTTTCTATTTTACCTGTACTAAAATTATCTAGTATTGTAACCTCTAATCCTAAGCTCAGTAGTTTTTCTGCAATGTTTGAGCCAATAAAGCCTGCTCCTCCTGTAACTAAAAGCCTCGTATTTTCATAAAATTTATAATCTCTATTTTTCATTGCTATAGCCCCCAGTATATAAGTCCATGTTCTTCAAGTAATTTTCTATCAAATATTCTCTTTATATCTATTAAAACTGGAATATTCTTAGATGAATACCTCTTTTTTAAATTAGGTATATCATATTCAACAAATTCCTTATGGGCTACTGCTATTAATAGTGCATTGACATCAGCTAAATCGTCAAATTGACAGATTTCAATATCATATTCACTTTTTACTTTATCTTTATCTACAATCGGGTCATAAACCAGAACTTCAATATCATATTCCATCAATTTATATACTATGTTAGCAACCTTTGTATTTCTAATATCTGAACAGTTTTCTTTAAAGGAAAAACCTAATATTCCTACTTTACAGCCCTTAACTACAGCCCCGGATTTAATTAAGCTTTTTATAGTGTTTTCAGCAATATATTCGCTCATATAATCATTTAATTTTCTTCCTGGAAGAATCACTTGAGAAGTATATCCTCTCTTTTCAGGTAAATAAGTCAAGTAATATGGATCTACTCCTATGCAATGTCCACCAACTATACCTGGCAGGAACTTAGTAAAATTCCACTTCGTAGAGGCTGCATCAATTACTTGCTTTGTGTCAATGTCGAGCTCATCCATTATTATTGCTATTTCATTCATAAATGCAATGTTTATATCTCTTTGAGCATTCTCCAAAAGTTTTGCCGCTTCGGCCACTTTTATACTTTCTGCCTTATAGGTCTTAGCTTCCAGTATCAAATCATAGACATTGGAGATTATCTCTAGGGATTCGTGGTCTATTGCGGATACAATCTTAGTTATTGATTTAAGTGTATGAAGTTTGTCCCCTGGGTTTATTCTTTCAGGAGAGTATCCGACCTTAAAATCTAATCCACATTTCATATTTGATTCTTTTTCTAAAATTGGTATACATACTTCCTCTGTTGTTCCAGGATATACTGTTGATTCATACACAACTATAGAATCTTTCTTTAGATTTTTTCCTATTATTTTAGTTGCAGCTATAATATAGCTTAAGTCTGGAGTATTATCATCATGCACAGGTGTTGGAACAGCTACAATATAGAAGTCTGAATTCCTAATATCCTTCTCGTCTGAAGTGAACCTAATACTTGATTTAAGAATTATTTCAGCATCTATTTCTTTAGTTGAATCTATTCCTTTCTTTAGCTTTTCAATCTTATAATTATCTATGTCAAAACCAATTACATCAGTTACCTCAGAAAAAGCTAAAGCTAGTGGAAGTCCCACATACCCTAAACCAACGACTGATATTTTTGAACTTTTATTAACTATATTTTCATATAAGTTCTTGAAAGAACTCATTATTTTCCCTCCAAGGTTAATTTTGAATATTTAGTTACTATTCATGTAATATATTATGTTAATTCAATAAATTAGTGATATCTTTGTACAAAAAAACTTGGATATTTGAAGAATTGCAACTATCCAAGTCGAATTTTAAAATCTGATATTAATTTTAAAAATCTAGTTATTTCTAATGTGTTTATGAATATTTTATTTTACCCATCTTTATATTTTTCTAATTCAACTGATAATTCTATAATCTTTTCTACAGGTAATATTTTAAGCATATCTAGAAACAAAGGATCAGAAAAATATTTTTTTAACTGATTTTTAAGATGGTTATATCTTGCTTTTGAAGATTCTTTTCTATTTTCAAAGTATCCCTCAATTTCACAGCTAAGATGTAGTCCATGATGAGGTCTATATTTTCTAGCTTGATTTAACTTGCCAAAACCTATTTTTTTATTAATGATATAGTAAAGAAATCTTTCATTGCTTTTCATTTTATCCATCAATTTATATAATTCATCTATATTATTCAAATAATATTCAATAATTTTATTCATCTTGCAATAATATTCTTTTACCTTAAAGAAATGAAGACCTGATAATCGTTTTGTTCCTATACGAATTTCATTGCTATAGGGAAGATCAATATTTTCGCAATGCTTTAAATGTCCCTCTAAAATAGAAGGAGTCTCTTTTACAATTAAAAAATCTACATCCCCTATATATGCATTTTCAAATTCCTTAAATTCATCATAAGGAATCAAAAATCTTAGGACTCTCATAGTACTATCTGAAAATCGAAAGTTAGAATAGTAGTTTTCTTTAATCTCAAAATTGCTTGACAATCTTTCTCTTATTAAGTCTATACACTTTTTTTCACCTTTAGGCAATGTCTCTCTTAAAAAAACCTTAACATAATACTCAGGATAGCTTTTTAGAATACTGTATATATAAAAAGGTATAAATTTAGTATAGTCTTCATAAACATATACTGCAAAACACAAAGATTTCATATTAACCTATCTCCTTAAATCTATTTAAAAAACACAAGAATATTTTTTGAAAATATTATGATTACATTACTAATTTATTGATAATGTCATCATAATTCCCTAAGTCATAGTATAGCTTTTTTTCAGTTTCTATTGATTTAATTATCAAACTTATAATGTTATCCATGTTTTGCTTTCTATTCATCTTTATATATTTTTCAAATAAGTTAATTGCTTCAATGGGATATAAAAAAATAAGTCTTGCTACTAACCATTCTTCTTTTGATAAAGGATTGCTCTGTTGATACCATGATAGAATTTTCCTAATTGTATCACTATCGTATATATTAGTATAATAAATATGATAAATCAGCTTTCTAATATCTATAGCTGGAAGCTCCATAGCCAATGTGTCAAAATCAAATATATATACTCTATTATCAGGGCATATTCTTAAATTATATCTAGCATAATCTAAATGACATAGTGAGCCTTTTCTCTTAGCCTTTTCCACCCATGAATTGTATTCAGATATTCTTAATGCTAAAACAAGCTGTTTTGTTCTTTTAATAAGGTAAGGTAATTCTTTCAAAATAACTTCCCCAATTTTTGTATTTTTCTCCTCTTCCTTCCCTATTTTATATGAACATCTTAAAATCCTTAGACCATTTATCATCATATTAGGCCATTTTCCTAATAAGTCAATAATATTACTTTCAGCTGGAGGTATAAAACCCTTTGAAGCATTGTGAAATCTACCTAATTCATTGACAATAGTCTCTAAATCATCCATGCTATTATAGCGTGGTGGTCTTCCATTTATTACTTTCATTAAAATATAGCAGCTGCCTTTATAAGTAGTGTAAGGTCTATTATCAACATTAGGATAAATTTCTGGAATATTAATACCATTTTTTCTTAGATGTTCCATTCCAGCAATAATAAATTTTGTTCTTGGTTCAAGTCTGCAAAACTTTTTTAGAATCATAGGTCCTTTTTCTGTAGCAACTGTCCAAATTTCTCTACCCTTACTTCTTTCTAAAATAATGTCTTGAACTTTAAAATTATATTTCTTAAGTATCATGTTTTGTAGGTTTCTCCCACTTTCGCCCATATCTTTCTCCTTTATAAAATCTATAAAAATTATCTTTTTAACATTTTTTTATATAATTTTATATATCTTTTAGCTATAATTTTTCTTGAGTAATTTAATTCAACACTTTTTCTGTTATAGAAGCCAGTTTTTTCTCTGATATGAGGTTTTCTCAGCATTGTATTCATTGCTTTAATTAATTGCTCAATATCTTCAGGATTAAAAATAATATTAGAGCTACCTCCAATAATCTCATTAACACAGCCTACATTACTTGCTATAACAGGTATACCGCAAGACATTGCCTCTAAAAGAGTATTCGGAAAGCTTTCATACCTAGAAGCAAGAATAAAGCAATCAAATTTCTGATAATATTCAACTAATTCTTCTCTTGGAATTTGTCCTATTATTTTAATTCTTTCCTTTATGTTCTCTTCTAAGCAGCTAATTAAACTATATGCATAGTCACGTTCTCTACCTATTAGAAATAACTCTACTTTATCATTTTCCGCAGCAATAACCGAAAAAGCATTTATTATATTATCTACTCCCTTTGCATATCTTAGCTTACCAACATAGCCAAATACAAATTTCCCCTCATTATCTGCTTTGTTTTTTCTCTTTTTAGGTTTAAAGAAACCAGAATCAATTGAGTTTGGAATTATTTCATATTTTAAATTATTTATCATCATAATCTTCTTAGCTGCTTCAGCAGTTGCATTGCATGACGAAATAACTAAATCACAGTTTTGAAGTGCGATTTTTTCTAATTCTAACCTTTGATATTCCACTAATGAAAGAGTATCTTTCATTTTTTTATAATATTTAGTAAAGCTATGAAGCCTTATTAAAGTTCTGAAATTATTTTCATTATAATTGCTTGCTAATTGTTCTTTTACATCCTTTAAGAAACAATACGCTTGCCCATCTAACTCTGGAAATTGGATAATATCAATTTTTTTTTCATTTAAAAACGAAAATAGCTTTTTTGATACAGCCTTACTCCAATATAATGATTTAAGTGTAGCTCTCTTAAGTTTTATATGTTCTTCTGGTTGATAATACATTGGGAAAATTTTATATATATGAACTCCATTTTCAAAATAGCTGGTTTCCTTTATTCTAGTTAAGGTAATTACGCTAACATCATGACCAATGCTTACAAGACCATTGGCTAATTCATAATAGACTGTACCAATTCCTCCTCCTGGTGTTCTTCTCTCATCAGTTGGATACTCATTAGTAACTAAAACTATTGAAAATCTATCTTTTTTATTACTTCCTTTTATTTCTAACTTCCTTTTTAAAACATCTGCAATAGATTTATTTACTGGATTTGTTATTATTTCACTATTCAATTATATCCCACCTTGTACTAAATACTAGCTTAATATTTATGCTCATAATAATTATATGTATTCTCACACCATGTGTTCTAATGAAAAAGACTTATAGCAAAACAGAATTCATTAGAATAAAATAAATTAAGTGAAAAGTATAGATATATATCTTTAATATAATTCTTCAAAAAAATTAAAAGGAGTATAGAGATTCCATGCCTACTAAGCTTGAGTACTATAAACCTAAGAATCCAGTAAATAAGACTATTAAAAAAACAAAAAAAACTATGAAAAAAAGCATTACTAAACGAGAGAAACAAGGTTTTTCAGTGATTACTGTTACAAATAATGAGTTGTTTATTGATAATATTTTCGAAAATTATAATAGACAAATTTTTAAAAATAAAGAATTGATAATCGTATTAAATAAAAACAGCTTGAATATAGATAAATATAAATCTAAAGCGAAGTCCTACAATCATGTGAAAATTCATAGGATGGACGAGAAAATATCCTTAGGCTACTGTTTGAATTTTGCAGTAAATATCTCAAAATACAATATAATTGCAAAATTTGATGATGATGACTACTATGGTTCTAAATATCTTTTAAACTCAGTTGAAGCCTTTGAGCAAACAGGGGCGGAAGTAATTGGTAAAGCCTCCCATTTAGTTTATTTTCAACAGTCACAATTACTAGCAATTAGGGATCCAAATAGTGATAATAGATATGTTGGTTTTGTTAATGGCTCCACACTTATGTTTAAAAAAAGTGTATTTAAAAAAGTAAGCTTTGCAAATGTCTCAATTGGAGAAGATACACAGTTTTGTAAAAGTTGCATAAGAAAAGGAATCAGAATCTACTCCTCTAACATGTATCATCATGTTTATATCAGACGAAAATCCAGGGCATCCCATACTTGGAAGGTAAGCGACAGGTTTTTGCTAGAGAGATTTTGTAAGCCTATTATGAGAACAACAGATTATATATCCTATGCAGACAGAACTAAGATCCTGCCTATATAATCTGCTCATTAAGGTTACTAATAGCGAAGTTCTAATATAATTCAATAAAAAAAGAGGTAGGGATTTAATTTCTAACGGGAGATGTTTTTTAAAAGTTATCATTACCATCTCCCTATAATCCCTTCGAGGTCTGTCAATATAGTATTAGGCTACTATCTTTACCTAAGATAAAGGAGTTAATTTTCCTACAAGAACCTTGAGAAATAATATTACAATTTTTTTCAATAATACTAGAATCAATAGTATTACTAATTCGTGATATAAAGCATTTATCCAATATAATGCTATTTTCTATCTGAGAGTCTATTATTTTTACATTATTCATAATCGAAGTATACGGTCCAATATAACTATTTTCAATAATTGTATTGTTTCCAACAATTACAGGACCTCTTATGATGCTATTGTATATCTTGGAATTTTCTCCAAGAGATATATTCCCAGTTATTGTGCTTTTTTCATTAATTAATCCTTTGATATTATTTTTTAGTCTACTTAGAATATGTTGATTAACGTGTAATATATCTTTTGAAGTCTCTAAATCTAACCACAGGGACTCTGAAATATTATATGTTACTTTATAGTCATTGTTTAAAAGCCATTTTATACTGTCAGTAATTTCATATTCTCCTCTCCATGAAGGACCTATTTCCTTACAACCCTTAAATATGTTTTTATCAAAGATATAAACTCCTGCAATAGCTAAATTAGTCTTTGGATTTTTAGGCTTCTCCTCTATAGCTAATACTTGATCCTCTTTTATCTCAGCAATTCCAAAATTTTGGGGCTCATCTACCTCATGAAGAAGAATACTGCAATTACTAGATGAATTATAGTAATCGTCAATTAGTTTTTTTAAATCAAACTCGTAAAAATTATCTCCAAGTACTACAATGAAATCATCATCTTTTACAAAATTCTCAGACATAGCAACTGCATCTGCAAGTCCTAAGGGTTGAGATTGATGAATGAATTCATAGGATAAGTTTTTATTTTCATATTCCTTAAGAGTATTTTTGAAAATATCTTCATCATCTTTTATAAATATACCTATTTCAGTTATATTTGCTTCTACAAGGGAATCTAGAATATAAAAAATAACAGGTCTATTTGAAACAGGTATAAGTTGTTTGGGTAAAGTATAAGTAATAGGTCTTAATCTAGTTCCTAATCCGCCGCATAGTATTACTCCCTTCATTTACACACCTCCATAAATCCCTAATGAATATCATTATGTAAGCAAATTGATTAAAGTTATATTATTTTATTATATGAATTAGCTTATTTTATGTCACTTATAATTCTTCTATTACCTGGGCAATAGTCAAATAGCGACATACATCAAATTTCATTTAATGATTATTGCATTTTTATGTATTTTTATGTAAAAGAAAGCTGATTTTTTAAAAAAATTTTACTATTAAAGCACATAAAAATACCCTATGAGTAACTTTTTTGTCCACTCATAGGGTAGATTTGAATTATAACTATTTACTATTCAATTATTTCCCTAGCTTTATTCTTAATTTCTCCAACATATCATTAGTCATTGTTGCTAAATTGTATTTTGGGCTCCATCCCCATTCTTTACGAGCTGCACTATCATCTAATGAGTTAGGCCATGAATTAGCAATGTTTTGTCTTATTGGATCAACGTCATAATCCATCACAAAATTAGGAATATGTTTTTTAATCTCTGCATAGATGTGCTCAGGAGCAAAGCTCATAGCTGTTACGTTAAACGCATTTCTATGTACTAATTTTGCTGGATCTGCTTCAGCAAGCTGAACGATAGCATTTATAGCATCAGGCATATACATCATATCCATGTAAGTACCTTCTCCTATAAAGCTTGTATATTTTCCTTTTTCTATTGCATCATAGTAAATGTGTACTGCATAATCTGTTGTCCCGCCGCCTGGCAAAGCTTCATAGGAAATTAATCCAGGGAATCTAACTCCCCTAGTATCAACACCATATTTTTGATAATAATAGTCGCATAAAAGTTCACCTGAAACTTTCGTCACGCCATACATAGTGGTAGGTCTTTGAAGTGTGTCTTGTGGAGTGTTGTCTGCTGGAGTAGATGGTCCAAATGCTGCAATGGAACTAGGTGTAAATACAGAAACTCCTGTTTCTCTTGCTACCTCTAGAACATTAAATAATCCACCCATGTTGATTTCCCAAGTAAGAGACGGATTTTTTTCACCAACTGCAGATAATACAGCAGCTAGATGGATAACAGTATCAATGTTATGTTTTTTCACTACATCAGCTACTTGTTGAGCATTAGTTACATCAACAATCTCAAATAAACCAGACTCTATTAGCTGTTCTGCTCCTGCTTTTTTACTTCTACTGCTGGCGATTACATTAGCTTCACCATAGTTTTTTCTTAAATACATAACTAATTCAGTACCTATCTGACCTAAAGCACCAGTCACTAAAATTTTTTTCACGCTTCCACCCCCGTAATTTGACTTAAAAACCATTTTGAAACTCCTTGATTATTATATCACATTCTTCGCTAAACTTTAATATTAATAATTGTTACACTTTTTTTATATTATAATAACCATCTTAACTATTTTTAACCAAATATATTATACTATTAGTTTTCCTAGAAAATAAAAAAGAGCAGAAGTGCCTCTGCTCTAATTTGCGGATAATTTTTTTAATTAAAGTCAATAGAATCCTTTACCCTATTTAATACTGCAGCCATTTCTGCTCTTGACATCCTTACCTTAGGTCTAAATGTCTTGTCCTCAAATCCAACAAAAACACCTGCACGATTCATCTGCATAATTGAATCATAGGACCAGCCCGCCTTTACATCAATAAAAGGATTTTTATAATCTGTAGTATTCTTATGATAATTTGTAATTCTGCTTAATAAAGTTGCCATTTGCTCTCTAGTAACAGGTTCTTCAGGAGCAAACTTTTTATTGCCCACACCCGCAAAAATACCTTTCTTAGCTGCTATTTGGATTTCTTTATTTGCCCAATGAGTTGAAGAAACATCAGTAAATTTATCTCCATTGGTAGCATTGATTTCTTCCAATCCTAATGCACGAACTAAAGTAGCAGCTGCTTGTGCTCTAGTAATAGTTTCATTAGGTGAAAAATTCACATTGGAAGTTCCTTTCATCCAGCCCATACCAACTATTGAAAGTATATCATTTTTTGCCCAACTATTCTCAACATCTGTAAAGTACTTGCTATTAAGCCAAAGCTTATAATAATCCCAGGTACTAGGCAGCTCTTGCCCCAAAGACCAACTACCAGTGCCTTTTAAATTATATTTATGAACTAACTGAAGCTTGTCCTTTATAGAATCTTCATTTTCAAACCACATTGTATAATTTCCTGGAGACAAGGCTTTTCCATTAACTAATAATTTTGTGTCATTTACACCTATTGAAAAAGTAGCATATGGAGACATAGTAGTCTTATCAAAGTATACCTTACCCTTATAGTGCTTTATTACTGAATCAGCTTTAGCTAAGCTTATACCATCACCACCTACTGATTCATTATCATTCCAGTATCTTCCGAAAAATGGGATGCCTAAAACTATTTTTTCTGGACTAACCCTATTTAATACATATTTTATTGAATTCTCTACAAATGATTTGCTGGCTACAGGTCCTGGTTTGCTGCCATAATAACTCTCATCGTAAGCCATAAGCATCAGATAATCACTATATTTAGCTAATGCCTCATAATCGTATGAACCATGCCAGCCCGTAGTAAATCCTCGAGGATTTGCTGCTACCGCTACTGACAATTCTTTTCCTTTAGGAAGCTTGCTTCTTAAGATTCTAACAAAGTCTGTATAGTTTGCTCTGTCAGCTTCAGTTACATTTTCAATATCTACATTAATTCCATCAAGATCATATTTTTTTATTGCTGCTACGATCTCATCGGCTAGCCTCTCTCTATTTGTTAATGCCGCTCTCCCTAATTCTCTATCCCAATGATTGCTTATAAAAGGAACCACCTTTATATTTTGAGCATGCATACTTTTAACAAATTCAGCACTTAGCAAACTAGTCAACAATAAACTGCCATCGCTGTTGATATTGAAATAATTTGGAGAGATTACACTTAAAGAACCATTAGTCTTCTCAACTAAGCTCATTTGATTATTTGCATCTCCAAAGTATAAGTACGTCATATTATATTTACTAATCTCAGCTTGTCCCTCATCTGGCTTGAATAAAAATATTGATAAGACAATAGCTATTATTGCTGGAATGGTGATTATTAACATTTTTTTATTTTTCATAGAATCCCTCCTTCATATACATTATAAAAATATTTAAGAGATTTCAATGAACAAATTATGTAAACCAGTAAAAAATATAGACTCATCTCATATATAATACCTATACACAAGGTGAGTCTATATCATAAAAAATTACATCCTTTTTAAATAGCGCTGTAAAAATTCCTTAGTTCGTTCTTGAGTTGGATTATTGAAAATTAGTTCAGGATTGCCCTCTTCCGCAATAACTCCCTTATCCATAAATACCACACGGTCAGATACATCCTTTGCAAATTCCATTTCATGAGTTACTATTAGCATGGTAAGGCCTGATTCGGCAAGCTCCTTCATAACCTTAAGTACCTCGTCTACCATTTCTGGGTCAAGAGCAGATGTTGGCTCGTCAAATAAGATAACTTCTGGTTCCATAGAAAGTGCTCTGGCAATTGCAACACGTTGTTTTTGCCCGCCTGATAACTGCTTAGGCTTTGCATTAATGTATTTGTCCATTCCAACAATCCTTAAATACTTCATGGCCACCCTTTCAGCTTCTTCTCTGGAACGTTTAAGGACTTTTATCTGTCCTATTACACAGTTGCTTAACACATCATGATTGTTAAACAGATTAAACTGCTGAAACACCATACCTAATTTTGTCCTATATTCATATACATTATGATTATCATCTAAGATATTTTCTCCATTATATATAATTTGGCCACTACTTGGCTTTTCTAGAAGATTAACACAACGAAGCAGAGTTGATTTACCAGATCCAGATGAACCGATTATGCATACTACCTCTCCTTTGTTTACTGAAAAATCAATATCTTTTAATACTTCATGAGCTCCAAAGGATTTGCTTAAATGTTGTATATCGATTACTTTCTTCATATTTTCCCCTCCTCTAGTATTTAATCTCTCTATTACCCTGTTTCTTGCGTATTATATCCTCTGGTCTTGCCACCTGCATCTGATTGCCTGCCATAATATAATCAGCAGGTCCATCCATTTTTCTTTCGATTAAACGTAATATCCTTGTAACTGTAAAAGTCATTACTAGATAAATAATGCTTGCCACAAAAAATGGTTCAAAAAACTTAAAGCTACTGCCTGCAATTGATTTTGTCTGGAAGTACAATTCTGTTACAGAAATTACATTCAGTACTGAAGTATCCTTTATATTAATAACAAACTCGTTGCCTGTTGCTGGCAAAATATTGCGAATTACCTGTGGCAGGATTACATTAGTCATAGTTTGAACATGATTCATACCAATAGCTTGAGCTGCTTCAAACTGTCCTCTGTCAATTGAAACAATACCGCCACGAACTATTTCTGACATATAGGCCCCAGTATTTATGGAAACTATGAATATAGCCGCTACAACTCTATCCATTTGTATGCCAAAGGCCTGTGCGGAACCATAATAAACTACCATAGCTTGCACTATCATCGGTGTACCACGGAAAAATTCTATATACATAGAAAGTATAGTATTAACTATTTTAAGACTTGTTCTCCTTGCTCCTTTATCAGGAACTGGTATGGTTCTTATGATTCCTACTATCAAGCCTATGATAAGGCCTGCAATAGTACCTATAATTGAAATTAGAAGTGTCATACCAGCACCTCGAACAAACATTGGCCAATTCTTTACAGCAATTTTAACTACAGTTTCAAAGCTCATTTACTTACCTCCTCTAATAAAATTATGAAACTGACTATTTTAAATTAAGTCAGTTTCATAACAAAACTATTGAACTGCTGGTTGATTTTTAATAGCATTATCCATAATACTTTGACGTTCTTCCTCTGATATGTCTGATAAAATTTCATTAATTTTTTCAGTTAACTTACTGCCCTTTACAACGCCTACAGCAATAGCTGTATCCTCATCTGATGTAACAAATCCATCTTCAAATTCTACAAATGTAAAGTTTTCATTAGCGGCTGTTGCACTAATTCCTTCTGGACGTTCAGAAACATATCCATCAATTATTCCTGATTCAAGGGCAACCCTCATAGCTGGAAAGTCATCCATAGCTGTTTCCTTTATAACACCTTGAATCTGATCTATTACTGTGTAGTGAAAAGTATTTAATTGAGCTGTTACCTTGGCTCCTTTAAAATCTTGTATAGAAGTAGCTTCTTCATATTTACTGCCTTTTTTAACAACCATAACTAAATCTGATTTATAATAATTATCCGAAAAATCGATTGACTCTGCACGTTCTGCTGTTGGTGACATACCAGCTATGATTGCATCTATTTTCCCTGAGGTTAAAGCTGGTAAAAGACCACCCCATTCAGTTTTTACAATTACTAGTTTTCTTCCTAATCCCTCAGCAATTTTCTTTGCAATTTCAACATCATATCCACCTGCATATTCTGAGTTTCCATCAATTTTTACTCCACCATTAGAAGCATCCATTTGAGTCCAGTTAAATGGCGCATATCCTGCTTCAAGTCCTACTCTAAATGTTTCTTCTCCTGTCTCTGATGGTACATTTGCATCTCCTGAATTATTGCCAGAACCACATCCTGTTAACAAAATAACTGCTGATAAAAAAATTGCTACAAATGATAAAATTCTTTTCATTTAAATCTCCTCCTTATTTTTGTGTAAAGCGAAATGTCTTGGAGAAGAGTCCATCATAAAATAAAAAAACTCTGGGCTTTCACTCAGAGTTTTATACACACAAAAAATACAGCATGTGTTAAATTTGAATGATAGCTCTCCACAAATAGCTTTGTGACAGTTCTGCATATATTCTATGCAAAACCAACTATACAGCCTTAAAGCATCAGCTGTACGTTTCGGCAATATCTCCTTTCATATAGCTTCATTGTGCTTACCTCTGCTATATTACTAATAAATACTGCACCTCTACCTATTAAGTATTCACTTTTAAATCATTATGGACTAAATATCGAAATATGTCAATAGAAATTTGAAATTCTTTTATTTGACTTAATTGATTTAATTGCAAAACTAAATTAGGCCCCTTTTTACATTGCAGTCTAATTTAATTTTACAAAGTCTAAGTTAGTTTTTCAATTAATCTTTATCGGCTAAAATACATTGAATGTTATAATCTACTTAGCTCCAATGCCAATTTAGCTGCTAATCTAGCATTGTTATAAACCAATTGTATATTTGATTCTAAGCTTTTACCCTTAGTTATATCCTTTACCTTTGAAAGTAAAAAAGGAGTTGCTTCTTTGCCTTTTATCCCATTATTTTCAGCCTCTACTAGAGCTTCATTTATTGCATTGTTTATGTTGTTATAGTCCATTTCATATTCATAGGGTATTGGATTACCAATAACTAAGCCACCTTTTAAACCTATATCCCATTTAGCCTTCAATGCTCTAGCTAACTCAGTCTCAGAATCTACTCTATAATCTGTCTTGAAACCACTTTTTCTAGTATAAAATGCTGGAAATTCATCAGTTCCAAAACCTATAACTGGTACTCCCTGTGTTTCTAGATATTCCAGTGTAAGCCCGATATCTAATATGGATTTTGCTCCTGCACATACTACCGCTACATCAGTATTGGCTAGTTCTTGTAAATCAGCAGAAATATCAAAGGTCTCCTGAGCCTGTCTATGAACACCACCAATTCCACCTGTGGCAAATACTTTTATTCCAGCCATAGCTGCAATTATCATGGTAGCTGCTACAGTAGTAGCACCATTCATTTCTTTTGCAATAATAAAAGGCAAATCCCTTCTACTAGCTTTTACTACATCCTTACTATTTCCTAATATCTCTAATTCCTTCTCATCTAATCCAACTGTCAGTTTTCCTTTTAATATTGCAATAGTCGCTGGAACTGCTCCATTTTCTCTTACTATTCTTTCAACTTCCCTTGCAGTCTTTATATTTTCAGGATAAGGCATACCATGAGAAATAATAGTTGATTCTAGTGCAACTACTGGAAGCCCATTATTAAGTGCTTCTTCAATTTCTGGTTTTATTGATAAATATTCGCTTAACATATTATTCACTCCTCATTTTCTTAAATATATTTTCAGCTGATATGTTTGGATTTATTGTGTTTTCATGACTTAAAGCCATCTCTGCCGCATACATAGAAAAATGTATTGCATCATCTATTTTCATATCATTAATGTAGCTGTAGACTAGTCCAGCCATAAATGCATCTCCTGCACCAGTAGCATTTACCACTTTTACATTTGGAGAGCTTACATATTTTTGAGTATATTCATCTTTATAAAATACTCCTCTTTCACCTAAAGTGATAAATATTCTTTTCAATCCTTTATTCAACAATATTTCTGCAGCCTTTTCAATATCTTTATTGTCAATTATTTTAATACCTGTTAGCTCTTCAGTTTCATAGATATTTGGCTTAATTGTATGGAAATAACCGATCAAATCTTTAACCTTATTAGCTTTCGCAGTGGATACTGTATCTATGAAAAAGTCCTTGTATCTAAAATTACTTAAGAGATATTCAATTAAATCCTGTGATAAATTGGTGTCTATTACTATGGCAGACGAGTTTTCAATAATATGAGCTTTTGCTTTTATAAAATCAATATTCAGATAATCAATGATATCCATATCTGAAATTGCCACCTTCATATCTCCATTTTCATCTAATACAGATAAATAAGAGGAAGATGGCAGGTTTTTCAAGACAAGGCAATTGTCAATATCAATCCCTGCACTTCTACACTCATAGGATATTTTATCACCATATAAATCTTCACCAAAAGCTGATATTAATTTTGTTTTAGCGCCTAGCCTAGATAAATTCTCTGCTATATTTCTACCTACCCCTCCAGCTGAAACTTTTACTATTCCTGGGTTTGAATCATTTAGTTTTAATTTACATAGAGAAAATCCCTGGATATCAACATTTGCTCCACCAATAACTGTCACATAAGCCTCTTCATTTAAAACATACCCTTTTCCTTTGATATACCCTTTTTTAGTCAGATTGCTAATATGAACTGCTACAGAAGATCTAGTAATGCCTAAATAATCTGCAATTTCCTGCTGACTTATCATAGGATTTTTCTTTATCATTGAAAGTATTTCTTTTTCTCTTAAGGTCATATTTATCACCAACTTTTGTTTATAATCTAAGCTTATGCTTATTTTAGTATATCAGAATTATTTCTAGTTTTCAATCAAAAAAGTAGCAGCCAAAACTAAGGCTTGCTACTTTTATTTTTAAATTTATACTATAATTATATACACAACTACTTTTGTCCAATATAGATTTTACTTTAAAAGCTCAATAATTTTTTCTTTAATGAAGTCACTAATCTCTAATTCACCTATATAAGTTTTCTCATCAACAAAATCTGGTCTTACTCTAAAGAAGTTTATTATCAGCTTATCGCTAGATATTACATACTCTTCTGTATGGAAAGGTACAAAAAATACTTCAATAGTCTCGTAATCCTTGCTTTCTTTAACAGAATTTATTTCATCTACTATTGAATCTAGATTTAACTTCTTTATTGGCTGCAGTATTGCATCAGTATATTCTAAGTCTTCTAACATCCAAAGATTATTGTTCCAGAATCTTCCTTCCTTCTTGTTTTTACTTTGAAATGGTTCTCTATTAGATACTGCACTCATGGCTCTTCTCACTGATTCTCCATCGAATTCTTCATCATATATGAGTTCAAAGCCTTCCATACCTGCAACATCATTTAAGTATTTTTCAGTGACTTTTTCTCTATCATTTGTAGCTTGCCAAAAGAACAGCATTGCCTCTACTGTATCAAAGTTTACTTTTATTCTTTGTACCATTACAATTCCTCCCAGTTCTCTTGTATATTAGCTTCACATATATATTTACATATTATTGTCCACAACATTTTTTGTATTTTTTCCCGCTTCCGCATGGACAAGGATCATTTCTGCCAACTTTTTTATCTTTAACTACTGTTTTAGAACTTCTATATTCTTTTGTTATCTCTTTCCTTCTTTCTTGAGTTAATATATCATCCCATTGAGGTAATTCATAAAGCCATGGTGCTTTTGCATTAAGCATATTGAAGTATAGCTTTTCAAAATCAATTTCTAGCTCTATTTCGCTATCTTCCTCTAGGTTTTCTAAATCAAGAGAGTTCACTAAGCTTGTATTTATACCATCTAAAAATCCTGTGAATGTGACAGCATCTAAATCAAACTTTTCAGCAAGCTCTTTTAATTTTCCCTGTATAGCATTATTTTTACCTTCTAATATACTTGCATATACGCTTTTTTCTTGCTCTAAATATACTTCCCAAAACTTATTATATTCTTTTTGATCTCTTTCTTCATAAGCTGTTTCTGACCACTCTTTATATAGACCCATATCTATCTCCTCCTAAAAATAACTAAGTTAATCTATCCCTATTAGCTATGTCACTAATTGAAATAGCTAGCATTATTAATAATATTACTTAAATTAAAATTCAGCTGAATTTACTGTTCTAGGGAAAGGAATTACATCTCTGATATTACTCATTCCTGTCAGATACATAATAGCTCTTTCAAACCCTAACCCGAAGCCAGCATGTTTAGTTCCACCATATTTTCTTAAATCTAAATACCACCAATAATCCTTACTATCAAGTCCCATTTCTTCCATTCTTTTTTCTAAAACTTCAAGTCTTTCTTCTCTTTGACTTCCTCCTATAATCTCTCCAATACCAGGTACTAGTAAATCCATTGCCGCAACAGTCTTATTATCATCATTTAATCTCATATAGAAGGCTTTTATATCCTTTGGATAGTCAGTTACGAATACAGGCTTCTTAAACACTTCCTCAGTTAAATATCTTTCGTGCTCTGTTTGAAGATCACATCCCCATGAAACAGGATATTCAAATCTATCTTTAACTTTTTCTAGTATCTCAATTGCTTCCGTATAGGTAACAGTACCAAAATCAGAGTTCACTATATTGTTAAGTCTTTCAATTAATCCTTTGTCAATAAAGGAGTTGAAAAATTCCATTTCTTCAGGAGCATTTTCCATGACATATTCTATAATATATTTTAGCATATCTTCAGCTAATTCCATATCATCTGTTAAATCCGCAAAAGTAATTTCTGGCTCTATCATCCAGAACTCAGCAGCATGTCTTGCAGTATTTGAATTTTCTGCCCTAAATGTAGGACCAAAAGTATAGACATTTCTAAATGCTAAAGCATAGCTTTCTGCTTCAAGCTGACCACTTACTGTTAAATTTGTTTCTTTACCAAAAAAGTCTTGTGAATAATCAATCCTTCCAGCTTTATCCTTAGGTACATTTAACATGTCAAGAGTGGAAACTCTAAACATTTCTCCCGCTCCTTCAGCATCACTTCCAGTAATAATAGGTGTGTGAACATAGACAAATCCTCTTTCTTGAAAAAACTTATGGATTGCATAGGCTGCTAGAGATCTTACCCTAAATACTGCTGAAAAAGTATTGCTTCTTGGTCTCAAATGAGCGATGGTTCTTAGATACTCCATGCTATGTCTTTTCTTCTGTAGTGGAAAGTCTACACTTGAATATCCTTCTAATTCTATTCTTTCAGCTTTAATTTCAAATGGTTGCTTTGCATTAGGTGTTTCTACTAACATTCCTTCAATTTTTAATGCAGAGCTTATTGGATACTTAGACACTTCTTCAAAGCTTGGCAATGTTTCATCATATACTATCTGGATGTTTTTGAAAAAGCTACCATCATTTATTTCGATAAACCCAAAAGATTTAGAACTTCTAATAGTTCTTACCCATCCTGCTACTTTAAGAGTTTTTCCTAAGTACTCTTCTTTATGTCTATAAATATCTTTTACTAATGTATAACTCATAATACTTCCTCCTTTTTATTAATTTTTATAATTATTTTATTTTTAACTTCAGATAATTTAAAGCAATAAAAAAAGCCCCTCCTTCCCATAAAGGGACGAAAGGCTATATTTCGCGGTACCACCCTAATTGTCATATTATATGACCAACTTTATAAAAGTACTATTCAATACTGCTCGCTAATAACGGTGCGATTCCGTCTAAGTCTACTCTCTTTGGATTTCGGTTAGAGACTCTGAGATGTTCTTCAATATAGATTTCGTGCCAACCTTCCACCATAGTCAGCTCTCTATAACTACCTTCTATATCTACTCTTCTCTTCATAGTCTTTTTTGTTTTATTTACCAGTATTATAATATTTAACAAATCTTTTGTCAAATATTATTTGTAATTATAAATTTAAATATTCACCAAATATTACAAAACTTAATATACAAGATTTTACTATAAAATTTTATCTTTAGTATTATAAGTACTTCTCCATATTAGTTAGTATCCCACTTTATCTAATTAAGTTACCTATTTATACTAGTTAATAATAATTATTATGCTATGATACTTAGAGTTTGTAAGCCTGCCTCGGCTGAACTGACTTCCCTAACAAATTCTTTAAGCCTCAGTTCAATTCGATTTTATATTATCTAGCAAATCAAGTTTAGTCATTTACAATTTACTAAAATCGCAAAAAATATTTGCACATTTTTATTAGTTAATCATATTATAATAATGAAAAGCTTTTGTACCTTGATATCTATAGCAAAATCCCTGATATGGTCTTTAAATGAAAACAAATAAACATCTGGGTATAAAACCCAGATGTTTAATAGTAGAATCTATTATTTAGAGTTTTCTTATTCACAAGTAGATGAACAAGAATAGCCTCCTGTGTCACCTATAGCTACTTGACGCTTTTGTAAAATCTTCAATGTTATGAATATTACCATTTTTTCTTCAATATTCTTGAAAATTCTTTCTTCAAATGGAATCTCTGCTCTGTGAGGCTTAGCAGGAAATAAGAACTCATCAAATTCTACAATTCTACTGCTGATCAATTCACAGAAAGGAAGCTCATTGAAGAATTCTGTTGATATTTGATTGAATTCAGATAAGTCACCAGATAATAATTTGTCTTTTTCTGCGAATTCTGGTCCGTGTAGATCTTGTTTTCTAAAGTATTCGAATTCTGATTCACTTCTGTTTATAATAGGTGCAGGAGCCGTTCCATTAAAATTAACTGGTGTTGTGAATTTAAATGGTACATCTATTGTGCAGTGCTTAATATCTCCACATAATCCTTTTACATTTGAGCAGCCAAGTGTAGCATACTCAATATTCTTTCTTACAAAACCTTTTACAAATAGCATGTTAGTATTTTGTAATAATAGACATTGAGTAATCTTTAGATGTTTTTTAATATTTTTAATTTCTATAGCTGGTTCTGGTAGTTCAATTATTGAATCTACATTCACTTGTACTGTAAGCTCTGCTAAAACAACAGGTACCTTAGCCACTACTCCAGAAACTATAGGTGCTAAGTTTACAGGAGCGTTAACAGCATCAACTAACGTAGTAGAAGTGATGTCTGTGCACACTGATTTTCCTGGCTTACACACATTACAAGTTTCTTGTTTACCATAGTTTACCTTTGATCCATATTGATTATTGTCTAGATAAGACATCGGTTTACCTCCTTAAAAACTATTCCTAAATATGAGACTTTTCTTTCTGTCTCATATCCTAGTACATAGTATTCGGGGGTGTTTTTTTAGTTACACTTTTCTCATAAATTTCTTGATTAATACCTTAGATATATTTTTGATTTACTAAATGTGACCAAGCACCACATCTCAAGGCATCATAGGAATAGAAACCAGTCGATTTTGTAAAATTCTTATTTCAACATAGAGAACTCCTTCTCCTTCAATTGCATAAATTCCCTGTTGTATAGAGATATTATCATTTTCTGTTTTGATTTCTATTAGTTTTTCAGACTCTATTATTTTGCTGCTGGTAATTTCACAGTACGGTACTTCATTATAATACTCGTTGGTAATTTGATTGAAATAGTTAAAATCATCATACACTATATTTTCATTTTCATCTAAATCAAAATTTAAATATTCATTGTTTTTGATGTATTTGAATTCTTCTGCTGTGTTCTTTATAATCTCTTGAGGCTCCATTATATTATATTTAATATTAGTTGTACACTTAAATGGTATATCTAGAATTAGAGTTTGCACTGCACCATATGTTTTATCGCTGTTTGAAGAAGTATTTGTATAGTATTCTATACTCTTCTTTACAGAACCTTTAATAAATAGTACATCGGTGTCTTGCATTATATTACATTGATGAATATTTACTTTCTTTGCTATCTCCTTTATCTGGAGAATAGGTTCAGAGATTTCAATTAAAGAATTTATATTAATTTGAACTGTAAAGGCAGCAAGCATTACTGGAATTTTAGCTATTGCACCTGATTTTAGAGATATTATTTCTACCTCTTCATTTGGACAATTTTCTATAAGTTTTTCTTCTCTCCACCTTTCCCCGTTCCACGCTTTTTTATATTGCTGTGATATATGTACTACATTAGAGTTTTCATATAATACTTTATAACTTTCTGAGTGTTCAACCCTTACATTTACCATTTTTTCACCTCTTTTTATCAAATCCAAAAATAATTAAAAATATTTTCTATATTTATACTATTCTATTGAGACTATTAAGTTCCGATTTGCAAAAAAATAAATAAGGAACAAATATATCTGTTCCTTAGAGTAGAATTTATTTTTCAAGTAAGTCTTTTAATCTTTCCTTAATAATCTTCTCATATCCATTTTCTGTAGGTCTGTAATAACTGACTCCTACTAGCTCATTAGGTAAATATTGCTGCTGGGTAAAACCATTAGGATAGTCATGGGGATATAAATAATCCTTACTTTTTTCATCTTTATTTAATATATATTTTTCCTCCATTTTTCTTGAAGTAGAGTCTCTAAGGTATGTGGGCACCTGACCCATTACCCCTTTTTCAATATCGCCTAAAGCCCTATCTATTCCCACATAACATGCATTGCTTTTTGGTGCACAGGAAACATATACTGCAGCTTGTGCAAGTGGAATTCTACCTTCAGGCATACCTATAGTATTTACAGCCTGAAAAGCTGATACTGCTAAAGTAAGGGCTTGAGGGTCAGCATTGCCCACATCTTCTGAAGCACATATTATTATTCTTCTTGCAATAAACTTAGGATCTTCCCCTGCATATATCATTTTAGCAAGCCAGTATAGAGTCGCATCAGGGTCTGAGCCTCTCATACTCTTTATGAAGGCTGAAATAATATCATAATGCTCATCACCATTTTTTTCGTACCTAATTGCTCTTTTTTGTATGCACTCTTCTATTACGCTTAAGGTAATTTTAATAATGCCATTTTCATCTGGAGGTGTAGTTAATACTCCTAGTTCTAATCCATTTAATGCAATTCTTGCATCTCCATTACAAGCATTGACCAAATGTTCAAGAGCGTCATTATTAATTTCAATGTTAAATTCCCCCAAGCCTTTATCTCTATCCTTGATTGCATTATCTAAAATCATCTTGATATGTTCATTTTTCAAAGGTTCAAGCTTAAAAACCATAGACCTTGAAATAAGTGCCTTATTTACTTCAAAAAAAGGGTTTTCTGTTGTTGCGCCTATGAGTATCAGTGTTCCGTTTTCAACATATGGTAAAAGAGCATCCTGTTGGCTTTTGTTAAACCTATGTATTTCATCAATAAAAAGAATTGTCCTTTTGTTATACATGCCAAGTCTTTCCTTGCTTCTTTCTATAACCTCTCTAATATCCTTTATACCTGATGTTACAGCATTTAGCTGTTCAAAATATTTCTTAGTAGAATTAGCAATTATTTTTGCCAAAGTTGTTTTACCTGTTCCAGGCGGGCCATAGAAAATAATAGAGCTTAGCTTATCAGCTATGATTCCTCTATAAAGAAGCTTTCCCTTCCCTATTATATGATCCTGACCTGTAAATTCTTCAAGTGTATTTGGTCTCATTCTATCTGCAAGTGGTGCAGATTTTTTCATATTCATCTCAGCACTAATTTGAAACAAATCCATATGCTTCACCTCTTGTATATTTCTAAGCTACTCTAATAAGTTTCTTATATAATCAATCTATTCTTCATTTATAGCATCTATAAAATCAATCTTGGCTCTTCTATGAAGCATTTCTTCAATTATTTTTTATTAAATAATTTACGCTTCTCCGCCAAGATTCATTATATCATAGTTTATCACTCTTAAAATAACTTCGCAAATGTCTTAAATCTCTTGATTAAGTTCCATCACCACGTACTTTATTTCTTCATTCCAAAAAAGTCCTCCTTCATATACTCTTATATATAAGATATGAAGGAGGACTTTTTTAGAAGTATGATTTTTACATTTTTCTTATAATAGAACCTGAAATAGGATAAGAGTAATCTACACCATCTATTACTTTTACTATTGCTATTATTGGGAAAACTACAGTTACTATTCCTATCACTAGCAATAGAGGTATCCCGATAAGAACAATAACTAATATTCCAGAAATAATACCAGCAGCAATCAGCATGATTTGAAAACCCAAAGCCTCTTTTGCTTGCATTTTAACAAAATTATCATTTGAGACTAAAAGAGCTATTATCGGTGCTATAATTGGTATTCCAACAAATACACCAAGATGAGCTAAAGCGCATAAAAGTTTTTGTTCAGTAGTTAGCATTCCAGCATTACCTCCTTTGGTAATTTAATTATATTATAATACTATTCTAATTGAAAGAAAAATAATTAGATACCTGTATATAAAAGTAGGAACACTAAGCTATTTATTATTAAACAAATATCTTCTTTACATATTCAGAGGTTAATGTGCTTAAAATTCCTCCATAGCTTAATTTAAAAGATACTCTATCTCCAATCTTATAGCTGCTTGAGCTATCTGTAATATCAATAATCAGATGATCACTACTGCCTCCTAAAATACTTATCTTATCATCTTCTGGAACTATATTATCTGTACTCACATCTTGTTTTCCTATGGCACAAATAGCTCTTTTTCTTATTCCTCTATCTTGAAAAACAGGCTTATTGCCAAAAGCATCCATTCCTATTTCACCAATGGGCAAAGAAGGCTTTTCTTTTATCTCAACTATCTCTGTTATTAGTGTAAAACAATCCTCATACGTATCTTGAATTCTATTTCCATATGCAGTTTCCCTTCCTAAAACTATGGATTCGCCTAATCTAAGCTGATTTATGCCTTTAGGAATACCTTCTCCACATTGGAGAAGATGCAGGCTGCTTGAATTTCCACCAGATACGATTTCAAGCCTTATGGAAAATTTCTTTTCTATTTCCTTTTTTATATTTATTAAATGGTTTAGATTTTCTTGTTTAGGTATTACTCCGCCATAGCATGTGAGATTAGTTCCTATGCCGATTAAATTTATGCCTTCTAGCTTTAAGATTTCTCCTACATTCTGAAAGATTTCTTTTTCATCAATAATGCCCTCTCTTAAATCTCCTAGATCTATCATCAAAATGACATTATGGACTATGGATTTTTCAATGGCTTTTTTTGAAAGTGCTTTTATTGTATCTAATTCGGAATTCAAAGATATATCTGCAAATTTCACTACTTCTGAAGCTTGGCTAATCATCGGAAGCCTAAGCAGTAGCTTTGGAATATCTATCGATTGCATCCGTTTTAAGTTTTCAATCCTAGAATCTGCAAGAATTGAAGCTCCAGACTCTACTAAAACCTTTGCTATTTCTGGCATTCCACAAAAAACTTTAGTTACAGCAGCTACATTGATTCCGCTGTCATTGCAAAGAGCTATTAATTTTTCTGCATTATGTCTTATTTTATCTAAAGATATTTCTACCCTCGGATACATTTCATCCCTCCTTATATATTTGTAACAACAGTATAAATTCCTAATATTCTAGATAAACAATATTTAGGGCTGGCATGAAAACCAGCCCTAATCTATGCCTAGGCTATTTTTTAGAAGCTTTGTTGCAGCTTCTGGATATTTTTCTGACAACACCCCTAAAGACGCCATAATATAATTATTGTCAACCAATATTTGTGCTTCTTTATTTGGCAGTAGCTCATTGCCTTTATTGCTTGATGCAATACGTTTCATAATCTCCACTCTATTAGGCAGTCTAGTTAGTGCTCCCCCAGTACCAACTATATATCTAATATTTGTTAAATCCTTACCTTCTGCAATTGTTTTTTTGCCATTAGGACCGTACAGATATCTAAACTTCCCCGCATGTCTTTTTACTGCTGTTATCACTGCTTCAAGGGTTAATTCTTCAATGAATCTCTTTTCAATATCCGAAGCTGGTATAGGTTTATGGCTTTTAACCAACATAGCTAATTCCTCCGTACCAATGTTGAGTTTATATGCCAAGTCATCTAATCCAATTCTATCTACTATATTCTTTAAATTTACATATACCCCTAAATCTCCTTCTACCGTTCTTTTTGAAATTGGCTCAGGACTTATTAATAATCTATTTACTTCATCACTGCCTTCTGTGACAGAATGAATATCAGTTGTAGCACCACCAACATCTATAACAAGAACATCTCCCAGTTCTTCTTTTAACAGTTTTGCCCCCAACATAACTGCTCCTGGTGTTGGCATAATTGGTCCTTTTACCATTTCTCTTACTTTACCCATTCCCGGTGCATGTATAATATGCTCTTCAAACACTTCTTGAATGATTTTTCTTGTTGGCTCAATATTTAACTGGTCAATTTTAGGATAGACATTTTCTACTATGTATAGCTGCGCTTTTGTATCTTTAAATATTTCCCTAATCTCTTCTTGATTTTCTACATTTCCGGCATATATTACAGGAATCTCTAAATTTAATTGGCTAATTAATTCGGCATTGTAAAGAGCAGTATCTCGTTCACCATAGTCTACTCCTCCAGCAATTAAAATAATATTAGGATTTATTTCTATAAGTTTATTTAAGTCTGTTTTTCTCATCTTACCAGCTGTTATCATATGAAGGTTTGCACCTGCACCTAGAGCACCTTCCTTTGCCGCTCTTACTGTCATGTCATATACTAGACCATGAACAGTCATCCTTAATCCCCCAGCAGCACTACTAGTAGACATTAACTCATCATACCGCATATAATCTTCTATCCCCAGATTTTCACTTAAATCTTTAATTGCCATTCTAAGTCCTATATTTACATCTCCATTTCCTACAGTTGTAGGAGCTTGACCCTGCCCCACAAATACAGGGCAGTTGTCATATATCCCATTAAAAGCATTCACTACTGTAGTTGTACTACCTATTTCAGCCACTAGTACATTAATTTTCATTTAATATTTCCCTTCTTTTTTTAACGAGGAAGGTAGCTACATGAACTCCTTTTGTACCTCTTCCAAATCCCACATCCACTCCCTGCTCTACTGCTAGCTCATTAGATACCTGAGTTCCCCCGCAAGCTAAAATAATTCTATCTCTAATACCTTTTTCTACACAAAGCTCATGGATACGTTTCATATTTTTATAATGAATATCATCATGACTAATTATTGTTGAAGCAAGTATTGCATCTGCATTTAATTCTATGGCCGCATCTATTAGCTTTTCAACTGGTACTGAAGTTCCAAGATAATGACATTCTATTCCGTAGCCTTCTATTCCCCCATGTTTAATATCAATTATTTCTCTTAAGCCTACAGAGTGTTCATCCTCTCCCACTGTTCCTGCTACTATTTTCATTGGACATCTTTCTATTTCTTCTCTTATTTCATCATCTGACATAATCTCTGGCTTTGGCGGAATTACGAGTGTACTTGTATCTATTGTAAATGGCACCTTTCCTTTTAGTTCAATCCTAGTACCTTCTGCTGCTTGAAGCACTTCCTTATGAATTACTTCCACATCCTCAAGCCCTAGATTTTTGCCTATTTCAATAGCAGCAAATTCAGCTGTTCTTTCGTCAGTTGGGAGGAATAATGTTATCTGAATTATTCCATCGCCTTGCCACTCCATTTCAGGCTTTATCTTTGTAGTTTCTCTTAGTTCTCTTGTTTCTTCCATCCTAACATTTACGTTATCAGTTTCATCTAATTCATCAATGTATACTATCTTATCTGGTTCTTCAAAGGTGCATCCTCCAATAAGAGCTGACGGATTACCTACTGCATTTGCATCGTATTGCTGCACATTGTTATATCCAAAATGGGCAGTAACTGGAGCCATATAGTCATTTTCTCTTTCATATACAGTTCCTACACCTATACCTCCATCGATTTTTCTAACAATACCATCACCATTTCTTTCAGGATAATATCCCGAGTCAACAAAAAATCCTTCTTCTACTGCTCTAAAGTATCCACCTACCTCAAGCATTTCTTCCATAAATAATATGGCTCTTTCTTTTAGTTCTCTAACCTTATCTGCCAATTCACCACTATTTCTTTTTATTTCAACCATTTCTGTAAGTCCGTCCATACCTATTAAAGCTTGCTTTGCAGTATTCGTTCCTTCTATATTGTATATATGCCATGGAACATTTCTTCCCTCATCTGGAGTAATGGTAGATTGGATATCTGCTCTTGTAAGCTTTGAAATTAAGAGATTAAGAGTATGTGTTACAGTAGCTTCTCTTGTTGAAGATCCCATATATTTAGTATTTTGTTGAGCTCTCATTTTGTATTCCTTAAATAACTCCCTTAGGGCAACTGCATAAGGCAAGTCAATTCTCATACAAGGAGCTGGTGGTGCTGTTGGCGGTACAGTTGAAAGACATATGTTTTCTTTTCTCATTCCTATCTTTACAGAATACATAGAGTTAATAGCATGCTGTACCATAAGCTCTGGCATTACCTTCCACGCTTCTCTAGCTGTTGCATTTGCATTGTGAGCACCATCAATCTGAGCCATATCCGCCCAGGTCATGACTTTTTTTGCCACTGCCGCATCTACAAAGGATCTAATCATATTAATGTTTCTATACAAAACATTATATTGCGGATCCTGATGAGCTCCATTTACTCCTTCCTCAGCAAACATAACTGCTATTTCTGGACCTGCTACTCCACTTACATAGGAGTGATAATTAATTGGCCTTCCGACTTCGTCTTCTATTAGATCAAGAGCCTTTCTTTGTGCTCTAACTTGTTTTCTAGTAATAGGTATACCGCCTATACCTTGGGGAGTTCCCTCGATTAGACCATCAAAATGGCTTTGGCCAGCAGTTCTAATAACCATTAGATGATCCGCTCCATGCCATGCAGCCATTCTCATTCTTCTAATATCATCTTCGAATCTCCCTGATGCAATTTCAGTGGTAATAACTGAATCTGGCTGTGGATCAATATCATCAAAATAGTGTGCTGATGGTAAAGGCTGACTTTGCTCTAGATTTTCTGATGTATCATAATATTGAAACTTTCCTATATCTCTTTTCTGTCCTATTCCGTCTCTCCAATGCCAGCCTCTTCTTCTAGGTCTATAGCTTTCAAGATTCTCTAATATATTTGCTATATCTAATTTTTCATTAGGCTTCAATTTCATTAATTCTCACCTCCTGCAAATATTTTCATGACTTCGTCCCACATCTGTCCTTCTACTAGTTTCAATCCTGCTTCTCTAACACTCAAATTATAATCCTTAGACAATCTATATACTAAATGACCAGCTCCCCTACCTAATAATCCTCTATCTATGGCTCCGTCAACAATAGCAGTAGCCTCTAAGCTTGAAAAACCCATTCTTAATAAAACTGATCTTTCAATTGAAGGACTTGTTTGCTTATAAGCCAAGTCTATCAGTGGATCAACAATTTTTTCTGCCAACTCCCAAAATCTCGCTTCTAGCTGCTCCTCTGATAAATCTTTTAAATGCTGCCTTCTGATTTCAAAATCATCTTTTCTTTTCATGCTCACACCCCCAAATTATACTCTTATTCCTAGTTCCTTTAATGTATCGATAACAAATTCAGTATTTGATTTACTATCTTCAGCTAAAAATTTGACATCTTCGTTTGTGAAGGAAGTCACATTGGTTATATCTATACAGTTTTTAATATAGGATTTTCTTAGCTTGTTTAAATCTATATCCTTTGCTTTTATTAAACCTGGATGCTCTGGCAATATAATATTCTCACCAGGAATTTCTTCTTCAGGATTTCCTATAATAATCTGAATCCCATTTTCCCTCGCAAAAGTAAGCTGAGGCTGTATGTGCTTACCTGCACCAGTATATTCAGTTTCTTGTACTAATACTATTTTATCTTGGTCCAGCTCTTGAGCAATTGAAAAAGCTGCCGCCAAGGATGTATTTCCTGCTGGTCCTCTTTCTATGCCTTCTATCTGAGCTAAAGCCTCAGTTATATAGAATACTTCTCCTTGGTTCACTGTCACATATCTATCTAGGTATCTAAGTGGTCTGCCTGCTGACCTAGGTACATCTGAACGATCTGGCCAAGTAGCAAAAGGTATTCCAAAACCAGTATGTCCAGTAGTAAATGATTTTCTATTAAACTGCTTATCACTTGCCATATGAAGTCCCTTTAAGTTTACACTAGCGCCAACTATTTGAGTATTTAATGCACCTGCTTTTATAAGTCCTCTAGCAGTTCCTGTCAAATTACCTCCCCCTGCATTCGTTGCGACTACTACATCAGGGTCTCTTCCTTCTCTTTCCCTAAACTGCATAGCTATTTCATAGCCTAAGGTTTCAACACCAGCAATTCCAAAAGGAGTATACAATGAAGCATTAAAATATCCTGTATCCTCTAGCATTCTTAAGAATGTATAGAAGAGTTCAGGTCCTACGGACAATTGAGCTACTTCTGCTCCTAATGCTTCACATTTTCTTGCTTTTTCAATTATCTCGGGCTGCCCTATTCCCCTTGAATCATAGCATTCTTGAACTATGATGCATTTAAGTCCTCTCATGGCAGCTTGACTAGCTACTCCAGCTCCGTAGTTACCACTTGTAGCAGCAATTACACCCTTGTATCCAAGTTTTTTTGCATGATAAACACTTATTGCCGCCCTTCTTGCCTTAAAGCTACCAGATGGATTTGAAGCCTCGTCCTTTATAAATATTCTAGCTCCCTTACCCTTAGGAGCTAATTGCCTGGCAAGCTTTGTAAGGTTTTTAAGCTCAAGAATTGGAGTGTTTCCTACTCCTGTTTCTCTTTGTATTTCCTGCATCTCCTGCAAGGAGTATCCTGTCTCTCGCATCATTCTTTCATAGTCAAAGGCTATTCCACCTGTTTCAAATTCATCATAATCTATACCTACAGCTTGTTTCATAATGTCCTTTTTTCTCGCCATGACTGCATCGTAGCTTATATCATTATTCAATTCTTTCACCACCTTCGAGAATACCTCTTAACTGTCTGCCTATGTACAATAATTCTGGTATGCATTTTCCAAAGTCATGTTCAAAATAAGGATTGATTTCTATAAGATTTCCAGATGCTTTTCTTCCTATATAGGTCTCTACAGTTACGGTATCTCCAATCTTTGCCTCATCAGCAATCAGAAAACCTTTAGTCCACATTTCAAGAGGAACTCTCTTTGTGTCTTCTGGAACCTGTGCTGCTCTTTGATCAGGAGTCAGTACAATGCTGTGTATTCTTACCCAATCACCTTTCTTAGCATAATCCATTGATATCACCCTACCTTTTTATTAAATCTCTCATGTCTCCCATTATTGCTCTTGGAACCGGTAAATCTATCATTGTTTTTAAACCCGGTTCTGCATTTATAACATGAGGAATCATATTAACACACATAGCTATAGTGCCTAATCCACCTTCTACCTCTGGTTTAATAGACATATTTACTTCCGGTGTACCCTTTATTGTTATGTAATCTCCAGTATAAGTCCCTTCCATTTCAGGCTCTATTTGTTGAGGATGTATCATGTCTATCTTAACTTCTCCGTTTACATATCCTTGACCTGTCATGTTTACTCCTGCCACATCTCCTGCTTTAGCAAATCCAAAAGGAGACTTCCTGTCAACACTAGTAACTATTGGCTTCATCTGTTGTTCAATCTTTCCTACTTCCCATCCTATAGCCTTAGCAATCATCTGTATGGATTCAGGAAAACCAACATGTCCAGCTAATGTACCATCTGTTATTCCCCTTTCAAATGCTTCAACGGTCAATCCCACACCTTGCTCCTCCATTACAGCAGGTCCAAATGGTGATAAGCTATTTACTCGTTTAGCTTCTATATGCTCTACATCAATCATGCATCCTGTTAAGCAAACTACTAGTAAATCCATTATTAGTCCTGGATTAATTCCAGTACCTAGTACTGTGACACCATTTTCCCTGGCTATATTATCAAGTTCTTTTGCTAATTCTGGACTTTGGGCATATGGATAAGACATTTCCTCTGCCGTAGATATAACATTCACTTTCTTTTCTAGTGCATATTTTAGTTTTGGAAATGCATTTTTAGTAAAGGAATCAGTAGCACATAAGCATATGTCACAGCTTTTTTCAGTTAAAACCTCTTCGATATTACCATTAATAATCACTTCCGGTCTTTCTTCTCTGTCAACGCCTAATACTTCATAAATACTTTTTCCTATTTTATTTGGACTTACATCACAAATACCAACAATCTCTACTCCTTTTTTCTTTAGCAGCATCTTTGCCATTCCACTTCCCATTGCCCCAAAACCCCAAATTATTACTTTAACCTTCTCCATAAACCACACCTCCAAAATATTCTTAAAACTTACTATATTCACCAAATACTAATGCAATATCTTTGCCAATAAACTATGACTTTTTAAGTAAAAATCTTTATCATTCTTAGCCGTTACTGCTATGTAAATTGCTAATGTATAACAGAAAACTTGGGTAATTAGTTAAGTAGAAGCATTGAGTTAAAAAAATAACCGCAAAATATTTTGCAGATATATGCAAAATATTTTGCGGTTATAATGGTATCTCGTATTTTTTAATTTTATGTTGCAGAGTCTGCCTTTTTACTCCCAAGATTCTTGCAGCTTCAGAAATATTATAGCCAGACTCATCAAGAGACTTTTGTATTAGTCTTTTTTCTACTGAATCAATTATTTCTGATAAGGGTTTGTGAGAATGAATGATGTCATTATAATTAGATTCATCCTCTAATGAGTTGGGTACGAAACCATAGAAATGCTCTGATTTGAGTACATGCTCATCTCTATAAATTAGATTCATAGCTCCTTCTATTAAGTTCTCCAGTTCACGAACATTCCCTGGCCAGGAATGCTTCATAAAAGCCTGCATCATGTCCTGAGATATTACCCAGACATCTTTATCTAATACTTCATTATATCGCTTAATGAAATGTGCACATAGAAGCTTAATATCATCTTTTCTCTCTCTTAATGGTGGAACTTTAATAGAAATTACATTTAATCTATAATACAAATCTTTTCTTATTATTCCCTTATTTATTGACTCCACAGGATCTTCATTAGTAGTAGCAATTATACGTACGTCAATAGGTATGTCTTTTAATCCTCCCACTCTTCTTATGCAGCCTTCTTGTAATACTCTAAGAAGTTTTGCCTGTAAAGAAAGACCCATTGAATTAATTTCATCTAATAAAAGTGTTCCTCCGTTTGCTTGTTCAAACAGACCTGGCCTGTCCAGTGCGCCTGTAAAGCTTCCTTTTACTGTTCCAAATAAAATGCTCTCCAATAGAGATTCTGGTAAGGCAGCACAGTTTTGTCCAATAAACGGATTGTTTTTTCTGCTTCCATCGTAATGTATACTTTGAGCAAACAGTTCTTTTCCAGAGCCTGTTTCACCATAAATTAATACACTAGAAGATGAATCCTTTGCCTTCCTAGCAATGTCTATAGATCTTACAAAGCTTTCATTATGACCTCTTAAGTCCTCAAATGTATACTTATTGCCCGTACTTAAAGGCTCTTTTTCTTTATCTCCAATGAGTTCCATCTGCAAATCAACCAGTTGTTCTGAAAGCTTTTGAATATTAGTAACGTTCCTTGCAATTTCCAGTGCTCCTAAAACAGTTTTATCTTTCTTAATAGGAATAGTTGTATTTATTGTAGTTATTTTTTCGCCTTTATAATTTAAGTAGGTCTGAGTTTTATCGAATATCTTCTGCCCAGTACTGACAACACTTAACAAAGTACTTGTGTGCTCATTTAGACTAGGAAATATTTCTAGCAACTGCTGGTTTATAACCTTTTCTTTTTCAATCCCCTCTAATTTAGCCATTGATTCATTATAAAATATGGTTTTTCCATCTGAATCTACAACATGAATTCCTACATCTATATGCTGCAAAATTTTTTGCAGTAGAAGCTTTTCAAATTCATGTGACCTCATACAATCATCCCTTTTATTGTCGAATTATATAAGCTGTATTAAAGCAGCCATTCTTCCTGTTCTTCCATTTTCCTTTCTATAGGAAAAAAACTTATCATTATTGCAGCCAGTACACAGTCCACATATGGTAATATTTCTACTTAATATTCCATTTTCCTCTAATATCTTTTTATTTGCTTTCCACAAGTCTAACCTCCATGTTTCTGTAGACTCTTTCATAAGCACTTCTTCAGTAAATGGTAGACTCTCATTGAATTTATCGTATACATCTTTTTTAACTGTATAACAGCAAGACCCAATTGATGGACCTATGCCCACCAGTATATCCTTAGAGTTTGAACCATAAGCCTTTTTCATTGTGTCAATCATTTTTTCTCCTATCCTTGCTACAGTGCCCTTCCAGCCAGCGTGTGCAACTCCTGCAACATTTTTAACTTTATCAAGGAAAAATAGGGGAACGCAGTCTGCATAAAAAGTTAAAAGCATAAGGCCTCTTACATTAGTTAGAAGCCCATCTATTTCTTTATAATCCAAAGGCTTATCTAAGCCCTTACCTGCATCTTCTTCTGTTACAATTCTTATAGTTGTAGCATGTACTTGATCAGATAGTACCATTTTTTCTAGGGGAACGTTAAAAGCATCTGAAATGCTTTGGAAATTTCTTATTATATTTTCTTTTTCATCTTTTGTATTTAAGCCTAGATTTAATGTGTTAAAAGGCTTAGGGCTTACTCCGCCTATTCTAGTAGTAAATCCGTGCTTAACAAGTCCTGTCTGTTCAAAGCTAGGTATTATATAATAGTGCAGTCCACCTATTTCTCTTAGTTCAAAGCCTATATTTTCGTTCACAGTATCACCTCTTTTAACTTTTTTTGAAATGCAGTATGAAACATAATGGGAATACTAAACGCACTTCCAAATAAAGCCATAATTCTTAGTAACATGCTTCTCTGCCTAAAATACTTGAAAAGGACTCAAAAGAGTCCTATTTTTCATCAAGTATTTTCTTAAGCTCATCCATGAATGTATTCAAATCTTTAAACTGCCTGTATACAGAAGCAAATCTAACATAGGCAACCTCATCAATGTTTTTGAGTCTATTCATAACCATCTCTCCTATGAGATCTGTAGTTATCTCTCTTTCCATAGAGTTAAAAAGCGTCTTCTCTATTTCATCCACCATATCTTCAATAGCCTTCATAGAAACTGGTCTCTTTTCACAGGCTCTAATTATCCCATTTAGGAGTTTATTTCTATTATATGATTGTCTATTTCCATCTTTTTTAATTACTACAAGGGGTATGTCCTCAATCTTTTCATAAGTTGTGAATCGCTTATTGCATTTAATACATTCTCTCCTCCTACGAATAGCTTGTCCTTCATCAGTAGGCCTAGAATCAACTACCTTGGATTCATAATAATCACAATAGGGGCATCTCATCTTTTTTCCTCCCTTTAAGCCAAAGTCTTAATCAAATTATATTATATCTTTTCTTTAATGTCTACATATAATCATCTTCTATACTTGATTATTTCTACTCTTCCCTATTTTCTCCTCCATAAAATAAATAATCCTCAGTATTTATATTAAGATCTACTAAGATAACATCTGAGCCTATTCTAACAATATTCTGCCATCTGATAACATAATCTTGATTTTTGCCAAATAAACCTAGTATTCTTCCTGGTCCTGGTAGGACAATAGCATCAATTGTTCCCTTCTCTAGATTTACTTCTAAATCTGATATGAATCCTATCCTAGTCCCATCCTTTACATTTATTACTTCCTTTTCACGTAAATCAGTAGTCTTTACCATTGTTTCACCTTCTTTTCAATATTTATATACTATATATATACTATGTAAGCCTATAATATTATTCCTAATATTTATCCTGTGAAACAATGGTAAATTATCAACAATTGAATATTAATTTTAATTAATCTTCTGTGCTAGTTAAATTAATTTTCTCATATGTTTTAAAGCTGTTTTCTCTAGTCTTGATACTTGAGCTTGAGATATTCCAATTTCCTCAGCAACCTCCATTTGAGTCTTTCCTTCATAAAACCTTAGATTAAGAATGAGTTTTTCTCTATCATTTAGCTTTCTAATGGCTTCCCTCAAAGCTATCTCCTCCAACCAAGTCTCATCTTCACTTTTTTCATCACTGACTTGATCCATAACATATATTGCATCCCCACTATCATGATATATAGGTTCAAATAGAGATATTGGATCTTGAATAGCATCCAAAGCAAAAACTACTTCTTCTTTTGGTAAACCTAATGCTTCAGCTATTTCAGATATAGTAGGTTCCTTTGAATTTTTATTTACCAAATGATCCCTTGCCTGCAATGCTTTATATGCTATATCCCTTAATGATCTACTAACTCTTATTGAATTATTATCACGTAAATATCTTCTTATTTCTCCAATAATCATAGGAACAGCATATGTTGAAAACCTAACATTTTGTGATAGGTCAAAATTATCTATTGCTTTTATCAGTCCTATACATCCTACTTGGAACAAATCATCGACATGCTCGCCTCTTTTACTGAATCTTTGAATGACACTTAGAACTAATCTCAGATTTCCTTTTACAAACTCTTCCCTTGCACTCATATCACCTGCATGTATTCTATCAAATAGCGCTCTCATTTCAGTATTAGTAAGTACTGGTAGTTCAGAGGTGTTTACTCCGCATATTTCTACTTTATTTATATGCATATAAGTAATTCATTCCTTTCTTGATGTTTTGCCCCTTTTACATAAAAATTATTGCCTTCTTTACAGTTTATTATTCAACAATTAATGTAAATAGATTAAGTAAATTTTTAAATAAAAAAAGACCCATTGCTTTCATTACAGATGACAAAAACATGCCAGCCTGAACTCCAGTTAGGGTCCCAAACTACTTTATTTTTCTGATTTAAATCATTTTATTTATTTCCTTTTTTAGTCTTTTAATTATTCTTTTTTCCAATCTGGATATATAAGATTGAGAAATGCCCAAAAGATCAGCTACCTCTTTTTGTGTTTTTTCTTCTCCATTTTTAAGTCCAAATCTAAGTTCCATGATTTTCTTCTCACGAACTGTCAATTTACAAATTGCCTGATTTAATAAATCTTTATCTATTTCTTCCTCTAATGATTTAAATATTACATCATTTTCAGTACCCATTATATCTGACAATAATAGTTCATTTCCATCCCAATCAATATTTAAAGGCTCATCAAAGGATATTTCAGCTTTAAACCTACTATTTCTTCTAAGGTACATTAGGATTTCATTCTCAATGCATTTTGAGGCGTATGTAGCAAGCTTTATTTTTTTATCTGGCTTAAAAGTGTTTACAGCCTTAATTAACCCAATTGTCCCTATTGAAACTAAATCCTCTACTCCTATGCCTGTATTTTCAAATTTTCTTGCAATATATACTACAAGTCTGAGATTTCTCTCTATTAACACAGTCTTTATAGACTCATCCTCGCTAAGTTTTGATACAAGGTAATTTTCCTCTTCTGGAGTTAAGGGAGGCGGCAGAACTTCACTTCCTCCAATATAGAATATCTCTTTTTCATCATATAATCTAAGTCTTCTTAATATCCTTATATAATGTATCCTAATTATTAGTTTTAGCTTATTTATTATCTTTCTCACTTAAACTACCTCCTTTTCAGTAAACATTTCAGGATGAAGTAAGGCAACATAATTATCATCACTTGCAAGATTATTATTGTAAATCCCTACAATAATATCACAAAATGATTTATCCTCATCGTCCTTAACTATGACATTATCAGGTTTAAATCCTATTAGCATACCGTTTTCTTTTCCCAAGGATTTATATGGTATCAATCTAAATTTCAAACTAGAAGCGTTTTCGACCATAATTTCTGAAATAGCCTGTAAATCATTCTCTTTATACTTTTCAAAGATACTTTGTACCTCTTTAGGCAATAGATCTTTTATAGCAGAGAATTGAATTATTATTACTGGTGTTTGTGTGAGTGGGTCTCTCAACAGATTTCCGGTATCAATTAACCCCATTACCTCAACAGATTTATTGTTTAACCCAACTACAATAGGCATATAAATCTTATTCTTTGTTAAAATTGATTGAATATATCCCCAAACAATTTTAATCAGTATGTATGATATAGAAACAGCAAGTACTAGCATTTTTACAGGAAAATCCCTAATGTAAAATATGCCATTGCCTGCATAAGCTTTTACATCAGCTAAATAAAATAATGCTAAAGAGGCTCCAGCAAATATAAAAGCCATTACATAGAATGTCGCTATAAGTCTAATAAATTTTTTGATTTTAACAGGGTTAAAAGCTACTATTATTATTAAAATAGAAACAGAAAATTTTATAATGAATTTAGTCATGAACCTTAATGATGGAAAAAATATGACTAATGAATAGATTGCCCCAATAAAAGAAGCTAATAATACTCTAATATTATTTGCCTCTGTTTTTGTAAATTTTTTTGTTAAGTAAAGTAGAATATAATTAATTATCATATTTTCAAGCAAAAGATACTCTGCATATATGTACAAATCATTGCCCCCTTTTTGTACATCCTCATTATAATAAACTTTTATTCACCTATCCTTATTTTTATGTCTATTATAATACAATGAAGTTTAGAATTATGTCACATACTGAAGTCGAAAAAAAACCCTTTCTATATAATAGAAAGGGTTATTTATCTCTTCTCCTTAAAAAAGTTGGAATATCTAAGTCATCAGTATCAAAATGTTTCGTTTCAGGAATATGTTTTTCTTTATTTTTGTCAATAGGGATAGATAAGGATGGCTTGTCTACAGGTTTTTCTTGTATGACATTGTCAAATCCTGTAGCAATTACTGTTATCTTTATCTCATCCTTTAAGTTTTCGTCTAGACCTGCACCAAATATAATATTAGCATCTGGATCCACTGATTGCCTGATGAGATCGGCAGCTTCATTAACCTCAAAAATTCCTAAGTTTGGTCCTCCTGTTATGTTTAATAAAACACCTTTTGCTCCTTCAATAGAGGTTTCGAGTAATGGACTATGTATTGCTTGTTTAGCTGCTTCAGTTGCCCTATTTTCACCGCTTGCTTTTCCTATTCCCATATGTGCTAGTCCTTGATTCAACATAATTGTTTTAACATCTGCAAAGTCTAAATTTATCAGCGCAGGTACAGCAATTAAATCAGATATACCCTGTATACCTTGTCTCAAAACATCATCTGCTATGGTAAAAGCTTCAACAATGGAGGTTTTTCTTTCAACTACCTGTAATAATCTATCATTAGGTATAGTAACCAATGTATCTACTCTCTTTTTGAGTTCTTCAATTCCTTTTTCTGCATGCATCATTCTTTTTCTACCTTCAAACATAAAGGGTTTAGTTACAACTCCAACAGTTAGAATACCAAGCTCCTTGGCTATTTCTGCAACTATAGGTGCTGCACCTGTTCCAGTTCCGCCACCCATACCAGCAGTTATGAATACCATATCTGCACCCTTCAGGATTTCTGTTATTTCGTTTCTGCTTTCTTCAGCCGCCTTCATGCCAACTTCAGGATTAGCCCCTGCTCCTAGTCCTCTCGTTAACTTTTCTCCAATTTGAAGCTTAGTCTCTGATTTAGAAGAATGAAGGGCTTGTCTATCAGTATTAATAGTTATAAATTCAATTCCTTTTACCTGATTTTCTATCATCCTATTTACAGCATTATTTCCGCCACCGCCAACTCCAATGACTTTAATGTGTGCAAATTGTTCTACATCTACTTCAAAATCGAACACTTTATTACCCCCTTATTTAATACTAAAATAGTCATTCAATAGTTTTATATACATTCAAAATTTGCTACTTTTCTTGTTTTTCCCTTAATTTTTTATTTTTTCTTTCTAACATTATTATATTCTATACGATAATTGAATTTCCTCTTTAATATTTTATTTATCGCACCTGCTAGAATGATAAATGTTGGCTTGTATCCACATTTCCTTCTTTAGTCCTAGATACTTTTTGTAATTAAAACCATATTTTCTAAGATTTAGTCAAAAGGAAATAAATTATTCCTTTGTATCTTTTTTTCTAAATAGTAATCTCCTTATGATTGCAAAGTTTTGGAACAGTCTACCACCAAAAGCAAAAATCGCTGCATAATAGAGAGGTACTCCTAATCTGTCTCCAACATAAGCTAAAAATGCCGCCAATACTGCATTACCAAAAAAGCCCGATATAAATATTTCTGTATTGAACGTTTTTTCTAATGTAGCTCTTAGTCCACCGAAGACAGAGTCGAGACATGCTAGTATGGCTACTGAAACATATAGAGAGTAACTGGCTGAATAAGTTATTGGTAAGTATATACCCACTAAAACTCCTATAACAATACCTACAAAAGCTAATATAATCATGATTGTTCACCTTCTTTTTTTGGTTTTGCGTGTTTAAATTCTTGGTCTGCCCAGTAATATTTAGGCACATATACGTTGTCTTTCATTATTGTTTCAACTCTAAGCTTGTGGACCTCCTTCAATATCCAGCCATAAGTATTTGGTGCATTGATAGCTGCATAAAGTAATTTAGGATCTCCTATTGCAGTTATAACAAAAGGATTTGCAGAGCTTCTGCCATTAACTCTTATTGTAGGTCCAGCACATTTAATCTCTGATCTCGACATAACCCTTTGCCCATTAATACTTATAGCCTCTGCACCAGCCTTCCTCAAATCATTTAAAAGGATTTGTACAGTAGCATCATGCACAATATCATCGTTTATTTGTCCACCAACTATTTCTTCATCTTCGTTATCAGCTAATATTATCCTTATCCCAGGGCCTTGAACATCATCTAACCCTGATACTAGCTTTAACTGACTTATCTCATCCATCAAAAGCTCTGAAACATTGGAATCTTCATCATTAATGACACTTTCAAGCTTTGTTAATTCCTTTTTCCTATTTTCTGTTAGATATTTTATATCATCAATTTCTTTACGAATATTATTTATATCGTTTTTCATCGTCTGTATAGACTTTAACGAAACTAAGTCATAATCATCTATATTCTGCTTCATCTGAAAAGACAATAATACCCCTAGTAAAATAGAAAGGATTATGAGCCATACCATTCCGTTACTTTTTTTCTTGCCCATTATTTAATCCCTCCCAATGCTTAGTTTGATATTTCTTCTACTGGTTTAGCATATCTAAAATCTTTGATTTTTCTATATTTAGGAATAACTATATTTTGTTCCTGTTTAATGTGAATATCTAAATTAAGAAGATTTTCCATTCGCCATATGAGTCCATGCTTTATACGAAGTGCGTTTTCTAAATCATCAGGTTTTCCTATTGCCCTTATCACAAAAGGAGGACCTACGGATACTCCATTTATCTCTAGGTGACCAGCAGCTGGAACTATTTCTGTGAAGCTTGTATATCTTTGTTCATTTATAGAGATAGCTTCTGCCTCTGTTGCATTTATGACACTTATCATTTGGAGGAGAAACTCATAATTTTCAACAATAATACTAGAATCACCTCCAAATATAACTTCAGCTGGAGGGTCATTTATTTCAATAATAATCCCCGGACCTTGGAGATCTTCATATCCTGCTAAGGCTCTATACTTTTCTATATCCTTATATAAATTTTCAACATAAACATCTTTTTCTGCTTCGCCTTTTTCATACTGTTTTAGCTTAGATTCAAGATTATCTAATTCATTTCTTATCCCGTCTCTCTCGTCTTGAAGCTTTTTATAATCAATTGCCATCTGTTGAGCTCTTTGAGTAGGTATTGTTCCATAGCCTACAGTATTCTCAACAGTTTTGAATTGAACTGCTAGAATTATACCTAATGCGATACAGACCAATATAATGGCGACTTTGCTCTTGACATCGTTCATTTTCTCCACTCCTAATCATTATCCTTAATTATGACTGCATTGCTTCCTTTGTCTAGATGAATCACCCGATACCCTTGGTTTTTGCTTTCTAGTTCTTTTAATATAGATATAAGAAAATTCAATTTATATTTTACATCATCTAAGGTCCCAAATGCAACCTCTCCTCCATTATCCATATAAATAGTAATTTTATTATTTTCATCAATATTCGCTGTTTTAAAGGAGGTTGATAATCCTAGGCTTATGATATCGTTGATAAATTCCAATATTTTCTCTTGTATTTCTTCATTGCTAAAGACTATTTTTTGCCCTATTACTGGATTGCTTATTTCTAATCCACTTATTTCAACAATATGCTCATCCTTTTTTTCAGAAAGCATATTTAAAATAGTTCCTTCTTCATCAATATATACATATGAATTAATGTAATTAATAATAGCTACTTCTTTTCTCTCTTCTATATTAATAAATATTTTATTTGGTAACTTTCTCTGTACTTTAACATTTTTTACGTAAGGATGCAATAATATGTTTTCCTTTGCCATCTTCAGATTAATCTTAAAAATATTCTCATCTATTATTATACCTGATGCAAGTATCAATTTATCATCGGTAATTTTTTCATTTCCAAAAACCTCTATACTAGAAATATGAAAAAAGCTTGTCTTAGTATAAAGAATAAAAAAGGTCGAGGTTAGTAATAAAATTATAATAAATATAAGTCTGTTCTTTTTCCTTTTAATTTTTCTATCTACTTTACTCATCATCTTCCTCCGTCAAGGCTTGTCCTTCAGGCTTTAAGCAGCATAAGCTGCCTAAGTCTTCTTAATGTCTGCATTTAAAGCAAGAAGAGCTTTTTCTAAACCATCATAGCCTCTTTCAATATGGAAAGTATCTTCTATAACTGATGTTCCATTAGCTGCCAATGCAGCTAAAACAAGAGCGGCTCCTCCTCTTAAATCCTTAGATGTAACCTTTGCACCTGTAAGTTCTTTTACTCCTTTAATTATAGCAACCTTTCCTGCTATCTTTATATTGGCACCCATTCTAACAAGCTCTTCTACATGCTTAAATCTATTTTCAAAAATTGTTTCTGTAACAATGCTTGTTCCATTAGCAATACTGAGTAAAGCAATCATTTGTGCCTGCATATCTGTAGGAAAGCCAGGATAAGGTAAAGTCTGAACTGTTTCAATAGCATTGACCTTTTTAGGTCCAATTATTTTTAAAGTAGTACAATTATTATATATCATACATCCTGTTTCCTTTAGCTTTGCTATAATAGATTGAATATGCTCTACCTCTATATTTTTCAGTATAACTTCTCCTCCTGTGATTGCAGAAGCAACCATATAGGTTCCAGCAACAATTCTATCTGGTATTATCGTATGCTCTACGCTAGTAAAGCTATCTACGCCATCTATTCTTATTACACTTGTGCCTGCCCCATGTATCTTGGCTCCTATTCCGTTGAGAAAGTTCTGAAGATCTATTATCTCTGGCTCACGGGCAGCATTTCTAATTATTGTAGTACCTTCAGCTTTTACAGCTGCTAACATAATATTTTCTGTAGCACCTACACTTGGAAAATCTAGCTGTATATCACAACCCTTTAATTTTTCAGCTTTACAATACAGAAAACCATGAGATTCTTCGATTGTAGCCCCTAGTTGTCTAAGTGCTTTTAAATGAAGATCAATAGGTCTAGGTCCAATCTCACATCCACCAGGATAGCTCACTTCTACTTCACCACATCGAGTCAACATTGCTCCCATTAATATAATCGAAGAACGCATTTCCCTAACAAGCTCTTCTGGTATCTTAATCTTAGAAATATTTCTTGAGTCTACAAAAATAACATTGTCTACTCTATTAACCTTGCATCCTATAGAAATTAAAATTTGTTCCATAATCTCTACATCTCTTAGATTTGGAGTATTAAAAATCGTACTTGTATTATTATTTATTACAGTTGCTGCTAATATTGGTAGCACTGCGTTCTTAGCTCCTATTACAGGAACTTCTCCAACTAGCCTTTTGCCACCTTCTATGATATACTTACTCATTCTTACACCTCCAGAATATGCTCCAAACTGTATGTAAAAAACAGTATATATCTATCTTATGCATATTCATAAAAGGTGTTACAGTTACAAAACATCTATGAAATTAATTCTCTTACTATATTAAGTATTCTATCATCTGCATTAATGATACCCATTTTTCTACTTTTAATTGCCATATCCCTTAATTTTCTTTTATCAGACAGTAGATTGTTGATCTCTTTGTTTAGTAGTTCTCCATTCAAGTCTTTTTCCAGTATAACTATACTGGCTCCATTTTTTTCTAGAGCCCTTGCATTATACTCCTGATGATTTTCTGTAGTATAAGCCTTTGGTATAAGTATACTTGGAATGCCTACTGCTGTTATTTCTGCAATGGCAATTGCTCCACCACTAGTCAAAGCTACATCGGCTATAGACAATGCTTTTGGTACCTCAAAAAAATATGGATATACTCTAATATTATCTATTAACTCATCTACGCCTTTTTGTTTCAACTCTTTCATAAAGCTTTCATATAATCTCTTACCTGTTACATGAATTATTTGCATATTTTGATTATTACTATTCTTAACAATAACCTCAAGCATAGCATCATTTAATTTCTTCTGGCCGCCACTTCCACCAAAGGATAATACGAAGGGTTTATTTTTATCAATATTTAGGTCCTCGTAAGCAACTTGTTTATCAAATCCAACAATATCTTGACGTATAGGATTGCCTGTAATTACCAATTTATTAGTGTCCTTAAAATACTTTCTAGACTCCTCAAAGCTGCCTGCTATTCTGTCTACAAATCTAGAAAGTATTCTATTGGTAACCCCAGGAAAAGCATTTTGTTCATGAATCATTGTAGGTATTTTCTTTAATGCAGCAGTTAAAACAAGAGGTCCACATACGTACCCACCTGTGCCTATTACGATATCGGGCTTGAAATCATTTATTACTTTTTTAGCGTCACTTAAACCTAAAAATAGCTCCTTAATAGATTTAAAGGTATTCTTTGAAAGCTTCCTGCTAAAGCCCATTACCCTAATAGTCTTAAATCTAAGCCCTTCCTTTGGAATTAATTCTGCTTCTAGCCCTTTTTCTGTTCCTACATATAATATATCTGCGTTCTTATATTCCATTTTAATTTTTCTAGCAATGGCTAAAGCAGGGTAGATATGTCCCCCTGTACCTCCACCTGTAATCAACACTTTCATGCTTTCAGCTCCTATCTAATTCCGAATGTCTTGATATGTTTAATAAAATACCAGCAGCTGCCATATACATCATTAGTGATGTTCCTCCAAAGCTTATGAAGGGCAATGTAATTCCTGTAGTAGGCATTGAGGATGTTACAACTGCTATATGGATCAAGGACTGGACAGTAATAAGCGAAACTATCCCTGTTGCAAGATAACATCCAAATAAATCCTTTGTACCTAAAGCAATTCTTAAACCTCTCCATATTATGAGAAGAATTAGTAGCATAACAGTCACACATCCTAAAAATCCAAGCTCTTCACCAATGATTGCGAATATAAAATCATTATAGGGCTCTGGAATGTAAAAAAACTTTTGCCTGCTTTTGCCTAGGCCTAGTCCAAACAATCCACCTGAACCTAAAGCATAAAGAGATTGGACTGCTTGATATCCAACATTATCTCTTACCTCTGGAGCAAAGGGGTCCAGAAAGGCCAAGATTCTCTTTCGTCTAAATTCTTCACCTAATATTGCTAAAAAACCTGCTGCCCCTCCAAGTATGGCCAGAAAAGAGAGATGAAATATATTTACTCCTGAAACAAATAGGAGAATAAACAAAGTTAAGCCTAGTGTAGCACTAGTACTTAAATCCTTCTGCAAAATTATGAGTCCACAGGCAATCCCTATTATTACCATGGACGGGATAAATCCTTTGGTAAACTTCTTTATACTGTCTTTTCTTTTAGCTAAAAAAGATGATAAATAAATAATTGATCCCAATTTAATAGCATCTGACGGCATGAATGTAGTAAAACCTAAATTAATCCATCTTCTAGCTCCATTGGCCTCCATTCCAAGTGGCGTATATATTAATAATCCTAAGACTATTGATGCAGTAAATATTAACCTAGCCAATTTATCAAGGTTCCAATAGTTAAAGTTCATGAAGAATATCATGGCTACTAGTCCTATAGCACTGGCTACAAGTTGTTTTTTTAAAAAATGGTAGCCATCTTTCTTGCTGTACAAGGCATCTGGCCAACTAGAGCTAAAGACCATTATTATCCCAATACAGACAAGTAAGATTACAGCAATCATCAAGGTAAAGTCACTGGCTCTTTTTTTAGCCATTCTTAATCCTCCCTTAAATTCTTTACAGCTTGCTTGAACATCCTTCCCCTTTCTTCGTAGCTTTTAAACATATCCCAGCTTGCACATGCAGGAGAAAGTAACACATTGTCATTGGACTCCGATAATTCAAAGCTTTTTTTAACTGCTTCTTTAATACTATTTACTATATATATATTATTAAAACCCTTACTTATTGCAGTATCTTTTATTTTTTCTCTAGTTTCTCCTAATAGAATTAAAGCCTTTACCTTATTATCAAAACTATCTATAAATTCTTCAAAACTGCCTCCCTTATCAATACCGCCTGCTATCAATATTATTGGCTTGTTAATAGCTTCAATAGCCTTAATTGAAGCATCTGGATTTGTTCCCTTTGAATCATTATAAAAACTTACACCAGATATGCTACCTACAAACTCTATTCTATGTTCTACCCCTTCAAACTCCTTAAGTGTACTTGCTATTATCTCAGCCTCAATTCCCATTGCCCATCCAATCGCAACTACGGCTAAGGCATTCTCTATATTATGTTTACCAGGTATCCTTATGTCACGATAATCCATTACATTAATAGATTTTAGTCCGTCATTTATAATAATTTTACAATCGTCAACATAAACTCCTCTATCTAGCTTATTTCCTGCACTAAAATATATTAAATTCGAATTTATTTTCTTTCCTATTTCTCTAAGCAATAAATCGTCATAATTTAAAATAGTATAATCGCCTTTTTCTTGATTCATAAGAACTTTTTTCTTCGCATTAATATAATTATCAAAGGTTTTATGCCAATTCAAATGATCAGGAGTAATATTTGTAATTACACTTATGCTAGGCTTAAAATGTTTAGTGCTTTCTAGCTGAAAACTACTTGCCTCAATGACAAAAATATCATTCTCATCTGTATTTACTGCTTCCCACAATATTCCTACTCCAATATTTCCTGTAACATGGCATTTTAAGCCTGCTTTTTTAATCAACTCTCCCGTTAGGGCTGTTGTAGTAGTTTTTCCATTAGTACCAGTTATAGCGATAAACTTATTTTTAGAAATTCTATATGCTAGTTCTATGTCTGTAACTACTTCAATTCCTTTTTCCAGAGCTTCTTTCATAATTGGTGCTTCTAAAGGAATACCTGGGCTTTTTACTATTAAGTCAATATTCCCTAAATCTACGTTATTGCTGCCCAATACATAATCTATATCTATATCCTTTAATTCAACCAAATGCTCTTTAAGCTCTTCTTCTGACTTCATATCAGTTACTGTTATCTTTGAACCCAGTTTATTTAAAGCTTTAGCTGTAGACACTCCACTAATAGCTAAACCTAATATTAATACATTTTTATCTTTTAATTTCATTTTATTCACCTGCTCCTATTAGATTAACTTAAACTATAAATACCTATTAAACATAGAATAACTGTGACTATCCAAAATACTACTACTACCTTTGTCTCCTTCCAGCCTTTTTGTTCAAAGTGATGATGAATTGGTGCCATTAAGAAAACTCTCTTTCCTGTAAGCTTAAAAGAGGTTACTTGTATCATCACTGAAACAATCTCAGCTAGGTAAATACCTCCTACTATAGGAATTATCAAGGACAAGTTAAGCAGTACTGCTATAGCTGAAACTGCTCCTCCTAAAGCTAAAGAACCTGTGTCACCCATAAAAACTTTTGCTGGGTACGAATTATGCCTTAAAAAGCCAAGACAAGCTCCTGCTAAAGCAGCAGAAAAAATAGCTATACTATCCATACCAGCCTTAAGTGAAATCAAACTAAAAGAGGATAATATAATTAAAGTTACTCCTGACGCCAATCCGTCAAGTCCATCTGTAAAGTTAGCACCATTTACAGTACCGAGTACTACTACTACAATAAATGGAACATATAGCATACCTAAGTCTAGGTAGGTATTATCCAAAAAAGGTACAATAATTTTAGTTCCTAAAACTGAATTATTTGATTGATATATTGCTAAAATCACTGCTAGAACAATTTGTCCTAAAAGCTTTTGATACGCTCTTAATCCCAAGGATCTTTTAAGTACTACTTTTATGAAATCATCTATAAAACCAATAAGTCCAAAACCAATGGTTGCTAATAGCAGCACAATCATATCTCTATTAAGCAGTCCAGACGATATTGTAGTAATTAATAGTGCAGCAATTATTATAATACCACCCATAGTAGGTGTGCCACTTTTTTTATAATGTGTTTTTGGTCCTTCCTCTCTAACACTTTGTCCTACCTTCAATCTTTTTAGTATAGGAATTAAAATAGGACCTAAAAGCAAAGTTATAGTAAATGATATAACTATTACTCTTATAATATCTTTATAGTTTGACATATTACTTCTCCTCCAAATGCAGATTAAATTCTTTCATCTTTAAGTTTTCTAGATTGATTTTAGCGCTTCTTTAACAATTTTACTTTCATCAAAAGTCAATACCTCTTCACCAATAATGGTATATGTCTCATGACCTTTACCGGCTAATAATATTATATCTTTTGGTCGGCTGTTCTTAATAGCATATTCTATTGCTTCTTTTCTATCAACAATAGCTATATAATTACCTTTGACATTTTTTATGCCTTCTATAATATCATCAATAATTTTTTTTGGCTCTTCTGTTCTTGGGTTATCTGAAGTTACAATGCATAAATCACAATGTTTTCCTGCTACCTCTCCCATGGGAGCTCTTTTAGATTTATCTCTATCTCCTCCAGCTCCAAAGACTATAATTTTTCTTCCTTCTGCAAATTCTTCAATAACAGATAGTACTTTATCAAGGGCATCAGCAGTATGTGCAAAATCAACGATAACTGTAAAGTCCTTATTAGTTGGAATCACTTCAAATCTTCCTTTTACTCCCTTTACTTGCTCTAAGCCTTCTTTAATATGTTCAATGCTTATGCCATATGCAAAGGCACATGAGGCAGCTGCTAGGCTATTATATACAGTAAATACACCTGGGATATTCATATTTATATCAGCACTCCCCTTAGGAGTATGTAATTTAAAGCTAACACCTGTAGCTTTAAGCTGCAAATCTGTTGCATAAATATCTCCCTTAGATTCTATTCCATATGTTAATAATGGCGTGTTAACTTTAGATAATTCATCAATAAGCCTTCTACCATATTCGTCATCAATATTTATAATATTATATTTACTCGTCATGTAAAATAGTTTCTTCTTTGCATTATAATAATTTTCAAAGGTTTTATGATAATCTAAGTGGTCTACAGTGATATTGGTAAAAATTCCCACATCAAAATTACTATAAGCAACTCTATTTAATTCCAGAGAATGGGATGATACCTCCATAATGCAATTCTCAACATTATATTTTAACATCTCGTCAAATAATTGCTGAAGCTCTAAGGACTCAGGGGTTGTATTTTTGGTCTCTATATTCCTTCCATTTACTTTACTACCCATAGTTCCTATTATTCCAGTCTTTTTCCCACTCACTCTAAATATTGAATCTATAATGTAAGTCGTGCTTGTCTTTCCATTTGTCCCTGTTACACCTATTAGATTAAATTTATTAGAAGGATTATTATAGAATTCAGAAGATATTTTAGCTAAAGCTTGCCTAGAATCTTTTACCCTAATTAAAGTTATTTCTGAGTTAAGTGCCACATCTCTTTGAACAATAATAACTCCTGCTCCCTTTTTTATGGCCTCATTTATAAAATCATGACCATCAAATTTAAATCCCTTAATAGCAATAAAAGCATTGCCTTTTTCAACCTTTCTCGAATCATAAGCAACTCCAGTAATATCAACGTCTGTATGTCCATTTACCACTTCCATATCTAGGTCGAAAGTAATTTTACTTAACTTCATTTACTCCACCTCACAGAATAAGAGTTTGCACTCTATATGATAATACCATAAATTTATAAATGAATATAGTCTACTTAAAAGGCAACTTTCAAACATTTTGCTTGAAGTTGCCTCATAAGTCAATTTTAATTAACGTTGTCAAATCTTACATTTACTAGAGAATTTAAATCCACTTCTGTTCCTGCTTTCGGCATCTGCCCAACAACTACTCCTGACCCAGAGAATTCAAATCTAAGATTTAATTGGTTTAAAACCTCAATTGCTTGTTCACGAGTAGTTCCTGTCAAATCTGGCACTATTATTTTTTCAGTGTCCTGTCTTTTTGATTCTATATATAAATCGATGCTAGATCCTCTCTTAACAACTGTTCCTGGCGAAGGAAACTGATCTAAAACAACGGAGCCTTCTTCTATAAAATAAGCATCAGTATTGTACTTCAATCCTAGTGACAAAACTATTTTACTAGCATCTTTTATGTTTTTATTTCTTACTTCTGGAACTGTTACATTTTCCTTTTCATTGCTCTCTTGTTCTTCTTTATTAAATTGAGGTTCTACATCAAGATAATTCAAAACATCCTTAACTACTTCACCTGCAACTGGTGCAGCAATTTGTCCACCATAGTATCCTCCATTGCTAGGCTCATCTACAATTACAATTACAACTATTCTAGGATCATTTGCAGGAGCTATTGCTGCAAAGGAAGCTACATATTTACCGTCTGCATAACGCCCATCAACAACTTTTTGTGCAGTTCCAGTTTTCCCTGCTATTCGATATCCTGGTACATAAGCACTTTTTCCTGTTCCATCTGAAACTACGCTTTCCAATATTTTCATAAGTGTTTTTGAAGTTTCTTCAGAAATAACCTTTCTTTTAATTTCTGGCTCATATTTATGTATAACATTCCCCTCTTCATCTACTAGTTCCTTTACTACTCTAGGAATCATTAGATTTCCTCCATTTGCTACAGCAGATATAGCTGTAGCAAGCTGGATAGGAGTAACTGCAACTCCCTGCCCAAAAGAGATAGTAGCCAAATTTACATCCTTTATTGCCTTAGGACCGCTAGGTATTATTCCTGGCGATTCCCCAGAGAATGGCACTCCTGTTAATTCGCCAAATCCAAAGGCTCTTAAGTATTCGTACATTTTTTCTGCACCTAATCTAAGACCAACCTCTACAAAGACTACGTTACATGAATTTTGTACACCTTCTACAAATGTTTGGCTACCATGAGGATTATAATATCTCCAGCATTTAATAGGTTTTCCGCTTTTTATTTGTCTAACATATCCACTACAATAAAATTGACTACTTGGAGTTACAACATTTTCCTCGAGACCTGCTGCAGCTGTTATTATTTTAAAAGTTGACCCAGGTTCATATACGTCGTTAACAGCAAAGTTTCTCCACATATCATACCATTTTTTCTGAATTTCCTCCTGTGATAAACCCTCCCAAGACTTAGCTTCATCTTCGTTAACAGGTATTGTGGGTTTATTTGGATCATAGTCCGGCTTGTTAGCCATAGCCAATAAATCTCCTGTCTTAGGCTCCATTACTATGATCGAAACATTTTTTGCTTTGTTTTTAACTAATACCTCTAATGCTGCCTTTTCAGCAAAATGTTGTATAGTCTCATCCATAGCTAAAACAACATTCAAACCATTTTTCGCTTCGTAGAGTTTCTCATTATCATAGGGAAGCTGTCTTCCTGCGGCATCTGTAGTTTTAACCCACTTTCCTGCTGTTCCAGTTAAAAACTTGTTAAATGCTGCCTCAATTCCATACTGACCTACTTGGTCTACATTATTATGACCTATTATATGTGCTGCAAAGCTTCCAAAAGGATAATATCGCTTATTATCTTCAGCTATTTCTATACCTTTTATATTAGCTTTTCTTAAAGCTTCACTTTCTTCCTTCTCTATCCACTGCTTTATCTTTACTAAGCTCTGCTTACTGGTAATCTTTTTATATACTTCTTCTTCATTAAGCTGTAATATTTCAGCAACTTTTTTAGCATCTTTCTCAGGATCCTTAATATCAATAGGTCTACACCACACAGTATCTCTGCTAATGCTTATTGCAAGTTTCTTACCATTTCTATCAAGTATAAATCCTCTTTCAGCTTTTACTGGAATTCCCCTAGTCCATTGTTCCAATGCTTGTTTTTTAAGTCCTTCACCTTGAACAATCTGTATGATTCCCAATCTTACAATCAAAGCGAAGACTAATGCAGATACAAGCAGTAAGGTAACAATCAGCCTTCTTTTCGTTGATAAAGTGGGTAGCGACACAAACCTGACCTCCTAAAACTTATTAGATATTTTACCAACTAAATTACTAAACAATTTCAAAAAATCTAATCCTTCTTTTTCGTTGACTTCTTCCGCACTATTGCTAGCTATACTGTATATAGCATTATCATTAACAGCTATGTACACTGTTTGTTCATCTGTGGGATACACCATTCCTAATCTGCTCTCAGCTTCTTTTTCAATCCATCCAGATTCCTTAATTCTTTCTAACTCCAAGGAAATATCTACCTTATGCTTTTTTAGCTCTATTATTTCCTTATCCAGCTTTGAAACCTCCATTTTTATCTGAGTTATTTGAGCATATCTAAATAAAACTCCTAAGCAAATAACTAGGGCTAGTAATGCTAAACCAAAGATTTTGACTTTAAATGAAGAGTTGCTTTTTTTAATCTGTTTAACTTTCTCATCTGCTACTACATTATTGTCCTCGACATATGAATATACTTCTCTTTTTGCTACTAACAAGTTTATTCACTCCTTTTAACGTTTAGAACATTAAACTTTTTCTCCAATCCTTAGCTTTGCACTTCTTGACCTTGGATTAATTTCAATTTCATTTTCTGATGGCAAAGTAGGTTTTCTAGTAATAATATTTAGCTCTTTTTTCTTGTTACATGTGCATATAGGCATTCCTGGAGGACAAATACATTCAAGGCTTAACTCCTTAAATGTCTCTTTCACAATCCTGTCTTCTAGAGAATGAAATGTAATTATGCAGATTCTTCCCCCAGTATTTAGTACCTTCACAGCATTAATAATTGAATCCTTAAGTATCTCAAGCTCTTTATTTACTTCTATACGTACGGCTTGGAATGTTCTTTTAGCAGGATGTGGCCCATCTTTTCTAGCTCCACTGGGAATAGCCTTCTTTATAATGTCTACTAGCTCGCCAGTAGTATCTATAGCCTTGTTTTTTCTTTCTGTCTCAATAAATTCAGCTATCCTAGCCGCCCACCTTTCTTCACCATACTCTTTTATGATTCTTTCCAGCTCTTTTTTCGAATATTTATTTACAACATCCCATCCGCTTAAATCCTGAGATGTGTCCATTCGCATATCAAGAAATGAATCCTTGTTATATGAGAAACCTCTCTCCCCTTCGTCTAATTGGTGAGATGAAACTCCTAAATCCAAAAGTACCCCATCTATTCCTGATATATTCTGCTCTCTGACTATGACATCCAAGTTTTTAAAATTGCTGTGTACTATTGTTACTTTATCCTTATAATCTTTAAGAACCTCGGTAGCCTTCTCTATAGCATTAATATCTTGGTCTATGCCAATCAGTCTCCCAGTTTCTAGTCTCTTCACTATTTCCTTCGAATGACCTGCACCCCCAAGAGTGCCATCAACATATATTCCATCCTTCTTGATATTAAGTCCTTCTATCGATTCCTGTAATAATACCGATATGTGCTCAAAGTCCATATCATCACCTCATATTTTTTAAGTCTATTATTTGCTATTTAGGTTACATATATGACTTAGATACCAAGCTCAGCCATTTTTTCAGCTATTGATTCATAACTAAGGTTTTCATCATCATTATATAAATCCCATTCTTCCTTACTCCATATCTCAACTCGATTAGAAACTCCTATTATTACTGCTTCCTTATCTATTTTACAATGCTCTCTTAGGTTTCCAGGAATGAGAATTCTCCCTTGCTTATCTAATTCACATTCAGTCGCCCCAGAAAAGAAAAACCTCACAAAGGCTCTTGCATCCTTACGAGTAAGTGGTAAAAGCTTTAATTTTTCCTCTAATATCTTCCATTCACTTTTAGGATAAACAAAAAGGCAATTATCCAGTCCCTTAGTAATAATAAAGATATCACCAAGGTCATCTCTAAATTTTGAAGGAACTATCAAGCGTCCCTTACTATCTAATGAATGTTGATATTCACCAATGAACATATACTACACCTCATTTAGGGAGTCTCCCCCACTTTGTACCACTTTGCACCACTTTATAATAGTATTTCTATATTGCTTCATAAAATCCTGCTAGATTTATAGAAATTTATTATTTTTTTTATAGGTCTTTGGCACCAAAAAACAGCATTTTTCAACAAAAAAATAAAATCAGCTACCATATTGATAGCTGAAAAGTAAAAATATTGATTTTTAGTTATTTAAAATAAAAAATTAAGAAACCTTAATCTTTTTTCGTTCATTGGTTTCTGTTTGATAGAATAAAACAATAAGATCGTCTAACTGTGTACTCAATCTATATATTTGTTCATAGTCTCTGTCTTCCATGATTGATTTATTAAGCTTGTCCCTCATATTTGTAATTTCGTCAATAATCTTCATTTCTCCGTCACCCTTTTATAGTTGGTGAGGTCATTTTATTACAATTTTCTTGATATTGTCAATTCCATTCTAGACTAATCTACCTATATTATCTATTTTTGACATCAGTTCTCTCTCTTTTTCTTCAATTTGATATGTTTTCTAGTTTATTTTAATACAAAAAAGTGGCTATTTATTCACATATTTCATCATTATTTGACAAACTTCTTTTTCTAAGGATTACAATGATTACAATACTAATAACTATAGTTATTACGCTAATCAATTGTGCAACTCTAATTGTACCATACATTAGGCTGTCTGTTCTCAATCCTTCAATGAAAAATCTCCCTACAGAATAAAGTGCAAGATATAATAGAAAAACTTCTCCATCTGCTTTTTTTCTTTTTCTATACCATAATAAAAACAGGAAAACTCCAAAATCCCATAATGATTCATATAAAAAGGTCGGGTGTACTTTTTGCCCCCCTACGATAATTCCCCAAGGTAAATCAGTAGGTCCACCATGAGCTTCACCATTTGCATAATTTCCCCATCTTCCTATGGCCTGCCCTAGAATAATACTTGGTCCAGTCAAATCTGCAAGCTTCCAAAACTTAATTTTCTTTACCTTGCAAAATACTATGCCAACAATTATTGAAGCTATTAGAGCACCATGTATTGCCAAGCCACCTTCTCTAGTATTAATGATTCTCATAAAATCGCCTTTATAGTAATCCCAGTTAAATACAACATAGTAAATCCTAGCCCCTATAATAGCAGCAGGTACAGCAACTAATAATAAATCTAAAATATCCTCTTCTTTTATGCCAACTCTTTTAGCTTCTCTCATGGCAACTAGTGTCGCCATTAATAATCCAAAAGAAATAATAATTCCATACCATCTAACTGGCACTCCCAATATTTCAAATGCAATTGGATCCATTAAACCCTCCCCTTTCGTAATATATTAAAGCCACCATTCCTTCTAGTAGCTTTAATTATATTTTTATTTTATTATAAAGTCAATAAACTACTTAGGATTGACAATAGATAAGCAGCAACTATTTTCATTAAGAAAGTTTTTACATCTTTCTTCTAAGTTCTGAATAGTTATGCTTTCTAATGTTTCTAAATAATTAAGTAAAGAGTAGTTTTTATAAGAATAATTTATAAAACTTGTTGCCATATTTTCAATAGAATTTAATTCCACAATGTAATAACCAATTAATTTCCTCTTAATTCTATCAAATTCACTTTCTGATATACCTTTTTTCATTGCACTCTCTGCATTTTGTAGTATTCTTTTATGGACCTCTCTAGGATTATTTGATTCACCTGCCAAAATTGCATACCCATAATCTCTATAGCCTAAATACTGAAATCCAAAGCTATCGTTTATTAATCCTTCTTCATAAAGCCGCCAAAAAAAATCTGAACTATTTCCATATAGCACTTCGAGTAAAATATTAGTGCAAATTTCCTTGTGCACTAACTTATGACCATCATAGCCTACATCTAAATCTTTAAATCCTATATTGAATAAAGGTATAGAGACACTTGAATTTTCCTCAATAAGCTTTTCATTAATAGACTCGGGCTCCTCAATCTTTATTCGAGATATTCCCTTCTCTAGCTTCTCTGTTTTCCTTTGCTTTTTCTCAATTATAGCTAATGCTTTTTTAAAATCAATGTCTCCTATCATAAATATAAGCATATTACTTGGATTATAAAATGTATTGTAGCATTTATATAATAGCTCCTTATTTATGCTCTTTATACTTTCAACTGTACCTGCAATATCAATTCTTACTGGATGCTTAGCATACATTCCAGTAAGACAATTCGAATATACCTTCCAATCAGGTGAATCATTATACATTATAATTTCTTGCTGTATAATACCCTTTTCTTTTTCCACATTATCATCTGTAAAATAAGGCTCTTGAACAAAACCAACTAGCAATTCTAAATTCTTTTCAAAATCGTCCACACATGAAAAAAGATATGCGGTTTGATTATTGCTTGTGAATGCATTTACATATGAGCCTAATTTGGCAAATTCGTCAAATATGTTTATATCTGGCTCTTCAAACAGCTTATGCTCTAGAAAATGTGCTATACCCTCTGGAACTACTATTTCTTTCTCATCTCCAATAGGAATAAATATATTATCAATTGAACCATAATTAGTTGAATATATGGCATATTTCTTGACATAGTTTTTCTTAGGCATATAAAAAACCTTTAATCCATTGCTTAGCTCCACATTAAGAACCTCTTCATTGAGTTTTTTGCTCTTTATAGAGTTAATCTTCAATATATGTCACCCCTCATCTTCATTAGTTAGGAAATAAATAGTATCTAGCTTTAGTTCGCAGGATTTAATAATCTCTTCTCTTGTAACACTTTGAATACTTTTTACATAATCATCAAAGGATTTATCCTCCTTTGAGATAGCGTTACTTAAATAATACTCAGCTATAGAATAATTATTATCCTGTAATTCCTTTATTGACGTAGTTATTGAGTTTTTAGCATCTTTTATATCCTCTTCAGTAAAATTACCTTTAATCATTTCTTCTACCTGACTCTTAATTATTTCTTTTGTTTTTTCGAAATTTTTACTTTCAATACCCGAGGATATCAACATAATAGACTTATATTTAAGCACTTGAGAATACACATAATAGGCTAAACTTTCTTTTTCTCTAACATATAAAAAAAGTTTAGAATTTGGCCCACCTCCAAGTATTTCACTGGCCACTATAAAAGCATCGAATAATTTATCGTCATAGGGTATATTTATTCTATAGCCTAGTATTAATTTGCCTTGGCTAACATCCATTTTTTCAAATATAACACTTTTCCCACTTAATTTTTTGTTTGATAGGCTTTCTCGTGGAATATCAATAATATCTTTTCTATTTAAATTAACTTTACTGCTCAATATTTTTTCAATATCTAAGTCTAATGATTTCCCAACAATCGTTATTTCTATAGGACTAGTTTCTAACATATTTTTATAATGGTCATACAAACTCTTATTATCTATCTTCTTTACATTATCAATATCTCCAAATTTATAAACACTAAATTTCTCACCCTTACACATTTCCTCTATAGCTCTATCAAAAGCATACTGTTTCTTGTCATTAATTCGTCCTTCAATTCTCTTTATTAGATTTTCTTTCTCCTGAGTTATATACTTCTCTACAAAAACTCCATCCTCTAGTAAAGGGTTATATATAATATCTAAAAGTATATCGAAAAGCTTAGTATTATAGTCACCTGCCCCTGTAAGTTCAGCATCTGGACCTTCTATAGAAAATCTTATAATGTGCTTTTCACCCTTCTTATTTACATCTAGATTTAAATTTGCACCATAAAGTTCTTCAAGCTTTTTCTGTATATCCATAGAAGTTTTGTAATTCATAGTGCCCCTTTTTAGAACTGAAGGCACTAGAGCATTTAATGAAGCTTCTTCATTGGATAAAGGTCTTATAAAACTGAAGCTAATAAAACTTGACTTGAATTTGTCAGTACTTATTCTATTAACACCTATACACTTTCCCACTTCTCTTCTGTTATATTCCATTTGCATATTCTCCTTTATCTATTCCCATTTCTGAAGATTTGTAAATTCAATTCTATTCTTTAGTTCATTAATAAACAGCAGATCATGTAAAAAACCATCTATAATTATCACCTTTACACCCTCTGGAATATCAACTTTTGAAGCAATACTTCTTGAGATAATAGTGTTTTCAATATTGGTAACAGATGGTTTAGTGTAAATTATTATAATTTCGCCTATACTGTAATCTAGTAGAGCATTCAAAGAATCCACATAATCAGGCTCTATATATTTAAACCAGCCAGCTTTAATCTTGTTTTCATCTATACTAAGGTAGTTCAATAATTTGGATTTAATTCTATTTCTAAACATTGAATCTTCTCTTGCTGCTTTTAGATTCTTGTCTTTCTCATACCCTATTTGACCTTCACCAACTAATATGATACCAGTACTGCCTATGTTATCCTTGTTTATATGCTGTTCAATAATACTTTCGTATGAGGTTACCATAGCCTCACTATTCCATAAGGGTTCTATATATTTCACCTCTATATTTAGTTTAAATAATTTCATTTTTTCAATTCTAGATTTTAAAATACTTAGGTTTTGACCATCTGTCAGGAACACTGGAACAATTATTACATCCTTATATCCATCATTGGCAATATTAATTAAAGCCTCCTCTACGTATGTGGTATCATACATATAAGATAGATATACTTTAAAGCCCTCAGATAAAAAGGTCTGAAGCTCCGATCCTATCTCCATTGTATTCTTCCTATAATCACTTTTGCCTAACCTCTGATAGTATCTTTTATATTCGTATAAGACAAAGGGTGAAAGCATCTTACTTTTTATTGTTCCATTTTTATTAATATTTGTTATAATCTTTTGAAAGGAATACATTTCAGGTTCTCCCTCGTATACCAATAGTACTGCTTTTCCTTCAACTTCCTTACTTCTTCCTGTAGTCGATAAATTCATGGAATAACCTCTAGTACTTATAAAGAGAATCGAAATTAAATAAGATAATACAAAAACAAATATTAAATAATAAAAAGGAGTTTCCTTTAATATTTTCTCCCTATCTTTTATAATTATTATAAGGACACAGACAGAAAGAATAAGAAAAATACTTTCCTTCGGTTCTTCAAAAACTAGATACAGCACACTAAAAAATACAAATAGGAATATGTATATTGAGTTTTTATCAAAAAATATTAGCTTCTTCATATATCCTCATTCTCCAAACCTAAAATAGATTATGCTACTATATTATTTGAAAAATTTTCAATATATGAAGAAATCCAATCAAAAGACTGGATTTTTAAAATTTACTTTGTATTTTTAATCTTATTTAATACACCCTCAATGTCTTTACCAAGGTTTTTAATCTGCTCTCCTCTAATCATGGATTGTTGGATGTCATCTAATTTGTCGAATGTCTTTTTATCTGTCGCAATGTCTACTTCAGTAATATTTGGATTAAAGCCCTTTACTGTATTTATTATTTTTTCTCGCAATTCTTCAGATAATATACCTTCTTTTTCTCCTGATACTATAACTGCCACTACAGCCTTATCTCCCCAAAATATTACAGTTGCATCATCAATTCCTGTTAGTCCTACTAATGAATCTGCCGCTTCCTCACCTTTTATTACTTCTTGATTTATTTCTGTAGCTTTTCTTTCTTGTTGAGTTTTCTGTCCTTCATCAGTTCTATTATTTTCTGTACCCACATTAGGTCCAGGTTTTCTAGGAGCCTGACAGCCTGATACAATAAAAACAATCAATAATATGACAGAAATACTATACAGCATGCGAAATATTTTGTTCACTATTCACACCTCCTAAGTTTTAGTTTTCCAAAAAATATTTTTTTTATTAATAAAAAGCTTAATTTAAATTGAAGTGGTAAAAATATTGTTGTATAATTTACCTTAGTGCATGAAATTACTTATCATAAAGTATCGAAAGGAAGATAATAATGAAATTAGGAATTGTAGGATTACCTAATGTAGGTAAGAGTACCCTTTTTAATGCTATAACAGCTGCTGGTGCAGAATCAGCTAACTATCCGTTTTGTACTATAGAACCAAATGTTGGTGTTGTAGCAGTACCAGATGAGAGACTAAAGGTACTAGTGGACATCTTTAATTCAGAAAAAGAAGTACCTACTGCTATTGAATTCTTTGATATTGCTGGTTTAGTTAAGGGAGCTAGCAATGGTGAGGGATTAGGAAATAAATTTTTATCACATATTAGGGAAGTAGAAGCCATAGTTCATGTGGTAAGATGCTTTGAAGACGAAAATATAACTCACGTTGAAGGAAGAATAGACCCTATTGGCGACATTGAAATCATAAATATTGAGCTTATGCTTTCAGATTTAGAGATAATAAATAGGAGAATTCAAAAAACAGAAAAACTCGTTAAGGCTGATAAATCTCTACAGAAAGAGCTTGATGTACTAAATACTATTAAGGAAACAATAGAAGCTGGCAGCTCCGTAAGAGCAATTGATTTTACAGATGAGGAGAAAGCTTTTGTTAAGGACTTAAATCTATTATCATATAAACCAATTCTATACGTTGCAAATATATCTGAGGAAGACCTACTTTCTAATCCTGAAAATGATTATGTAAAACAGGTAATAGAATATGCTAAAAAGGAAAACTCTGAAGTAATAACTATATCTGCACAAATCGAGGCTGAAGTCTCAGAACTAGAAGATGAGGAAAGGCTAAGCTTTTTAAATGATTTAGGTCTTGAGCAATCTGGATTGGATAAGCTAATAAAAGCTAGCTACAAGCTTTTAGGCCTTATGAGCTTCTTAACTGCTGGTCCTAAGGAAGTTAGAGCTTGGACGATTAAAATAGGCACTAAAGCACCACAAGCGGCAGGTAAAATTCATTCTGATATGGAAAAAGGATTTATAAGAGCTGAGGTTGTGAACTTTAATGATTTAGTCACATGTGGAGGTTATCCCCAAGCAAGAGAAAAAGGATTAGTGAGGCTTGAAGGAAAAGAATATGTAATGCAAGATGGAGATGTGGTTGTGTTTAGGTTTAATGTTTAATCAAAATCTACTGTATTAAGTAAAGAATTTATTCATTCAGAAAAAAGTATCACTATGAACTTCAGTAAATTATACCCTGTTGATGAAGCTAAGAGCTAAAAAAACACAAAACTTGAAAATCAAGTTAAAGGGTGGCGAAAAGCCACCCCTTATTATTAGATATTGAGGGTGTTCTACTCCCCAGTCTTTAAGAATTCTAGTACTTTTTCTGCATGTCCCTTTGCTTTCACATTTCTAAACTCTTTTACTAGCTCTCCATCCTTATTAAATACAAAAGTAGATCTTTCTACTCCCATATATTCCTTTCCGTACATCTTTTTAAGCTTCATTACATTAAAAAGGTTATGAACTTTTTCATCTTCATCACTAAGAAGTAAGAATGGTAAAGCATGCTTATCTCTAAATTTGACATGAGAATTTAAACTGTCTCTGCTTATTCCGATTATAACAGTATCTAGTTTTTCAAATTCATCATATAAATCCATAAATTCTAGTGCTTCTGTAGTGCAGCCCGAAGTACTATCCTTTGGATAAAAATATAATACTACATTTTTACCTTTAAAATCTTTTATTGAAATATCAGTACCGCTAGTTTCCTTTAATATAAAGTCATAATTTAACATATTCAAACCTCCTTATTAATATCTAAAAATGTACACAATATAATAATAAAGCCTTATTGAAATCACTGCTGAAATGAATAGCTCAATATAAACAGATTAATTAAAATACTTTTGTATATACGATACCACAAATTAATTTCTGGAACAATATAATGGGATTTTATATATTATTTCTTATCCTTTAATTGCTTAATTAAAAGCATATAATATTAACTTTCAAAGGAAATAAAAAAGGACATTGAAGCAACAATCTGTCATTCAAATGTCCTTTTAAGTATTTATTATTTAGAAAATCTATTATACTTGGTAGTTTTATTATATACCCATCATCCTGCTAAGTATCCCATCTTCTACGATAATATCCTGTAGCTTATAAATAGGTATTGAGAAATATGGAAAACCTGCAACGTATGGTGAGATTTCGTATAATTGAAAAAATATTATAAGATTGTTGTCCACTATATAAAAGTCTTGATCTGGCCAGATTCCTTTAAACTCTTCTAGTAATGGAATATCCCTTTCTTTAATCTGCCCATCAACTATTTCAGATATTCTCTTAACATAGTTACTACCTGGCTTGAATAAGTCCTTTAGTTCATAAACTCTTCCTGTCGATACATCCATGTTTAATGCCTTGATGATTGTCATAGGATGTGCTCCTCCAAAGTTTCCTAATTGACCTAATGTAAGACTAAGAAAATCCCTTTGATTAGCCTTCAGTTCATATGAACCAGTAATATAGGTTATTCGATCAGGCTGCCTTAATTCAGAGGCAATCTTTAGCATTAGTCTATAAATTTCAAAATTTATCTTTTCCTGTGCAACTGGATTTCTAAGTCCGTATACCATTGGGTAAAGAATATCTGTAGTAGGAATATAATATCTGTGAGTTTGGATCATAACAGGCAAATATCTAAAATCCACATTTTCACCTTCCTAACTTTCATAATAATAGTCTGTAATTAAAAAACTCTAATCACTACTAATTTATGTAAGTTAATAGCTATGGTGACAATGGATATATTATCCCCTCTCAATTTCATCTGTAAGGGCTATAATTTGATCTATTAGGCTTCCTATATACTCTATAGTATCTAACAATGGCTTATCAGTAGTTATATCTACTCCAGCCATTTTAGCAAGCTCTACAGGTGTCTTTGTTCCTCCTGACTTCAATACATTTTTCCAGTCCCCTACTGCTTTCTCTCCTTCAGATAATATTCTTTGGCTCACTTCAGTTGCAACTGTAAGACCTGCACTATAAGTATATGGATAAAGTCCCATATAGTAGTGAGGCTGCCTCATCCAAGTTAGCTCTGCTCCTTCATTGATAATTACAGAGTCTCCCCAGAATTTTTCTAATACACCTTTCTTAATTTCACTAAGCTTTTGTGCATATACGCTTCCACCATCGTCTATTATTTTATATACCTCTCTCTGATAAGCAGCCTCTAATAGATGTGTTACAAAGTTATGATAATATGTATTGCTAATCATAGAAGACAAAACCCATCTCTTAAATCTAGGATCATCCTGTTGCTTAACAAGATAATTGCATAAAAGCATTTCATTTATAGTTGAAGGTGCTTCTATAAAATAAAGTGATGGAGATTCATTGAATAGATTATTATACTGTTGTGACAACATAAAATGCCCAGCATGACCTAATTCATGAACTAATGTAAATACCTCACTCATGAGACCATTCCATGAAAGAAGTATATATGGATGTACGCTGTACGGAGTTGCACAAAAGCCACCAGTAGATTTACCTATATTTTGAGCAAAATCTACCCATCTTTCATCATAAGCCTTCATCACTAAATTAAGGTAATCTTCTCCCATAACAGATAAGGCACCTTCAATATATTTCTTTGATTCTTCTATAGTTACATGTGGATCATAATCAGGATCTATGGATACCTTAAGATCAGCAAAAGTTACTTCATCTAGCTTATATACTCTTTTAATTAGTTCTGCATATTTTCTCATATGAGGTGCTAGCGTTTCCATTATCACATCTATTTGTCTGTCATAAAGCTCCCTATCAACCTTCTGATCAAATAGCAAATAATCAAATACAGAATTATGCTTTCTCATTGTAGACATGATTTTTTCTTTTTGAACCTGTGCTTGATATGCAGAAGCTATTGTATTTTGGTATTCTTTAATTTTCTTGGAAAAGGCATCAAATGCTGCCCTCCTTATTTCTGTATCTCTTTCAACTTGGTAGTTATTTTCAAACAATACAAAACTAAGAGGATGTTCTTCACCCCTTGCTTCAAACTTACCGAAATCCATATCTGTCGATTTGGTTTGCTCGTATAGGCTGCCTGGAAATCCTAGTACTGGCGATAAACTAGCAAGAGCTTTTTCAACCTCTGGATGTAGAGTATGGGGTTTACTTCTTTTTATATCCTCCAAAAATATTTTATATTTTTCCGTCTTGTTAATAGCTTCATCTAGTATCTTATCATCTGTTTCCTTTAGTTCGCTTTCTATAAAGGTAAGCCTGCTAAAGACCTCTGAAAGCATCATATCATTCTTTGTTAATCTCGTTTGACTATCTGAATTCGTTTGATCTACTGATAATGCTAGATAAGCATAATCACCAGTCAGTATTCCTTTTATGCATACTTTTTCAAACTCCTCAACACATTTTAAAATAGTCTCTGAAGCATTTAATTTTCCTTTGTATGTACTTTCTATAATCTTAGATTCTTCAATAATTTCTTTCATTGCTTTTTCATATTCTTCTTCTGTTTTAAAGATGTGGGATAAGTCCCATGTCAATGATACCTCTATTTCTTTTCTAGGTTTTAATCCATTACTCAAGTTTATCTACCCTCTTTCATTTAAGTTATGGTATATGTATTATTTTACCTTAATGAATTAAAAAAGCAACTAAAGAAATATATGGATTTAAAGCCAAAAGTTATAACAGAAAAGTAACAGATTGTTCAATGATTTTATTGTATAATTATTTGTAGCTTAATTGAATTGTAGAGGAGTAGAAGAAAATGGAGGAAAGCGTAAAAAAATTTGATTCAAAAGAAATCAGAAAAAAAATCTTATCAATGATTTTACCAATTACTATAGAAAACATCCTTCAAATGTTAACTGGATTTGTTTCTATGGCCATGATAGGAAGAATTGATGCCATAGCTATTGGAGCATTGGGAATAAGTCAAAGAATAACTCAGATTGTATGGGCATTGTTCAAGGGAGTTACTACTGGTGCATCTGTTTTTGTGGCTCAAGCCTATGGAGCAAATAATATTAAAAAGCTCAAAAGTGTTGTGCAGCAGACTCTATTATCTACAGTTATACTGGTATTGATTTTTCAGCAAATTATTTTCTGGAAGGCTTCATCACTCTTAAGCATTTTTAATCCTTCTATAGAGCTTATGACAAATGCAACTTTATTTTTGAAAATTGTATCATGGGGACTTCCTTTCATGGCTATATCTCTTGTAGTCACTGGAGTATTGCAGGGAATGGGCAATGCTAAGGTTCCTATGAAAATAGCATTTATAATGAACATAGTAAATATAGCTTGTGGCTTTGTACTTATTTTCGGTAATTTAGGCTTTCCTGCTCTAGGAATTAAAGGTGCTGCTATCGCAACTGTAATTGCTCAAATAGTATCAGCTTTAATAGGATTATATGTTCTCTTTGATAAAAATGGTGTTCTAGGTTCTATGTATAACAAGAGCTTCTTTGAGCTTGACTTTAAAGAAATATTTTCAGTATATAAGGTTGGAATGCCTAGTGCCTTAGAATCTATTTTCTGGCAATTAGCCGCTATTATATTGACTAAGATTATATTATCCTTTGGAGAGACTGCATTGGCTGCATACCAATTGGGACTTCAAGCCGAATCAATTTCCTTTACTCCTGCAGCAGGATTTGGTATTGCTGCAACGGCATTCGTTGGTCAGGCAATTGGTTCTAAAGACAAAGAGTTGGGCAAAGTTTATTTAAGAGAACTTGTAATAGGCACTTTGCTTATTACCGTTTTCTGTGCAAGTATTTTGATTTTCCTTCCAAGAGGAGTTATGGGACTATTAACTGACGATTATGAGGTAATTAAACTAGGCTCCATATACCTTATTATAATGGGATTAGTACAGATTCCTCAAAATATCTCAGGCGTGCTAAATGGTGCTCTAAGGGGTGCGGGCTTTACTAAGGTTCCTATGATAGTTGCTGGTGTTGGAATTTGGGGTATTAGAATTCCTTTCGCACTGCTAATGACTTATTATTTTAAACTTGATATTAAAGCAATATGGATTGTTATGGGTGTGGATTTAGTTTGTAGATTTTTCCTAAGCCTATTTATATATAAAACTAAAGATATTTACGAGCAGGAGCTTTTAATTGAGGCATCAAATACATAAAAAAACTTGTGATAATTTCATGGTCACTTAAAAAGTCTGTTTTTTTGTTTGTCATTCTGAGACGCAATCGAAGAATCTTATGTTTTCAATACATAAAAGATTCTTCGCTGACGCTCAGAATGACAGAAAAGGAATTTTTCAGTGGCCTCAATAATTTCACAGTTTTTTTATATCCCTTCCTTATGAATTAAAAGATAATCTTAATCACAGCCCCTATACCAATAGTAAGGACTTGTACAATATTTAAAATCACAAAGTTTTTAACTGCCAAAATAAATGTATCTTTTTTAGTTTGCTTTTCAATAAATAATTTGATGTTTTTATTTATTGGTATAAAAGTAAGCAGTGAAATAGCAGATATAGTTGGAATAATCCCTAGTATAATCAGCAAAACAATATCTAAATATGCGATATAATATAATGCTCTAAATAACTTTAGAGCTCTTTCCTTTCCTATAAAAATTGGCAATGTGTATCTTTTATTTACTATATCGTCATCTATATCGCAGGTATTATTAGCCAGCATTATATTCGCAATTCCTACTATAGCTGGAATACATAACAAAAAAACATATATTATTTCTTTTATATTTAGACCAAGGCTCAATACTTCATTTGCAAATGAATAAAAAATAATATTACTATCATATATGTGTATGAACACAGAAATGAACACTATTATGAAGCCCATAAATAGCCCTGAAAATATTTCTCCCAAGGGCATATGAGATATAGGTATTGGCCCATAGGAATATAAAACTGATGCAGCAAACGATACAGCTCCTAGCGCTAAAACAATGAAGTTAGTATTTATGTATAGTAAAATACCAAATACTATGGCTAGTAAAAACAGTAGTATTATAGTAGCAACTACAACAGATTCTTTCAAGCTATAATTCACTATTGCATTATGCGTTTCATAATTATACCCATGCTTCTTGACAGCCTTTCTATAGTCCATATAATTATTTATAGCTGTAGTTCCCATATCTACAGAAATTAATGAAATGAACATTATTATAAAGTTTTTCAGGTTGAAATTGTCAAATCTATAAAGTGTATATACTGTTCCAAGAAAAAATGGAATTACACTAGCTACTTTAGTTTGAATTTCAACTAGCTTAAGAAAGCTTGATATTGTCATGTTATTCCTCCTGTATCTTTTGTTTTAGGTACTAGAAGCCTCCTGCTCCCCCTCCTCCAGCACCGCCGCCTCCGCCGCCAGAGAATCCACCTCCACTGCCAGTTGATGAAGATACGCCACCGAAGGAATTATCTATGCTTTTTCTGAAGGTATTATTTCTATCCTGTGCAAATATAAAATACCAGTATAGCCAACCATTACTGTATAGATAGTTCTCATTGCTATTTGATGTATCAAATTTTAACTTTTTAATCACCTTTTTATCTACACCTAATCCTAGTGCATATATTAGAGATATGTCTAATGGATACTCGCTAGATTCATTTATTTTAGTATAGTTTTTGGAGTTATTCATGTATTTTTTAAACCCCAGCCACTTCTGGTACTGACTATATCCATAATCTGATTTTCTAAAAAATAAAGTTATTCCATATATCAACAATGATATAGAGGTAGCAAGCAAAGCTAACCCAAACAAATTCTCAAAAATCAAGGTTACAATACTTATCAGCAATGTTATTGAAGAAAAAATCACTAAAAATGTTCCGTATTTATTTCTTCCTTTTTCAAAATATCCTTTATTAATAGCATCTTCTTTAATCTTCTTCTGCCACTTATAATAACTCATTTGAAATTCTGAACTATATTTATTGCTATATTTTTCAATATCCTTAGTGTTTACAGATGTTCCATCTCCAATTTCATCTAATAGCCAGCTCATAAAAAATTGCTCATGGCTTAGCAGTGCATTATCATATTCTTTAACCTTTGTAATTGTAAAATCTTTAAGTTTTTTTCTCTTCTCTGTATATTCTTCGCCATCATCAATTTTTATATAGCCCTTTCTAAACAAGTCAAGTATTGTAGCCATTATAGCATTTGAATCAATAAATGCAGTTGTAATATACCCTGCTACAGCAGGAGTACAATCCTCAGGTATTACATTATTACTAATGGTTTCATAAATATCTCTTTCTCGCCTAAATATATTCAACATCAAAATAAAAATAAGAATTTCTACTATAGATATAATAAGAGAAATATATCCTAGGGATCTAGTTATTGCTGCATCTAAGACTAGCTTTTCTTCTATTCGCTTTTGAAAAGAAGCTTCTTCATCTAATATGTTTCTATAATTATTTTTGTCTACAAGATTATTAGAATAAGGGATAAAGTCTTTTGGAAAAAGAACTCTTCCTTCAATATATGTGTTTTTAGGAACATCCTTTACCTGCATATAGACAATATTATTAGTCTTTCTTGTTATCTTCCCATCTAAAGGGCCATGTGCAAATATTTTGACTTCATCATTCACATCATTTTGAGGAAGTTTTATTTCTACAATAAAGTCATTTATAGGAGTCTTATTTTCTTTACCTAAAAATTTATAATATAACTCTCCAATATCATTGTGTCTAATTGCAACATTTTTGATTGTATAGCTTATCCTAAAAGTTTTTTCTTCATTTCTTGAAGGTGAGAATATTTGTATCTTATTCACATCAGTACTCTCTTTTACAACAAAAACCTCATGGTCTCCTTTTTTCGCATCCTTAACTCTTTTATATTGATATTCACCACTTTCTCTAACCTCTGCTACTTTAATATCTTGAACTCCAGATGTTTTATCTAGTACTATTTCTCTAAATACGCCATTAAACTTATCATTAAACTCAAATGTTATGTCCTCTATTATTGATAAATCCCCATTTTCCAGTAATATGGATTCCATTTTCCATTCTGGTATGATTAAAGACTCCTCAGCATTAGACTTAGAAGAAAAGCTAAGGACTATTATTATTGCTAGAAATAATAATAGACTGTTTCTTAAAAATATCTTCACTTTATTTCCTCCTCTTAAAAATGAATAGTAAAAACACAGTACCAACATTGTATGATTTGATTATAAAATAATTTATGTATATATACAATACAATATCCCATTATAGTTATGTCAAAGTATTGAAAAAAATTTAACCCTTTAGTTTTTTACTAAAGGGATTTTTCTTATAATTCTATACTCTCGCCAAATGATAATACTTTAACTTTTGCTTTCCTTACTTTTTTTTCAAATTCAAAGGGATCAGCTTTTATTACTGGAAAAGTATCATAGTGCATAGGAACTACAGTTTTGGGCTTTATAAAATCTACTGCCCTCACTGCATCGTCTATATCCATTGTATAGTTACCTCCTATTGGAATAAAGGCAAGATCAATGTTTTCTTCCTCTAAAAGCTTCATATCTAATGTCAGGCCAGTATCTCCTGCATGGTATATTTTTTTATTTTCAATCTCAATTAAAAAACCGCAGGGATTGCCGCCACATTTAAATTCTTCTCCATCATATATTCCTGAACCATGTAAAGCAGGTGTCATCTTTACCTTTCCAAAGTCAAAGCTAACCCTTCCACCAATATGCATAGTATGTATATTTAAGTCAAACTTAGTTAAATAGTTACCTATTTCGAAATTACATATTACCATAGCGCCCCATTTTTGAGCTATTTCCATAGTATTTCCTAAGTGATCTCCATGCCCATGGGTTACAAAGACATGAGTTATGTCCTTTAAATCATCTACATTCACTGGACAATTTGGATTTCCTGAAATAAATGGATCGATTATTGCCTTTATCCCCCTACTCTCAATTAAAACTACTGAGTGACCAAGATATTGAACTTTCATTAAATCATCCTCTCCATTTAATAATACTAACACAATCATATTATATATATGTACTACATTCAACCCTAATGTATTTCTAATATAATCAAAATACTTGATATAAAAAATAGAGTAGCTAGTACAATTTATGCCTGCTACTCTATTGCTTTACTATAATTATTTATTGTTATTATAATCGTGGAAAATAAAATGATCCATATAATTAATAGCTATGATCTGTCACTTCTAAGCCTTTAACTATTTCTACAGAAGAACTTGCTCCTATTCTTGAAGCGCCTGCTTCTATCATTTCTCTAGCCTTTTTTGAATCTCTTATTCCTCCTGATGCCTTTACTCCAATATTAGGACCTACTATACTTCTCATTAGCTTTACATCTTCTACAGTTGCTCCGCCAGTGCTAAAGCCTGTAGAAGTTTTAACATAATCAGCACCAGCCTCTAGGGACAGTTTACATGCCATATCCTTTTCTTCATCTGTCAATAAACAGGTTTCAATAATTACCTTAACTAAAGCTTTATCTTTAGCTGCATTTACAACAGCTTCTATGTCTTCTCTTACTATATGGTATTCTTTGTTTTTCAATGCTCCTACATTGATTACCATATCCAGTTCATCTGCACCATTTTCTACGGCATTCTGTGCTTCAAAAGCCTTCACTTCTTTTGTAGTGCTTCCTAATGGAAATCCTATTACTGATGTAACTTTTACATCAGTGCCCTCTAATTGACTCTTTACAAAGCTTACGTAGTATGGATTCACACAAACAGATGCAAAATTATATTCTTTTGCTTCATCACAAACCTTTTTTACCATTTCTCTGGTAGTATCTGGCTTTAATATTGTATGATCGATCATTGAGGCTATGTTTTTCATATGGCTATACCCCCAAAATTATTTTATTAATTCTACCATCTGACCATTTTTTACTCCTGCAGCATTTCCTTCTTCAACGTCTACATGCATTTCTAATGCATAGTCTTTATTAACTCTCACTAATACATTGTCGAAAACTAAACCTCTTTCTCCGCCAACTTTTACCTTTACTCTATCTTTATCCTTTACTCCAAATTCATCAGCATCTGAAGTATGCATGTGAATATGCCTTGCTGCGGCTATTATTCCTTCTTCAATAATGACTTCTCCTTTTGGGCCTACAAACTTAGCTCCTGGGCTTCCCTCTAAGTCTCCAGAATCTTTTACTGGTGGAACCACACCTAGAACAAAGCCATCCGCCAATGAAATTTCTACTTGTGATTTTTTTCTTTCAGGTCCTAATATTCTTACTCCCTTTAATGTGCCTTTTGGTCCAACTATATCAATTTTTTCTTCACAAGCATATTGACCAGGCTGGGACAAATCCTTAAGTCTATTAAGCTTGTATCCCTCTCCAAAAAGTTTTTGTATATGCTCCTCGCTTAGATGAACATGTCTGTTTGATAATGCTATTGGTAGCATGTTTTTCATAAATAATTCCTCCTATAATTTTTACTACAGATAAATCTGCGCTCTTTATAGCCTTTCATCAAATAATTATAATTCTTTTAGCTATAAAAATCAAATGTTTATACTATGTTTAGATAATTCTTTTCCTTTTTCAAATGCAAGGTCTAAAATCTCTTTTCTTTCCCATACTGGTATTTCATCCGTATGAGAGGCAAATATATTCTCTCTGTATTCAGTATTTATTGCTTTAAAAAATAAATCCATTACTGGAATACACGCATCAAAATGTCCTTCTCTCTTAGGTGCTCCTCCTACACAAATAAACATTCCAATTCTTTTTTTATTCACATCTATAGATGGATTTTTCAGAACGTATTTGCTTGACCAGTATACTTGACATCTATCTATCATCATTTTAGTTAGACTGCTTACAGTATTGAAATACAATGGTGAGGCAATTATAATAATATCACTGCTGTTAAAATCCTCATACATACTCTTCATATCATCATCCATAAAGCAGTCACCAGTTCTTTCACAATTACCACAAGATATACAAGGTGAAAACTTTAGGTCTTTTAAGTAAGCTTTTTTCACTTCTACTTCATTCGTTTTTAGTCCTTCTATAACCTTATCTAGTAGTTTGTCTGTGTTCTTGTTTTTTCTGGGACTTCCCATAACTGCCAATACCTTTTTCATAAAAACCTCCTTAATTATAGCTAAGGCTACTAGCTTAAGCCAGTAGCCTAATAATTATCTAACCTTTGCATATTAAAATGATTTTTATAGAATATAAGCTATAAAACTTTATTCTCCTGTTTTTCCTCGTCTACTCTAAATAGGTTAATTAATAATACTATCAATGATATAATCGCTATGGAAAAGATAATGACTGCAACAATGTTATAATAAGTAGTATATGGTGTAAATCTTCCAAATACAATCATTGTAATTCCTAAGAAAATGTATTTTATTATCTTTCCCTTTGACAATACAACATCTTTATAGCTTTTAAAATGCATCCTGCTATCAGATATTTCATTTAAGATTATCTTTTTTATTTCAGCTTCTGATGGATATAAATCAGCTTTTTTTATGATTTCTAATAATCCCTCAATATCTACGAGCTGAATTTGTGCATATTTTCTAAGCTTAACAAGCAAATTATTAGCCTCATGAGTAAATGAAGATGTAGTAATAATAACGCCCTCGGTTAATTCAAGCCTTCTTAGCTCGATGAAGAAATCCCTTACAATATCCACTCCTACCTTATAATCATTATCGTATTGCAAACATCTAATACCAACTTTTCTATCTGATATAGTCCCAACTATATCTATATCTCTTCTATCTACTTTAGTTATACTGTCGAACCCATATTTCTCTAAAATATCAACTATATAATCTAAGAAATCTTGCGGAGATTGGTTTAACAACTCTCTAAGAGTCTTTTTAAGAACTACCTGTTTGTTTACTAAAAATATTTTCTTTTGCAGCTTATTTTTGTTTATTTTATACATTATTAGATTATAGAGAACAAAAACTTGAAGTGAAATTATTGCTGAAAATATTAGGCTCTCACTGATAAAATAGAAAAGAAAAATAAAGCTAATCAGCACAATGATTCTAAATATTATTTTGTCTAAGATAATTGCCATGTATGTCTTTCCTGTTCCAGGCTTTTCACTATAGTATCGCCTTAATCTCATACCATTAATAATATTTATAGATTTCTTTTTAAGATTATTTTTCATAATATCTACATTCATATTGTTATCCTCCTTTTACATTAGATTATCTCCAATTTTAGGAAAATAATAACAATATGATTAGAAAAGCTATTGTGCTTTATATTTAGACCTTCTTTTCAATACAATTCCTGCTATAAGAAACAATAACAATTCAGCTATAAAAAACAATAAGATTCTATATGCCATGCTGCTAAAAAATTCTAATGGTAGCATTTGAATAAGTATATCTGTATTTGGGTCTAAGAGCCATAAATCATTGGTAAAAAATATATGATGGAAATAATTAAAGTATTTATTAAAATCTATGTACATTAGCAGTCCTAAGATAGCCATTATTGCAGTAGGCCATAAGGAAGCAATAATAAAAGCTTTTCCAATTGCTTTTCTATGAAAGAGTGCTAAGAATGCCAAGGATATAATTAAAGCAATTAACATAGTGTTTCTTATAATATATCCTTTTGAAAATAAATCTTTTACGTCTACCATATGTAATATTTCTCTTTCCTCAAAAACCTGTTCAGTTTTATTGTTTACCTGTGCAAATATTATTAAATTTTCTCTTTTTCCTTTTAGATAATCTAGCATTTCACTTGTAACAGTCATAAGGTTTTTCATCTCTATACCAGTTACTTCTGTAATATTGTATTCTTCATATTTTTTTTCATAAAAGTCTAAATCAAAGGCCACAGCTTCTACATCAGTCAATAATAGCACAAAGGGTAATGATATTGAAATAAGTATAATAAAGAAAACAGCTTTTTTCATTTATACTCCCCCATTTTAGTCAAGTAATCTTTTTTTCAATTGAAGCATTATTAAATATATTATTATTGCTATTATTGCTATAATAATAAAATATCTATTGTAAACATCTAGTTTTCTTAAAATTATGGTCCAGTTTTCTCCAAGCAGTTTGCCTAGTGCTATGAGTACAAAGTTATGAAAAAACGATACTGCTATTATGGATAAATAAGCAGACTTTCTTTTTACCTTAAATACTCCAGCAGATAATAATGTCAATGAAAAAATTCCGGGTATAAATTTACTAATAACTATTACAAGAGCTCCTAATTTGCTAAAAAGCTTATTCAGCTTAGCAATCTTACTAGTACCAAATAAAAGCGCAACTACTTTAGAATGTAATATCTTTTCTTCTTTTTTCCTGCCTATATTATATAGCAATATTGATGACAAAGAGGTTGAAGCTACTGCATTGGTAATAATAAAATATATGTTTAAATGCGCGACCTCTGATAAATATCCTTCTATTATAAGCACCATATCTCCGGGATAGGGCGGAAAAAGCACTTGAAGTGACTGTGAAGCAAAGAAAAATACATATGACAATAAAACGTTCTCCATAACAATATTATGTGCAAAATCAATTATAAATTCTTCCACAATATCCCCCCTAATTTCTGTATGTTCTAATAACTGATCCCTCTAAAAATATATAATAAAATAAATGTAATTTCAATATTATAATATCATTATATGCCTTTTTCTTCACAAAAAAACCCGATATATCGGGTTTTTTATGACATGGCTCTTTCTAATTTATCTAAATGCTGTATTGGAAACATTCTTAATAATTCTTTGAACTGTTCTACAGAAAGTCCTTGCGTTGTAGTATATATCTCTATTTTTTCATCCAATCCTGCATTTTTAAATTTCTGCTTTATTTCTTCAAAGTTCACATCATTTGGCATGTAATCGCTCCTTTTTATCTCCCTATTTTAAAAGACTAGATTCATTAATAGTATGAATTAATTCACTTTAAAATATTCTAGTATTATGAGCGCATTGCGTTATGCACACTACATTGTAATTTTCATATTATATATTGATAATATGAAGGGAGGCTCCATAATGATGAGAAAAAGTAGAAGAAAAATGACCATCGACGAACATATACCGCAAACTGAACCAATTCAAGAGATCGAATTTATAGAAAGCATTGATGACAAAGAAGTTTTCAATACTGGGCAAAATGATATTTCTAGTTGGATAATTATAATAATTATTGTTATTTTTCTGTTCCAGTTTCTATAAAATAATACTTATAAAAAAGTGGGAAAAACCCACTTTTTCAATTAGGTAAATTTATAGGTTATTTGCCCGTTAATGTCTTAATTAAGGATTCATGATCCATTTCTAGCTCCAGTTCATAAACGCCATACTTAAACTTTCTTTGAAGACTTTTTTCTTTTATTTTTTCAATAAATCCTTCTTTATCCTTTATAATGCCTTCTTCAAATAACTTGTCAACTATTTGCTCACTATTATCACCCTTATTAATGACAAACTCTATAACATGCTTGTCCTCTTCAGCTGGTGTAGCATCTTTCTCTGAATCATTTGAAGTATATTCTGGTGTTTTTTCATCGTCTTTTGAGATTGCTTCTTTTAAAGAGATCATTCCTAATTCTCTAGCTTTTTCAATTATTTGTGCTTCTGTATATGAAATATATTCAGTTTTAGGATATGCTATGTTTAGCAAGCTAGAAATTAGAAATCCTATGCCTATACCCAAAATTAAGAAAAGCTTATTCAGTTTATTTGTATCCATAAGCATCTCCTTATATTATGATAATGTAATCTATTATTATATAATAACATGAAAAGAATAAGATGTATATCTAAATTATAGAAACTCCTTGGATTCCTCCTATACCTAAAGAGTAAAATATAATACTCCTTACAGTAAAAATATATTTGCCATATTGCAATTTCTAATCATATCCTTAGGCCATGCCGATGCCTGTACCTCACCAATATGTGCTTTTTGAAGAAAAAACATACAAATCCTTGACTGTCCTATACCTCCACCTATTGTATAGGGCAGCTTTTCACTGAGAAGCATTTGATGATAATCTAGACTCAGCCTATCTTCACTATCACTCTTCCTTAACTGCTCTATTAACGCTTCCTTGTCTACTCTAATGCCCATTGATGAAAGCTCGATTTCCTGCTCCAATATAGGATTCCAAAAAATAATGTCACCATTTAGTTTCCAGTCGTCATAATCTGGTGCCCTACCATCATGCTTAGTTCCAGAATTCAGCAAATCACCTATTTTCATAAGGAAAATTGCCTTCTTTTCTTTTGCAATAGCGTGCTCCCTCTCCTTTGGTGTGAGATTAGGATACATATCCTCCAGCTCTTGTGTAGTAATAATTGTAATATTCTCAGGTAAATTCTTATCTAATTGAGGATAAATGCCTGTAATATATTTTTCTACTTTTAAAAAAACATTATATATTCTTCTTACTATTTCTATCAAATATTTTTCTGTTCTTTGAGCTTTTTCAATAACTAGTTCCCAATCCCATTGATCCACATATATAGAATGGATATTATCTAAATCTTCCTCTGCCCTAATGGCATTCATATCTGTGTATAGTCCTGTATTTGGTTTGAAGCCATATTTATCCAACGCCATTCTTTTCCACTTTGCAAGAGAATGAACTATTTCCAGCTTGGCATAGTTATCATACTTCATTCCGAAAGAAACAGGCTTTTCCATTCCACTTAAATCATCATTTAGACCTGTTTCTGGCTTAACGAATAATGGAGCGGATACTCTTATCAAATTTAGTTCTTTAGCGAGCTCACCTTCAAAATAATCTTTTATCTCTTTTATTGCTATTTCAGTGTCAATTACATCTAAAGCAGGTTTATAGTCATCTGGTACTATTAATCCTTTTATCATTTATCTTTCTTCCTTTCTATATATAAATATCAAAAAATAAAAATGCTTTTCATCCAAAACAAGGACGAAAAGCATATGTTTCCGTGGTGCCACCTAAATTAGCTAAATATTAGCTCACTTCATCAGTACAGAAAATATTCGATACTGTCCAATATATAACGGTTTGACTCCGTCTAAGCCTACTTTCTGTCGATTTCGGTTAGAAACTCATAGATGTTCTTCAAATAAAGTAATGTATCGAACTCTCACCAACGCCGACTCTCTTTGACATTTTCTTTACTCTACTCTTCTAATCATAGCTTTTAGTTTTTCTTCGATTTAGTATTTTTAATATTATAATCTTATTATGTTAAGTTGTCAATAATTTTATTATCCTAGAATAGTTTACTTAAGGAATTTATTAGAACTAGAATGTAATGAGCTGATATACCAGCAATTATTCCACCAATAGTATGGCTTCCTATTGCTTTACCAATCAATTTTCTATGTCCTAATGCATCGAGCATTGCAACATGTGTACTTAAAAAGCCACTCCAGCACATTCCCATAGCTGTAAATACTGCTATTTCATTTGAACCGATAATCCCATTTTTCAAGAAATTTGGAACTAAGCTTAATGCTGCTCCAACTGCGCCAAGAGCAGTTATAGGAAATGCTATAGCCTCTGGTCTTTCAAATCCAAATAATACTTTAGAAGCAGGAGCAATCAATTCTCCTATTTTAGGCAATAACCCTACTCCTTCAAAAGCCTCTCCTTGATATCCTATAGAAGGGTCTAACGGGCCAAAGGTGAGTATCATGATAATAGTACATATTACGAGCACTCCAGGAATTATGCTAAGCCCTATATCTACTCCAAGCTTTCCGCCTTCTAGAAAAGCAGTGAGAAATCTCTCAAAAAAACTACCTTCTGATCTCTCTATCAATGTATCTGATAAATCCCTTTTATATGAATTCTTTTCAACAGTAGCCTTGCTCACACCCATAGCTTTTCTCGTTCTATAGGCCATGATTCTTACACTAACTATGCTGCCAATTATGGCCCCAAGATTTCCTACTACTGCTTCTTTAAAATACCCTAATCCTATCATAAAAGTTGTAACAATCAATCCCATTCCAAATGCTGTACCAAGATTACATAAGCATGGAGTTTCATATTCTTCAAAATAGCTAATATATTCGTCATCCTTTGCTAGTGAAATAATAGCAGGATTATCTGACAGATATGTCGTTATTATTCCAAGAGAAGCAACTCCAGGGAGACTGTATAAAGGTCTCATAAGCGGTGAAAAAATCTTATTCAATATCTTTACCAATCCAAACTCTGTAGCTAGTTTACCAAAGGCACCTGCTAATACTGCGATTGCCATTATATATAGTACTGTGTCTACTAGGAGCTGATAAGCTGTTGCCATGATAGTTGAAAACATGTTGCTAATTCCCATTTTAATACCTATATAACCAAAGAATGTTATTAATAAAACAAGAAAGGCAAGCGTATCTAAATAAGGAATTTTTCTTTTCTCTTTACCTGCCACAATATTTTGCATTTTCCCACTCCTTTAGACATTGTATTTAGTCAATCCACTCACATTATAACCAATAGTTCATCTAAAGGGCAATAGCTTAAAATCATAATTAAATTAAGTTTGTGTTAAATATTCTTGACAAATATTTAACAACTATTATCTAAAATTAATATTCATTGCCTTGGTTAGACTAAAAGCTTGGCAAGAAATTCTTTTGTTCTTTGATTTTTAGGTGTCTTAAATATTTCTTCAGCTGTTCCTTCCTCTATTATAAAGCCTTTATCCATAAAAAATACTCTATCAGCTACTTCTTTAGCAAAACCCATTTCATGGGTAACTACTATCATTGTCATACCTTCTTTAGCCAAGCCCTTCATAACATCTAGTACCTCTCCAACCATTTCAGGATCTAATGCAGATGTAGGCTCATCAAACAACAGCACATCTGGCGACATGGCTAAAGCTCTAGCTATAGCTATTCTTTGCTTCTGACCTCCCGAGAGATTTTGAGGATAAGTATTGGTTTTGTCTTCTAAGCCAATCCTCTTAAGAAGCTTTACAGCAATATTCCCAGCCTCTTCCTGTGACATCCCTTTAACTTTCATTGGAGCTATAGCTATATTTTCTAATACAGTTAGATGAGGGAAAAGATTAAATTGCTGAAATACCATCCCCATCTTTTGTCTTTGTAGATTTATATCATTTTTTTTACTTGTAATGGATTTTCCTTCAAAAATTATTTCTCCTGATGTAGGTTCTTCAAGTAGATTAAGGCATCTCAAAAAAGTACTTTTCCCTGAACCACTAGGACCGATGATAACTAGAACTTCACCTTTTTTTATATTTGTTGTTATGTTATTTAAAACTTCTAAATCTCCAAATTTTTTATTTAGATTACTAATCTCAATCACTTGTCTTTAACCTCCTCTCCACTCTACCTACTAGCTTAGATAGTGTGTATGTTAGCACAAAATAAATTACGGCAGCTGCTAAAAGAGGCTCAAAAGGTTTAAAGGTATTACCTCTTACTGTTTCAGCATTGTACATTATTTCAGGTACACCAATTACAGATACTATGGAAGATTCTTTTATAACAGTAATAAACTCGTTTCCTAATACAGGTAATATGTTCTTTAGTGCCTGAGGAAGTATAATATATCTCATTGACTGAACATGAGTCATACCGAGAGATCTTGCTGCTTCCATCTGTCCTTTATCAATAGCTTGAATCCCAGATCTAATTATTTCGGCTACATAGGCACCACTATTAAGCGATAATGCTACTATACCTGCAGGGATTGCTGAAAGATTAATAGGTAAACCATAGTAAACTATAAATAATTGCACTAATAGAGGTGTTCCTCTGACAAATTCTATATAAGCTGTTGAAAAAAATTTTAATAATTTTATTTTCGATTGCTTCATTAGCCCTAATAAAGTACCTAAAGCTACTCCAAATACTACAGAAAAAATTGCTATAACTACAGTATTCTTGGCACCTATTATAAAAAACATATAATATTTATTTAAAAAACTAAAATCTAACAAATCTTTACCTCCTAATAAGGGCTAATGCCATACATATTAACCCTATTCATTGTCCATAATTTCATTTGCATTGATTACAAATTCTTCTATCTTGTTTTCTTTCATTAGTCTTTCAATAGTTTTATTAATTGATTCTAATAATTCCTTATTTCCTTTTTTTACAGCCACTGCTGAACCGCCTTCTTCATCTTTAAATACAATATCAGTCATATATAATTCATCATTGCCCTTTACATAAGCGCTTGCCACAGGTTGTTCCACTACAACTGCATCGACCTTCCCGGTTTTAAGCTCAAGCATTAAATTAGATACTTTTCCAAGTGCTTTTATCTGTGGAGATTCTATTTGCTCTTTTGCTATATCCTCCTGTATTGCTCCTTTTTGAACTCCAATGATCTTTCCCTTTAAATCAGATATTTCTTTATATTTATCTATATCTTTTTTATTTACAACAAGTCCATGCTCTGCATTATAGTATATGGTTGAAAAATCTACTTCCTTTACTCTCTCAGCATCAGGTGTCATCCCTGCCATTACAAAATCAACCTTATCTGTCTTTAAATCAGCTAATAATCCGCCAAACTCCATGCTCTTTATTTCTAGTTCCACGCCTAAATCCTTTGCTATTTCTTCTGCTATTGCTATATCAAAACCAACTATAGTATCTTTTCCATTGACTTCTTTATGAAATTCATAGGGTGGGTAATCTGGACTTGTTCCTAGAACTATTTTTCCAGAAGCCTTTATTTTATCTAAGCTTGTTCCAGTCTTTCCAGCCTTTCCATTTCCTGAATCTTTCCCGCATCCAGTAAATGTAATTGTGATTAATGCTAAGATTAAAGCTACTACAACAATATTTTTTAATCCTTTTATCATTTTGACTCCCCCTTAATTTTTATCTAGATTTTATAATAATACATCTTTTTGTATATATTATCAAGTATTTTTTTAATATTTTTTACTAACAATTTATTCAATCAATTGAATTTAGTATAATTATAATTATGTAAATAAGTCATTCCCAGCTTGACAACGTTTTCATTTTGACTAATGCTCTAATCCTCTTTTATCTGCTGCTGCATGTTTTTTGTATAATGCATACTTATTCATGTAATTTTATTTGTTTAGAAATATAGGAATAAAAAAAAGCCACTCCCTTGAGTGACTAGTTAAATAAATCTTCTAAAAGCTTATCTGCTTTTCTTTTTCTTTCTTCTGTTTTCTCTTCATCAATATAAATATTATCTCCATCTATTATTAAGACAGAACCTTCCTTTACTTCTAATGGCAGTAAATCCTTCGGGATATTTTTCATAGTCTCATCTTCTAATTCCACAACTGCAAAGTCTTCTTCAAATCTATCTATTATACCCTTCAAATTTTTCACCTCTATTTCTTAATGCATGCTTTATGCGGCTGGTAGCCTTCATTTTCTGCTTCTTGAGTTGACTTAAATTCTACTTGGTTTTCTTTATTAGGCAGACTGCTGCAACTTTCAGAATGATATATTTTAGTGTTTTTATTTCCAATATATCTTTCTATATTTTCTTTAGAATTCTCTACATTATCTTCAGTATTATCAAATCCTTTTATATCTATATTGGTTCCATCTGAAATGAGTACAATTGTCCCCATTTCATCTGTTCTCAATATGCTTACCCCTTTTTTAGTCAATCTTTCAATTGTCTCTTTATGAGGATGTCCATAATCATTACCTTTTTCTACGGATATAACAGCATACTTTGGATCTATCTTATTTAAAAATTCTTCAGATGTAGATGTTCTACCTCCATGATGCCCTACTTTTAACACATTTGCTGATAAGTTATATCCCTTTTTAATCATTTCGTTTTCAGATGGTTTTTCTGCATCTCCAGTAAATATAAATGATGTGTCCTTGTATTCTAATTTAGTCACTATAGAATAATCATTAGTCTCACTATATTCAGAAGAGTTTGGAGCTAGTATACTGAACTTTAACCCATCTTCCATGATAATATCTATTCCAGCCTTCCCTTCTACAGCCTTTAGTCCCTTATTCTTTATTTCAGCTACTAGGGTTTCAAATATCTTTGTAGAAGCAGATTTTTTTGGCATATATATCTTTTCTATATCGAAGTTTTTAATAACTTCTGGAAGCCCACCAATATGATCCTCATGAGGATGTGTTGCTATGAGATAATCAATCTTTTGTATTTTTAACCCTTTAATATAGTCTATTATTAGCCCCGCATCTCCTCTATTTCCTCCATCTATAAGTGAAGTAGTGCCATTTGGCATCTGTATAAGTATACTGTCTGCTTGACCTACATCTAAAAAGTGTATTACTAGATTGCTATCATTGCCAATACTTGAACCTTGGCTATCTTCTAAAGTCCCTAGATCTTCACAGCCTGTTATGAGTAAAAGAATTGCTATAATCAGTAGTAAAATATTATTTAATTTTCTCAAACTTATCTATATCCTCCTTCTATGTTGCTATTTACCTTATTTTTGGTCTTATCTTATTTCGATAAAAGTACACACCTAGACTAAATGCATAATCGTATACTATAAATGCTAGCTGCATTAATAGAAATACTGCCCAAGCTGGAAGCTTTATTATTATCTCTCCAAGCAAAGCTCTACTGACAATACTGTATGTAATATAAATAGATAGATTAAATAACATGAACTTTATAAACAACTCAACTGCAAGAATATTTATTCTTTCAATCAACGACTTTACTATTGCATAATAGCCAAAGAAAATAGCATATGGTAGTACTGCCGCCTTATTTGGAATTATGATAAAACTAAGTATAGAAGATGAAAAATATACTAAAACAGCAAAACCAATATTATTTTCAATTATAATCGCTGCAAGAAAGAAAGTACTTAGAGCAAAGAAAAACAGTCTATTTGTTGGCAATATTGAAGATATATATAGTGATACAGTTGACAAAAGAGTCACTATACCACCTAAAGCAACTTTTTGTGATTTACTATTATATCTTCTCATAATTATCCTCCCACTATATGCAGCGTATCAAATCTCCCCCAAGACATTCGCAGAGACAGTCACTGCAGAACAAGCATTGACATATTTCACAAAAAGATGGGTCTTTTCTATATCCTCTACTAGTTCCGATGTCCCTATATGCATTTGCTCTAGAAGCTAAATTGTTCAAAGCCGTCCTATACTCTGTATTATAAGGATCAAGGTTCACAGCTAATTGTATATGCTGATATGCCATATCATACCATCCACGTCTAAGGAATATTATTCCTTTTAAGTAGTTCCATTCAGCATCTCTAGAGGTAATGCTTTCTAGCATTTGATCTGCTTGATTAATATTTCCTCTTTCAATATAGGCCCTAATCTGTGTATAAATACTAGAATTATTATTATTATATTGCTGGTTGCTCCAATTATTACTTTCTTGATTTCTATTATAGTTGCCTTTGTTTTTCATTAGGAAATCATATGCTTCATTAATTTCCTTTAATTTTTCTTCTGCCAAATCTGATAAGGGATTGTTAGCATATTGATCTGGATGATATTTTCTAACTAACTTCTTATACGCTGCTTTTATTTCTTCTTCGCTAGCACCTTCTCTAATTTCTAAGACTTCATATGGATTTCGCATGTTTGCAGACCTCCCTTTTATTTAGTATTACTTCCATCTTATGTCGAGTTCCCATATAGACTATATTTTCAATTATACCCTGATTTTTTCTTATATTGAGAATTTCAAAGCTTTTTGAAATAGCTTCTAAAGACATGGTTAAAGAAAATTCTATAGAGGCTACTATCCTCTCTTTAAAATTATCTACCGTTTCATCTTTATTGTAATTATATTGCAGCAGAACTGGGTTATAGCTTTTGTTTTTAATATCATCTTCTAAATCGTTAAAAGCATCTAATATATATATCCATCTTCCAAGATTATATCCTATCCACTTGAGGATTCTTTCTGTCTTATTGTCTTCAATATAATCTGGAGCTGATATTTCTTCCATGAGCTTTCCAAAAGTATCTGCAGCTTCATCTATTCGATTACATTTATTTTTTTCTAATTCCGTAAGCTTATCTAAACAATCTTTTATTACAAGAGACTTATTATTATATGCATTATTTGCCTTTTTTAGTGGCAACAAGAAAGGAGTAGCTGCTATTAGTGATTTAATAGATTTTTCATCCTTCCAATTGTCTAATAATTTATAATATATAAGTATGATGCTTATATTTGAAGCATAGATTAAGGATTTATTTGTATTTACTATGTCTTTCTTTTTTAAGGGATTAGCTATACAGCCTTCTCGGGTTATAATTTCCTTTTCTTCTTCTATTGAAGATAGCAATAATGCTAGGAAAGTTAAATCATAATTTAATCCAAACCTTACTATATGATTAAACTCTTTCCCCAGAGTTTTACAAAGCCCACAGTAATATGCTTTAAACATATCATACTCTCTAACCTTTAGTTCGCTTTTATAAGGAGTTACGTATCCAAACAATATGATTCACTCTCTCAGAAATATTTACGTGCATATATCTATTTTAATTTATAAGTAAGTATATATCAATAAACAAAATATGAAATATGAATCTCTTATACCTCTACCCAAATCAAGATATTTTCATAGTAAAAAAGTAAGAGACCCTTCGCTATACTTCTCAGGGTGACAAAGAATGTTCCCATCCTAAGTGTAACGAAAGATCTCAATTTGTAATTAGCTATATACTTTTATATTTCCAATACCAGTTTTTATTGTACTTCAATTGGTTTTATTTCTGGTCTTGTAACCTTCCAGATTCCATTTTCCTTTTTAAGCTTCCATGAAGCCTCTTCACTTATTGCCTTTAGCTCTTTTTCCTCAAGCTTTGTACTATATTCATAGGATAGCTTAACCTCTGCATTATTCTCATCCATTAAAACATACTCTTTCACTTCAAATTTAATTAGCTTTAAGTCTAGTGATTCTACACTAGTTTCAAATTCTTCATAGTTAAAGACTCTATCTTTTATTGGTGTAAGAAGATACATCTTTGAGTAAACTTTATTTTTCTCTGCATTTAGATAATCTTTTAGTACACTGTCAGGCGTTCTGCCAATTAAGTCCTTTTCTTTATCCTGTCTTTTATCTGGAGTAATCACATTGTTTTCTGCTTCCATAGGAAAATATGCTAATGGATCATAGGTATTTCCTGCATTCCAAACAAGATACTCATTAATTCCAAGTTCTTTTCCAGCCAATATCTGTTCTCTTACTTCTTTAGGTGTATAGTTTATATATCCCTTCACCCAAGATGCTGTGAAGCCTTGAATCCAAGGCCTAATTACTGGAGGGTTCTCTAATGAAGCATTTCTTTCAATAGCTTCTTTTAACGCTCCTGCCAGTACTCCATAAGGTTCTTTATCTGGTACTGCATATCCATACCAGCCTGCACCGTAGTGACTTGGATATATCATAGGGCACATATAATCTGCACTCTTAGCCATTTTTCTCCAAGTCTGACCTATATCCTCTGGTTTATCATCCCAGGATTTTGTTATAACTCCAAAAACATCGGCTGCAATATTAACCTTATAAGATTCCAGCTCTTGTTTTGCATATTCAAGAAAATCCTCTACCGCCTCATCTTTAGCTCTACCATCTCTGCCGGGAAACTCCGTTATAGGATTATATTTTTTTGCATTATCAGGAAAACGTATATAGTCAAATTGAATCTCCTTAAACCCATTTAATACTGCTTCCTTTGCAATAGCTATATCATAATTCCAAACAAACTTATCATATGGATTTACCCATGCCACACCTTTATTATCTCTCCAAACCCCTCCCGATTTAAGCTGTATAGCATGATCAGTTCTATGACTAGCAAAATTTTTATCTTTAAATGTTACAATTCTAGCTATAGGATAAATATCATACTCTTCAAGTAGTTCCATTAGTGCTTTAACATCTTTAATTCTCACATTTTTATTAGCTTCAACCTGATCAACTATAGCTATATCGCTTTTATATGTCATTAATCCATCATCATCTTTTACGTCAATAACTACAGTATTGATCTCAGTAGCTACTGCAATGCCAAGTATCTTCTCAAATTTATTAAGCTTGTCCACCTGTGGTTTTAGTTCTTTTATTTTTTCATTATTTTTTGTGTGTAATGCCTTAGCATATTCCGAATATATTTCTACATTTGCCTTGTCCACTGTCATACCTGCTACATTACCCGTAACAAAAAGTCCCTTAGCTTCGACTTTTTCTATTTCCCTATCATCATCTAAAGGTAACAAAGGCACATAAAAATCTCCAAGTTCTTCTTTTCTTTGCTCTTCTAGAGCCTTCCTTTCTTCTACCTTTTTTTCAAGCTCTGCTTTTTTTTCTTCTTCTGACATCTCTTTATTATCTTCTTTTTGTTCATTATTATCCCCACCTATAGTATCTGCTTGTACAACTTTACCGCCTGATGGGTTTTTTGATATTTGACAGCCCGTAATTAATAAGGATAAAACTAAAATAAGTACCATTAATGTTGACACGACCGGATATTTCCTCATATGCTACAATAACCTCCATAAAATTATTTGAAATATATAAGCTGAAAAATTTTAAAAAATATATATATTCTACTTTATTCTACTTTATTTTTACATCTAAGATGTTACAGAACGATTACACATTAACTACAAGATTATTTCTTTACTTCTGCCATACCTTTATTGGCTAATGCATCTGCTAATTCATTAAGCTCTATCCCACTATGTCCTTTAACCTTTATGAAATTGATGCTATTAAAACTATTGACTAAATCAATTAACTCGCTCCATAAATCTTTGTTTTCAACAGGCTCCTTTTTGGAATTAATCCAGCCATTTTTTTGCCATTTAACATACCATTTTTGGTTAAAACAATTACATAAATAAGCAGAATCTGTATGTATTTCTATGGGTATACTTTTTTTCTTAAGGGCTTGGAGAGCCATAATACAAGCTTTAAGCTCCATCCTATTATTAGTGGTGTTGATTTCTCCACCACATATTTCTTTTCTATTATCTTTATATATAAGTACTGCTCCATATCCCCCTATATTTTCGTCATGCTGATTCCCTGAGCATGCCCCATCTGTATATATAATTATTTTATCTTCCATCCTATCCCATCCTAGTTTAATTATAGTTTTATTTTGTTTAAAGCATCTCTTAAGCTAATTAGCTCTTCTTTCGTCAAAGTGATTCCTTTTCCCATCTTTTCCTTGTCAGGTGCCCAATCTCTAATATCATATTTAGGCTCTCTAGCATTCCAGCTGATTAGGTTTAATTCCTTAGTCCAGCCTTTTGATGATTCAGAAAATACAGCTATTTCTTCAACAACCTCATATTTTATTTCTCCCACAACTATTCCTCCTCAGCATTTAAATTTTATTTGTCCTTTTATGTCTTATTATACTATAATAATAGACATAATGAAGTAAAATTATATGAATAAATATTAAGTAAAATATATTAAACTATAATTATGGAGTGTGAAGTCATGAAAAAAACAAAATTATTTAATAAAAAAGCTATTATAGTTATACCTATTGTGCTTGCACTATTATTAGGCTCTGTAGGCACCCTAGGACTAATGGGTCTAGGTAATCAACCTGATTCCAATGAATCACAGTCAGAATATCTTAGCATTGATGATCTAAAAAAGTTAATTGACAATGAAACTGTGTTAAAGATAATGGACATTCATGAAAATCTTGATAACTATATAGATGAGACACAGACCTTTGAAATGCAGTTTTTTGAATTTGAAGATGGATATTCTGTAGGTATTGAATACTCTTTTGAAGGTGGAGAGCCTCTATTGTTTGATATACCTGCTAATTTCACTAATGTAGAGTTACCTGAAGATATACAAAATAGTGATTGGATAAAAGTATCAGGAAAAATTGGCAGAACTGATGAGGCAGATAGTGACCATACCCATACTGTTCCAGTCATTTACGTTAGTTCAATTGAAAAAATTGATAAATAATAGCTTTCTTATTTAAAAGTACAATTTGACTTACTCTATATCCAATAATAGAATTTAACAAGTACGCAGTTAATTCAATAAAGGAGTGAGCAAATTGGATAAAGTTAAAAAAGTTATTTTACTATGTCACTGTGTAATAAATGAAAAATCAAAGGTAAAGAAAGTTGATATTAACCCTCCTGGAGATATTAAAGAATTTATTAATCTACTTATAGATAATGAAATCGGTATTATACAGCTACCCTGTCCTGAATTGACATGCTATGGATTAAAAAGATGGGGTCATGTTAAGGAACAGTTTGATACTCTCTATTATAGAAAAATTTGCAGGGAACTTTTCCAGCCTTATCTTGAGCAAATTCAGGAGTACTTAGCTAATAATTACAAAATAGTCGGCTTAGTTGGCATTGAAGGCAGTCCTACCTGTGGAGTTTATAGAACATGCTCTGGAAAATGGGGAGGACAATTAGGTAACAATCCTTATCTTCAAGATACTTTAAATACTATAACTTTAGCAGAAGAAAGTGGAATTTTAATTGATGAGATAAAAAACATTCTTAACAAGAATAATATTTCCTTTCCACTTATTGATTTTAATAAAAATGATATGACTACTTTTATGGATAAAATCAAGCCAATTATAGAACAATAAATAACTGGATTTTAAAGATTATATTCACTAGTGCTCAGTATGACAATAAAAAAATACGACCAACAGTACGCTGGTCGTATTTTTTTATATTTTCTATTAGTTATTTCTAGCCTCTTGCATTGCTCTTTCTCCTCTTTCTTGAGCAGCCTTCAATGCATCGTCAATTGATTTTTCATTGCTGAACACTAGATCTAATTCTTCACCTAATACGTCAAGTGCATTTATTTCTCCAATATTTCTTGCCCCTTGGAAGCCAATTTCCATGCTTGGAAATGAAATAGCCTTAACTGGCTTTTCTTCTAAGAATTTTTTGTAGTCATCTAATTCTTGAACAGATTTTCTAACAGGTAGATACCCTGTTTGTTGTGAGAAGAATGCTGTGCTTTCTGCACTTGTAAGGAATTTTGTATACTCCCATGCAGCTAATTTTTCTTCTGGTGATAGAGTATTAAATACCGCTACATTTGTCCCATAAAATAATTGATCATTTGATTTATGACCTGGAAGTGGAGCTGCAAACCAATTTAAACCTTCTATAGAGTCCTTTTCTATATATGGAATTGATGATGTTGAAGCTACACACATAGCTGCTCTGCCTTGTTGTAGTGGAACATTAGCATTTTTATCCTCTCCAGCTAATCTTGCAATCTTTTCTTGTATCATGCTATTTAAAAATTCCACAGCTTCCTTAGTTTCTGGAGTGTCAAAATTAACCTTGTCTTTTTCTTCACTGATTATTTCTCCACCTGCTTGTTTAACCCAAGGTGCTATATCTGTTGAAAGATTGTTTGCTAAAACTAATCCATATATTTCTGGTTCACCATTCCCATCTTCATCTACAGTTAATTTTCTAGCTGCTTCTTTCCATTCTTCCCATGTTGTAGGTACTTCTACACCTGCTTCTTTAAGCATATCTACGTTATAATAAAGCACCATTTGACTTTTATTAAATGGCATAGCATATTGTTTACCATCCCAAATACCATCATCTAAAAACAATTTTGGAAAATCTTCTATTTCTGTCTTTGTCAATCCAATTTTTTCATTTTCCATATATGGGTTTAAATCTTCTACTAAGCCTTTAGATACATACCAGGATAGTCTATTTGAATATATTTGAGTAATTGCAGGTAGCTGATTTGCTTTTGCTGCACCCATTAATTTATCAAATAAATCTCTATATCCACCTTGATTTACTAATTTAACAGTTATGTTATCATGAGTTGCATTAAAATCATCTGTTAGTTTTTGAAGAGCTTCTCCACTTGCCCCACTCATTGCATGCCAAAACTCAATTTCTACTGGATTAGTAATTTCAGTTGCAATTGTTGCTTCTTCTCCTTTTGTGTCTGGACTTTCATGTTGGCTACCTTCATTTCCTGCTACATCATCTGTTGTAGTCTTTGGACTATTATTACATGCTATAAGTCCAAATACTAATACTAATGACAATACTAATGCTAAAAGCTTTTTCATAAAATATCCCTCCTGTTTGTTAAGTATGATAGATTGCTTTTTATATATATAAACCCTTTAGCAGTCTCGCAACACAAATTTATTTGCTCGTTAACACTCACATAAATTTGGTCCTCGTTGCATTTGACCTACCTACGATTTATAAAATGCATAAATCGGGTTAGGTCATAAAGCAGTCTCGCAACACAAATTTATTTGCTCGTTAACACTCACATAAATTTGGTCCTAACGGACACTCCTATCATAAACCTACGACAGGGTTGGTCCTCGTTGCATTTGACCTACCTACGATTTATAAAATGCATAAATCGGGTTAGGTCATAAAGGTTTATTATCCTTTTATACCTGTCCGTGATACTCCTGCAACAATATGTTTCTGGAGAATTAAGTAAATAATAAATACTGGAATTATGTTCATCGTAGCAGCTGCCATCAAAATATTATAATCTGTTCCTGCCTCAGAGGAAAATGCAGATAAGGCTACAGGTAATGTTCGCATATGCTCTGAATTTGTAACTATTAAAGGCCACATAAATGAATTCCAGCTGCCTATAATTTTAAGTATAGCTAGAGTTATGAGGGCTGGTTTAGCCAAGGGAACCATTATTAGCCATAAAAATTTTATATCAGAGCATCCATCTATCTTGGCAGAATAATATAACTGCTCAGGTATTCCAAGAAAATATTGTCTGAGTAAAAATATTGCATATATACTTGCACACCAAGGAATTATTAATGCCTTATAAGAATCTATCCATCCAAGCTTACTAAGGGTTACAAAGTTTGGAATAATCAAAACCTCACTAGGCACCATCATAGTTGCTATTAGTATTGAAAACAATATGTCTCTGCCTTTAAACTTAATCCTAGAAAAGGCAAATGCAGCTAATATAGTTGTAATTAACTCACCAATGGTAACCATAGCAGCTACAAATATGCTATTTATAAAGTACCTTTTAAAAGGAGCAGATCTAAAAGCAATTTTATAGTTTTCCCACACTAGTTTTGATGGTATCCATTTTGGAGGCATTATCAATACCTCATTAGATGGCTTAAGGGATGTAGAAATCATCCATGCAAAAGGCAAAAGTATAAAGATTGCACCTATTAGTAAAAACAAATATATAATTGTTTTATGCAAAATTCTTTTTCTCATATCTTTTACTCCCTTAAAAGAACTCAATAATTGGTTTTCTTCTGTCCTACCCTGAGCTGAATTAAAGTAAACACTAAAATAATTATAAACAATACAAAGGCTGCCGCTGATGCTATTGAAAACTGCCAATACCTGTTAAACTTATTGAATATATAATATACAATAGTAAGTCCACTTTTAAGAGGGCCCGTTTGCTTATCATATAGAACAAATACTTCATCAAAAATCTTAAATGAACCAATTACTGAGGTTATTGATACAAAAAATAGTGTTGGAGAAAGTAACGGTACTGTTACAGAAGTAAATCTCCTCCATATAGATGCACCATCAATTTTAGCTGCTAGGTAATATCTTTCATCTATGTTCTGAAGTCCCGCTAAAAAGATAATTATTTTATATCCCATACCCTTCCAGACATTCAGTAAAACCAGCATTGGTATAGTCATCTTAGGGTTTGTCAGCCAGTTTATTTTTTCTACACCAAAAATCATAAGTATTGAGTTTACCATTCCAAATTCTTTGTTAAACATCCAGCGCCATACTATTGAAACAGCAACTGTAGATGTAATAAAGGGAATAAAATATACACTTCTAAAAAAATTCTTTAGCTTTATGTTTGAATTAAGGAGTAATGCAAATCCTAGAGATACGATTATGGATAATGGCACTGCCCCTAAGACAAATATAAATGTATTCTTAAGTGCTAGATAAAAGTCTGGGTCTGTTAATACATATTGAAAATTATCTAATCCCCTCCTATAGACTTCATCTGTAAGATAATCAAAGTCAGTATAAAAGCTCATTGCAAGAGATTTTACTATAGGATATATTTGAAATACTGTTATAATTAACAGTGCTGGAAGCAGATATATAAAAGCTTTAACTTCTTTTATATTTGAGATTTTTTGTATAATTGCTGGTTTTTTCATCTAACCACCTCTTAGAAAATATGCAGCTTCTTTATTCCTAAAGCTATACTGTCTCCGATTTTTAAATCTAGGTCCCAAGGAGTTACCATAACAAGCTCCCATTTTCCTACTTTTGTCTTTACATATATTTCTTTTCCAAGGGTTTGCAGACTTACTATGCTTCCAATAAAGGAATAAGCTTTTTCCGCTATGAATAAATCCTCTGGCCGTATACCTATAGTTACTTGCGCATTGCTTTTATTTAGATTTGATGTATATTTACCTATATCTAGTATCACATTTGCATCCTGTATTTGTACAGAATTGGTGTCATCTATATAATTTCCTTTTAACAGGTTTATAGGAGGATTTCCTAGAAATCTAGCAACAAACTCATTTGCAGGATTCATATACATTTCTTTAGGAGTAGCAAATTGTTGACACTCCCCATCCTTCATCAAAAGAATTTTATCCGATATACTCATTGCCTCTTCTTGATCATGAGTAACAAAAATTGTTGTAATCCCAACCTGTTTTTGAATTCGTCTTATTTCATCCCTAAGCTCAATCCTCAATCTGGCATCTAAGTTAGATAAGGGCTCGTCCAAAAGTAATATCTTAGGTTTTTTTACTAAAGCTCTTGCTATGGCTACCCTTTGCTGCTGTCCCCCTGATAATTGAGAGGGTTTACGATTTAACAGCTCATCTATATGCATCAGTTTTGCAATTTCCTTTGCTTGTACTTCTGCCTCTTTCTTGGGAACCTTTTTCATCTTTAATGGAAACATTATGTTCTTTAATACTGTCATATGAGGATATAGAGCATAGCTTTGAAATACCATTCCAATTTCTCTATCCTCTGCCTCTATGTCATTTACTTTTATGTTTCCAAAAAAAATATTCCCTGAGGACAATTTATGAAGCCCCGCTATTAAAAAAAGTGTTGTACTTTTACCGCAGCCACTAGGCCCTAATATTGAAACTAACTCACCATCATCAATAGTTATGCTAAGATTTTTTACTGCCCCTACTGTATCAAATTTCTTTGATAATTTTTCTAATCTTATTTCCAAGTTAACACCTCATTTTAAAAGGCAATTATAATTACAAAAAAACATTGCTAATCTTTAAAACAGTTAGCTACAATAGATAATTTTTTCACACTTTAGTTTATATTCACAACAAGTAACAGGTTAGCACTTTTATTGTTGAATTTGAAATTGAATATTTCTATATTATTGTACAAGTTTATAGATAATTAAAATACCTTCCTATTTTTTTACTTTGCAAAACAAGTTTTTATAGTTATGGAAGTTTGTTATAATGTACATGCTGATTATAATGTACGGATGAATTTGAGTACTTAAGGAGGGCATAAATGTTTGAAATAATTTTGATATTATTTGTGGCTGCTTATCTAGTATATACAATTGCATTTCAGATACCTAGGAGGCTTCAGAAGATGGAAAATAAAATGGATAGCTTAAGCATGCAATTAAAAGAGATTAATCTTAAATTAGTTGGTATTATTAACAAGAAAAACAAATAAGATTCTTAGCTATCGTTCAGTATAACACCAGCTGGGTCATTCTAAACTAAGCCAAGAATCTTAGGGTCATTGGTAATATTGAATTTTGATTTCATTTTCAAAACTATAATTTATAAGTTTAGATGTCTTTTTAGCTTCTCTCCCAATTCCTTTTCTATATAAAGTTCTTCTATACCCCAGAACTCTTTGAAGTCTAGATATTGTTTTACAGCATCTCTGTTTAAATTATCAGTTTTTATAGCTCTTATGAGTATATTTTTGGGAGTATGCTCCATATCTATAAATTCCATTAGTTGTACAGAGTAGCCTAATATCTCTAAAATATTTGCTCTAATACTGTCTGTTACTAAGGATGATAGCTTTTCTTTTATAATTCCGTGCCTTTCCATTGGAATCATTAAAGGATTATGAATAGTATCAAGGAGTTCATGCTGACAGCATGGTACTGAAAGTATTGCTTGAGCTTCCCAATTTACTGCCTTGACCAATGCAGCATCAGTGGCTGTGTCACAGGCGTGAAGCGTCACTACCATGTCTACATTATCATATCCTCTAAAATCCTTTATGTCACCATGTATAAATTTTAGCCTATTATAGTCAAGGTCTTTAGCTACTTCGTTGCAAAAATTGATAACATCGTGCTTTAAATCTAATCCTATTATATTTACATTTAAATTTAATATATTTATAAGATAATGGTATAAAGCAAAAGTCAAATATGATTTTCCACATCCAAAATCTACAATATTCAAGGTTTTATTCGTCTTTATCCTTGGCATGACATCTGCAACCATTTCTATAAATCTATTAATTTGCCTAAACTTGTCATACTTTTTTGAAAAAACCTTTCCATTTTCATTCATTACACCTAGTCTTATAAGAAAATCACAGGGTATACCATCTTCAATAATATAGGCCTTTTTTCTGTTATGGCTTAAGTCTACATTCTCTTTTGTTGGATTCTTTTTTAGTATTGTGGCTTTACCCTTTTTGCTAATTAGAATTTGATAATCTGCCTCTGTTGTAAAAAACATAGCCTGTCTAAAATATTCGTTTAATAATCTATTTATTTCTTGAATAGCTTCTAGTGATTCTAAATTTTTATGAATAACCTTTTTTTCATACTCAAAAGTAAATTGAAATTTCTTTTCTTCTCTTATTAACACTGGCTTAATACTAACCTTATTAAAATCAACTTCATTTTTCTTTTTCAAATTGCTCAGCACTGCATAAATAAGCTTTTCACCTTGTATTATATCTTGAATTGTATTTTCCATTGTGGTCACTCCTTAAGGCTTCATTGGCAAGTTGTTTAGATATACTGTTATTATTGTAGTCATTATTCTATTTAATATGTAAATGGCAGGGACACCAATATAGAACTTTTGCTTTTTAGTTTTATGATTAAAAAACACCATTCCAATTAATACTCCAATAGCTCCCCCAAGAAGAGCTAGTATGATTAGAGTAGCCTCTCTTACTCTCCAGTCTCCTTTTTTAGCTTTTGACTTATCTATTCCTATTACTATAAATGAGATAATACTAATTACAATTCTATATACTGCAAATCCAATCTCCATATCTGAAAAATTACTTAAAAAGCTAGTTACTGTCATTATCCTCACTCTCCTTTTGCTGAAAATCTATTTGCTGTATTTTCTGTTTGGCTAGTCCTGCCAATAATTCTTTTTTGTTCAACTCAGGGCTCTCTAATATAACCTCTAATAAGTAATTTAGTATATCTCCTATTTCTTTGCCCTGATTTATTCCTAAATTCATTATATCGTATCCATTAATATCTAAATCTCTTAAGGTTATAGGCTCTTTTTGATTGATTATTCTTGTGCATTCTTTTTTTAGGTTTTCAATATTTGTAAAGTCATGAGGTGGTGCTGAGCCTTTAATGTCTGCAATTTGGAGTCTAAAAAGTCTATCTAGATTATCTATACCAACCTTATTGATAAACTTTTTATAGCTTTTTTCTCTTAAAAAATCATACCTAGACATATGTTCATTAACTAAAAGCCTTACACTGTCTATGGTTTTATTATCAAATTTAAGTCTAGTCAATATTTCCTCTGCTTTTTCAGCACTTATTTTATGATGCCCATAAAAATGTCCCTTACCATTTTCATCTACTGTAAAACATTGAGGCTTTCCTATATCATGGAGAAGTGCTGCAAGTCTTAGGGTTATATCCTTCTCCGTATTATCTAAAACCTCCATAATATGATTAAATACATCCTTATCATGGTTAGAATTGTTTTGTTCAAAGCCTATACATTCTATAAGCTCTGGCACTATATACTCCATCAGTTTAAGTGAAACTAACCTTCGTATCCCTTCTGATGGTTTTTCTGTCATAATTATCTTTAAAAATTCTTCTCTAATTCTCTCATTACTTATATTTTTAAGAAGCTCTCTATTATTTGTCATTGCTAATGCAGTACCTGCTTCAATATCAAAGCCTAGCTGCGCGGAAAATCTAACACCTCTTATAATCCTTAATGCATCTTCGTTAAATCGTTCATTAGGATTGCCTACAGTCCTTATTATTTTTTCATCTAAATCTCTTTGTCCATTAAAACAATCAATTAATCCAACAAGTTCATTGTAGGCAAGAGCATTGATTGTAAAATCTCTTCTCTTTAAATCTTCATATATATCCTTGGTAAATTCTACTTCTCTAGGCCTTCTATTATCAATATAATCTTTATCCGTTCTAAAGGTTGTAATCTCAAAGTTTTTATTATTCACTACTACAGTTATGGTGCCATGCTTCAATCCTGTGGGTATTGTACTATATTCTTTAAATATTTCTTGTATATCCTCAGGTTTTGCATCTGTACATATATCCCAATCAGATGGCTCTTTACCTAGCAGGATATCTCTTACACATCCCCCAACTATATATCTAGAATATCCGCTGCTTCTCAGTTCTTTAAATATGATGTCTACTTCTTTTGGATATGTTATTCTCATGTCTTTCTTCAACTCCCAACAGCTTTTCTATTCTTCATTTTATACTATTTGATTTTTATGTCAAACAAAAAACTAAAGATATATAAATGCAAACTAGATTCAACTTTTATATTTCTTTTTCTAATTATTTTATTTACTGTATCATATTATACTACTATAATGTAACTGAGGGGGATTGTGGAAATGATTAGAATAAATAAAGATAGGCATCTATTATTTTATTATATATTATCATTATTTTTCATGGAATTCATATTGAGAATATCGATAGTAAAAAACTTTTTTTCTTCTGGGCTAATATTTACTTTATTATTTACTATTTCTATGGCAGCCCTGCTTTTTATTATATGCAGCTCATTTAGTGATAAAATTAATTACATATTATCTTCAGTATTTCTTGGAATTTTAGCGTTTATTTTTTCTTCACAATTGATATATTACAAATTTTTTAGAACCTTTTATACTGCTTATTCACTTGGAAATGGGTCCCAGGTTCTCGAATTCTGGAGAGACATTTTAATTCTCATATTCCGAAATGTTCTATGGATTATTCTATTTTTTGCTCCCGTTATATTAATTATAGTTTTAGGACAGAAATTGTTTTGTTTTAGAAAAATTGAAAAATCCTATAAATTCTCCTTGATGTATTTTACCATTTTCTTGCATATTATGAGCTTAGAAGCTATTTATATTAATGGAACTGATGAAAACTCTGCCTATGATTTATATTTTAACAGCAATTATCCTGTCCTTTCAGTAGAAAAGCTCGGACTAGTCACAACAGTGAGGCTTGATTTCCAAAGATTGATTTCAGGATGGTCTCCTTCTTTAAAAGCCTCAGCAACAGAACTAACGTATTCTTCTAGTGAGAAATCTGCTTGTCTCACATATGAAAAAGACCCTACTTTAGCTGAATTTCCCACTCCAATAGCTGAATCTGATAAAAAATTAGTCGGAGAAGAAAAAATTGAATACAATATTATAGATATAGACTTTGAACTTCTAATGTCAAAGGAAGAAAACAAAGCTATTAAAGATATGCATGAGTATTTTAAGAATGAGCAGCCTACAAAGAAAAACGAATATACAGGAAAATACAAAGGATATAATCTTATTCTGATTACAGCAGAAGGTTTCTCACATTATGCCGTAAATAAAGATGTAACTCCAACTCTATACAAACTAGTTAATGAAGGCTATAATTTCACCAACTTCTATAATCCCATATGGGGAGTAAGCACCTCCGATGGTGAATATGTGGCATGCACTGGACTCATTCCTAAAAGTGGTGTGTGGAGCTTTTATCATTCAGGGAAAAATCATATGCCATTTGTAATGGGAAATCAGTTGAAAAAGCTTGACTATAAGACAGTTGCTTATCATAATCATACATATACTTATTATAAAAGGGATGTTTCTCACCCTAATATGGGCTATGATTATAAAGGAGTAGGAAATGGTCTTGACGTGAAAAAAACATGGCCTGAATCTGACCTTGAAATGATGGAAAAAACTATACCTGAATATATTAGCAATCAGCCCTTTCATGCCTATTACATGACTGTAAGCGGTCATATGCAATACAACTTTTTCGGAAATTATATTTCTTCAAAAAATAAGGAGTACGTAAAAGACTTGCCTTATTTTGAAGAAGGCAAGGCATATATTGCAGCTCAGATAGAGCTTGATAGAGCTCTAGAATATTTACTGAGTCAGCTTGAAGAGGCTGGTATTGCAGATAAGACTCTCATTGTCTTGAGTGCAGATCATTATCCATATGGCCTTAAGGACGATGAAATAGATAATCTTGCAGGCCATGAAGTCGAAAAAAATTTTGAATTATATAAGAGTGCCTTTATTCTATATACAAAGGGTATGAAACCTGTTATTATAGATAGGCCTTGCTCAAGTCTTGATATTATCCCAACTATTTCTAATTTATTGGGACTTGAATATGATTCAAGACTCCTTATGGGAAAGGATATTTTCTCTGATTCAGAGCCTTTAGTTATTTTCTCAAATAGAAGCTTTATTACTGACAAGGGGAATTATAATTCTCTGACAAAAGAATTTACTCCAGTTGATGGCATAGAAATTGAAGAAGGATATGTGAAAAGTATTTCTTCTATAGTAAGAAACAAGTTTTATTACTCTGCTAAAATACTTGAAACTGATTATTATGGAAAGGTGTTTGAAAAATAAGACGAAGGAGATGCTGCAAAACTAGTTAATCTAGTCTAGCAGCATCTCTTCTTTCATATCTTTTGGCATCACTTGCTTCAAAGATAACAGGATTTTTTAGTATTCTATGACAGATTTGTTTTCATTTTAATCGAGCACATGGAGTTGATCTACCAAACGTTTTTTAGTCTTACTTACACCACAAGGGCATCTTTGTTCTGTGCATATGTACTCCTTGTATATAGTACAACTTGAATAAACAATTTCATCATATGCATCTTTTAATGCGTGCCAGTGAGTGGAAACTTCAATATCTGTCCAGCTTTGACCATCTACATAAACATGTTGCTTTCCAGTAAAATCACAGGGCACATAGTTAGGTGTAATAATACCATTTAGATAGTCATCTTCATTAGCATAAGAAACTGAAAATACTGTAAAAATAAGTACTAAAGTAATAAAAGACTTAACATTCTCTTTTTCATACAGAATAACCCATTTCCTATGCTGTATGGCAAATATGTCATTATATTAAATAATATACAAATTTATGTTATAATTATCTTGTCTACAAATTCCTATATAACAAGGAGGGATACTAAATGAAGTATAAAAGGTTTATCCTTGCATGTCTGGTTATAATGTTACAAACATCTTGTACTGCTAATAAGACAATAGACAGCCTTAACTCAAATATTCAGGATACTGTATCTATTCTTGCATCTAAAAATCTAGGTGGAAGATTAACTGGAACTCTGGGAAATGAAATGGCCCAAGAGCTTATTGTCAATGCATTTATGGATATAGGATTGAAGCCCTACATAGAAGAAAGTTATCTTCATGAATACAAGCATATATACTTGCCACCAGAAAAGCAAAAACATATCCTGAAAATTGAATTTTCAAAAGATAATATAAAAGAACTGGCTTATGGTATAGATTTCTTAGAACAAAAGAATATATCTAGTATAGATATAAACTATCCAATAGTATTTGATTTATATGATAAAAATATAAATGAATCCATTTTAATTATAGACGACTTGGATAGATTATCAGAATACTATAAAAATGAAAATAAGAATATTGAGCCTAAAGCTATTTTGGTCAAAGCACAAATCTTTAAGAAGTACTTGAGCATGCAAGAAAAGGGAATTCCTGTTATCCAAGTCACTCCACAAGTCTATGATGAGTTTTTAAGTAATCCTAGAGCTATAGTACGTATATTTCAAGAAACTGATATTCAAGAAATCCAAGCTCATAATGTTATAGGAAAAATAGAAGGACATAATAATGAAAAAGCAATTATTCTCTCAGCTCACTTCGACCATGTTGGCAAATTATCTGATGATGAAATTTTCTTTGGAGCTATTGATAATGCTTCGGGGATGTCTGCTCTTATGGAACTGGCGAAAAAACTGCAATTATACTATAATGAAAACAAGCCTAGCTACGATATATTATTCTGTGCTTTTAACGGCGAAGAATCTAATCTACAGGGAAGCAGAGCATTTGTTAAAGAAACTCAGGAAATATATTCTCAAATTATAAATATTAATATAGATTCTATCGGAATAAAAGGCGATGATATTTTAGCCATAGCTGGTGACGAAGAGGTAAGTGGTCCATTAATAACCGAGTTGTTGAATTTCTTTGAACAAAATCAGCTTAACTCAGTGATTGAAGGCACTGACTTAATATCTGATCATATATCATTTTCACAATCTCAAATTCCTTCTGTAAACTTAGGTAATTTAAATATTGACAACATACACACTACTAGGGATACTGTATCAGGGGTAGATATTAAGTACATTGCACAGTTAACAGATGTCCTTTATGATTTCATAATAGCTAAAGAAACAAGTATTTTTTCTACAGAGGGATTATTCCAATACTCAATAACTAAAAATGAAGAAATTGAATCAGAAGACAATAATATTATGATTGCATACTCAAAAGCAAAAAAAGACATGCCCTTTGGTAGTTATAAAATCATTATTCTAGAAGATAAACCACTTACAGTAATCAACACAATTGGTAGTTTCAGCGATTTGCAATCAATTAAAGACTTTTATGCAGATTTAGAACTACCAGAAAGATACAACGGATATGATTTTTTAAAAGTAAATATAATAGATAGTACAATAGCAATAGTAAACGATGGTTTTATTAAGATTGGTAACTTATTATTAGATAAAGATTCATATGAGATTGGAAAAGAATATAAATTGAATATGGATAAAGAAAATATATCTCGTATAGATATTTTATATGAGAAAAATGGTACAGCAGATAACAATGCTTTTAGAATAACAGTTATTCGTAGCTCACAATTTAAAAGTGAATTTGAAAGCGAATTTGAAACTAAAACTATTATACTGGGAAATCAAGAATATACTTTAGAGTATGACAAAAATACAAAAATAATTTGTGGTATAAGAACTGAAAAAGAAGTTAGTGGAAATATCTATAATATATCATTATTAAAGGGAGCTATTATTACAGTAGACATTGATAATATTACGAATAAAATATTAAAATCTACTTTTAATATTGAAGAAATTGAAAGCATTGAGGATTTTATACAATCTATAGATATTGATTATTTCATTAATACTATATGGGGGTAATTATATATAGATTGATATACTTATCTCCTCAAAATCTCTAAGATAAAATGGAGTGTCGCAAAACCACTGAATCAGTTAGCGAAGCTCCTTTTTTGGTAAATAAAAAAAATCAACCGTCATACTTGACTGATAATCTATATGTCAGTTCAATTGGTTGATTTAAAGCATATATTAATAAATCCATGAGTTTAATGATTAAATAATTTCATTTTTTACACTGCTTTTGCCACGGGTCAAAAACCTGTTAAATTAAGGAAGTTATATCATTTCTATATTGGAAGATCCAATTAATCGAAGTATCTAATCTCTATAACCAATTACTGCTGCACCAATGGCTCCTAGATATTGTGACAGCTCTGATGAAAAAACTTCTACTCCTAATTTTTTGCTTAAGAATTCTCTTAGTAAATAGTTTTTTGATACACCACCAGAGAAGAAAACTTTATTTTGAACTCCTACCTTGCTTACAAGAGTATAGGTTTTACTGCATACGGATTGTAGCAATCCTGCTGCTATGCCTTCCTTTGATGCTCCGCTTGCCATTAGGCTTATTACTTCTGATTCTGCAAATACAGTACACATACTGCTTATGGTTTCAGGGGTTGCGCCTTCTCCAATTTGTGATAATTCACTTACATCTATTTCTAGTGCATGAGCCATTACCTGTAAAAAGCGTCCAGTTCCAGCAGCACATTTGTCGTTCATCAAAAAGTCGATGATATTGCCTTTTTCATCTAGCTTTATTACCTTGCTATCTTGACCGCCGATATCAATAACGGTCCTTATATTTGAATCTATAAAGTGGGCACCCTTTCCATGGCAAGTTATTTCAGTTACCTTTCTATCTATAAATGACAGTGCAACTCTACCATAACCAGTTCCAACTATGGACTTAATTTCATTTTTATCTACTCTTGCCATTGATGTTACCATTTCAAATAGCTTTTCTCCTGATTCCTTCGGACTCCAGCCCGTAGGTATTATTTCCTTAGCAACTATTTCATGACCATCAAATACTACAGCTTTAGCAGCTACAGAGCCTACATCAATTCCAACACTGTACATTTAACCCCTCCTTCTAAAGCAATTGCTATGACATTCAAATTGTATCTTACAACTTGAAAAAGAGCCACAAGGCTCTCTTTCACTATTTTATTCCTTCTAAAAATGCCTCTACCCTTACCTTTATTTGTCCAACATCAGAATCAGAATAATCCGTTTCTATTTGAAGGAAAGGAAGATTTAGTACATCTTTTGCAAAGTTTTTAACTGTAAAGGATTCAATATTATATGTGTGACATGCCTGCCATGTTAAGTCTACTATACCATCTACTTCATATTCTTTGGCAAGTCTTTCAATTAAATCAAGTCTGCCATTATTGTTTGTCATACATGAACATGGAGTAGATAGATATTTTTCTGCTAAAGCTGTAATAGGATCCTTATCTTCATCAACAAGTACATCTAAACCTTTGTATCCAGTACAATTCTCTAAAGCAACAACGCTGGCTCCTGATTCCTCAAGTATTCTAAGTACCTTTTCTGAGCCGCTTCCTATAGGACATCCTGTCAATAAAATACGAGGTGCATTTTCATCAAAGGCATAAATTCCTTTTTCTACTCTTTCCTCAACTTCTTTAGTTAATCTTTCTATTAATTCAATTCCCGCTTCCTTGTCAACATTAAAGCCTTTTAGCCATTGAGCTAGCATCATATCCATTCCTGATAAAGGTGCTGGTTTATGAGCATTTAGTTGATGAAGTCGTTTCATTGCTTTTCTTTCTCTATTCAATAATTTAATTGCAGCCCTTAACTTATCATCTGTAATCTCTACTCCAAATTGTTTTTCTAAAAACTCCTTAAAATAGATCATTTCTTTTTTCCATAGCTCTAGAGAATTTTCAGCATTAGCAGTTTGAGGAAGATTCATGATGTGCATTGGCTTTAGCTTTGACATCAGCTCATACATTTTTTTCTTTCCATCGCAGGTTGTCTCTGCTAATAGCACATCTGAGAAGTAAAAATATGGACACTTATCAGTAATAGCAAATCCATAGCTTGATTTGATAAGCGGACATAAGTTTCTTGGAAGTTCTTTCTCAGCTTCTTCTATTGGTGCTTGTATTGTACCACAAAGGCTGACAGTAATCGCATCTGCTGCCATTGCGATTTCTTGTGGTGAAAATACACAGTACATTCCTACTACTTTTTTGCCTGCTTCACTAGCCTCTTTAATTTTTACTGAGTTGACTCCTCTTAGCCCCTCTACCTCTGCCATTATTTCTGGTCTCATTGAAATTGCCCCCTTTATTTTAGGTTGTTTTTATATTGTCAATAATTGCTTAATGTCTTATTTTACAAGTACATAAATAGTTTAGCAGATAGGTAATCTATTAACAATTGAATAGGAAGCATATGACTATTGAAATTTTCCATAGAATGTAGCTCTCATATAGATAATTCTTATTGCTTTTATAGGCATATAAAAAAACATTGAGTTTAAAGCACTAAAATTACTAAAACCCAATGTCTTTGTTATAAAAAAATTATAATTTGTCTAGATTTTCTAAATAGTTTTTCATCCCTATCATCGCCATAGTATATCCATATATTCCAAAACCGCTGATTTGTCCTATACATGCAGGAGCTATTACAGATTTTCTTCTGTACTCTTCCCTATTATATATATTGCTTATATGCACTTCAATAGTAGGTATATTCACTGCTTTTATGGCATCATATATGGCTATACTATAATGAGTGTATGCACCAGGATTTATTATTACACCATCATAAGTCCTTAAGGCATTTTGGATGTAATTAATTATCTCACCTTCTATATTACTTTGAATTATATCTATATCTAGGGAAAGTTCCTTTGCATTTTCTTTCAGTTTTTCACAAAGCATTTCGTAGGAAGTATTTCCATATATGCCTTTTTCTCTAATTCCTAATAGATTTATATTAGGTCCATTCACAATAAGAATCTTCAAGGTATCATCTCCATTGCTTTAATTTTATCCTACACACACCAATCAATAGTAAAATAACAAATAGGAGGTTTCCAGCAAAACAGTGTATTACAAGATATAATAACATGGTTTAACCTTACCTGCTCAATCTGCTGTGATAATCAATTATTAAGATAATATCATTGACAGCACAATCTATGGTCTTATCATTCATTAATTCATAATCACAGTATTTTTTATATAATTCTATTCTCTCATCATAAAGCCTGTACAAGTTCTCCTTCTTATCTTTCAGTAGAGGTCTTTCTTCTGTATTTATGTCCTCAGCTATATTTTCTAAAGGCCTATTAATAAAAATAATTATCCCATTATTTTTCAGCGCTTCGATATTTTCAATTCTTTTTACAACTCCTCCCCCTGTTGCCATTACTATATGTGATTTTAAAGACAATTCCTTTATGGATTCAGTCTCTAATTGTCTAAAATAATCCTCTCCATTTTGAAAGATTCTTGAAATACTTTTACCAGTAATTTTTTCTATGTAATTATCACTATCGTAAAAGTCAACTCCAAGTCTCTGAGCTAACATCTTTCCTATGGTTGTTTTGCCGCAGCCAGGCATTCCTATTAAGGATATATTTTTTTCAAAACTATTCAATCTTTTTCCTCCCAGTTTCTATATGGTGAATTTTTGAGGTTCATATCATCTATAATATCTATTAATTTTATTTGCCATCATCTATTTCTTTTTTCTGTATATCCTTACTTATCTTAAAAATCATTTTATAAAATATCTCTAGCTCGTTACTTAAGCTTTTGTCATCTAGTTTTTCAACATTCTTCTTGATTATTTCATTTTCTCTTGATTCATCATATATGGGCATATTGTTATCCTTTTTATATTCTGCAACTCTCTTTGCAATTTTCATTCTCTTTTCAAAAAGCACTATGAGCTCATTATCTATTTCATCTATTTCTTGCCTGAACTTTTTTAAATCATTCATTGAATTTTCCTCCCTGTTCCATTAACAAGTCTAATACAGCTAATGCAGATACAGCTTCTACTACAGGTACTGCTCTAGGTACTATGCATGGATCATGCCTGCCTTCTATTTCTATTTCAGTATCTGTCATATGCTTTATGTCTACTGTTTTTTGCTTAAGGCTTATAGATGGGGTTGGTTTTATTGCAGCTCTAAATATAACAGGCATTCCGTTGGTTATGCCTCCTAAAATACCACCATTGTTATTTGAATAAGTCTTTACTTCACTACCTTTAATATAATATTCATCATTAGCCTGAGAACCCTTTAACCTTGCAATTTCAAATCCTCTTCCAAACTCTATGCCTTTAGTACCTGGAATTGAAAACAACAAATGGGATAGCTTACTTTCTACTGAATCAAAAAATGGTTCTCCTAATCCAGCTTGTAGGTTCAAAATTGCTGTCTCAATAGTTCCACCTATAGAATCCCCCTCCAATTTAACTTTTTCAATTAATTCTATCATTTCCTCTCCCTTTTCATCATTTACTATAGGGAAATCTTTTTTACTTAATTGATTCAAGGTTTTAGCATCGACCTTTACTAAGTCAAAGAAGTCATCCTGTATATGGCCTATGCTTGAGATGTGGCTTCCAATGACTATATTACTTTGCATTAGAATTTGTTTTGCAATAGCACCTGCAAAAACTAAGGGAGCTGTTAGCCTGCCAGAAAAGTGTCCTCCTCCTCTATAATCATTAAAGCCCTTATATTTTATATAACCAGTATAATCAGCATGTCCTGGACGTAATAGTTCTTTTGTTTTGTCATAGTCTTGAGATCTATTATCTTTATTACGGATAATAGCACATAAAGGCGTTCCAGTAGTTTTATTATTAAAATATCCACTTATTATTTGAGCAGAATCTGCTTCCTTTCTTTGAGATGATATTTTATTTCTCCCTGGTGCTCTTCTTTTCATTTCCTTATCAATTAACTCAAAGTCTATCTCTAATCCAGCTGGCAATCCATTAATTACTACTCCAATTCCCTCTCCATGGGATTCTCCAAAAATTGACAGCCTTAATTTATTTCCCCATATTCCACTCATCTATAACACCACCTAATCTTACAAAGTCCTGCCAAAATTCTGGATATGATTTATTTACTGCATTGCTATTTTTAATTATTAGAGGTTCTCTGCATTTAGTAGAGGCCACTGCTAAAGCCATAGCAATCCTATGATCATTCCAGCTGTCTACTACTCCTCCATTTAATGTATCCACTCCATTTATATTAAGTCCATCCTCAGTTTCTACTATATCAGCACCTATTTTATTTAACTCACTTGCTATTGCCTTTAGCCTATCTGATTCCTTTATCCTCACTCTTTGTGCATTGACTATTTTGGTTTTTCCTTTACTTAAGGCTCCAAGAACAGCTAAGATTGGCACTAAGTCTGGACACTGGGAAGCATCTATTACTATTCCCTTAATCTGTGAATCAATTGCTCTTATGTGCTCATCCGTATATATGATATTAGCACCCATTGCAGCTGCTATATTTAATATTTCCTTATCTCCTTGAAGGGAGTTTTGATTTAAGTTATTTATGGCAATATCGCCATTTAATGTCCCCGCGGCCATCCAAAATGCTGCTTGAGAAAAATCTCCTTCTACTTTATAATCTGATGGGGCATAGTTCTGATTTCCTGGGACATAAAATCTACTATAATTATCATTCTGTATATTGATAGAGAATCTATGCAGCATATCTAAGGTTAAGTCAATATATCCCTTGGACTCTAGTCTCGTTGTTATCTCTATTGTGGAATTCCCTGACAACAGGGGCAATACAAACATAAGTCCTGTAATGAATTGGGAGCTTATATTGCCTTCTAGTTCAAATCTTTTAGGTTTAAGTGTTCCTTCTATACTAAGAGGAAGCCTGCCATTATCGTTTGAATATTTAATTCCTTGATCATCAAATATTTTATAATATGAAGTCAGTGGTCTTTCTACAAGCTTTCCTTTACCAGTAAATATGATTTTTTCTCCTAATAGACATGCAATTGGTATTAAAAACCTGAGAGTAGAACCTGATTCACTACAATCAATTATTTCTTTTAGCTTTTCTATATAGCCCTTACCTTCTATAGTTATTCTATTTCTATTAGTTTCCTTATTGGTGTCTATATCTACTACCTTCATACCAAAAGCCTTCATTCCTTCTAAAGTAGCTAGTATATCCTCCGAAAAAATTATGTTTTCTATATGGCTAGTTCCCTTCGCTAATGCTGCACATATAATTGCTCTATGGCTTAGACTCTTCGACGGCGGGATATTAATACTACCTTTTAGCGGTGAAGGTGTTATCTTAATACAATTCATATATCGAGTCCTCCTTTATACAGTTCTCAGTTAAATACGAGATTCTTCGACTGCATACCAGATAACTTTTTTTGTCATCCTGAACGTAGTGAAGTATCTCGTTTTCAATTCTCAGCTTAGGATTTCTTCATGGGTAGATCCTTCATGAGTAAGGCTTATTCTGTCCGTCTCAGGATGACAGTTTTGGCACAGTCTAACAGTAATTTACGAAAATAGATACTGAGCCACTTTTTCTTTTTCTATCTTTTTTATGAAGCTTTCTCCGATTTCATTGATTAAAACTAAATTTATAGATTCACTTTCGCTTTTCTTATCTAAATTTATTGCCTCTAAAAGTATATTGAAGTCTATTTTAGGTAGCTCAAAAGGCAGTTTAAATTTAACTAAAAGCTCTTTTATCGAATCTGAGGTGCCTTCTTTCGTTATACCCATAGATTCACTTTTTCGAACAATACAGTACATCCCTATAGCCACTGCCTCTCCATGAGTGTATCCTTCATAATTAAAGGCTTTTTCAATGGCATGGCCTATGGTATGCCCAAAGTTTAGGAGCATCCTCTCTCCTGCTTCCTTTTCGTCTTTTTCTACTATTCCTTTTTTTATATTACAGCAGCTATATATAATTTCATTAATTATTGTGAATAAATCTAACTCCGTATTAATTTCTCTAAGCCTATTAAATAGCTCCTTATCTTTTATGCATGAATATTTTATAACCTCTGCCATTCCATCATGCAAAAATCTTTCAGGTAAGGTTTTTAATAAATCTGGATCTATGTATACTGCCTCAGGATGATAAAAATTGCCTACCAAATTTTTGCCTCTTGATAGATTTACAGCTACTTTACCTCCAATACTGCTATCTATCTGCGCTAATAGGGATGTAGGGATTTGTATATATCTAATACCTCTGAGGAAGGTAGCAGCTGCAAAGCCTGCTAAATCACCTACAACTCCTCCCCCAAAGGCTATTATCATGTCTTTTCTAGTCATTCCAGCATCTAACAGCTGGTTATAGACATCAGTTAGCACATCCAAGGATTTACTATTCTCTCCTGCTTCTACAGAAATAGTATTCACTTCAAATCCATAAGATTTGAGATTCTCTGACAATGCCTCGCCATATATTCTCTGTACATTATGGTCTGTTATTATGATAATTCTTTTATTGTTAAAAACTTTCTTTATTTCATTTCCTATATCATTAATGATACCTCTTTTTATTAATATAGGATAACTTTTTTGGGGTAATTTGACTTCGAGTTTATACAAAATTATATATCACTCCTATTTATTGCAATAATTTATAGCTTTGACAACAGCTTCATCAATGCAGGTCTGTGTATATGGATTGCTTTCTCAGGACAAAGCTCCTGACAGCAAAAACATCTTATACAGCCCCCTAAATTTACAACTGGCTTTTTATTAACCATTTCAATAACCTTTGCGGGACAGTTATTTGCGCAATCTCTACAGCCTATACAATCCTTATGATGAAAAACTGGTTTAGGCTGCAATAGCCTATTAGACAAAGTTCTTATAAGAGAAGGCTTATTATCTTTAATGAAATGAACACTTCTTATGGTTGGTGCCTTAAAATCATTTACTTTAAACCCTTCTATGCTATCACCAATGAGTTCAATGTCATCTAAGCTTCCCTTGATTATTTTCCTTTCTACAGCTCTTAAAATAGTGGGAACCTTTAATGGGTCTATATTTACTATTGTAGTAGCTACAACATCTAGATGACAAGGTGATGGAGAAGCTAATACTACACCTATTTCCTTTGGCTCTCCTGCAGAAGGTCCTGCTCCCTCCATGCCTACTATTCCGTCCATAAAAGACAGTACCGGATTAGCGTACAAGCAAATATCTAATAGTGCCTCTGAAAAATCTTCTATATGAGGCATTTTAAAATGGTATTCTGCCTTATGCAGTCCAGGAATAATACCGAACATATTTTTTACTGCCCCTGTAAATAGCATCATACCGTGAGTTTTAAGCTTAGATACTGATATAATCTTATCAACATTTGTTACCATTTCCGCTACTTCCATAGTTTTTAATATCTTACCCTTTTCATTTTTCACTTCTACAGAATTTGTGTTGTAGTTTAGTTCTGCTCCTATTTCATTTGCAATTTTATCTATTCCACAATATTTATATATTCCTTTTAGAATTCTCTCATTAAAAGGACCTCCAGGGCTATCACCTATAACTACATTTGCACCGTATTCTATTAATATCTCAGCTAATGCCTTGACAAACATGGGATGAGTTGTAGTGGCTTCCTCTGGTTTCTTTTTCATCAGTAAATTTAGCTTTAAAAGTACAGTTTCTCCTTTATTAATATATTTCTCTATTCCTCCAAGATTATTAAAGCTTTTATTAATAGATTCCCTTACCTTATCATAATCATAACTCCTGCATTCAGTTAGTGATACCAGCATAGCAAAACCTCCTCTAAATATGAGAATACCATACAAGTATAAAAAAATCACTATATTATATAGTGATTTTTCTCTCTACCAGCTTGAACATAATCCTATGGCCTTTGGCCCAATATGTGAGCCTATTACAGGGCCAAGCTCATCTATTGTAATTATTGCATTTGAGAATCTCTTTTCTAGTTCAATTTTATATTGCTGTGCTTCACTTATATTCTGAACATGAGCTATGGATATTCTCTTTACATTTTCAGGAACCATAGAAATGATAGCTTCCATAGCCTTCTTTTTTCCTCTTTCCTTTCCTACAGGAACTAGCCTGCCATCAACTAGCCCGATTACAGGTTTAATATTGAGTAAAGTTCCGAGAAAGGCCGTTGTATTAGATAATCTTCCTCCACGCTTTAAATACTCTAATGTATCTACAGTCAGATTGATGTTCATGTTTTCTCTCTGTTTTATTATTTCTCTTTCTATTTCCTTCCCTGATAATCCTTGTTCTGATAATTGAACAGCAATTTCAACAAGTAATTTTAGATTTCCAGCAGACGTCTTTGAATCTATTACAGTTATTTTGTCTGAAGCTACTATATCAGCTGCTAATCTAGCGCTATTATATGTTCCACTTAGCTCAGAGGAAATAACTATAGTGACTATTTCTTCTCCTAGCTCAAGTGCTTTTTTATATGCTTCAACAAAGTCTCCTACTGCTGGTTGAGATGTTGTTGGAAATTCATTTGTATTCTCTAGCTTATCAAAAAAATCCTTAAATTCACCTGCAAACCCCTCCTTATTTACACTACCACAAAAATGTACTGAAAGAGGTACTATATTAATATTTTTTTCATTAGAATCTTCTTTTTTAAAATATGCTGTACTGTCTGTTACAATCTGAATTTTTCTCATATATATCCTCACTCCTATTATAGTATATGTTAATAGTACCAGATACTAGAACCTGATTCAAGTTGTATTTATGAACAATATAGTAAACAAGAAAATGTATTTTTCTATTCATTATGATATAATGTAAAAAAACTGATTAAGGAGGAATTTTGTTGAAAAGAATCTCTTATATAATTGTAGCAATGCTTCTACTCTGCTCTTCTTTTAGTTTTGCCGAAGATGAATATGATAATTCAGAAGTTGGTTATTTCTATGCTAGAGGTAAGGTAATGGAAGTATTATCAGATTTACAGAATACTGATGAAAATAATACGGGCCAGCTTAACATCGACAAGCAGGTAATAAAGATTAGAGTTACTAGTGGAAAATATAAAAATGAGGAATATATTATTGAAAACCATGTTAGTGGAAATCCTGTCTTTGATATCATAGTTAAAGAAGGCGATAATGTAATATTAGACATAGAAGAAGATGAAAATGGTGTTCCAGAGATCTCAGTTGCTGATTTTGCTAGAGATAAATACTCTGCCTTACTTCTATTTGTTTTTATAGGATTACTGATACTGATAGGTAAAATGAAGGGAGTTAAATCTGTTATTTCACTAACTATAACTGGAGCAGTAGTGATGAAACTCATGCTTCCTATGATACTTAAGGGATTTAACCCAATATGGGTAGCTATTTTATCAGCTACTATAATCACCTCAGTAACCTTTATCATAATTGCTGGAATTAATATTAAGTCTTTTTCCGCTATTATAGGCACCATTGGTGGAGTTGTATCAGCAGGAATCTTAGCTTATATTGTTGGCTCTTTAGTCAAATTGACTGGATTAAGCAGCGAGGAAGCTAGTATGCTCATGTTTATTCCTCAACAGATTAATTTTGATTATAGAGGGCTCTTGTTTGCAGGTATAATAATCGGAACTCTAGGAGCAGTAATGGATATAGGCATGTCAATAGCCTCTGCTATGTATGAAATGAAAAACTTAAATCCTGAAATGCCTCCAAGTAAATTAATTGCCTCAGGGCTAAATATAGGAAGAGACGTTATGGGAACAATGTCTAATACTCTAATATTAGCTTATACAGGAAGTTCTGTGCCATTACTGCTACTTTTTATGGCCTATGATACGCCTCTAATTAAAATATTAAACTTAGATATGATAGCAACAGAAATTGTCAGAGCATTAGTAGGAAGCATTGGATTAATAGTGGCCATTCCTATAACTGCCATGGCTACAGGACTAATATTGAAATACGAACATATTTTCCCAAAATTCAAGAAACAAAGCAATGAAGAACAAAAAAATTAGGAGATAGAATCATTCTATCTCCTAATTTTTTATTAAAGCTTCTCAATGATTTCTTTACAGCTAAGGCCTTCATTAATATATTCTGATATATCTCTATTGCCAATCACTGCCTTTCTTACACTTGACATCTTAGATAAGTCTCCAAGAAGAATACCACCAGATAATTTATTATCAGTCACAAATAGCCTGTAGTGAGCATCTTTGTCATCATATTTCAAAGCATTTGTAAAATCCTTTATATTTCCTACTGAGAAAAGAGATATATCGCCTATAGAAAGTGTAGTAAAAGGCTCTGGATGCTTATATTCTTTGCTAGCTCCTGCCATATTAGCTCCAGCGATTTTACCTTGATCATTTGCAGCTGTCCATAGTCCTAAAACTATACCGTTCACCTCTGCTATATCTCCAGCTGCATATACATCTTCAATATTAGTTTTCAAAAAACTATCTACTTTTACTCCTTTATCAAAATCTATAGCTGTATCTCTTACTAAATCAATATTTGGTCTGATACCAGCCGAGAAAAGAACTGCATCTGTTTTGATCTCTCTATTATCCTTGAATCTAATACCCTCTGCTTTTACTTCTCCTAATATCTCTTCTGCGGCAGCATCAAAATATAGATTTATTCCATTATCGCTTAATTTTTGTGAAACTATGTCTGCTAACTCTTTATCTAATTGTCTAGGAAGAAGATAAGGGAAAAACTCTACAACATTTACCTTCTTACCTAGTTCCTTTATTGCCCATGCTGCTTCAAGACCTAGAAGCCCTCCACCGATTACAGTAATATCCTCACATGAATTAAAATATCCCTTTATATATTTCAAATCCTTTAGAGTTCTTAGTGCGAACACGCCATCTTTAAATTTTCCACCTATTGGAGGCACAAAAGGTCTGCTTCCATTAGCTAATAACAGCTTGTCGTATTCAACAACCTTGCCATCATCTAACTTAACCTTCTTATTTTTTGTATCTATTTTTTCTACAATTTTTCCTAATATGACATCAATTTTATTTTCATCGTACCAGCTTTTTTTATTTACTAAAAGCTCATCATCATTAAATGATTTACTTATATAGTGGGAAAGCTTTACCCTGTAATATGTAAAGTACTCCTCTGATGTGATAATAGTTATGCTTCCTTCTTTGTCAATATTCCTAATTTCCTTTGCTGCAGATAAGCCTGCAATTCCATTTCCAATAATAACATATTTCAATGTCACAAAATCCCTCCTAACAAATTTTTTACGTATGTAGTTATACTTCTTTTTATTAATTACCCCTTTGTTATAAATTTAATCATCTATAGGCTAGAACCAATGCAAAAAACCACGGATATTCCGTGGTTTAGCTTTTTACATCAGTCCATATTTTATCGTATTCTTTTATAAACTCTCCTAAATCTAGGAAAACCTCACAATTATTTATTATATCATCACTAGGATATGCTACTTCATTGTTTATTACCTCTGGAGCTAATAGCTTCATAGTCTCTTTATTTGTAGTAGAATACCCTATATATTCAGTATTTTTAAGTGCTATATCTGGTCTACTCATAAAGTTAATAAACAATTCTGCTTCTTTTTTGTTTTTACTTGCCTTTGGTATTACTATATTATCAAACCAAAAGTTACTGCCTTCCTCTGGCACTACATATCTTAAGTCTTCATTTTGCTCCATCATATACACTGCATCTCCAGACCAAACAACAGCTAAGGCAGCTTCCTCGCCTATCATCATATCCTTTACTTCATCACCTACATAAGCTAATAATAAAGGCTTTTGCTTTATTAATTCTGCTTTTGCTTCCTCTAACTCATTTACATTTCTAGTGTTTATTGAATAATTTAGTTTCTTTAGGGCTACAGCTATAGAATCTCTTTGACTATCAAGCATTAATATTTGACCCTTGTACTTACTGTCCCATAGTATATTCCAACTGTCTACAGGCTCTTTTACTACTTTTTGATTGTATAATATTCCTACAGTTCCCCACATATAAGGCACTGAGTACTCATTGTTAGGATCAAAGTCTAGATTTTTAAACCTATCATCAATGTTTTTGTAATTAGGTATATTATTCATATCGAGCTTTTGCAATAAATCTTCTTTAATCATTTTTTCAATCATATAGTCTGAAGGAAATACAACATCATAATCTGTTCCACCAGATTTGATTTTTACATACATTTCTTCATTTGTAGCAAAAACTTCATAGTTTACTTTAATATTATATTCTTCTTCAAATTCATCAATAACTGACTCATCTATATAATCTCCCCAATTGTACACATTGAGTACAATCTGGTCTTGATTGCTACAACCAGTGCTAATTAAAACTATTGATAATACTAAAACTAAAGATAATAATCTCAAACCTCTTTTCAAGCTACATCATCCTTTCCTTTAATTTCTAATGAACTTCTTTTATTTATCATCAGAAGAAGAATCAAAACACTTAAAAACATAAGAGTTGAAAGAGCATTTATTTTAGGATTTATTCCCCTTCTTGCCATCGAGAATATCGTTATAGATAAATTTGACACTCCCGAACCAGTAGTGAAAAAGCTAATAACAAAATCATCTATTGACATAGTAAAGGCAATTAAAGCCCCAGAAATAATTCCTGGCATTATTTCCGGCAATACTACCTTTCTAAAGGCATAAAATGGTGTTGCTCCCAAATCCATTGCTGCCTCCGCTAAGTGCTTGTTCAATTGCTTAAGCTTTGGTAAAACTGATAATACCACATAGGGAATATTGAACGTAATATGTGCCAGTAGCATAGTTACTAGTCCTAATTGCTTGCCAACGAATACAAAAAGCGACATTAAAGCAACTCCTGTTACTATATCAGGATTTAAAACAGGGACATAGTTTAAATTCAATAATATTTTTTTCTTAAAATGGCCTGCATTGTGTATTCCAATAGCAGCTAAGGTACCTATTACTGTTGCTATTGCTGATGAAAAAAACGCTACTAATACTGTATAATATAAGGCCTTCATTATTTGTCTATCTTTAAATAATTCGACATACCATTTCAGAGTAAAACCGTCCCAACTCCCTCTTGATTTAGAGCTGTTAAAGGAATATACTATTAAAACTATAATTGGGGCATAAAGAAATAAATAAAGTAAAAATGCATAGAATCTTTTTATCCATTTTTCTACCATATCCTGCCCCCCTCTTTATCTTTATCAAACCTCTCCATAAATGCCATGGCAATAAGTATCATTACCATCATAATGATAGATATGGCAGAACCAAAATGCCAATCGTACACTGTCAAGAATTGTTGCTCTATTAAATTGCCTATGAGCATATATCTATTTCCACCTAGCAGCCTTGAAATAACAAATGTACTAACTGCTGGCATGAATACCATAGTTATGCCAGAAACTACTCCTGGTATACTTAAGGGAAAAATTATCTTTCTAAAAACAGTTATTCTATTTGACCCTAAATCCTCTGCCGCCTCTATAATGCTTTTATCTATTTTACTTAGCACTGTATATATTGGCAGTACCATAAATGGTAAAAAGTTATAGACCATACCAAGAATAACTGCGCCATTATTATATAATAAATTTAATGAAGGCAATCCTAAAAATTCTAAAAATCCATTTATCAGTCCTTGTTTCCCTAAAAGCGTCATCCAAGCATATGTTCTCAATAGAAAATTCATCCACATAGGTACAATGAATAAAAGCACCCAAAAATTTCTTTTCTTTGGCTCCATGCTTGATAATATCATGGCCATGGGATAACCTAGTACAAAGCAAATTATCGTTGATATTAGAGCAAGTCCTGCAGAACGTCCTAATACACTAATATAATTTGGCTGTAAAAACCTCTTAAAATTTTCCAATGTAAACTTCATTTCTTTTATGTTTTGTATATTCCCTTCTGTAAAACTAAAAAGCAGTACTAACAAAAGCGGAATTATTGTAAACAAAGTCACCCAAATCAAAAATGGGAAAGAAGCTGCGCTCTTTTTCATCTCTCACCCACCTTTTTCATAATATGAATACTTTCAGGGTCAATTACCATGCCAATGTGTGAGCCCACTGGCTCCATTACTGTACTGTGTATCATCCATTCCCTGTCTTTTTCTTGTACCATCATTTCATAGTGAACTCCTTTAAATGTAACAGATGTCACCAATCCAGTGAGCATTCCCTCTTTTTCAGGTACAACCTTTATATCTTCAGGTCTTATGACAATATCTACAGGAGTATTTTCTCCAAATCCTTTATCAACACATGGAAATTGGGCGCCTGCAAACTCAACTAATAAATCCCTCACCATAGTACCTTCTATTATATTGCTTTCACCTATGAAGTCTGCAACAAACGCATTTTTAGGCTCATTATATATATCCTCTGGTGTGCCAATCTGCTGAATCTTACCTTTGTCCATTACTATTATAGTGTCGGACATTGTTAAGGCTTCTTCTTGATCATGAGTTACATATATAAATGTAATTCCAACTCTTTTTTGCATGTCCTTTAGCTCTATTTGCATATCTTTTCTAAGCTTCAAATCTAATGCCCCTAGGGGCTCGTCTAAAAGCAATACTTTTGGTTCATTTACCAATGCTCTGGCTATGGCTATTCTTTGCTGTTGACCACCACTTAATGAATCAACATCTCTTTTTTCAAAGCCACTTAGGTTAACTAATTTAAGAATTCTCTGCACCCTATCTTTTATTTCATCATTTGGTACCTTTTTTATTTTAAGACCAAATGCTATATTTTCAAATACATTCATATGAGGAAATAGTGCATATTTTTGAAATACCGTATTAATTTGTCTTTTAAATGGGGGAACATCATTTATTTTATTCCCTTCAAAAATTATGTCTCCAGTTGTAGGCTGTTCAAAGCCTCCTATGATTCTGAGTGTAGTGGTTTTACCACAACCGCTTGGACCAAGCAAGGTCAAAAACTCATTTTTTCTAATATAGAGATTAATATCCTTTAGTACTACTGTTTCATCATATTCTTTAGAAATGTTTTTTAAATCGATAATAATATTATTCTCCAATTATATCCCCCCTAGCTATTAAAAATTCGGTGGTGTGCTCACCCACAATACTTTTGCTTTTGTCTTTCCAATATTCTTTATATAATGATTAGCATGAGCTTTATAATAAAAGCTTTCACCTTTTTTTGCTTTATACTTTTCATTTCCTATGTGTATAGAGATTGTACCTGATAAAACATATCCAAATTCTTCACCCTCATGGGGATAATCTTCTTTAGAGCTTCCCTCTGGCTCTAGTTCTAAAAGTATTGGCTCCATTAGGTTTTTTTGAGCATTTGGAATCAACCAGTTTAAAGTATATTTAAACTCGTCATTTTCAGTTACAAATACATCATCCTTTGAAAAGACTATTTTTTCATCTTCTATCTCATTAAAAAAATCTCTAAGGTTTGTTCCTAACCCTTCTAATATATCTACTAAAGTAGCTATTGATGGAGAGGTGAGATCTCTTTCCAGCTGAGATATGAATCCTTTTGTAAGTTCACACCTATTTGCTAATTCTTCTTGGGTTAAAGAGCTCTTAACTCTAAGTCGCCTAATTTTTTCACCTATTTTCACAAAAAATCCTCCTTGTTAAATTAGCTCTTTATTAAACTTTTTGTTTATAATTACTAAACTATTACTTCTAACTAGTATATTATAATCAAAATATATTTGAAAAGTCAATAGAAATAAAAAAATATTTTTTTGTCTTTAAACCTGTATAATATCTAGTTTCTAATAACAAATAAAAAATAGAGCTTCTTTCATATAAGCTCTATTTTTTATCTAATAAACATTCTTTGCAAAATCCATAAATCTCAAATTTATGTGAATCTGGAAGAAATCCTTTCTTTTCAAATATAGTCATATCAATTTTTTCAAAGGGACAGGATTTAAGTGTCTCTACTCTCCCACATTTTTTACATATCATACTATGAATATGATGGTCTTCAAAGATAATCTGGTAATAGCCTTTTCCATTTTCCAGACTTATCTTTCTTACAATGCCTATATTAAGAAAAATCTCAAGATTTCTATATATAGTTGAAAAATTTATATCTTTGTTTTTTTTAAGAACCTTTTCAAATATCTCTGATGGTTCTAGCAAATAATCTTTGTTTTCTATAAGGACATCTAATATTGTTTTCCTATGATTCGTAAGCTTGTATCCTTTTTCTTGTATATTTTCGTATAAAGCATTTGTTTTATCCATCATAAACATCTCCATTTACTGTATTAGTAGTCTTTTTTACTAATTTCATATACAGGCTTTTAACAAGGATAACTAAGAACAGTAGTAGCAAAGATACAATTACTATTGATCCCCCTGGTGCTACATCTAAATAAAAAGAAGCTATTAATCCAATGGAAACGGAAAGCACACCAAAAATATTAGTATAAATGAATGCTTGCTTGAAGCTTCTAGCTATTTGGATACTAGTAGCTACTGGCACTGTCATCATAGATGAAATCAATAAAATACCAACTATCCTCATAGATAATGTTATGGTAATAGCTACAAGCATAGCAAATAAAAGATTTAGCTTGTTCACTGGTATACCCCTTAATTTCGCATCAGCTTCATCAAATGTCATATAAAATAATGCTCTAAAGAATATTAGTACTACAGCAATAATGATTATACCTAAAAAAGTAACTATTTTTAAATCATCTTCTGTAACTAAGGATATGCTACCAAACATGTAATTCATAATTCCTATAGTTTTATTTTTTCCTATACTGATGAGTAGACTAGCTGCACCTATTCCAGCTGCCATGACTATGGCAAGGGAAAGCTCTGCATATTCCTTATATTCCTTTCGAAGCTTTTCCACTACAAAGGATGCTGCCAAAGTAGTAACTATAGCTGTATATAGTGGGTAAATATTAGTAATCATTCCTATGGCCACGCCAGCTAAAGCAGTATGAGAAAGGGTATCCCCTACCATTGATAACCTCCTCAGTACTAAAAAAAGCCCCATACTAGAACTTATTATAGATATGATAATTCCGATAAATAATGCTCTTTGCATAAATGGATATGAAAAAATACTCATTACTGTCCTTCCTCTCTAATACTTATTTTTCCGCTATCTAGATGAAATACTTTATTTGCTCTATTCTGTAATGTACCAACATCATGTGTAACAATCACTATGGTTATTCCATAATCTTTATTTAATTTATCTATCATACTAAAGAAAATATTCTGAGATTCTGTATCTACTCCTATTAGAGGTTCATCCATAAATATTATTTCTGGATTATTTACAAGGAGTTTTGCCAAAAAAATTCTCTGCTGTTGTCCCCCAGAGAGATTACCTATAAGGCTGTCCTTAAACTTAACCATATTTACAGCCTCCAATGCAGCTATTGTAGCTTTATTTATTTTCTTATTCAATATTTTTAAAATATTCATTTGAGAATACTGACTACTTCCAACTACTTCTTCTACTGTGGCTGGAAATTTAGTATTAAAATTTCTTGCATTTTGTGGTAGATATCCAACTCTATTCCACTCTTTAAAGTCTCCAATATCAGAACCAAATATCTTTATGCTGCCATCATTAGGTTTAAGAAAGCCCATCATTAGCTTTAATAATGTGCTTTTAGCTGAGCCGTTTGCCCCTACTATTCCTATATAATCTTTTCTATCTATTTCAAAGCTTATATTGCTAAGAACCAAATTTTTTTCATATCCAAAGCTTAAATTGTTTACTTTTACTATTTCCTCACTCATTTATCTCACCAATGCCTTTTTTAAGTTTTCAAGGTTTTGCTCCATTAAAAAAAAATAGTCTTCATTTTTATCCTGCTGTTCCTTTGTAAGTCCTGCAATTGGATTTAGCTCTAATACTTTAAGATTTCCTTCTTTAGCTAATAACTCTACTACCTTTGGGCTTGCTAAGCTTTCTAGAAAAATATATTCAAAGTTTTCTTTTTTTATTTTATCCATAAGGTTGGCAAGAGTTCTTGGGCTAGGTTCTTCATGAGGAGTTATACCTGTAACTGAAACCTGCTCCAAGTTATATCTTTTAGTCAAATAGCCAAAGGCTTGATGTGAAACTAATATGGTGTTTTTGCTCCTATCTTTAAGCTGAGAATCATAAGCTATGTCCAATTCTTTTATTCTTTCTGAAAAATTCTCATAATTTTTCTTATAAAAGTCTTCATTTGCTTTATCTAACTCTATAAGCTCTATCATTATCTGATGAGCCATCTTATCCATATTAGCTGGATCAAGCCAGATATGAGGATCATATAAGCCATGATTATGTTCATCATGATTATGTTCATCATGCTCATCTTCTTCCTCAATTTTTATTAGATCAACATATTCGCTCAAATTTATTGTCTTAATGCCTTTTTCAGTTAAGCTATTAGATAGTTTTTCAGCCCAAGGCTCCATTCCTGTTCCATTGTAAATAAACATGTCTCCATTTTCTACATTTGAAATTTCTCTCATTGAAGGCTCATAATCATGAGGCTCAGAACCGTTTGGTATAACAGAATATAATTCTATCCTTTCTCCACCAACTTTCTCTGCTGCAAAGTAAATTGGATAAAAGCTTGCATAAACCCTTAGTATATCGCCCTTATTTTGTCTAGGTTCTTCTATATTACAGCCACTTAGTAAAAGCATAAATACTATAGTCATTAAAGATATTTTCTTGATTGATTTAATTTTCAACATATTATCCTCCTATTAATGCAAATAGTTTGCATTTGCTTTTCCAATTTATTATTACCCATTAAATAATAATTATAACCATTATTTTTATATGGAGGCTTTCCTTAAAAGGAAAAGAGCGTAGAAATTATCATCTACGCCCTACCATCCTCCACCAGCGCCTCCTCCTCCAGAGGAACCTCCTCCTCCGCGGTTTCCGCCGCCTCGTCCTCCTCTGCCTCCACCAAAACCACCTCTTCTTGATGAAGACCTGAGTAACATCATAGTAAGCATTCCACCGAAAAATCTAAAGTCAATAAATAAAAATATTATAATACCTATGACTATTACTATAGGCTTTATACCAATTCCAGTACTATAATATTCATCGTAATCATCATAATTTCCTTGAGATTTTGAACTATCAGGACGTTCTATATCATACTCATTAGCTACTACAGATAATATAGCATCAAAGCCTTTTAGTATGCTTGTATTATAGTCATTTTCCTTAAAGTAAGGAAACATGTTCTTATCTCTAATTTCGCCTACTTTTCCATCTGGCAAAGCTCCCTCTAGTCCATAGCCTACTTCAATCCACAGCCTTTTCTCATTGGGAGCTACAAGAATTAAAACACCATTGTTTTTTTCCTCGCTGCCTATGCCCCATTTTCTAAAAAGCTGGACTGCAATCTCCTGTTCACTGTTTCCATTTAGTGAATTTAATGTGGCAACTACTATTTGTGCTCCAGTTTCACTATAAAGCTGTTCATTAGTATTTATTATATAATCTTCAAGATAACTATCTATGATATTTGCCTCATCATATACATAAAAATACCTGCTTGGCTCTGGAAGCTTAAATCCACTTCCGTAGGCATTAACACCTACTAGGAGTAAAAGAATCGTCAACAGAAAACAAAGGGTTAATCTGTTTTTTTTCATTTACGTCACCTGCTAAAAGTTTACTTTTGGAACTTCTTTATCTTGCTCACTTATCTCAAAGTATTCCCTTTGTTCAAAGCCAAACATACCTGCAATAATATTCGCTGGAAATGATCTCACTTTATTATTTAATACCTTTGCTGATTCATTATAATCCATTCTAGATACGGCAATTCTATTTTCTGTTCCTGCAAGCTCATCTTGGAATCTTATAAAGTTCTCATTAGCCTTAAGCTCCGGATAAGCTTCTACTACTACATTTAATCTATCTAGTGCGGTTGTAAGCTGAGCATCTGCTGCAGCGTATTCACCTGGAGTTTTAGCAGTTTCAAGCTTGCTTCTAGCCTGTGTAACTCCTAACAATACATTTTCTTCATGAGCTGCATAGCCCTTCACAGTATTTACTAGATTAGGTATTAAATCTGCTCTTCTTTTTAATTGATTTTCTATTTGTGCCCATTTAGCATTAACTTCTTCATCTAACCTCACTAAATTGTTATAGCTGCCTGCGATAACAAAGCCAAAAGCTATTACTATTGCAAGTATTACAGCTAATATAATTAATCCTGGTCTCATAATATCATTCTCCTTTACTATAATTTCTATAAAATATTTCTTAACCACTAATTACATATTATTAACTTTAATAATATAATACTACAAAAATTCAAGTTTTCCTAATATTATATTAAGGCCTTATTTCATAAACTTCCATTTTATCTATTGCATCCTCTACAAGCTTTTCATTATCTAAGGCTTTTTCCGATTCTTCAATATCTTCTAGTTTAGGTCTTGTTACGGGGTGTTTAGGTAGAAATACTGTACAGCAATCCTCAAATGGAAGAATTGAAGTCTCAAATGTACCTATTTCTTTCGATATTTCTGTTATTTCCACCTTGTCCATTCCTATTAGCGGTCTTAATACAGGCAATTTAACTGAAGAATTAGTTACATTAATGCCTTTAATTGTTTGACTAGCTACTTGCCCTAGGCTCTCCCCAGTAATCAGAGCATCTATTTCCTCTTTCATAGCTATTTTTTCTGCTATTTTCATCATAAATCTTCTAGAAATAATAGTCATCTCATCTTCAGGACATTTTTCGTTAATCTCTTTTTGAATATTTAATAGATTAACACTGAACAATTTTATTTTCCCACAATAATTAGTCAATATTTCGGCTAGAGCCTTAACCTTTTCTTCTGCCCTTTCACTAGTAAATGGATAGCTATGATAATGAACGGCGCTTATTTCTACTCCTCTTTTGGCTATCATAAAGCCTGCCACAGGACTGTCAATGCCACCTGATAAAAGCAATAGTCCTTTTCCATTTGTACCTACTGGCAATCCACCAAATGCCTTAATCTTTTCAGTGTATATATAGCAATTAGTTCTAATATCTATATATATATATGCCTCTGGATTGTGTACATCTACAGTAAAGCCTTCTGAATTGCTTAAAATATACGCCCCAACTTCCTTTGCAAGCTCAACTGAATTAGGCTGAAATCTTTTATCCGCCCTATTTACATCAACCTTAAATGTTTTTATTCCTCTCTTGCTTCTTACTTCTTCTAGCAGCTTTAATGAGTGCTTTTTAATTTCATCTATATCCTTTTCTATTCTATAGCTAGGACTAATATTGACAATACCAAATATTCTTCTTAATCTTTTAATCAATTCCTCTTTATACTCTTCTTCTGCTTCAATATAGATTTTACTTTGCTCCTTATATACTTTAGTTTCTCCCATTCCTCTTGCAATGTTTTTTATATTTCTTACAAGTTTATTCTCAAAAAAATAACGATTTTGTCCTTTTAAAGCAACTTCACCAAAGCTAACGCTTATTACCTTATCCAATATTCTCACCTCATAGTTATTCTTCTAATATCCTTTACTGATTGTTCTAATGTTTGAGCAGCATAATCAATTTCTTCTAGTGTATTGTAATGTGAAAAGCTAAATCTAATGGCTCCTTCTATCTCCTCATCCTTTAATCCTATAGACTTGAGTACATGACTCTTTCCCTTTCCATGAGAAGAACAAGCTGACGCTGTGGATACGTATACTCCGTTATCCTCTAGATAATGTAATAATACTTCTCCCCTAACACCAATAAATGAAACATTTAATATATGAGGAGCACATCTGTCATCTAAAAGACTATTTACTTTTACATCCTCTATATTATCTATTATCTTCTTTACAAAATAGTCCTTTACTCTTTTTATATCTTCTGCTTCCTTCTTATATTTTTCTTTTAGAATATCTACAGCTTTTCCAAAGCCTATAATTCCTGGTACATTTTCAGTGCCTGACCTTATACCTCTTTCCTGATTCCCTCCATAGATTATAGGTTCAAGTATAACATCCTTTTTAACATATAACCCGCCTACTCCTTTAGGGCCATGAACCTTATGGCTGCTAAAAGAAAATGTATCTATGTTAAGCTTTCTTAAATCAATATCAAGCTTACTAAAGGCTTGAATTCCATCTACATGAATTTTGGTGTTTTTATTTTTACTTTTTATTACTTCATTAATGTCATTTATGGGCAGAATGCTTCCTATCTCGTTATTTACCATCATTATAGCAACAAGAATAGTTCCTTCATTAATACTATCTTCTAATTGCTCTAAATTTATCATACCATATTCATCTAAATCTAGATATGTCACTTTTAAGCCTTTACTTTCATAGTGCTTTGCTATGCTTAATACTGAAGAATGTTCGAATTTAGTTGTAATTATATGATTTCCTCTTCTAATATTTTTGTTTATTATGCCCTGAACAGCAATATTGTTTGATTCAGTGCCACCTGACGTAAAAAATATTTCATCTTTATCACATTTCAAAAAATCTGCTATTGTTTTCCTTGAGCTTTCTATTCTTTTTTCAACTTCTAATCCCATTCTATGTAAAGATGATGGATTTCCGTATTGGACCTTCAACATATGACATACTTCGTCTATTACCTCATCTCTTGGCCTAGTTGTAGAGCTATTATCTAAATAAACCTTCATAAGTTCACCTCATTTTCTAAAATATATAATCCTTCTACATCTAGTATTATATAAGTCCTTATTATTTATATATTCTAAATTAAATAGTAAAAAAGATTTGCATGCTTATTATTATATAAGAAATTGTTGAAAGTTAAAAGTCATGTTATTAGCTAAAATAAAATCTTTCCAATATATTTATAAACTTTTTCTCTAAAAGCCTTGCAAACCATGTCGTAATTTGTTATAATTTGTTTGTGGTTATCCCCCTGGTAACCTCAAATGAGATCTCTATTCCCAATACCCCTTTTGAACGGTTTACTTTGCTTCCTAAACGTATAGGAATGCGCAAAAAGACCCCCTCGAGGGGTCTTTTTGTTTTTAGACACTACATAAATTACTTACACGAAATCGAGGATTTCGGTAATCTGCTTAATTTATTAATTTAAATACATTTCTTTTTAAATATTTCTTTTTTATGCTAAAATAATATTAGTTAATTCCATTCTATGGGGGGGCTAATTGTGAATAATAAAGTGGCAGTGATTTTCACTGGTGGTACAATATCTATGAAGGTTGATCCTAGATTGAATGCGGCTATTCCAGCTTTATCAAGCGAAGAAATAATGGGTATGGTCACAAACATAGAAAGGTTCACAAAAATTGAGACAATTAATTTTGGAGAGTATCCTGGTCCTCATATTACTCCTAAAATGATGCTAGAATTGTCTAAGCTTGTAAAAAAGACCTTAGAAAGAGATGATATTACAGGAGTTGTTGTAACTCATGGTACAGATACTCTTGAGGAAACTGCATATCTTTTAGATTTAACTATTAAATCTGAAAAACCTGTTGTTGTTGTTGGTGCAATGAGAAATTCTTCAGAATTAGGTTATGATGGACCAAGTAATCTATCAGCTGCAATTTGCACTGCCATATCTAAGGAGGCCATAAATAAGGGTGTCTTAGTTGTCATGAATAATGAAGTAAATGCTGCATCTCATGTAACTAAAACAAATACCCTATCACTTGATACTTTTAAATCTCCCGAATTTGGTGCGTTAGGCATAGTGGATAACGATAAGGTTATTTTTTATAGAGATATCCTTGATCATCATCATATAGAAACTAATGACATCGAATGTAAAGTTGCATTGATTAAATGTGCTGCAGGTATGGATTCTGATTTAATTGATTATTGTATAGATGCTGGATATAAGGGTATTGTAGTTGAGGCTATGGGACGTGGTAATATTCCTCTTGAAATGTTCGAAGGAGTTAAAAGAAGTCTAGATAGAAACATCCCTGTAGTTATTGTCTCAAGATGTCCAACTGGTAGAGTACTAGGCACATATGGCTATCCCGGTGGTGGGAAAAACCTTAGAGATGTTGGTGCAATTTTTGGTGACAATCTTCCTGGTCAAAAGGCGCGTATTAAGCTCATGCTTATATTAAGCATTACCAATGATATCGATACTATAAGAGAAATATTTGAGAAAGATATTTATACAGAATAAAAAAAACTGGCTTGATGTTCAGGCCAGTTTTATCATCTCATTAAAAAGCCTCTTCTTCTTCTACTTAAAAAATATTCAATATCATTTACTCTTTTTTCTATCCCTATAATTTTTTCTTCACAAGTATCTATATTTTGATTTTGGGAGCTGGTCTCAGATATCTTATTTTCCAATATTTCAGTAATAGTTTTTAATGCCTGTTCTATTATAGTAACTCTTTCTTTTAACTCCTCTATTCCTTCTAATTTTACTTTCAATTCTTCAATTTCTTTCATTTCTTTGTTTTCTTTTATGTCTATTAAATTATCCTCGATTCTACTCACATCCCTTTCTGATAAGATATCTAATTCGTCTATTTTTTCCTCATCGACTTTTTTTTTAATTTGTGATTTTAGTGGAACTTCTACTGCATTTTGGATATCACCAAATCCAATAAAAGAAGTACTTTTTCCATATGTTCCAAACCCATAATTAAAATTATATCCATCTATTATGGAGCTATTATTGGTAGAAAATTTATATCTTGCAAAATCATCCTTCTTTGAATTTTCCCATGAATAAGGCGAACTCCAACTTAGACCCCTGTCCTCAGAAAAACAGCTCAATAAACCATCATACTCTATCCATATAGTCCATAAAGTTCCACCACTATTTATGAAAGTAGGATACATGCAGTTTGCTGGATTTGACAATACATGTTCCGTAACCCTAGTAATTTCTCCATTTAGTATATTGTATTTTTCATATGTTATTACGAAATTACCATCTATGAGCTTGCTATAGCATAAATCAATTTCATTATTCCCTTGGCTTAGCATATCTAAATACATCTTCGCAGAACTATCTGTAGTAAGCTGAATTTTATCCGACCATTGAGAATCAGCTAAGCTAAATGTATTTACAAAAACCTGTTCTATGTTGTCTACTATGTCATAATAACCCATCACTACCATATCCTCTAGTTGTATAATGGAAATTGGATTCAAAATCTCCCTTTTAGTTATGTCTGTAACTATATGCGTATCCCATTCATCCTTTAATAGACTGTGATGGTATATTCTGAACTTATTATTGCCTTCATTAGCTTCTACACAATATATAATATGTATTTGGTCATTTATTACTTTAATATTTATATTCCTAAGCTTAGCATCAAATTTTTCTGCAAGCAGATGTTCTTCTTGCTTATAACCATCTATTGACACCAATACAATGCTTCCATCTATTTTCTGGCATACAAGATACACTGTCCCATCCTCAGATATGGTAGAGTCGTATTCATCTAGGCAATCACTAATAAGGATTCTTTTTTCAGCCTTTTCGCTATTTTTATCATATAGTACCATCTTAATTTTCTTTTCATACATATAAAAGCTGTATATATTTTCTTTATTGTCCATTATGAGCACATCATGAATATTCATAAAACCCATTGAAACACCTCCTTACATAATTATTATTCTGTAACCTACTGAAGATCATATTCATAATATATTGTATAACCATAGTTTTGCTCCTTATATAATAATATTTTCTACTATAAAAAATATGACAGAATAGTACATGAATGTAACATAATTTTTACGCAAGAATATATTGAAAGTGAGAAGTATTTCATATTTTAGAAAAGGAGGATTAGTTATGTCTTGTGGTAATAAATCTGGGCCAATAAACCTTGCTTTACCAGATAAATGTTGTACAGCTACAACTGGTTGTTCTCCATTCGATGGCAATTTAAGAAGGGTTGTAACTGAACCAATATATGTACAGAAAGTTTATGACGCAAAATTGTTTAATCTTCAAGCAATTAGAACTGTAGCTAATCAAACATTCTCTCCAGCATTAGGCAGAGGTGCAAGAATAATTAGAATACTTGATATTAGATGTAGGAAGTTCTTTAATCCTAGGAATATTAACGATCCAGAAAATCTTGCAGCATCTCCTGATACCACTCTTTCAGGTGCAGAGTTTGTTGAAACTTCACATGGGATCCCTGTAACAGCAATAGGACCTGATGGATTTGCTAGTGAAAGATTAGTTTACACTGATACTCAAGATTGTGATGAGCTTGGTAGAGGAACACCTATTTTCGGTACACAGAATATAAGAATCACAGGAAATGTAGTTATAGAAATTGATGTTCTATTTACTGATGATTGTGATAAAGAATGTGTGACTACGTTAACTGCTAATGTGCCAGTTGGTACAGCAGATAACCCACTGCTAATAACAAACTTCTTTGAACTATGCTTACCATCAGTATTTGAAGGTGCTTTCCTTCCAAGATTCACAGAATTCTGTAATATTTCTTGCGAATCAAGACTTGCAACTAACAGTATTATGAGAGATATAATGATAAATCCTACTACTGGAGTTGTCAGAGCTAACCTATTAATAGCTCTATGTGTAACTTGTGAAAAGAAAATTATAGTTCCTGTTCAGCTTTGCGTACTATCAACAGGATTCCCTGTATTATCTGCTGAAGAATCTCCTATTTGCAGTACTTTCCCAAGTCTATTCCCTAGGCAAATAGATAGTAATAAGCCACATCGTTGTGTATCTGAATCCACTGAAGCAGAAAATATTGAGGAGTAGTGCAACGTATATAAAAGCTCAAATCCAAAGGATTTGAGCTTTTTGTATTAGATAATTACATCTTCTATATAATAGCTTCTATCTGTTAACAAGTCAATAAATTTATCTTCTACTTTTACTATTGGTCTTGTAGGCATTTGCTTATGAATATATATTACCTCGCCTATGTCTCCGCTGTTAAGCTTAACTACATTACCTACATAAAATTTTGATATATTATTAATGAATGTAGTTGCTATTCTAGGATCCAAAGTTACAAAGCTGTCGTTAAAAATTTGCTCTGCTACTAAAAAAGGTGATTGTTTTTCCTTATATACTCTTTCTGTTGTCATTGCATCAAATATATCGCATATAGCTATTATTTTTGCATATTCATGTATTTTCTTAGATTTAACTCCCATTGGATATCCGCTTCCATCTTCTCTTTCATGGTGCTGTAGCGCACCAAGGGCTACATTCTTGCTTATACCAACAGTTTCATCCAGTAAATTATATCCTAAAATAGTATGTTTTTTTACTAACTCAAATTCACTTTCAGTCAGTTTACCCGGCTTATAGATAATATTATCTGAAATCTTAACCTTTCCAATATCATGAAATAGTCCTGCTAAAGAAAGCTGCTTAAGCTCAACTTTTGAATATCCTAACCATTTCCCGATTATTATTGCTAACAAGCAAACATCAATAGAATGCTGAAAAGTATAATCATCATCCTCTTCTATTTGTCTCAACGTACCTAAAATATTATTGCTCTTAATAACTTCCTCTATCATTTCATTGATGATCTCGCCTATTTCGTTTACGGCTAGCTTTTTCCCAAATCTTGCGTTAAATAGAATTGTTCTTGTTTTATTGGCAAATCTATTGTATTTTTCTGTGAATCCATCATTGTCAATAATCAAAAAGTCGTTTTCATTATTCTTGTTTAGGTATACATCTATATTTTTTACCCCTAAGCTTTTTAAAGTTAGAATATTATTTCTATTTAATACTGTACCACTTGTTAGCAATATTGCACCTGTCTTCTCATTGTCTATATTTTTATTGATTACCATTCCTACTTTTACTTCATCAATATTTAAAAGTGCCATATAGCTCTCCCCCTGCCAGCAAAGTTATACTTCTATATTCTATATTTACCAGCAAAATCCTCTTTTCTTCTACATCCTAATTCTATCTTTAGATAATATTCTGTCAATATATCTTGCTGTTAATGAATTTAAAACTAATGCTACTATAATTCTAACACCTAGCAATAACCAGCCATTTGCGCCAATTGCAGCGAATAATAATGTATCTTCGAACACAGAATGACAAGCTACTAAAAAAATTACTACAAGATAGAGATCTTTTTTGCTTAAATTTCCTTCTTTAGCACTACTTATTATGACCCCTGCCCCATACGCAAGTCCTAGTATTAGTCCTATAATTAGAGGAAAAGTAGAATCCTCAGAAATACCTAAAAATCTTGCCAATGGCTTCATTTTACTAGATAATTTCCCCAAAACATCCAAGTCCTTTAATATTTGCATTACCACCATAAGTGGAATGACTATCTTTGCTATATTTAAAACTGAACTAATGCTTCCTATTGTTCCTTCCTTTAAAATCTCCATAATGCTCATCTTTATAGCCATTCCTTTCGCTTCGCTCAAGGCACAAAACGTAATGAAAAAGTGCTTTTGAGCGTTATTTGTTTTATAATTAACCCCATAGGGATTTCGGTAAACTACAAATCACGGGGAGGTGAGTGGGCTGTCTGACTTGTCAGATGACCGTATTTTTATATGTGTAGAACGCCTTTTCAAGCACAAATAAGTGTACCTTAGAGTACGTAACCTTATCTTTGTTTAAACAATCTCGTTTAAATGCCAGGCGTTCAGTCAATGCCGTATCTCCCTATAATTCTTATGAACTTTCTAGTTCAGAAAGGAGTCCCTATGGCTTTAAAAATCGTGTACAAAATCTGCTGCGGAATTGATGTTCACAAAACTTTTGTTGTAGCCTGCATCGCTTCCACCGATAAACAAGGTGTTACCACCTACAAGAGCCATCGCTTTTCCACCTACACCAAAGGTCTGAAAGAGCTGTTACAATGGCTGCTTGAATCTAATTGTAAGGATGTCTGCATGGAATCTACAGGTAAATACTGGATTCCCGTGTACAACGTCTTGGAAAAAGACTGTTCTATTGTGCTTGCACATCCTAAATACGTTAAGGCTATTCGTGGTAAAAAACTGACAAGAAAGATGCTAAATGGATTGCTGACCTGTTTAAGCATGATCTTGTTGCCGGTAGCTTTATGCCCCCTGCTGATATTCGCCAGCTACGCGACCTTATGCGCTATCGTTACAAACTAACCTGCTTTATGTCCAGTGAAAAGAACCGTCTTCAAAACTGTCTCACGGTTTCCAACATTCAATTGTCTTCCGTTGTCTCCGACACTTTTGGTAAAAGTGCTCAAAAGATTCTGAATAAGATTCTTGAAAATCCTCTAGATACTTCATTCGATATTGAACCTTTAATTCACGGCTCTATGAAGGGTAAAATTCCTGAATTACAGCTCGCCGTTGATGGGCATATCTCCCCGCAACAGGCTGGTAAATTAAAGATTATCAAGAAGCACTTTGAAGATTTGGAATCCCGGAAATCAGAGTTAGAAGAACTGATTCTTGTGCTCGCCAGCCCCTATCAACAAGAACTCGACCTAATCCTAACCGCTCCATCTTTTAAAAACATCTTCTCTGCAATCACAATCATTTCAGAGATTGGTGTTAATATGGAGGCTTTTCCTTCTGGCGAAACACTTGTGTTCATGGGCAGGGCTTACACCTACCAACAATGAAAGTGCAGGGAAGAAAAAATCTGTCCGGGTTTCCAAAGCTGGATGCTATATTAAACCACTTCTTGTTCAATGTGCCAACTCTGTGGTTAAAAGTGAAAAGCATCCAGAAATCCGTAACCGCTACCTTCGTTTAAGAAAGCGTCGTGGTCACAAGAAGGCAATCATTGCAATAGCAAGAATGCTTCTAACAGCATTATACAACATGTTGAAGAAAAATGAACCATACAATGCTGAACTTTACAGAAACTCTGACGTTATTCCTGTCAATCGCGAGATTACTGTAGAGCAGGCTATACAATTAGCAAAATTCCAAGGTTACAGAATTAAGTCAGCTACTGAATAACCTTAATTTTGTCTATATATTCAATTTTTTGAAGCCACCGCAAGATGGCTTGTTTGCTATGCCCTTAAGTGAAGTGCCAATCCCTAGTTTTCTTTTTCAACCTTCTTCCTCCAAAATTATAAAAGTATGTTTAATATAAGTCCTGATAGAATTGCAAGTGATAATCTAATAAACAGGATAACTACAACATTTATTCCCGTCTTTTTTGCAACTGCTGTTTCCATAAATAAGCTATGGGAAAATGAAAGCATTACTGCTATAATTGTAATCTCTTTTGAGGTTAAGGTAAGAGTTGCTATGGAGCCTAATGCAGCATATAGATTGACCATGTTCCCTAATACTAGTACGATTGCAGCCTCACCTGGCAGCCCTACAATATTCATGAAAGGCTTAAAAATATTAGATATAGCTTCTAATAGAAAAGTATGCTTTAGAATCGTTACTGCAAAGTAAACAGGTATTATAATTTTAGCCAATGTCCAAGTGGTATTCAATCCACTTTTTAGACCTTTTATAATCGTTTGCTTATAATCCCAGCTGTTCTTATTGTTTTCAGGCTTTAAGGAGCTATCTTTCAAGCAATTTTCTCCCACAATGTCATCCCCTCTTCTATAATAATAATAACGATATTATTATAGCATAGAGAGCCTTGCTTCGTCACAACTAAAAAGCAGATACATATAGTACCTGCTTTTATGCTAAGTTTTTATTCGAAGCTGTTAATTGCCCAGTCCATTTTCCACATTTATCTCCATATCTAGCTATAATAGAATTATTTGCAACTATCTCAATTACTTCACACATATTAGAACAATCTCCACATTCGGAGCCTTTAACCTTATATGGTACATCTGAAATGCCCAATCCTCTGAAGCTTGTTTTTCCTTTAACCTTTATTTCCTCCTTAGCTAGTAATGCTACTCCAATAGCTCCCATAACATCAAAATGTTCTGGTATTAGAACACTCGTATTGAGAACATCTTCAAAGGCTTTCTTGATTCCTGCATTGGCAGCTACTCCCCCTTGAAAGACTACTGAATCTAGAATCTCTTTTCCCTTTCCCACATTATTCAAATAGTTTCTGACTAATGCTTCACAAAGACCTCTTACTATATCCTCCTGATTATGACCTAGCTGCTGCTTATGTATCATATCTGATTCTGCAAAAACTGCACATCTGCCAGCTATTCTGACCGGATTTTTAGATTTTAAAGCTAGCATCCCAAATTCTTGAATTTGAATATCAAGTCTTGAAGCTTGCCTATCTAGGAAGGATCCTGTTCCTGCAGCACAAACAGTATTCATTGCAAAATCAGTAACTACCCCATCTCTAAGTAATATTATCTTTGAATCCTGTCCTCCTATTTCTAAAATAGTCCTGACATCCGGAACATATTTTATTGATGCTACAGCATGTGAGGTTATTTCATTTTTCACTACATCTGCACCTAATATCATACTAGCTAGATATCTCCCACTGCCAGTAGCTCCTACTCCCTTTATTGATAAATCTCCTAATTCCTTTTTAATTTCTCCAAGTCCATTCTGTAAAATTTCTATAGGCTTACCTTGAGTTCGTATGTATTTCTTTAGTAAAATATTATCCTCTTCATCTATTAAGATAATATTTGTGCTTACAGAACCAACATCAACCCCTAAGTAACATTCTTTCAATATCTTTTTCCTCCCTTCTTTTTTTCAAAAGGTCTACAAATGCCTCTAGTCTAGTTAGGTATCCAGCCTCACCTGTCATCTCATCAACTACTAAAGTAAGTATAGGTATATTATAATCTCTCTGAATAGCAGGAAGAATACTTTCAGCCACTATCTCTGGCATACAAGTTAACGGAAATATCTGCACTAGCCCATCAAATCCAGATTGAGCATACTGCACTGCGCTACCTATGGTTTCTCTTCCATGCCCTCCTACTAAGGTACTTAAGTATGGTCTTGCTGCCTCCCATTTACCTTTTTCCTCCTTTGAGCCAAATGGAAATGAAAATATATGATGTCTTGCCCAGTTGCTTGGTGTTAAAGCTTTTTCTACTTCTGCACCAAGATGCCCAAGCTTTTTTTCTACATCTAAATTTACGAAAGGTTCAATAATAGTATATATCTCTCCAATTATACCAATTTTAATTGGTCTTTTTTCAGCGTCTATTTCTATTTCATCTAGTCTTTCTCTAGATTTTTTAATAAGCTGCAAAATTTCCTGTACTCCGTGTGTATATTCTATATCCCTATAAAATTCTTCCATTATCATATCTACCTCATATCCATTTAAAGCTATTGGACGCTTTTTATTTGCAAGATCGGTTAGGGCATCTGCATCGCATAGTATTTTATATGCCCTTTTACCGCTTCTTATAATTTTATAAGGATTTGACGTATTCATTGCCTCAGCTACTCGATTTATCAATACCATTGGCTTGCCGTCAGGAGGATCAAAAGCTATGATTCTAGCATCATATCCTAAATCTTTTAATAGGGCCTGTTCCATAACAGGATAAAAGCCAAATCTACAGGGACCACAGCTACCAGTTATTATTACAGTATCTGCACCTTTTTCAATGGCCTCAATATAATTACCAATGTTTATTTTCAAAGGCAGGCAAATTGACTCAGGTGAGTATTTAGTTCCCAGCTCAAGGGTTCTTTTACTGCATCTAGGCGCTAAAACCACTTCATTACCTAAATCCTCCAGTAGTCCTTTAACAGCAATATATGTATTACCCATGTGTGGAAATGTTATTTTCATTTTTACTCCTCCGTTTAATCATGTCTATAAATGCTTCAATTCTAGTATTTATGCCAGCTTCTCCTGTATGTTCGTCTATTGTCAATAGGGTAAAAGGAATACATTCCTTCCTAGCTTCTCGCTGTACAAAATCTATCAGTACTGAATCAACCCCACATCCAAAAGAAGAGACATATATTATCCCATCTATTTTTTTCTCATTAATCATATAAAATGATGAACCAATAATTCTTTTTCCAAAACTCCAAAACATTCTTTTAGGCAACATTGAGGAATAATAATCTGCCTTGACAGTATCTATCATCTCCGGGGTCACAACCCTAATGCCATTGCTCCATAGTTTTTTTATTAAGTTCATATTTATATATTCATCATATAGATTATACGGATGACCTACTAGCATAAATATAGGCCCATTATTATTAATTGGCCTTATTGCTTTAGTAGCACTATTATAAATCTGTATGGCCTCAATAGGTATCACACCTTTATTGATGAGTCCTCTATAGTTCTCATAATGTTTAGATGCAACTTTATAGGCTTTCTTTATCTTAGAAATATTTGGAGTAATATGTTTCCCGGCTTCTTCAACTGCATCGATTAATCCAGAATTAGATTTTATTAAATTTACTTTTAAGTCAATACAATTGGGAAGGTTATCTACTGAATTTTGCACCATTTCAGGTAATCCTAAATATTTTGGGCAACCATACTCTCTTTTTTGAATGCTAATCATTTTAGGAATAAACAGATAATCTACCTTATCCCTTAGACTCATTACATGCCCATGATATACTTTTACTGGGAGACAGGCTTCATCTACACAATTTGAAACTCCATCATTTAATATAAATTTATTTGTTTTAGGAGAAACAACTACTTCTGCTCCAAGCTCATTAAAAAATTCCTTCCATAAAGGAAAATAATCATAAAAAAATAGGCTTTGTGGAATACCAACCTTGAAAGACATTAAATCCCTCCAATCTCACTAGTATAGTATGGGCTAAATGTCTTGTTTTTATAACCTATAGGAGAAGATAATTTATTTGATTAGTTTGATCTATTCCTACTGCAAGGGGATGAAAAGACATAGAGGACAGAAGAAAAAGATAAAAAGCGGAAGTCAAATATTTAATGTAATCTGATAGAGGTTCAAAATTTGCCTTAACCTGAAAGGGTGTAGACTTACCATGTGGTATTTCCTGGCAGGAGGGGATTGTAAACCTATGAATTTTAATAACTCAACGACGGATAAAACGGAGAGTCCAAAAGACATAAAATCACTTTCCAACCAATAAGAATCCATTGATTGGGCAAGTTAAATACAATGTTAATAGGCTACAAATCCGAATCGCTAAGAAAGGCAAAAACAAAAAGTGTCCATTAGGAACCCCGGCATGTATGATATATCCATGCAGGCCCTTTATGCTCTAGCACTTGAGCCTATTGCTGAAACATAGGTTGATAGCATTTTTTGATTTTCGCAGAGTGGGAAGTGCAAAAAACAAATCTTTTGTATGCTTACTAGAAAATGTTCTCCAACATGGATACTTGAGGGAGATATCAAAGGCTGTTTTGATAACATCAACCATGACTGGTTACAATCCAATACTCCAGTGGACAAGAGAATCATGAAACAATTCCTAAAATCAGGTTTTATTTATGAAGGTAAACTGCTGTATATCACATAATTACTGGGTTTCCCTTTGATTTACTTTGCATAATCTTCGGTAATGATTATAAAGTAGACCCAAAAATCATTGAATGAGGTATTTTAATGAAAAAAACAATTAAGGAACTATTGCGTTTAGGATACACGGAATGCTCTATGAAGTTTTATCGTAACAGGTGGCAAAAAATCCTACAGTTTGCAGAGGAGAATAACGAAACCCATTATTCTGAACAATTAGGGATTAATTATGTTGAAAACCATTTTCAGATTTATAAAAAGAACTTTGACCAAACCCTATCACAGAAAGATACACAGGAACTTTGTATCATCCAAATGATTGGAGATTTTCAGCTCCATCATAAAGCTTTAATGCGATGTTACAAACATCAAGAATTTCTTAAAGATCAATATTATATTATCATCAGCAATGACTTCAGTAAATACTGTGAATCTAAAGATTATTCCAAGGTAGCTGTAGATCATTATGTGAAACAATCAAAACGATTTATAGATTATCTGGTTTCTCAGGAGATTTACGACTACCAAAATATCACTCTTCCTATTGTCAACAGCTATATCAATACACTAGCTAGATATACCTATACAACTGTGGAACAGAATATCTGCTCCATTCGTGCATTTTTAAGATATCTTTTGTAAGCGTATAATAATTGATGGATTTTATAACTGATCCCCAAATGAGATAATGAAGTAGACTTGTGAACACTCTTAAAGTGTTTACAAGTGTTACAAACACTTTAAAAGTCTCAGGAGGGATATCTGTATGGACATGAGAACTGTAAGTCATCAGGTTAAGGTTCAGGAATGGCGTGAAATTATCTCTAGATGTAGAAATAGTGGTATGCCAGTACGAGAATGGTGTAGCAAAAATGGAATTAAGCCAAGTCAATTCTATTACTGGCTAAGGGTAATTCGCAATGAGTCTCTGGCATTGATACCAAGAGAACTGCAGGTAGTTCAACCTTCTTTTGCAGCTGTTAAAGTTTCTGAAATGAACAATACAGACACTGATGAGGCTGGTACCTGTGCAGTAGTAAAAACTAGTTCATTTTCCATCGAAATTAAGAATGCTGCTAATCCTAAAACACTGGAGCAGGTTCTCCAGATATTAGATAGCTTATGTTAGCAGAATTTAATGACTTTGTCCATATTTACGTTGCATGTGGGCATACGGATATGAGAAAATCAATCGATGGTCTTGCAGCCATTGTATCTCAGAATTTTCATCTTGATCCCTTTGAAAAAAGTCTGTTTTTGTTCTGTGGAAGAAGACGTGACAGAATAAAAGGATTATTATGGGAGGGAGATGGTTTTTTACTACTTTACAAAAGACTTGAAGGAGGTTCTTTTAGCTGGCCCAAAGATCCTCAATACGTCTTAGAGATAACCCCTCAGCAGTATCGTTGGTTAATGGAAGGTCTATCTATTCACCAGAAAAATACCATACCTAAATTAGAGAAAAAAAGAGTAATTTAAAGGCTTAAAAACGCTAAAAAATGCGTATTTTAAGCCTTTTTTTAGTAGCTTTTTCAAACAAAAAATGGTATAATTAAGATAGATAAAAACTTAGGGAGAAGGCTAAATTCCAATGACTGAAAGCTTGATAATACAAACACTTCAAAAGACAATTGAATCACAAAATGAAATAATAGAATCTCTAAGAAAAGAGCTTCAACGTGCTAATGAAAATGTAGAATTTTTATTAAAGAAACTATATGGCAGAAAGACTGAAAAAACATCTGCAATTGATGGACAACTTGTAATTGAGGAAGTGGCTCTTGGTCTTTTTAATGAAGCAGAAGTAACTGCAGATTTTACAGAGCTAGAACCAGTTCCATTCGAAGAACCTGTAAAAAGAACACGTTCAGGTTACAAAAGGAAGGCAGCATTTAAAAATATCCCTCAGCAAGACCAAGTATACAAATTAGAAGAAACTCAAAGGAATTGTCCTAAATGTGGAGATAATCTATCAGTCGTAGGTAAGAAATTTTTACGTTCAGAAATTAAATATATTCCAGCCGAAATCAGCATTGTAAATATATATCAGGAGACCTATGAGTGCAGAAAATGTAAAAAAGAAGGTCTACCTTCTATTTTTAATTCCTATACTCCAGAACCAGTATTACAACATTCCTATGCCACTGCATCAAGTGTAGCTTGGACTATGTATCAAAAGTTCGTACAAGCAGTTCCCCTATATCGCCAAGAAAAAGATTGGAAGCAGATGGGTTTTTGGGTAAGCCGTGCAACACTATCCAATTGGATACTAAAGACATCCGAAGAGTGGTTAATGCCTGTAGTGGAAAAACTTGAGGAAGAACTCTTAAAAGAGAAATATCTACATTGTGATGAGACTCCAGTTCAAGTATTAAACGAGCCAGGAAAGAAAAATACTACTAAGTCATATATGTGGGTTTACTCTACATCCACTCATGCAGATCATGGCATTAGAATATTTAAATATTCTATGGGCAGAGCTGGAGAAAACGCAAGCAAGTTTCTCCAAGGGTTTAGTGGATTCTTACATACGGATGCTTTTTCAGGTTACGGAAAAGTAAAAGATATCCGCCACTGCCTGTGCTGGGCTCATGTCAGGAGTAATGAGAAGTTGATTTTAATGGGATGTAATTAGTACCAAGCCTTAATTTATCAAATTTGACTTTATATTACTTCCCATTTTATTATTGATTATCCTAGACTATTTAACCATTCTAATAGAGACTTATTTTCCTGCCAAATGGGCAAATCATCACTTGGAACCAGATTCATACCTTTTTCTAAGGCTTTTCTTTTCATTTCTCCATCAATTCTAGCGTAAATTTCTGTCGTTTTAATATCCACATGGCCTAAAAGATCTCTTATATATATTAAATTAACACCTGCCTGCAGAAGATGCATACTTTTACTATGGCGGAAACAATGAGGGGTAAATTTATCTGGAAAATAATCCTTATAAGTTTCTTTTGCTATTTTTACATATTTATCAATAATATAAGAAACACCTTTTCTAGTTAATTTTCCACCCATCCTATTTTGAAATAATGGTTCAAAATTTAAATTATCCTTATTGAGACTATAACTTTCCATATAATCCTTAAGAAGTTTTGACATTGATGGCAATATTGGAATAATACGTATTTTATCCCCCTTACCAGTTATTTTTACTGTACCAGGGATGTTTAATCTAATATCAATTGGCCTTAAATCACACAGTTCTTGTACTCTGCAACCAGTATCATACAAAAGACTGAGTAATGTAGCATCACGTAGACCTGCTTTTGACCTTGTATCAGGAAGATTTAGTAAAAACCCCATGGTATCCTGATCTATATACTCTATAGTTCCATTTTTTGTTTTCTTGTAGGGAATATCTAGTATTTGTTTCATTTGCACCATAATAGAAGGCTCTTTTTTCATTAAATAGCGACAAAATGAATGTATTGAAGCTAGTCTGATATTACGGGTAGAAATGCTGTTATTACGTTTGTTCTCTAGCCATTTAAGAAAATTTAATATATTGTCTTGGTTCAAACTACTTATTTGAATTTTTTCAGGAGAAATAGATAATTCTGATTCGTAAAAGTTCAATAAAAGCCTAAACATATCCCTATATGAAAGAATTGTATTTGTGCTAAGACCTGCTATACCAGGGAGATACTTAGATAAATAATTTGAAATATAAATTGATAGATTAGTAGGTTTCATTATTTTCCTCCTTCAATTGTGGAAGAACATCACAACCAGAATTTATCAATAACTCAAGAATTTCCGGATAAAATTCTGATGTTAACCTTAGGTAATGCTGGGTTTCTTTAATTGATGTATGCCCAATATAAACAGATAAGAGTGGTAGTCCCGCATAAATATCTACTCCCGATCTTTGCATGGATTGTAATGTATGAACACAAAAAGTGTGCCTTAAGTCATGTTCCCTTGGTCCAAGGCCTACCCCTAAATGACTTATTCCTGCTAATTTTAGTATTATTCTAAACCATTTATATATGGTTGCCCTGGTAATATGTTCAGTATATTTAGCTGGAAATAGGTAATTATTTAAGTTAGTATTCTTTCTAAATCTACAAATATAATCTTTCAATATTTCTGCCATAGGATCAGATAAAGGAACCAACCTATCTTTGTTTAATTTAGCTTCGTGGATAGATATTAGATTATTTTCTAAATCTACATCTTCATATTTAATATTAGCAGTTTCTGTTGCCCTTAGACCACAACTGTATATCAGGCGATAAAGAATGGGCACCTGTATATGTCGCAAACTTCCAGAGTAGGGCTTAATTGAATCCGTAGCCTCAAAAATTCGAGATATTTCTTCTTTAGTAAATATATATGGCTGATATTTTTTTATCTTTATCTTTGGAATTTCAGGATAATTGACCTGAAAGCTATAACATTCAGCATATCTACAAAATTGTAGTATAGTGTTTACCCTAGAATTATGGGTACTTGATTTTTCATTAATTCTTCTCATACACCATGATTCAAGTAATTCTAAAGGAATTTTCTTTCCTGATAAATCATAGTTTTTAGATAGTAATGAGAATCTAAACAGAACTCCTTCTTCAATTCCATATTTAAAACCTAATGAACGCTTGTAATCAATATACTGAATTATTATATCTTTCAAATCCCCAACAGGCGTATAATCCATTTTAGAATTTTCGGTTGTCCTAGTATCTTTGTGTCCAAGGATTTCTGATATAATTGGTAATGGTATATTATTTTCTAGTAGATGGGTTGCAAGTGTGCTTCTTAATGCATGAGGGCCTCCTTTACCATAGACTTTACAATCAATGCCAGCATTATTAGCATGACTAGTATAATAATGTCATAGTCACGAATGACTATGCTGTTAACACATTTCTATTATTTCGTAACAGAAGAAGGAGTTCTTCCTTCATCAGACGTTACTTCTTAAATTAATATGTCTGACGGTTCCTGGTAGACTCCAGACCTATCATAAAGTATAATCTTTACGGATAGGATAAAGAATGTTCATCTCCTTGGGAAGTCAGTTTCTACTGACCTATACCTACGATTAAGTCAATTAGTCCATTCAATGAGGTTTTATGATTTGGCTGGTTGGGAGCCTCAGGCTATACCTGTATCACATGCTAGGATGTGTACTCATTGCTTGGAAATGGATTCCTATCAGAAAGGAGCTGTAGATCATGTCAAACATTATTAAATATGATTCTTTTATTTCGGTTGGTATTGATGTTGGTGCTGACTTTAGCTGGATGTCTATTGCACTACCTAACCAAACCTTTGTAGGAAAACCTTTCAAAATTCTACATTCTGATTTAAATTCCCTAGCTGCTTCTGTTTCTAAAATCAAAGAAGCAGAAGAGCTGTATTCTTTGGAAAGTCGCATTTTCCTCGAATCCACGGGAATTTATCATTACCCACTCTTCTGCTATCTTCGTGATAAGGGATTTTTGGTATCCATCATTAATCCTATCATCACTAAGAATAGCACAAATATTAACATTAGAAAAGTACATAATGATAAATTTGATTCAAAAAGCTGCATTAATTGGTTTAAAGCCTGATTTAAAAGTTTCTATTATGCCATCAGACCTTGTACTTGATTTAAGAAATCTTTCAAGAGAATATTATGATCTGATGGATAACCGCTCTGCTTATGTTAATAAGCTCCAAGGTGAACTGCGGATGGTATTTCCTCAGTTTTTAAATATTTTTTCTAAAATAACTACAAATACTGCTTTGACCTTGTTGGAAAAATATACTTCACCAGATGCTTTTTTAAACGCTTCTAAAGATGAAATAATTCTTTCCATTCGCTCTACTGCACGTTTTGGTCTTACTTATGCTGAAAACAAGTATAATGCAATTATTCAGGCAGCAAATGATGCAAAGACTTTTGGTCATTCAGTAAGCAGCAACTTTAAGCGTATTCTTCTATATATTCGTTTTATCCGTCAGTATGATGAAGAAATCTCAACCATACTCTCTGATATGCATGAATTCGTGAATGCTAACGAGGATACTGAATTTGTAAAACAGATACACCTCATTGAATCCTTTAAAGGTGCAGGATTTCTTTCTGCTGTAAGCCTTATGGGTGAAATCGGAGATTTTTCTGCTTTTCATTCGCCTAAACAGCTTTTTGCTTATTTTGGTCTAGACCCGGCGGTAAAGCAATCTGGCAAGTTTAATGGCAGCAAAATTAGTATGTCAAAACGTGGTTCGCGTATTGCTAGAAGAGTAATACACACCATGGCTTTAGTCAGTATTGGGTTAAATCGTAATGGATCTGCTAACAATTCTGTTTTACGTGAATACTATCTTAAAAAATGTCAGTGCTGTTGATTGTCAAGTAATTTTGACCACTTTTTACGAATAAATTTGACCATCAAATCTAATAATCGTTTATATATAATTTTTGTATTTTCTTAGTGGTCAATTTTAAGCTTTTACACTTAAAATTAACCACTTGTATCATTTATTTACGTCTAAAATTGACCACTTTATAACTAGTTTATAGTTATCTGATAGCCATCCATTTTCAGTGCTGTTTTATCTATAATAACCGTATTTGAATATCGGTTGAGCTTAATATATTTACTTAATTCCATTAGCTTCTCTTGCATGAGGTCTTTGTATAGGAATTCAAGAGTAATATCTTCTATGCTATTAACAGAAACGGTTTTACGGATTGATATTTCGTTTTCAACCTTTTTATTACATAATTCTTCTATTCCCATAAAGATTTCTCCTTCTGAAGTACTGGAAGTTATTATCTTATTGTTTATAGAATCGAAACTAAACCCAGGAGAGTTCTTAATTCTCATTATTACACCCCTAGGAGCTTTACTTCCATAATTCTCACTAATATATTCCATTGCAGCCTGATTACCTGATTCATTATATATATTTGCTATTTTTTCGTAATCATATTTACGCACTTTAGACATCTATTTTCCCTCCTTAGTACTTTGTTTTCTAGATTTAGTTTCTTTTTGTTCTGCTAGATATTTCCCACCTTTGACACGGAAACTATCTCCTGTTACACTAAGGATATGACAATGATGGACTAATCTATCTAGTATTGCGGTCGCTGCTAATTGACCAGTAAATATTTCATCCCATCTGCTTAAGGGAAGATTAGTTGTTATGATTAGGGAGCTTTTTTCGTATCTTTGCCGGATAACCTGAAAAAATATGCTCTCTTTTTCTTTGCCCATTTTGACGTAGGAAAGCTCGTCTATGATAAGGAGCTGAACCTTACTTAAAGCCTTTAACGTCTGTTTTAAAGTATCTTTCTTAACCGCTTCTGATAGTTTGTCCATTAATTCCTTTGCGTTAATAAACATGACAGTTTTTCCAGCATTACAGGCGTTTATTCCAATTCCAGTGGCAATCATGCTTTTACCAACTCCAGGCGGACCAATGATAATGATATTTTCATTTCGATCCATAAATGACAGTGTACCTAGTTCTTTAACCTTTTGATAGCTGATGCTTTCATTAAAATCGTATTCTATGTCATCTAAGGTTTTGATAAAATCAAATCCTGCCTTAAGCGTTAACCTTTCTGTCAGTCTTTTTTTCTTTCCTTCTTCTTCAACTTGAATCAGCCTAATTAAGAAATCCTTGTATCCTAGCTTTTCTTTTATGGCCTCTTCTATGATGCTTTGATAGTTTTCACGTATATCAACAAGCTTGAAGAGTTTTAGCATTTCGCGGATATATTTGTCGTCATATTTCGCAGTACCTGCTATCATAATGCTGTTACCTCTCTAGTTCCCTCATAGTAATCTAGGCTTCTTATGATGCCCTCAGTATCAGTACTTTCGATAGCTTCATTGGTTTTAGTATCATCTGCTATGATTTTAAAGAAGTCATTCCTTATCAGCTGCTTTATTGACTTAATATCAAGCTTGTTATTAGCGATTGCGTATGCGATTATCTTATCCAGTACTTCAGGCTCATAAAGATCTAATAGTTCCAATATCTTTCTGGCATGATAACTAGGTTGTTGGAACAACCCGGTTGCAGCCTTTAAATATGCTTCTCCATTTTTAAATGTACTCGTAAAATCTCTTTTTATCTGTGGAATAGATTTATTAGCTTTGACTTTAATATCTTCATAATGTTCAGGGTTTCTAAAGATCCCATGTTTACCATCCTGAACCTCAAGAGACATTATGTATTCTTGTTCCTCTGTATATATTTCTATACGAAATCCATAAACAATGCGGTATTTAAGCTGTTTTGTAGCATATTTTATTGGTACGCTGTACTTATTAGTATTTATGTGTATATATCCATCATTGCTTACTATTCTTTTTTCAAGGGCTTTCATTCTAAATCTAGTGTTTGGTAGTGGCAATAGTGCCTGGATTTCCTCATTTTCGAAGAATTCATTAGGGATTCGCCTTGTGGTTGTATGCATTTCTCCATTCCAATCCCTGATAAATTTTTTTCCTCTTTTATTTAGCTCTTCCATAGAAGAAAATGTATTTCCTTTGATAAATTGCTCTTCTATATATTGAAATGGTTTTTCTATCTTGCCCTTGGTTCTAGGCCAGTAACAGTTACAGGCATTAAGCTCTGTACCAAGATGTGCAGCCAAAAGAAGCGCCTGCTCATTAAATTTTATTTCATCCTCACTCTTAGGGTTGTTTTCTATTACAAGAGTCTTAGGATTATCAATCAAAAGCTCTAGTGTAATGCCACCCAAATCATCATAGAGTTCTTGTATTGCTTCATAAATTGCTTCAGAATCACAAGATAATGAAAAACATATTGCCTTCTTTCTACTTGCTGCTAGTATCATGCTAAAACAGTAGACAGTTCTAACTCTCTCGGTTACTACAATCTGATACTCAGACCAATCATACTGAGCTTGATCTCCAGGAGGTGTTTCAATTCTAACAGTTGCATCGCGTGAGATCTCAGTCTTTCCTTCATCAATTTTCTTTAAGGCTCTGTAAATTGGATTAATTGAACCATCATAGCCCTTTTTAACTAACTCCCTAAAGATTCTTGTGCCATTGAAGTCGTATTCAGTGGAAGTACGCCATATTAATATCTGATCTAAATATGATTCAACCTTGGAAGGGTAATGAACTCTAGTGTACTTTGGCTCCTCCTTTAGCTTTATTAGCTTCTTAACAGTGTTTCTTGACATATTTAATTGCTTTGCAATCTTAAGTATGGGAACCTTTCTTTTATGTAATTCCTGTACTGCTGCCCATTCTCTCAAATTTTTCACTTCCTCCTTGACCACCTTTCGTAAATACTACAAAAGTATGGTATATTATTTATATTAGGTGGTCAATTTTGGGCGTAAAAAATTATGAGAAAACGAATTAAAATTTTTGGCTAGATGCTTTGAATTTTATCCACTTGGTGGTCAGTTTTATCTGTTAATTAGTGGTCACTTTTAATTGTAAATCAATAAGTGCAAACCTAAGATGGTAGCTCTTGGAGCAATTATGCACAAAGTATGCAATATTGTATTTGCAATTTTACGTGATGAAAAAGAATTTGAAATCATCACTCCAGAACAACATCAAATGAATTACTTAAAAGCGAAATGCGACATCGCTGCATAGTGAAATTCTATATTTCAAATTTTTGTTTTTTGATAATCACTCAAAAGGCTTGTTAACGTTACCCTTTTTTAGCGCAACTGGTATATCAAATATTTTTAAATTACTTATTGACAATTCTTAGCTGGACTTAAATCATACACCTTATTAGTTATTGATCCAATACATCAATTATTGATCGCTTACTATCTTTTAGAACAGGAAATTCTAAAGGATGATTTAGCTTCAAAACCCCCTATGGTTGAAGCAAGAAAACAAGCCCGCATGTTAGGACTTAGGTTCACAGATATTAAAAATCTAACCTTTGATTGCTTTCATTGGGAAGAAAAGAAATTGAAATTTGCCTAATTAAAAACAAGAGAGGTTGTCACTCTTCTCAACCCATCTGAAATAGGTTGGACTGTAATTGACTATCTAAGGTATGGTAGACCTAAGGTGGATTCTCTATTGGGCACTAAAGCTTGAGGTGGTACATTCTGACTATCTTTTAACTCTTTTACTACTTTACGTATTGTAGATTCTGCTCCAACAAATCCTTTTTCTTCAACTAGTCGATCATAAATTCGTTTAGCTGTATGTTTTTGTTTTTTGAGACCATGTTCTTTATCTTCTTTGAAGCAGCTTAAGATAAAGTCCTTTACATCCTCAGTAACTGTAAACTGTCTGTCTTGCAATACCAAGTCTTTTCGCGATATCTCTTTGAGATTCTCCATTAATGTAGCTTTGTCGTATATCTTTATACATGTCCACTTCTATTACCACACCTTTCATCCCTCCCGAAAAATATTTAATTATATTTTACAGGATTAATATGTTCTGTGGTAAACTAATTCAATATCAAATTAGGTAAAAGTGGTACACTTTTAGAATATCATTTACACTTATTTCACCAGAAGTGCGGAAGAATCCACTTTTAATTGTAAATCAGTAGTTCCTGTAAACGGTCTAGATTCTTTTATTATAAAAAATACAGATGAGAATTAGAAATTAGATTTTCATCCGTATTTTTTATTTAGGACCATTTTGCAACAACACCATATATATTGGTGCACTACTTTAGATCCCATCTTATAATAGAAAATGTTATTTTTGGTTAACGGTTACTACCTCAATCCTTTATCAAACTATCACTGTTAAGCTGTCGACCATGTAAGTACACGGAATCAGCAAATACCTAGCTAGACTATTGATAGAGTTCTCTGAACAATCTATCTTGATCTTTTATTTCTTTAGAATCTTATCATATAATTACTTCAGCAATGATCATTTGCATAGCTACTGGAGCATCAATTTCACTTCTATTATCGCCTTTAAAATAACAAATATTGTTTTTTATGTCTATTAACCTATGGCATACCAACCTCTTAGTAGGTGAATTTAAATCAATATATATATATATATTGTTTAGTTTTAAAGATGTTGGGTTAATCAACTTAATTTTTGATTTTGGTAATATAGTAGGTAACATACTTGTTCCATCAAATAAAAACGAAAAACTGAAGCCCATTGAAATCAAATTCATAATAATCTCTGTTGAGTGTTCAAAATCATATTCTATTTTATTAATACTATCTTTCATTTATAATCTTCCTTACTGATTCCCATGATTGATATTCACAATTATAAATATCAATCCAATCTTCCGCAATATAATAAATCTTGTTTATGAATGAATAGATTACGTCGTCAATAGAATCATGATATGAATAGGCAACAGTAAATCTTAATAAGTCTATCAATCCATTCATTCCAATTTTGTCTAAACAAATAAGTCTTATTTTTTTAACAATATACCACTTATTCACTTCTTTTGATTTATTCTCTGCATCCCATATTGGACAAGATAGTAAAATAGAGGATTTTTCAGCGCAAATATGAATATGATCATCAGCAATAATCTTACCTGATGTAAATAATTTGGAAATCATTTTAACAGAAGTAGATTTGCCAGAATTACTTCTTCCTAAAAAAATGTATCCTATCTCATTCTGTACAAAACATGAGGCATGAATAGTTAAAATATTCTTCATATAAAGTAAGTAAATTGATAATTCATTTGCTATTGCAGTCATATCATTATAAGGTGAGTTTATAGTGAGATTGCCCCCATCTATCACTTCTGAAGTAATAATTTCAGAATATGAAGCATTAGGATTATTTAAACTAGTTAATATGCATATCGTCTTATAATAATTGTCTTTTTTATTAACTTTAAGTGATTTAACAATAGTTCCAAATGGAAGTTTATTATCACTCATTTTTATAGCTATGAGGCTATTTTCTGCAAATAATTTTGATGATATATTATTAGAACTCAATACTAAATAATTATTATTTAAATGATAATTAATTGTTTTAATCATCATTAAGCTCCTTAACTAAATTCATGTTTTTCAATTCAGATATAAATTCAACTACATCTCTATCTATTATTTCTCTTTGTATGTCATAAACTTCTTCTATAGAATCAATAATATCTGAAATTTTAACTTCATCATTTTCTTCTATTAATCTCCATATATGAGTTCCCGTTTCACTAATTTTGAATAAATTATCTACTTCTATGGAACTATCATGTATTGGAATCAAAAACCATTCACCTGCAATTATTCTAATTCTGCAAGTACAAGTCTTTTCAATTATGGATTCAATGTTCATTTAATCTTTCACCTCTCTTAGTTTTTTAGCTAACTTAGTGATTTTTCCTAAAGTTAGACAAATCCAGAGCATTACGCTCCGGATTTGCCTCTTTTGTTCTTATGCATATGGTAACACGACGCTCTGCTTCCACCCAGAGCAATTACCTAAAACTGTAGTTGAACTTGCACTAAATTTGACGATTTCAATTTTAGGTTTTGTATACTCAGTCTTCTTATTGATAAATTTTTTCTGCTCTATAAATTTTTTCATGTTTTCACCCCCTTATATTTAAACTTTATATAAATCTTCTATCTCTACTTAAAACTATAGGATAGAAGATTTAATAATAACTCTTTTTCATTATAATATTTGCATTCGCAAAAAAAATCACATGTTTCGCATTTGTAACATGAAACTTGAGGCATTAAGTTTTTTATGTTTTTATTTAGAATATCATCTATGCTATCAAGTATAAGCGTATCTACATTATAATTACTAATAAGTTCTTTAATTTGATTCGGTGTATATTTACAACTTATTAAATACAATATAGACGTTATTGATGAAACATAGTTGTAAAATGGAATATTTCTATGTGCCTCATAATCTTTTAGCCATTTTAATCCATAAGAATATGCTTGTTCATAATCCTCCAACAAAATACTTATCCCTAAATTTATAAAATTTCTATTGATTAATTCCATATTGCTATCAGGTTTGATAATTAGAGGAATCCTTATTGTTGACAAAAGAGTAGTATCGTTAGATACCAGAAATGAATCCCAAAACTTTTTTATTTCAATTAAGTTTTCTGTTTTATATTCACCCCTAGATAATTTCATATACAATTTACAATTTCTTTTAATTTCCTCTAAAAAATATAATTCTCTAATATTGTCTGTCAGTGCCACTTCGCTAAAACCTGGGATTAATAATTGAATTGATTCAAACCCTAAAAAATTTCTATCCGCAATATAAACGCTCTTATTTAATTTTAAGAACAACTCGTCATAATATTTCACCATTTCTGTGTGACTGGTATAATAAAAGGGAGGAATTTTGGCAAACAAAAACGGAGAAAATTTTCCAGCTTAATACAATAATACCTTATCTTCTGATAAAATTAAAGATAAGTTTTATCAGGGGAGGAATACAGCTTGAAGGGATGGAATATGTTTGCTGAAATTAAGCAGTATAAATTAAAAGGATTCAATAAGTCTCAAGTAAGTAGATTTCTTAATATTAACTACAAAACAGTAGATAAATACTGGAACATGTCTTATGAAGAATATGCAGAACTAAAGGAGGATGCTAAGAGTAGAAGTAAAAAGGTTGATAAATATATGGAGCTAATATTATCTTGGATAAAGGAATTTAGAGATATTTCAACTGCTCAAATATTTGATTGGCTTAGAGAAAGGTATGGTGAAGTGGATTTTAGTGATAGAACATTAAGACTTTATGTAAAAGATTTAAGAGAAAAACATGGACTGCCTAAAGTTCCTTGTGCAAGGCAGTACGAGGAGATTCCAGAGCTTCCAATGGGATATCAAGCACAAGTAGATTTAGGTCAAACTTGGTTATCCAAGCGTGATGGCTCAAAAATTAAAGCATATTGTTTTGCAATGGTACTTTCTCATTCAAGATATAAATTTCTATGGTGGAGAGACAAGCCTTTTAATACCCTATCATTCATAGAAGCTCATAATAAAGCTTTCGAATACTTTGGAGGCATGCCAAAAGAAATAGTATATGACCAAGATAGGATTTTGGCAGTATCAGAAAACCATGGAGATATTATCTTCACTGAAATGTTTCAAAACTACATAAGTAGCATGAAATTTAAGACTAGGCTATGCAGAGCTTTTGACCCAGAAAGCAAAGGAAAAATAGAAGCAGTAGTCAAATATGCAAAATATAACTTTGCAAAGCATAGAGCCTTTATAGATATTGATTTACTAAATGAAGACTCACTTAAATGGTTAGATAGAACTGGTAATGCTAAAGTACATGAAATAACAAGAAAGGTACCTAAAGAAGTGTTTACTCTGGAAAAGGAACACTTACAGAAAGTACCTAGCCTGTTTGAAAATATTCAACTTAATGATAGTTTAACCTATTCTGTCAGAAAAAACAATACCATATCATACAAACAGAATAGATATCAGGTTCCAAAAGGTACATATAGACCAGGTAAAGAAGTTAAACTAATAATAAATGATAATAAGATGAATATAGTCGATTTAGATACTGGACTAGTTATAGCAACTCACGGTATTAGTAATCAAAAGGGTAAGTTAATTCAAATATATCATCCAGAAAGAGAAAAAAAGAAAACCAAAGATCAAATGTATGATAAAGCCTTTAAAGCTCTTGGAATGACAGATAAAGCAAAAGAGCTATTAGATAACATACGAAAAGAAAAAGAGAGATATTGTAGAGATCAGTTTGGATTAATAATATCAGTAGTAAAGGATTATGACGAAAAGCTAGTAGGACAAGCAGTAGAATACTGTGTAAAACGAAAGCTATTTAGTGCAGGAATGTTTAAAGATACACTAGAATATTTGAGTATAAAAAAAGAAACAGGTTCAGAAAAGAAATATGATAAAGCAAATCTATCCATCTCTTCAAAGTACCAAGATGTAAAACCAGAGATCAGAAACATTGATGAATATATAAATGCTTTGAAGGGAGATAAAAAGACATGGATAAACTAGAGCAAATTAAAGAACATGCAAAAGAACTTAGCCTGAATTACTTAAGAATTAACGCAGATAAAATTATTGAGGAAGCTGATTTAAACGATTACTCATATCAAGATATATTAATAAAAATACTTGAAAATGAAATAGAAATAAGAGATAAAAAAGCACAAGAAAGAAGATTAAAGAATGCAGGATTTCCGGTAATAAAGAAAATAGAAGACTTTGACTTAGATTTTCAAAAATCTATAACAAAGAAACAGATAAATAGGCTATTAGAAATGGAGTGGATAGATAGGATGTATAATCTTATCTTCCTAGGCCCTCCAGGTGTAGGAAAGACGCATCTATCAATTTCATTAGGATATAAAGCAGTAGAATTAGGGTATAAGGTTAGCTTTGTAACAATGGATAACCTGATGCACGTACTAAAAACACACGAAATATCAAGAAAGAGCAAAGGAAAAATGAATAGAATACTATCTTCAAGCCTTGTAATAATAGACGAACTAGGTTACCTTCCAATAACAAGAGAAGAAGCAAATCTATTTTTTCAGTTAGTATCGGCACTTCATGAACAGGCTTCAATTATTATCACATCTAATAAAGGCTTAGAAGATTGGACAGAGCTATTAGGAGATCCTGCTTTAACAACAGCAGTATTAGACAGAATTACATACAGATGTGAGCTTTTTAGCATGTCTGGCAAGAGCTATAGACTAGAACACAGAAAGTCATTATTCTAATGTTCAAACTGGGAAAAATTCAGTAAAATTATTTGCCGAAATTTCTCCAAAAACACTTGCCAGTAACATTCTGAATTTTCATGATAGTTTTTTCCCCAAATAGCAGGTAGAATCTTAGCTTTTTTTCTAAAAAAAATTTCCAAAGGAAAAGTTCCAATACCATTATGGAATATAGATGATATATTTATATTTTTATCAATATCATCAAAATTTGAGTAGAATGGAGTCATATCATTTAATTCATTTATATTACTACCTTGCAAAAACTCACTTAATGAGCGTGTAATTGCAGTATGTAAATCAGGGTGGCAACCAAAGTTTAAAAAATATCTCATACTAATTCTATCTATATATAATACACCTATAACCGGAAAAATATTTTGTTGTGAACAGTCTAAAAAAACTACATCTATGTTATAATCGTTTAATATTTTAACATAGTTGTCAATATCATGAAAACGATTACTGATTACAGGAGTAATATTATAAATGTATTTTATCAATGATTTAAGAACTATATTCTTTGCAATATATCGTTCAATTACTTCAGAATATGCTTGGACAAGAGCTTCATTAAAAGTATTACCCGAAGCCATTCCATTAGATCCATAGTAATAGTCAAGTAATGTATAAGGAATGTAAATAACATTACTTTCATCAAACCTGCATGAAAATCTAGAGAGTAACCTACTTCTTGGCTGGTCTGAACTATAAAAATAATCATACAACTTTTTTGCTACTTGATTATCAAATACTAGCTTTGTCCATTTTTTTATCATATTTACATCATCTTCGCTTTTAATATAGTAATCATCTTTAAAAAACTTATAATTGATTTTGCTCTCTAAGGCGTGTATATCACAAAGTCGAAAATGGAGGAAGTTCTGTAATCTTTCAATTAACTCAGCATAAGCACTTGCCTTAGCAAATTCTATGCTTGTTCCTTTACCATTTGCTGAAATACTAGTATTAGAAACGTTTATTATTACAGAAAAAATACCATCTATGGGTTCTAATATTATTTCGTTTAATGAGATGCCAATAGATTGAAAAATATTTTGGATTTTATTTATAGTATCCATTGGCTCAGCATCTTTAAAGTACATATTAACCACCCCATCACTTATTTTTATTAATCTCTTCATAGGCAACTTCTGCTAATTTCAATTTTTTCATTATAAATTCATCTGAGAATCTCAAGTTCTTGTAGTTATCAATTAATTCTCTGGCATGTTCTATAAGGCTCTTGGATGTATCAAAATCTGGATCACTATATATTTTACCCCAAGGACATTGCTCTCCATTAGAAAAAATCTCTTTTGCCAAGCAGTAATCTTCATCTGAACGTCTGAACATAGGATACCATTTTTCCCAAGCTTCCCTCATAGATGAGGTTAATAAATCATATTCTGGTTTCCAAAATGTAATACAAAAATTTAATTGTCCATACGGATTAATGTTGAAGTCATAAATTCCTGTTTTACATGTTTTTTTCTCAGGTCCTTTTGTCTCAAGTAGCAATGCTTCCTGATATAACATCTCATAAATAGGATTCTTATCTAAATATTCTTTAATCATATCAGAAGAGCAGCGGTAGGAATCACACTTCTCGCCGTTTTGCTTCCAAAAGATTTTACATGTTGGAGTATACTTCAAACCATTTTGTCTAGCAAAGTCAGCAATTAGGCCTACTTGATTCAAGTTGATTACTGTAACTGGTGTTCTTATAGTTAAATCTATTCCCTTATTTTTTAAAGTTAGGATGTTATTAAGAGGAATTACTACATCTATATTTGAATCGGTAGCTTTTTGATAAACTTCATTATTAAATGCATATAGAGAAACAAATAGTTTTTCTGGATGATGTAAACTAAATAATTCTACCACTTCTTCAGGCAAAAATACTAAACTTGTTTCTACAGATGGGAACATTCCTTTCAGCACTATTTGTTTGTAAATATTACAAAAATCACTTCTAATCAGTGGGTCACCACCTGTTAAGTTTATATGAAAGCATCCCATGTCTGCTAATTCATTAATTATAGTTACAATTTGCTCATAGTTCATCTCTGGCATTTCTTTTTTTCTTTCATTATAGCAAATTAAACAATTTAAAGGACATTTTCTAGTTAACTCAAAGTTTCCAATTAGCGGAATTCTCTTTTTTGACGCAAATTCTTGTATATCCATCTATAATTGTCTCCTTTCAACTTTTACTATATTTTTAGTATGAGAGCTTATCAAATTACTGATTTGATGGGTTGTATAAATAATTGCTCTTTTTTTACTTTCTTCAACTATACACTTTTCCATAACCTGTATAGATTTAGCATCGATATTCGATGTAATCTCATCCAATATCAATATTGGAGTAGGGGTAATCATAGATCTTATAAATGTTATTTTCTTTTGTTCTCCACCTGAGAGTTCACAGCCACCCTCACCAGCAATCTTATACATTTGTTCATCCTTAAAGTTTAGTTTACTAAGAAACCCTTTAACAGTTTCAATTGTCTTACTATCTGCACTTTCTAAATCTAGAGGATATAAGCAATTCTCAATTACAGTTAAATTAAATAATATGGCGTTTTGCTTTGAATAAGCAAATATTTTCTCAATATATTGTAATTTTTTATCGGCATATATGAGACCTTTTTCAATGTTATAAATGCCTAATAAACCTTTTAATATTGATGACTTTCCACTTCCATTATCACCTTCCACAAGGTTTATTGTCTTATCCTTTATGTTAAAGTTCTTACAAGTAGCTACTTTATTGCCATTTACTGATATTTCCAGATCTTCTCCAGACATTAAATAAGGAGCAGTATCTTTGTATTTCAAAAATTCATACTTTATAAAATCTTCTTCTTTTAAAAAAGCTAAAATATTATCTATACTAGCAAAACCTTGTTGAAGATATTGAAAATATCTTATCATATTAGTTATGGGAGCAAAGAATTTTTCTGAATATATTACAATAACCAAGAAACTACCAGTATCTACTTTTCCATTAATAATGTTAAATGTTACATACGAAAGCGCAATAGCAGTTCCAATGACTCTACAAGTTTTTTCCAATACATAGAATGTACTTAATTTCTTATCAGACATATTGGATATGTTTCTATATTCATTGTTTACTTGCCCAAACTTCTTGACCTCTCTTTCTTCACCATTGTACACTCTAATATAATCTATGTTATTATATGAATCATTTAAATTATTTATAATTTTAGTTCCAGCATCAATTCTATTTATTGCCAATATTTTTTGTTCATGCCCTGATCTTTTGGCCATGAAATAGGTAAAAGGTATTACGCTTATGAGTATAAGAAGGATAATAGGATCAATTTTAATAATGAATATGCTCATTATAATTAAATCTAAAATATCCGAAAGCATAGTAAACAAAGATGTACTAAATATTAATTCTAAACGTTCAGTATTATTAAATACCATATTTGTTACTAACCCCATATCCATTTCGTTTAATCTATTTACATTAACTTTTAATAGCTTACTATAAGTTCTATTTCTAATTTTAAAGACTATCATGTTTGAAAATTTAGACGAAAGATAGCAAAACACATTCCTTATAATAGTACCTAGGATCAAAGTGATAACATATATAATAAGAATAGTTTTTATCGTATTTACGCTACCATTACCAGCTAATAAATCAATTATTATTTTTGAAGTTTCTCCTAAAATATTTGTTGGTAATATAGAAAAGAAAGAAGATGTAATAGCTAAAAGGAGAATACCAAATAGTGTCCACAATTTTACATTAGATATTTTTAGTAATTCTATAATTCTCTTCACATCTTTTTTCCTCCTATAATTTTACTTTTAAAATAGATGAGATCTTCGTTTTATTTTCTAACTCTTCCCAAGCGGGACAATATTTATAAGATTTATTATTTATGTTTAACTTAATATCATCTACAATCTCTTCTAGAGCATAAGTTGTCATCACATCCCAATTTATTGAATATTCTCTTGTAAGAACAGGACAACCTTTTAGATTACCACTAGAGGTTATATATAATAAATCTCCAGCATCACACCTAATTTGAGATTGTAAAGCATCAACTTTGATTTTTTGAGGATACTTTTTTATAATCACATCTAATTCAGAAGAAGATAATCTAAAATTAGTTTCTAGATGTTTTTCATTAAGAAGAGGAAATAATGCTGGATTTATAGAATGCTTTATACTATTCTTTTTAACATATTCAATAAATTTATCTAATTGGTGTAAATTATGCTTCATTGCAACATATTTCAATTCAACATCAATACCTTGTTTTAAAAACCAATTAACGTTGTTAAAGATAACATCACAATTAGTTCCTACTCTTGTAATATATGAATATATCTCATCTGTCATCCCGTATATGCTTACTTCCATAGCAAATGGTTTCTTTTGAGTAAGTGCCAGCTTTATCTTATCTGTTAAAATAAATCCATTTGTAAAAATTGTCGTTAAAAATCCTTTGTCAATCGCGTAGCTATAAAATTCATCAAACCTATTGAGCATAAATGGCTCACCGCCAGTCAGAAAAAGATTTATAGAATCAGTACTTATGAAAAAGTCTAGTATTTTAGTATATTGCTTAAAACTAAGTGTAGCAACTGTACTTTTGCCTTTATCTACATAACAATGGTGACAGTTGAAATTACATACATTTGTTAACTCAATGCCTATCGGTCCCATATTAATTCCCCCTTTATTCGATTGCGTTTTATAACTCCCCTGAATAGTAAATCGATATTATTATTTTTGTAAATCTTTGTAATTCCATAATAACATTTTATTAATCTATGTCAAGTTAAATGGCAAATTTTATTCACAGATTTTTTTAAATCCTCAGTTGACAAAATAAATGCAACCTTATCGAATTAAGGTAGTTGCATTTAATCTTACAAAGTGGCAGGTTGCATTTAGTCTGTCAAAAACTCCAGTTTTTTTGTCAAGAATATATATGAAGACAATTACCATATGTATCTTGCGCAAATTAGAAAACTGAGGAATTTATCGTGGCTAAAAATAAACATTTAACTGACGCTGAGCGTCTACAAATTGAACAATGGTTGAAGGATAGGGTATCCATCAAGCAGATTGCTCTGAAACTTGATAAGAGCACATCAACTATTTCAAGGGAGATTCGTTCTCGCGCCATAACCAGCATCAAATTTGTACCATACCGCACTCACAATAGGTGTGTGGAACGCTATGATTGCCATAAGCACTATCTTTGCAGTGACAAACCGAACTGCACAAAACGTTGCTCTACATGCAACCTTTGCAATGAATTATGCGAGGCTTACCAAGAACAGCCCTGTTACAAACTCTTTGAGCCGCCATATGTCTGCAACGGCTGTATAGAGGAGCACCAATGTGTTCTTCGAAAAAAATATTATCTTCACCACCAAGCTCATGAAGCTTATCGTGAAATGCTTGTGGAGTCTCGTATTGGAGCTAATATAACTGAGGATGAACTATTGGTGCTTGATGAGATTGTAAGCCCTTTAATCATGCGTGGCCAGTCAGTCCATCACATAGTCACACATAACCCAGATCAATTCGAGGTTAGTGAAAAATCCATTTATCGTTATATTTCAGGCGGCCTTCTAAAAGCTAGAAATATTTGATATGCCCCGTGTTTGCCGCACAAAGCCACGTAAGTCCAAGCCAGTGGAGCACAAGGTTGATAAAAGCTGCCGGATTGGACGCACATATGCCGAGTTTCTTTCCTTTGTAGAACAATCAAACTCTTCGGTTGTGGAAATGGACTCAGTTATCGGACGAGTAGATGGCAAAATTTTACTAACTATGATGTTCAAGTCCTGCGATTTGATGGTAGCTTTCATTGGGGATCGAAACACATCACAAGTCGGTGATTGATGTTTTTAATTCAATATACTGCGCGCTAGGCTCAAGGCCTTGTTCCCCATCATCCTCACTAGACAACGGCTCAGAGTTTTCAAACCCGAAGGCGTTGGAGTATGACGCACAGGGTAACCGCAGGACAAGGTTGTATTATTGCGACCCCTGCGCATCATTCCAAAAGCCTAATGTAGAGTTGAATCATGAGTTCATAAGGAAAATACTGACCAAAGGCAGATCCTTTGATGATCTCACGCAAGATGACATCTCACTTATGATGTCACATATCAACTCTTATTCCAGAGAGAAACTGAATGACAAGTCACCATTTGACACATTCGGCTTTCTCTATGGATACGACGTCCTTGAAAAGCTGGGAATTAGCAGGATACCAGCAAACGAAATATTACTTAAACCATCCCTGCTTAAAAAATAGTTTAATCTAATTTCCTGCGAAAGACACAGCTAACTTAACAGTCGTTTTAGGGGGCGCATTTACTCTGACCGAAAAGTCAGATTCTTGTGACCCTTATATGAGTTTGCCCTTTTTTATCGAAAATCAAACCAACTATTACCATTAAATGCTGAACAAACTATGTTTTTTGTACTTTTTCCCTTTTTCAATTTCACCTTTGGAGCAATTAGCTGAAACTCAGTCCAATTTACCCTGACAAAGGTTGTATTTACTTTGTCTATTCACCCCCAAAAACAAAATATCACGGACAAAAAAAAGAACCCAGCAAGATTAAAAGACTTTTTCAAAGCCTAAAATCTGGAGGGTTCTCTTTATTTTAGTTATCGGAGCTTAAAACAGCTATTTCCAGACAGCCCCTTAATAATTTTGCTTCAAACTAAGAACTTCTTTCAATGCTCCTATAAACTGTTCATCATATTTTCTACTATTAAATTTATATGCATCTAAACCTTTTATTTGTTCCCAGCCTTCCCTAAGAATATTTTCAGCATCATCATATTTCTCTAGATTAATAAGTACATGACTTTGATTCATTAATTGCGCAATTCGTATATCAGCATTAGAGCTATTAATATTATCATACAATCTTATTGCCTCACTAACATTTCCTTCCGCCATATGAATCTTAGATTTCATAAATAAAGCGTTATTACTAACCACTTCACTTGATGATGTGCTCTCCCAACGATCTAAAGCTCTTAGCATTATATCTGTGTTTTCGATTAAATCAGAGAACTTTTTAAAGATAATCTGTAGTTCATCGTCAGTTACTATAGCACCATTGGCATATGAAGTAAATATTTCATCTATAAGTTGGGATTGATTATTATAAGCTTTACTCTCATATTTAATGAGGTAATAATTTATCCCAATAATATTGTCATATTTATTTTTCTTTAATTCCTCTATGGTCTTTATAGGATCTGAGTCATATAAATGTTGCTCTTCAAAGGGTATGATACCAACTAGAGACTCATACTCTAGCGTTTCAATAGCCCTTTTATAAAGCAAATCCTTAGCATCGAGCTTTCTATCTATATAGTCTCCAAATAAAGGATATTCCGTAGCGACATTACTGCTTTCTACAAGCGTTATATCTCCAATATATGATTTCTTCTGGTATTCCATATCTTTATATAATCTTTGAATAATTGTAACTGATTCAGCCCTAGTAATATTATTTTCAGGTTTAAATGTTCCGTCTGGATTTCCAAAAATTATTCCATTTCTAGCCATTGATGTAATTTGATTATAGTACTTGTAATTATCATCGATATCATTGAAGCTAATATTCTTTAAATCTATTGGCAAGGTGGTAAAAAAGTAAGTTAAAACTGTTGCTTCTTCTCTAGTTATTTTTTCATTAGGAAGAAAATTATCTCCAGAAAATATATCTTGAAACTTTACATAGCTGTTTTTATTATCTATAAACGACTTAACTCTAGAAATGTGATCATATGCCCAAAAGCCACTATCTATGTCTAAATAGTCAAGAGCCTCATTTTCTAGCTGTTGATCATTGATTATTCCTTGTTTTTTTGCAGTTCTATAAAGTAATGATACATACTCAGCTCTACTTATATCGCCATCTGGATTAAAGGAACCATCTTCATATCCATTTAGCAATTTTACAGTATTGGCTCCCCACATTATAGAATCTTCTGCCCAATGGCCAAAAATATCGTAAAAATACATTCTTGCATATGTAATATTCAAGCTGAAAAATAATAATAAGCATGTAGTTATTGTGACAAATGTTTTTCTTAATCTCATGAAATCCCCCCGTTAATTTATTCGATATATGATTATTATACATATTTATTAATGATGTTAATTTCACTTTTTTCAAGTCCATATAGCCTAAAAAAATAGTTATTTATATAATTGATTTCTTCTTCAATTTCATGCTCTAGATATTTAACGTTACAATTAGACTCTTTGTTCCCTTCTATAGTATCTGTTTGTCCAAGTTCATAATATAAATTCATTATTTTCTTAACTTTATTCTCTATTGACTCCATTTCTACGCCAATTTTAATTTTTAGAGTCATGAGTTTATTAGGATAATATTCATACATACCTTCATTCAACTTTTTTGCAACTGATTTAAAATAAAACTCAAATAGCGAAGAATTTAGGAAGGCTAACAAATATTCTAGAGATATTTTGTTTATATAATTGTCTCTGAGACTTATTATATATACATCAGCACTACAACACATTTCTCCATACTCTATTGTAAATTCATTAGCAGAGGCTTTATAAGGAAATAATATTTTAGGCTGCTTAAAAACCCCAACATCTCGTCCCCATTGAAGTTTATACCACTCCCTTGTACCAGCTAAACATTCTCTCCTATTTTCAAGTCTATTCCTATAAGGTGCAATATGATTTATAGTATTTTTATACTCATCCAAATCATCAATCAAATCTGTGTATAAAACAAATCGTTTACTTTGAATATTTCTAAATTTCCTTACCTCACTATTTTTCACCCAAGGTTTGCAAATATCTTTTTCAAGGCTCTCTCTTTCGATAGTTTTAATATCTACGATAAAAGCCTTATCGCATCCAGTTATTATTCCTTGATTGCATAGGCAAACCTCATCTAAAAGATGTTCACCCTGAGCCTCTATTTTACAAAATAACTGTCTTTCCTCTTCACTTGCCAATAGCCATCCACTATCATCTAGTTTCTCTTGGCTAACATAATATTTTTCAAAATCTCTACTAAGCTCTAGATTCATTTTTTTAGGAAGTATGCCTTCCTTATGTCTATATACTAAAATGTTATCTTTGCTCGACTGTATTTTAAGGAGCTTAATTATTACCGGACTAATACCTATCCCCTTAAAAATATTTACTCCATAAAAATCTATTATCTCTTCTATTTTATATTTATTTTTTAGAAACTTTCTCAGATCCTTGGCTGAAGGTGCTTCAAGAAAATATCTTGATGTTATAAAAATCAACTTCCCATTTTTGTTAAGAAGCTGGTATCCTTTTTTAAAGAAGCAATAGGAAATATCTGCTTTATCTGAATAAACATCATAATATATATCTTGAAGTATTTTTCTATAGTCCTTATCAATGCTTTTATGGCCAATATAAGGAGGATTACCTATTACTAAATCATACTTACCCATGCTGCAATCTTCTAATATCATTTCCTCTAAATAATCTAATAGACTATAGTCCTTTTCCACTACAATGTCTTTATTGAATATATTAATTTCAAGATTGTCTCTTATCTCTCCTTTTAGCATCAGTGAAACTCTTGTCATATAGACTGCAAAGGGATCTATATCAAATCCTGTTAAATTGTTCTTCAATATAAATGAATGAAATCCATCTTTTATCTCTTTTTCTAGCTTAGGATAGTTCTGAATTATAGCTGTACGGTTTTCATCAAATATTTGTTTTATTTTATCATAGGCTTCTAATAAGAAATACCCCGCACCACAGGCTGGATCAACAACACTAAAATATGGATTTTCTATAATTGCTTCATCAGTTATCCCTAAAGAAATCATGTGTTTCACTATATATTCTGGTGTATAAACCTGCCCTAGCAACTTTTCCTGCTTATTGGTAATAAAAGTCTCATAAAGTTCACCTAATGAAAATCTTGCTAATTCGTCTTTATCTATATCTTTAAGTACTTTAACAATATTAATTTTAAGTTCTTCATTTAATAATATCTTGTCATTAAATAATTTGTCTGCTTCCTTAAAATTTCTAGATAAAAATATTGAATATGTTTTTTCAATTAGTTCTACGTCTATGTCTTCTGAACTAATACTCTTATTTTCTTTTAAATATTTAATGCCTAATACTGATTTACCTATAAAAAATAAAATGCTTTTTATTCCTAGGATATAGATATCCACTTGTTCTTTATCTATCTTGTCTAAAGAATCCTTAGCAATTTTTTTTAAGATTAAAGTATAGATATTTTTAGTTCCCACATATTTCCCTCTTTTCTATTACTGACTAAAATTTATTCTTGCTAAGCTCTTGCCATAGATATTTTATCAAAATCTCAATATTATCTGCTAAAATATTACCATTATGGCTAAGTATTAATATATTATCTGGCAAATTATACTTTAATCTATTGATTTCATTAGTATTCAGCTCTAGGACTTTTGAATCATAATATATACATTTGCTCCCATCAGATAGTTTCCCACTTTCTATCTCTAGGCTAATCTGAATCTTGCCTGTTTGTGGACACCATTTGAATGTATGAGAAGTTCCATAATGCATTTCATCTGGTAAATTTAGAGTATTGGTTAAGCCTTCCACATGCATCATATTACCCTTACACTCAATGCTTTCTACTTCAACAGCTATATCAATACTATAATTAAGATATTCTGTTTTAAAATTAATTCTACTTTTATAGTCTATAATATCAAATATCTTCATGATTTTTGGAAGATTATATATATCTTCGTAATTATGCCTTAAAATAATGTCCTTAATATTATTATTTTTTGTTTTAATATACTTATAATACATTTCTACACTTTCTTTACCGCTTATAGTGTCTTCTCGATTTATTCCTAATAATTTTTCTATACTCTTGAGATTATATTTTTCTAGGCCTAATAAGTTTTTCTTATTTCTAATAATCTTTAACATATCGATACTTTGAATATTTTTTATTTGATAATCTATGCTATGATGAACAAGCCTGCAATTAATAAAAGGTATATCAAAAGCATCACCATTAAAAGTAATCATTACTTCAAAATCTGATACATATCTAATAAAATTACATAGTAGATTTTTTTCATCCTTTTCATCATTGCCAAAAAATTGTATGATTTCCGTTTTCGAATTATTAGTATACAAGAGCCCAATTAGAATTATATGATTGTACTTTCTACTAAAACCTGTAGTTTCAATATCCATAAAACAAACTTTTCTATCTGCTATCTGATTTTTAAGCGTATCTGGAATATCAATTTGTTCATCTAATACATGCCTAATAACTTCCATACTTATCTTCCTTTCAATTTCACCATATGTATTACTACGTATTTTAGTAAATTATATCAAAGAAATGTAATTGATGCTATGAAGAGAAAGTATGAAAATAGCTAACTATGCAAAAAAAAATACTACCTAAATGATTTAAATAATCAATTAGGTAGTAAATTTGACTGTGATTTTAGTGCCAACATTGACAGTACTGCTTAATGATATTTTAGCATTATGCCGCTGAACAATATGCTTGACTATGGATAATCCAAGTCCTGTTCCACCTGTAGATTTAATACGGCTCTTGTCTACACGATAAAACCGCTCAAAAATACGATTTTGATATTTCTCTGGAATTCCAATACCAGTATCTTCAACAGATAGTATGGCATATTTATCTTCGGCCTTCACAGTTACAATTACATTACCATTAGGTTTATTGTAGCGAATAGCATTGTCACAAAGATTATATATAAGCTCTTCCATCATACTAGGATTAGCAAATATTTTACATGATTCGCCTACAACCTCCATAGATATTTTTTTCTTTTGAGCAGGCACTAATAGCATGTTTTTACATTCCTTAGCTATCTCTAACAAGTCTACCTGTTCAAGCTGTAGTTCTGCGCTAGTCTCATCTAACTCAGATAGCTTGATGATATCATTTATAAGCAATATTAGACGGGCAGCTTCATTGTGTATTTTTTTAGCAAAATCCTTTATATCTTCTTGCTTTGCTATGCCATTTTCTATTATTTCTGCATATCCAGAAATAGAAGTAAGAGGTGTTTTTAATTCATGAGATACATTTGCCGTAAATTCTCGTCTAATTTTTTCACTTTCCTTTTTTTCTGTGACATCTAACAAGATACACATAACGCCAATAATTTCATCCTTGTCATAGACAGGATTAGTAAAGACCTGTAGGCACTTGCCATTGATAAAAATGTCATCAGATATACTCTCACCTTTAACTGCATAGTTGATGCTGTTGTTTAAAGGCTCATTACGTGAAAGATACAAAATATTCTTACCTAAATAATCTATTTCCTTTGCAGAAAGCAGACGAATTGCACTATGATTAACAGATAAAATATTCTTATCAATACTTAGCAGTAAAAATCCCTCAGACATATTTTCCAATATCATTTGAATTTTATTTTTTTCCTGCTCTATATTCTCCATCTGCCTTATAATACGTATGTTTTGCATTTTAATTATTTTAGCAAAAGGAATCAGTTCATCATAGGCTAAATTGTTCTCTAGTGAGTCTATATTTTCTGCCATTTTTTCGATAGGATTAATGATTCGTTCAGTTAGGGCATTAGAAAGCAAAAGACATAGTAGAAATATAATCATTCCAATCCCTATGATGAGTGGAAAAACTCCTAGAAATAAAGCCAAAATGCTATGAGTCTGTCTTGAAACACGCAAAATGTTACCATCTTGCAATAGCATTGCATAATAAAAGGTATTATTTTCTAAGGTGTTAGAATAACGAACTGCTTCACCTGTACCTGTTTTTATAGCCTCAACAATTTCAGGACGATTACTATGATTATCCATTTGATTAGTATTAGCATCACTTTCATAAATAACCTTACCATCTGGATTAATAATGGTAATACGTATCTCTTGAGACTTAGTTTCATAAAATTGAATATTATGGCCAGAGAGAACATAGTTTTCTCCTAATAGTCCCGCATAAATTCTTAAATCTCTCTTAGTCTGCTGTTCAATAAGTCCATAGTATATCATCATAGTAAATATAGTAGTAAGCAAAATAGATATACCACCAACAAGATATAAATGAAAATTAATTTTTCTCCTCATATCAATCCCCTATTTTATATCCGACATTTCGTACAGTTTTTATTGCTTTTCCTCCTATTCCAAGCTTTTGACGCAGTGTTTTTATGTGCATATCTACAGTTCTGCTTTCTCCCTCAAATTCAAAGCCCCATACCTGCTCCATTATTCTATCTCTTGATAGAACAATTCCTTGATTATGAAGCAAGTATTTGAGCAGTTCAAACTCTTTAAAGGTTAGTTCGCAGTCTTTACCTTTAACTGTAACACGATGCCTTTCATCATCAAGAATAATATCTCCGAAACTCAAGACTCTAATATTATCTGATTGTCGAGCTCGTCGCAATAAAGCCTTAACACGAGAAATTAGTTCCATTACACCAAATGGCTTAGAAATATAGTCGTCAGCACCAGCATCCAACCCCTTTACCTTATCCAGCTCAGTAGTTTTAGCTGTAACCATAATTATTGGTATATTTTTTGTTCTTTCCTGATTACGTAGATTTCTTAAAATACTAATCCCATCTTCATCAGGCAACATAATATCTAGCAAAACAAGATCTGGCAACAGCTCTTTACATGCATTATAAAAATCAGAGCTATTTTCGAAGGATTTTACTATATAGCCACTGCTTTGCAATGCATAACTCTCTAATTCTCGTATGTTTTTATCATCTTCTACAATATAAATCATTATAATATCCTTTCGTTTTTATGTTTTCCTGTTATAGAAAAAGCAACCCATTCTGCAATATTTACTGCATGATCACCTATACGTTCAAAATACTTAGCAACCATTAATAGGTCTACTGCCTGTTCTCCACTTTCAGCATTTTCACGAATTAAAGCAATTAGTTCATTCTTTACAGTATTAAATAAATCATCTACAACATCATCATAATCTTCAACTTCATAGGCTAATACTAAATCACGTGCTACGAAAGCATCAATACTGTCCTTTACCATTTTTGTAGTAGCTTGAGCCATTTGGTGAACATGTTCAAGATTTTTAATGTACTCCTTGTCCTTCAATCTAAGCGTGATTTCTGAAATATCTGAAGCATGGTCGCCTATACGCTCCATATCAGTTATCATTTTTAGTGCAGTGGAAACCAAGCGCAAATCTGATGCTACTGGCTGCTGCTGTAATAATATCTTTAAGCATCTGCTTTCGATTTCCTTCTCTTTTTCATCTATTATTTCATCAAAATTAATTGCTTCCTTTGCCAAAATCTCATCCTTATTAATCAATGCTTCAACTGCTTTTTTAATTGCATTTTCAATGAGTAAACCCATTTCTATTAGCTCTGTGTTTAGTAATTCCAATTCTCTATCAAATCTATTACGCATAACTTTTAACCAAACCTCCCTGTAATATAGTCTTCAGTACGTTTATCCCTTGGCATAGAAAATAATTCCTCAGTAACACCATATTCAATTATCTCTCCAAGCAGAAAGAAAGCTGTTTTATCTGATACCCTAGCTGCCTGCTGCATATTATGCGTAACCATAATAATAGTATAATCATTTTTTAATTCAAGTACAAGGTCTTCAATCTTTGAGGTTGAAATAGGATCTAGGGCTGAGGTAGGCTCATCCATGAGCAGAACCTCTGGGTGGATTGCTAAAGCTCTTGCTATACAAAGCCTTTGCTGCTGTCCACCTGATAAGTCTAGAGCGTTCTTTTTTAATCTGTCTTTGACTTCATCCCATATTGCTGCGCTTTTTAAAGAGGTTTCCACAATTTCGTCTAGCTTCATTTTCGAACGAATTCCATGAGTTCTTGGTCCAAAGGCAATATTGTCATATACACTCATAGGAAAAAGATTAGGTTTTTGAAATACCATACCGACACGCTTACGAAGTTGGTTAATATCTATATCTCCATAAATATTTTCTCCATCAAGAAGTACTTCTCCTGTAATTTTGCAATTTTCTACCAAATCATTCATACGATTAAGAGTTTTTAGTAAAGTAGATTTACCACATCCTGATGGACCGATGAAAGCAGTAATTTCGTTGCTCTGTATTGTCAGATTTACACCTTTAAGTCCCATAAATTCCCCATAATAGAGTTTCAAATCATTTATTTTAAATTTATCTTTCATAGCTGTTATCCTTTCACTATTTTTTTCGCCACGTATGCTGAAAGCCAGTTGATAAATAAAACTATAATAAGTAATACTACAGCTGTAGCATACGCCTTATCAGTATGCAATCCTTCGCTAGAAAGTGCGTACATATGAATGGCAAGGGTCCGTCCTGAGGAAAGTAAATTTGATGGTATTTCAGCTACAGTACCTGCCGTATACATTAGTGCCGCTGTTTCTCCAACAATTCTCCCAATGGCAAGAATAATTCCTGCCAATATTCCAGGAAGAGCAGATGGCAGCACGATTCTAAATACAGTTCTTAATTTTCCAGCACCCAGACCATAGCTACCTTCACGAAATGAATCAGGTACTGCTTTTAATGCTTCTTCAGTAGTACGCATAATTAGTGGCAATATCATAATAGCAAGGGTAAAGGCACCAGCCAGCAATGAAAAACCCCATCCAAGTGTTGTTACAAAAAATAGCAATCCAAATAATCCATATACTATAGAAGGTATACCCGAAAGGGTTTCTGTAGTTAATCGGACTATTCTAGTAATTCTGTTGCCACGTTTAGCATACTCTATCAAATAAATTGCTGAAAAGATTCCTAATGGAACTGCTATAAGCAATGACAGCACAACCATAATTATGGTATTTATTATAGCTGGCATAAGAGAAACATTTTCTGTAGTATATTTCCACGAAAAAAGATCAAGGGAAATATGTGGAACACCTTTAATTAACATATAACCAATTAGAAATAATAGGATTGTAAAAGTCAGAATAGCTGATATTGTCACCATCAAAAACAGTATCATAGATAATGGGTTTTTCTTATATGCCTTTACCTGACTCTTAAAAGTCTGTTTGTTAATATGCTCCATTATATTTTCCTCCTTGTTAGCATCGAAAAAATAAAATTGATGATGAGAATAAATGCGAACAGCACTACTGCTGTAGCAATAAGTGCTCCTCGATGCAAATCGGCCGCATAACCCATTTCTATAACAATATTAGCTGTTAAGGTTCTAATACCCTTCAATAATCCTGCTGGCATTCTCGCTTGATTTCCTGCTACCATAATTACAGCCATAGTCTCACCGATTGCCCTTCCAATTCCAAGCACTATACTTGCAATTATTCCTGATTTTGCAGCAGGTAGAGTCGCGAAAAATATACTTCTCTCTCTACTTGCTCCTAATGATAATGCCCCTTCATAATAGCTATCAGGAACAGCACGAATGGCCGACTCGCTTACTTCAATTATAGTAGGTAGTATCATAATTCCAAGTAAAATAGAGGCTGTTAATATGCTGCTTCCATTACCACCAAATACATTTCTTACAAATGGAACTATTACTACAAGTCCAAAAAATCCATATACAACTGAGGGGATTCCCGCCAACAATCCTACTGCTGGTTTTAAAATTTTATGGATTTTTTTTGGACAAAATTTAGCCATGAAAACAGCTGTTAAAACACCAATTGGTGCACCAATAATAAGTGCACCTATGGTAACATATATGCTGCCAAGTATCATTGGAAAGATACCATAAGCCGCTGGCTCATTTCCTGGTGACCAATCTTTTCCTAAAAGAAATTGAAATACACCTATCTTGCTCATAGCAGGAATACCGTTAGCGAACAGAAAAATACAAATTAATGCTACGGCAATAATAGAAGCTAGAGCAGCGATTAAAAATACATTTTTCATTAATACTTCTTTGAAATTTTTCATATTTTTCTCCTAAACATAAAGGGTTTATTTGACTTTATTTCAATAATTCCATTATTTTGTTTCTTTAATTACTTCATTCCAGCTAGTAAAACTTCCTGTAAAAATACTCTTTACTTCATCACTAGAAATATTGTCTAATGGATTATCAGTATTGACTATAACAGCAATACCATCCAATGCAATTTCAATAGGTGTTAAGCTTGCCTTTTCGCTATCTTTTAATTCACGAGATGCCATACCTATATCGCAAGTTCCATCAATCACTGCTTGAATTCCTGTTGTTGAGTCACTTTGTTGAATTTCAATATTAGCATTGGGATTAACAGATATATAAGCTTCTTTTAATTTCTCCATTATAGGAGTTACAGAAGAAGAACCTGCTACTACAATCTTACCGCTTGGTTTAGTACCGCTATAAGCAAGTGCACTATCATTAATTTGAATGTAGCTTTTAGCTACTACTGATTGTCCATCAGCACTCAGTATGAAATCAATGAAATCTTTCTTCAGTCCAGTTGCCTCGCCTTTTATTGCTATATTAAATGGACGAGAAATTTTATAGGTTCCATTTTTAATATTTTCTACATTTGCAGCAGCATTATCAATATCTAATGCTTTTACACTATCATTTAATGAACCCATAGAAACGTATCCTATTGCATAAAGATCACCTGAAACATTAGTCAACATAACATCAGTTTTGTTTGCAATAGTAGCTTCCTTAGTTGTCTTATCTATTTTTTTTCCATCGCTATCCTTTTCTTCAATTTTAAAAAGCTCTATAAATGCTCCTCTTGTTCCGGAACCATCCTCTCTAGATATAACTGAGATATCTTTACTTGTATTGAATCCGTCTTCTGATTTAGAGCATCCTATAAATAAGGTTGAAGCCAATACTAAAAGTAACATAGCAGATATTGTTTTTTTCATGTTTTATACTCTCCTTTATTTTGTTTTCAATGTCATTATAATTTATATAAGTAAAAAGAAGAGGTAAGGTTATGTAAAATGTAAGTAAAACTTTTCAATAATATGTGGAATATTAAGAAATGTAGTATAGGGAAAGGTAATATTCTATGTATAAGACAATAGATACCAAAAAAAGTTTAAGCGAGATTATCTAATCTCGCTTAAACTTTTTTTGGTGCCCAGAGGCGGAATCGAACCACCGACACGGGGATTTTCAGTCCCCTGCTCTACCTACTGAGCTATCTGGGCAAATGATTATTATGGTGGGCCTTCAGGGATTCGAACCCCGGACCTGCCGGTTATGAGCCGGACGCTCTAACCAACTGAGCTAAAGGCCCTCATAAATATGAAGTATATAATTAGTATCTAATGGGAAAATTATTGATGGTGGGCCTGGGTGGACTCGAACCACCGACCTCACGCTTATCAGGCGTGCGCTCTAACCACCTGAGCTACAAGCCCATCATTTTTATTGGTCGGGGTGGAGGGACTCGAACCCCCGGCCCCATGGTCCCAAACCACGTGCGCTACCAAACTGCGCTACACCCCGATCATTGTAATATTTTATTATAAAATTGGCAGGGGTGGAGGGAATCGAACCCCCACTAATGGTTTTGGAGACCAGTGTGATACCACTTCACCACACCCCTATATCTTAGGTAGAATAATAGCTTTGAATGCCTACATTCCACCAACTTAATTATGCCTTTAATTTAATTACTTAATGGTGGGCCTTCAGGGATTCGAACCCCGGACCTGCCGGTTATGAGCCGGACGCTCTAACCAACTGAGCTAAAGGCCCTAAAAAAACATGGCGGAGAAGGAGGGATTTGAACCCTCGCGCCCCTAAACGAGACCTACTCCCTTAGCAGGGGAGCCTCTTCAGCCACTTGAGTACTTCTCCATATTATTTTGGCGGAGGGGGTGGGATTCGAACCCACGTGGGCTTGCACCCTAACGGTTTTCAAGACCGCCCCGTTATGACCGCTTCGGTACCCCTCCATGTTATTTGTTTAATGGTGACCCATCCGCGATTCGAACGCGGGACACCCTGATTAAAAGTCAGGTGCTCTGCCGACTGAGCTAATGGGTCAATTTTAATTTATTTCTCGGATTCACTACTTTATTATGCTAACTCATTCTAAGCAACTAAGCGATGTACCCCAAATCAAAAGCATGATTTGGGTCCCCTGCTTATGCCGACTGAGCTAATGGGTCAATGTTAGCAGATTATACTGGCTGGGGTAGCAGGACTCGAACCTACGAATGCCAGAGTCAAAGTCTGGTGCCTTACCGACTTGGCTATACCCCAACAATTATTTTTCCTTGAGACAGCTGTAGCAATGTCCACTAGGATTATTATGGCGTACCCACAGGGATTCGAACCCCGGACACACGGCTTAGAAGGCCGTTGCTCTATCCTACTGAGCTATGGGTACATATTATTTTTGCTCTTATTGGATATAATTATATGTTACTTTTTATGGAGCGGGTGAAGGGAATCGGACCCTCGCAACCAGCTTGGAAGGCTGGGGCTCTACCACTGAGCTACACCCGCATGTATTAGTAACTCTATATATTACTTACTTTAGTTGCGGCTTGTTTCTGGGACACCTAAGCGATTCACACCAAACCAAAAGCATGGTTTGGGTTCTCTGCTTATACCACTGAGCTACACCCGCATGTATTTATTTTTTGGTGGAGGGGACTGGATTCGAACCAGTGAAAGCACAGCTAACGGATTTACAGTCCGTCCCCTTTGGCCAACTCGGGAACCCCTCCATATTTTACAGTCTAGTAACACAATTTTGGTGCTCATTGCGTTTGATCTACCTTTAATTTGCTTCGCAAATTAGGTTAGGTCATAATGGAGCTGGTGAAAGGAATTGAACCCTCAACCTACTGATTACAAGTCAGTTGCTCTGCCGATTGAGCTACACCAGCACATTGTCTTTACTTCTCGGATTAACTTTTTTTACTGCATTAACTCCTTATAAGCAACTAAGCGATTCACACCAAACTAAAAGCATGGTTTGGGTTCTCTGCTTATGCCAATTGAGCTACACCAGCATATTGCTTTACATATTAAAAACTATTGGCGACCTGGAAGGGACTCGAACCCTCGACCTCCAGCGTGACAGGCTGGCATTCTAACCAACTGAACTACCAGGCCAAAATGTCAATTATTTATGGTGGGCGCAATAGGGCTCGAACCTATGACCCCCTGCTTGTAAGGCAGGTGCTCTCCCAGCTGAGCTATGCGCCCATAAAATTTTAAATATTGAATTTATGTGATCTTTACAGACACTCCTAAATGTTGTCCTGACGGACAGATACTAAAGTTGGTGACCCTACCGGGATTCGAACCCGGGTTACCGCCGTGAGAGGGCGATGTCTTAACCGCTTGACCATAGGGCCATTATCATTTTAATTGTCCTTATCAGGCTTCTGTTTATTACCTGCACTTATACTGATATAATGGTTTCTCCTACAGACAATCTTAATTTTTGTCCTAAATATGAATTTTATGGTTGCGGGGGCCGGATTTGAACCGACGACCTCCGGGTTATGAGCCCGACGAGCTACCAGCTGCTCCACCCCGCGATGATTTAAATATATTTATTGGCTCCTAGGGTGGGACTCGAACCCACAACCTACCGGTTAACAGCCGGTTGCTCCGCCATTGAGCTACCCAGGAATACTCATGGCTAATTAATTTTTAACTTAGCGACAAAATATATATTATCATATAGGATTGATTATGTCAATAGTATTTGCTTGGTAATTTAAGGTATTGCTTGTGGTGATTAAAAAACCCCCATCATTTTCTATAACGACAAGGGTCTTTAATTGGTGCCCAGAGGCGGAATCGAACCACCGACACGGGGATTTTCAGTCCCCTGCTCTACCTACTGAGCTATCTGGGCAAATAATAATGGTGGGCCTTCAGGGATTCGAACCCCGGACCTGCCGGTTATGAGCCGGACGCTCTAACCAACTGAGCTAAAGGCCCTCATATAATATCACGACTAATTATATTTCTATTATTGGTCGGGGTGGAGGGACTCGAACCCCCGGCCCCATGGTCCCAAACCACGTGCGCTACCAAACTGCGCTACACCCCGATTTAGTATGAAATATATCCAGCCGAATGGCGGAGAAGGAGGGATTTGAACCCTCGCGCCCCTAAACGAGACCTACTCCCTTAGCAGGGGAGCCTCTTCAGCCACTTGAGTACTTCTCCATATTATTTTGGCGGAGGGGGTGGGATTCGAACCCACGTGGGCTTGCACCCTAACGGTTTTCAAGACCGCCCCGTTATGACCGCTTCGGTACCCCTCCATGTTATTTGTTTAATGGTGACCCATCCGCGATTCGAACGCGGGACACCCTGATTAAAAGTCAGGTGCTCTGCCGACTGAGCTAATGGGTCAATGTTAGCAGATTATACTGGCTGGGGTAGCAGGACTCGAACCTACGAATGCCAGAGTCAAAGTCTGGTGCCTTACCGACTTGGCTATACCCCAACAATTATTTTTCCTTGAGACAGCTGTAGCAATGTCCACTAGGATTATTATGGCGTACCCACAGGGATTCGAACCCCGGACACACGGCTTAGAAGGCCGTTGCTCTATCCTACTGAGCTATGGGTACATATTATTTTTGCTCTTATTGGATATAATTATATGTTACTTTTTATGGAGCGGGTGAAGGGAATCGGACCCTCGCAACCAGCTTGGAAGGCTGGGGCTCTACCACTGAGCTACACCCGCATGTATTAGTAACTCTATATATTACTTACTTTAGTTGCGGCTTGTTTCTGGGACACCTAAGCGATTCACACCAAACCAAAAGCATGGTTTGGGTTCTCTGCTTATACCACTGAGCTACACCCGCATGTATTTATTTTTGGTGGAGGGGACTGGATTCGAACCAGTGAAAGCACAGCTAACGGATTTACAGTCCGTCCCCTTTGGCCAACTCGGGAACCCCTCCATATTTTACAGTCTAGTAACACAATTTTGGTGCTCATTGCGTTTGATCTACCTTTAATTTGCTTCGCAAATTAGGTTAGGTCATAATGGAGCTGGTGAAAGGAATTGAACCCTCAACCTACTGATTACAAGTCAGTTGCTCTGCCGATTGAGCTACACCAGCACATTGTCTTTACTTCTCGGATTAACTTTTTTTACTGCATTAACTCCTTATAAGCAACTAAGCGATTCACACCAAACTAAAAGCATGGTTTGGGTTCTCTGCTTATGCCAATTGAGCTACACCAGCATATTGCTTTACATATTAAAAACTATTGGCGACCTGGAAGGGACTCGAACCCTCGACCTCCAGCGTGACAGGCTGGCATTCTAACCAACTGAACTACCAGGCCAAAATGTCAATTATTTATGGTGGGCGCAATAGGGCTCGAACCTATGACCCCCTGCTTGTAAGGCAGGTGCTCTCCCAGCTGAGCTATGCACCCATAAAATTTTAAATATTGAATTTATGTGATCTTTACAGACACTCCTAAATGTTGTCCTGACGGACAGATACTAAAGTTGGTGACCCTACCGGGATTCGAACCCGGGTTACCGCCGTGAAAGGGCGATGTCTTAACCGCTTGACCATAGGGCCTTATTATTTATCATAGTTAATCCTTACAACACTCTTAACTATTGTCCTAGGGACAAATATAATAGCTGGTGCCGGGAACCGGAATCGAACCGGTACGATCTTTGGGGATCGCAGGATTTTAAGTCCTGTGCGTCTGCCTGTTCCGCCACCCCGGCATTTTGCTGGCTCCTAGGGTGGGACTCGAACCCACAACCTACCGGTTAACAGCCGGTTGCTCCGCCGTTGAGCTACCCAGGAATACCATCCAGCAACGCCCTACTCTCCCAGGCGGTTTCCCACCAAGTACCATCAGCGCTGAAGGGCTTAACTTCTGTGTTCGGTATGGGAACAGGTGTGACCCCTTCGCTATTGTCACTGGATTTATGCCCTAAATCATTTGTTCAGAGCTTATATATATTTAGTTTTAAGGTATTTATTTGTACCTTAAAAACTACACAGCGTCCATATTTCTGGTCAAGCCCTCGACCTATTAGTATCGTTTAGCTTAAAGCATTGCTGCTCTTACACCTACGACCTATCAACCAGTTAGTCTTTCTGGGGTCTTACTCTGTTTACCAGATGGGAAATCTTTTCTTAAGGGGGGCTTCGCGCTTAGATGCCTTCAGCGCTTATCCCTACCAGACTTGGCTACTCAGCCATGCCCTTGGCAGGACAACTGATACACTAGTGGTCTGTCCATTCCGGTCCTCTCGTACTAGGAACAGCTCCTTTCAAATTTCCTACGCCCACGACAGATAGGGACCGAACTGTCTCACGACGTTCTGAACCCAGCTCGCGTGCCTCTTTAATGGGCGAACAGCCCAACCCTTGGAACCTGCTACAGCTCCAGGATGAGACGAGCCGACATCGAGGTGCCAAACCTCCCCGTCGATGTGGACTCTTGGGGGAGATAAGCCTGTTATCCCCGGGGTAGCTTTTATCCGTTGAGCGATGGCCCTTCCACTCGGCGCCACCGGATCACTAAGTCCAACTTTCGTTCCTGCTCGACTTGTGGGTCTCGCAGTCAAGCTCCCTTCTGCCTTTACACTCTTCGCACGATTTCCGACCGTGCTGAGGGAACCTTTGAGCGCCTCCGTTACTTTTTAGGAGGCGACCGCCCCAGTCAAACTGCCCAACTGACAGTGTCCCAAAACCAGTTTCATGGCCTATGGTTAGAACTTCAGTATCATAAGGGTGGTATCCCAACGACGACTCCACCAATGCTGGCGCACTGATTTCTCTGTCTCCCACCTATTCTGTACATAGGATACCAAAATCCAATGTCAGCTTGCAGTAAAGCTCCACGGGGTCTTTCCGTCTAGTCGCGGGTAACTCGCATCTTCACGAGTACTACAATTTCACCGGATCTCTTGTTGAGACAGTGCCCAGATCGTTACACCTTTCGTGCGGGTCGGAACTTACCCGACAAGGAATTTCGCTACCTTAGGACCGTTATAGTTACGGCCGCCGTTTACTGGGGCTTAAGTTCTTACCTTCGCTTGCGCTAAGCATTCCCCTTAACCTTCCAGCACCGGGCAGGTGTCAGCCCCTATACTTCATCTTTCGATTTAGCAGAGACCTGTGTTTTTGGTAAACAGTCGCCTGGGCCTATTCACTGCGGCCGAAGGAGGCTTATGTGGCTTGCACTTCACCTCCCTCGGCACCCCTTCTCCCGAAGTTACGGGGTTAATTTGCCGAGTTCCTTAACAAGAGTTCTTCCGCTCATCTTAGGATTCTCTCCTCGCCTACCTGTGTCGGTTTGCGGTACGGGTACCTTTAGGCTTGATAGAAGCTTTTCTTGGCAGTGTGGATTCAGTTAGTTCGCTACTTGTATTTCGCTCCCCATCACTTCTCAGGATATTGTACCTACGGATTTGCCTTTAGATACTCCCTACTTGCTTAGGCACACTCAACCAACGGTGTGCTTAACCTATCCTCCTGCGTCACTCCTTCTCTTTTAGCGCCTTCTGGTAGTACAGGAATTTCAACCTGTTGTCCATCGCCTACGCCTTTTGGCCTGGGCTTAGGTCCCGACTAACCCTGAGTGGACGAGCCTTCCTCAGGAAACCTTAGGCTTTCGATGGGTGAGATTCTCACTCACCTCTCGCTACTCATGCCAACATTCTCTCTTGTATACTGTCCACTACTCCTTTCGGTATAGCTTCTACCTGTATACAATGCTCCTCTACCGATACTTACGTATCCCACATCTTCGGTGACTAGTTTGAGCCCCGGTAATCTTCGGCGCAAGACCACTCGACCAGTGAGCTATTACGCACTCTTTGAATGTGTGGCTGCTTCTAAGCCAACATCCTGGTTGTCTGTGTAGTCTTACATCCTTTCCCACTTAACTTGTACTTTGGGACCTTAGATGGTGGTCTGGGCTGTTTCCCTTTTGACTATGAAACTTATCTCACATAGTCTGACTCCCAAGTATATGACTGTGGCATTCGGAGTTTGATAGGTTTTGGTAACGCATGCGCGCCCCTAGACCAGTCAGTGCTCTACCTCCACGTCACTTTCCTTGAGGCTAGCCCTAAAGCTATTTCGAGGAGAACCAGCTATATCCGGGTTCGATTGGAATTTCACCGCTACCCACAGGTCATCCGATAGCTTTTAAACGCTAAGCGGTTCGGTCCTCCATTGAGTTTTACCTCAACTTCAACCTGCCCATGGGTAGGTCACCCGGTTTCGGGTCTACGACATGCAACTTAATCGCCCTATTTAGACTCGGTTTCCCTACGGCTCCATACCTTAAGTACTTAACCTTGCTGCATATCGTAACTCGTTGGCCCGTTCTACAAAAAGTACGCGGTCGTTCATATATAGAACTTCCACTGCTTGTAAACATAGGGTTTCAGGTTCTTTTTCACTCCCCTCCCGGGGTTCTTTTCACCTTTCCCTCACGGTACTATTCTCTATCGGTCACTAGGTAGTATTTAGCCTTGGGGGGTGGGCCCCCCTGCTTCCCACAAGGTTTCTCGTGTCTCGTGGTACTCTGGATCTCAGCTGGTGGGTTATCTATTTCGTATACTGGACTTTCACCTTCTATGGTGGGCCTTTCCAGACCTCTTCTACTATAGATTTTCCCTACCGTTATGCTGGTCCGCAACCCCAGTAAAGTTACCTCTACTGGTTTGGGCTCTTCCCCGTTCGCTCGCCGCTACTTAGGGAATCGATGTTTCTTTCTCTTCCTCAGGGTACTTAGATGTTTCAGTTCCCCTGGTCTGCCTTCTATCTACCTATGGATTCAGTAGATGATTCCTAAGGTTCTCCTTAGGTGGGTTTCCCCATTCGGATATCTACGGATCTATGTCTACTTGCGACTCCCCGTAGCATTTCGGTGCTTATCCCGTCCTTCTTCGGCTCCTAGTGCCAAGGCATTCACCCTATGCTCTTAGTATCTTGACCAGATGCTGCAATTACCCAAATCTTTGATTTGGTGTAATTGTAGTACTCAGAAACTTTGTTTCTGAGTTTCCGTTTGAATTGTAGTTTTTCAATCTTTTCTGTCTTGATTTTAAAACTTTCTTACGCTGTGTAGTTTTCAAGGTACAAATGATACCCAGAAATCTTAGTTTCTGAGATTTCTTTTATGTGGTGGGCCTGGGTGGACTCGAACCACCGACCTCACGCTTATCAGGCGTGCGCTCTAACCACCTGAGCTACAAGCCCACATAATGGCAGTCCTTACGGACACATATAACTAATGTCAATAAACAAAAGCTATAATTATGGTGGAGATGAGGAGATTCGAACTCCTGACCCCCTGCTTGCAAGGCAGGTGCTCTCCCAACTGAGCTACACCCCCATATTTTATTGAGTGTTGAGAGTTAAAAATGAGAATTGTTTAGATTCTCTTTTAGTTTCTCTTTCTCTTTATTAAGTTTTATCTATTTGAAAGACTTTGTTAGCCTCTCAAAACTGAACAGTGAAAAGGTACTTCTCCTTAGAAAGGAGGTGATCCAGCCGCACCTTCCGATACGGCTACCTTGTTACGACTTCACCCCAATCATCGATCCCACCTTCGACAGCTGCCTCCTTTAAGGTTAGCTCACTGGCTTCGGGTGTTACCGACTCTCATGGTGTGACGGGCGGTGTGTACAAGACCCGGGAACGCATTCACCGCGACGTGCTGATTCGCGATTACTAGCAACTCCGACTTCATGTAGGCGAGTTGCAGCCTACAATCCGAACTGGGATCGGCTTATTGGGATTTGCTTAACTTCACAGTCTTGCTTCCCGTTGTACCGACCATTGTAGCACGTGTGTAGCCCAGGACATAAGGGGCATGATGATTTGACGTCATCCCCACCTTCCTCCGGTTTGTCACCGGCAGTCCCTCTAGAGTTATCAGCTTTACCTGTTATCAACTAAAGGCAAGGGTTGCGCTCGTTGCGGGACTTAACCCAACATCTCACGACACGAGCTGACGACAACCATGCACCACCTGTCTCCTCTGTATCCGAAGATAAAGGATTATCTCTAATCCGATCAGAGGGATGTCAAGCCCTGGTAAGGTTCTTCGCGTTGCGTCGAATTAAACCACATGCTCCGCTGCTTGTGCGGGTCCCCGTCAATTCCTTTGAGTTTCAGTCTTGCGACCGTACTCCCCAGGCGGAGTGCTTAATGCGTTAGCTGCGGCACTGATGGATGTCTCCACCAACACCTAGCACTCATCGTTTACGGCGTGGACTACCAGGGTATCTAATCCTGTTCGCTACCCACGCTTTCGTGCATCAGCGTCAGTTGCAGTCCAGAGAGTCGCCTTCGCCACTGGTGTTCCTCCTAATATCTACGCATTTCACCGCTACACTAGGAATTCCACTCTCCTCTCCTGCACTCAAGCCCTTTAGTTTCAAATGCTAACTACGGTTAAGCCGTAGCCTTTCACATCTGACTTAAAAGGCCGCCTACGCACCCTTTACGCCCAGTAATTCCGGATAACGCTCGCCCCCTACGTATTACCGCGGCTGCTGGCACGTAGTTAGCCGGGGCTTCCTCCTAAGGTACCGTCCGTTTCTTCCCTTAGGACAGAGCTTTACGACCCGAAGGCCTTCTTCGCTCACGCGGCGTCGCTGCATCAGGGTTTCCCCCATTGTGCAATATTCCCCACTGCTGCCTCCCGTAGGAGTCTGGACCGTGTCTCAGTTCCAGTGTGGCCGTTCACCCTCTCAGGCCGGCTACTGATCGTCGCCTTGGTGAGCCGTTACCTCACCAACTAGCTAATCAGACGCGGGACCATCCCATACCGATAAATCTTTGACTCACGTATCATGCGACACTTGAGCTTCATGGGGTATTAATCCCGGTTTCCCGAGGCTATCCCCCTGTATAGGGCAGGTTTCCCACGCGTTACTCACCCGTCCGCCACTAACACAATATTCAACACTCAATACTCAGTTCTATTTGCCTGAGATCCTTCGCTATCGCTCAGGATGACATAAAAGAATTTCGTCTGAATACTCAGTGTTGAATATCATGCTCGTTCGACTTGCATGTGTTAAGCACGCCGCCAGCGTTCATCCTGAGCCAGGATCAAACTCTCATATAAAAGCTTTTTGTTCTCCTGTCACTCGTTATAACGTTGACATGTATTTTTAAGCGTATCTCAAAATTTGAAATTTTGGATGTTTGCTTGTGACTTCTCACTGTTCAGTTTTCAAAGACCAACTATTATTTCGCCCGTTAGGGCTATTGTTATGAGTGTCTAAAGGAGCACATCTACTATATGTTCATCAAGACACATTTTTTCAGCAACTTTTATATCATAGCATTTTCGAGCTTATTTGTCAACAGTTTTTTGAAACCTAATTGATTTCTTTTTTTACTATTTAACAATCCATCACCAAGAAGTTCATATTAGGCTTCTTTAGCGACTTGTCTAGTATAGCATTTTAGAATTTTCTTGTCAATTGCTTTTTGAATCTATTTTTTGTATCATTTCTTGTCGATTAGTGACGACCTTATTACTATAACAAATTATTTGATAATTGTCAATAGGTTTTTATGCTTTTCTTTTTTGCATAAAATTTAATTAAAAGCAACTTTCACTAATATATCATATTATTGTTCTTTTTTCAACAAATATTCAATAATTATTTATCTTGGCGAATCATGTCAATTATATAAAAAGTATTATAATCTAGGATTATTGTAAAAAGAACATAAACCAATTTATAAATCATTACATATACTGTTATTAGAAACAAACATTGATTACCTAGACTTAATTTTAGGAAGAATAAGGAGGTGTAGTAATGTCAGAATCTAAACTTGGTATATTTGGAAATGGCAGTAGTTTATTATTTTTCTTTTTGATACTTGTAATAATATTCTGTAATTGTTTTTGGGGTTAGGTTAATTAAAAGCAAAACATAGTGTTATGACTTAAAATTAGATGTAATTTATGATTTGATTTAACATAGCTTCGTACTTTGATATTGACACACATAAAAAATAGAAAGCTTAATTCTAGCTTTCTATTTTTTTATGTGCTAAAGTTACAAGAATATATAAGAGTAATTTCCATCTAAGTTTCTAATATTATATGTTCGTTAATTTCCTTAATGTTTCTTCTATTAATTCTTTGTACTTTATCTTACTCTTTATTTTTTCATAGCAATACATTTTCATATCATAAGTTATTTCATCACTTTCCAGTATACTTTTATAATCTACAATAGCAGAATTTACCCTTTCCAATATATAAGTCCATTCTTTTATAATATCTATATTTAGTACCCCTTTCCATAATAGTCTATGTTAATGCTCTCTTTCTTACTATGTTATGCAGAATTTTGTATTTTAAAAGCAGAAACTAAAAATACTCTGACTACATAAATTAAACCTTCTGATGACACATCTAAAGAATCGAATGTTATTACATGATTTTAGAATTTTTAAAAGTAAAAAAAGACTAGAGTTTTTGAACCCTAGTCTAATTATCTATCCTAATTCTATGTAGCATAGCCCATACTTCTTCTCTTGTTATAGGATCCTTTGGTCTAGTTCCATCACTTATTTTTTCTTTTACTATCCATGTATGAGCCTCTTTGGCCCACGAGGATACTTCGTTACTTTTCTCTTTTTTCACTTCTTCATCTATACACTTTATAAAATCATTCCAATATGGGAGGATTATTCTAGGACATTGTTTGCTACTCCAATGTTTATGTGGTTTTACTCTATCTGTTCCCCAGTCTTTCTCTATTAGTATAGAGGCTATTAGCTCTACAGCATTCTGTTCTGTCTTAGCATAATCTCCTGATTCGCAAATTTCAATTCCTATAGATTTAGTGTTACCTAGTCCGTTTGCTCCATCTCCTGCATGATATGCAACTTCTGAAAGAGGTATAGCCTCTATAGCCTCAAACTCATCTACTACTATATGCCAGCCTGTGGTGCTAGTATTTTGTGGATTATCTAACCATGCACGTTCATTCTTAGCTGTAGAAGTAGGATTAGCTGTATTATGTACAGTTATATATTGAAAATCTAAGGCTTTACCTATTCTTTTCTTATTATCTTTTTGCAAGTGTTGTTTTCTTACTTCACTATATTTCATTCTAGCTTTCTCTCCTTACCTTTGAATATCCCAACAGCTTTTTTTATTGGTTCTGGAACAGATATACCCACTCTACCTACATTTTCTATTATTGATAAAAGCTCGTTACCAAGGTAGAAAAATATAGTAGCATCTCTAACTATATGTCCGTCTCCTAAGCTAATGTCTATTAAATTTGCTACCGCCACAAGAGTAAATATTAATACTTTCTTTGCTATCCCTTTAAATCCTACTGAGCTAGATAACTTTCCTCCTATCCCTGCAGCTATAATGCCTGTTATATAATCTATAATTACAAATGCTAATAGTACAAATAACAACTGAGACCACCCTCCTAAGATGTACGATAGTACACCTCCCAGTGCTGCTAAGATAGTCTTTATTATACTTTCGATATTCATTTTGACACCTCCAAAATTATTAAAGAAGGGCATAAAAAAAGCCCTTCTCGGGTTTAAAATTGTTCGTTAAAGCCTTGGTTAGTCTATTAATGCTTCTTGAACTGCTGTTCTTAAATTAAACAGATTAGGCACTTGTTCATATGTCATTCTTTCTGCTAGTATTAAAATCACATAGCTTCTAACTATAGCTGAATCAGGTTTAAATGTCATAGCTATTACCTCCTTCACAAATTTTATTATATTTCTTATTGTTCTAAACATTGCTGAACTACCTCACGCAAATTAAACAAATCAGGAACTTCGTTATAAGTTTTCAATTCTTTTTTTATTAATAAAACATAATCCTGTACTATTCTGCTTTCTGGTGTAAATAACATATTTACATTCCTCCTTGGAGTGAAATTATCAACTCTATCAATTCTGCACTACTTTGAGCTTGTTCTATTCTCTGCATTTCATTTAATATTGCAATAACTTCTAATGTTTCTGCTGTATTTTGTGCTATCTGTAAATTTATTTTTTCTTCTAGAGTAGGCCCTAATGGTTTAACAGGTTTTTGTATTGTTTCAAATTCTAACGTTTCAAAGTCTAATATTTTTACATCTACTGTACTATCCAACACTGCTCTTTCTAATTCTTCATTTTCTATGTTTTCTAATATAATATCTTTGTCATTTATTTTAGAAGGAATTGAAGGATATTCAACAGTTGTGACTAGTCCGTCTTGTCGTGTTCTTATATTTAACATACTACCACCCCTTATTTAAATTAAAAGTAAGCTATATAGTTATACCTCTTATTAGCAGCATTTGATTGTGGGCGATATCCTGAACCCGATTCTTGAAAAACTTTAAAGCCATTGGCAACTATTTCTAAAACTAGTTTTGTTCCAGAATAATTCGAAGGAGAACCCGTTACAGCAAACCCACCAGCCGATCTAGTATAAAATGGGTCTTCACATTCTACAACTAATACAGCCACAGGAGTAAAACCTAAATTAATAATCCTTTCAGTTTGACCATCACCAGTATAATATCCAGATACATACCCTACATTCGAGCCTGCAAAATCAGTTATTTTCTTTCCACTATCTATTACATCTTTACTAGCATTAAAAATAGCTATATTATTAGTAAGAGCACTTGCAGGCTTATTAATTTTAGTAGCAAGACCAGTTGCAAGACTATCATTTACTGTCTTTACTGATTTTGAACTTGCTACAGTTGTAGAACTAGTAGAAGTTACACTATCGCTTATAGCTGTCTTATCTATTTTTTTTGTCTCTAACTCAGCCATTTGCGTAGAATTTTCTGCTAATTTTTCTTCTACTGTTTTATCGTCACTAGCTTTTATATCAATTGCTTTTAAAACAATGTCTCCTGTTTTAGTATTTACAGATGTGACAGGAACCTCTATATTACTAGTTTTATCATTTATCACTTTTAAGGCTTCATCTATTATATCCATATTTGCATTAGCATCTTCAATATTATAAAATTCATTTCCTACAGGTTTTTTCAAATTATAATTAGGTGTTTGAATAGCCATATTAACTTATCACTCCTTCCCTAAGCTGAGCATGTGTGTATGCACTTAGTTGTGCATGTGTATAATGACTTAGTTCTGCATGTGTACGATATACGTACTCAAATGTAAAACTAAGATGTGCAGGCTTAATTTCTTCAATGGTTAAGGTCAAGTCTGCCATGTTAGCTGGTACTCCTAAAGTACCTACGAATTTTATCCTAAAACTATAGTTCTCATTATCTTCTATTACTTCTACCTCTCCATTGGAATAAGATTTAGCAACATCAACAATCATTTGTTTTGTTACTGTACCGGTTCCTCTAATTTTTGCTCTAATTCTCTCACGTCTAAATTCATCGCTTTTACTTACATCAACTTCTATACCATATATTTTTTCATATCTGCTTAGTAAAGCAGTAGCGGTATTTACAAAACACTGATCTATAGTTTTATTTAAACTGCTTGCAAAGCTGTTTATATCAGTACTTAAAATGCTCTGCAATTCTTCCATTGTCAAATTGCCCTTATAATAGTCAGGTAGTAAAGTCATAAAGTCCAACTATATCACCTCCGTAAGCTTTACAGTGCCAGTAATAGGCATTTCGGTATCTAGTATCATAATATTCGCAGTATCATTATTTACAAGTAAATTTGAGTAATCCGACACCCCTGGAGTAGATAACAAAATACTTCCTATTCTTGCATAACTCACACTGTAAGTTTCAAATACAATTTCTTTAAGGTACGCTGTGAATACTTTGGTAAACTCTGTTATAACATCAGTTATTAGCTTTGTACCATCCAGTACTATATCAGCTGTTACATTTATTTCTTTACTTATAGGACTATCTACCGTTACTGTTGCACCTATTGGTCTTACAGTCTCAATATAATCATATACAGTTTGTTCTAATGTTTCATCTATTTCCATATTACTATCAACTATAATCACTTTTACAGTACCATTGCCATCCCACAAAGGAAATACTTTAACATCTCCCACTCCAGGAACTTCAAGTGCCCATTGCACATAATTATCAGCATTGCCAGAAGTTGATGGAGCTTGTATCTGATTATAAAACCTTGTTCTTAGATTATCATCTGTCTCCCCATCTATTCCTGAAATAATTATATCTGTAAGAATTGCAGTTACTCCATTGACATTATCAATATTTTCAAGAGTTCCAGCGTATTGATTGCCTATCTCTCCTAACTGTTCACATTGTGCTTTGTATTCTGTATCTGATATCTTTTCAGTGATAATATAAGTTGTATCATTCAATCCCCATCTAGTACCAATTGATATGGGACCAGTAGTTGATATTTTTCTCGCTGCATATGTTGCAGGCTTTCTTGTAATTCCATAGTCAGCAACTACCCTATCTAGGTACTCACCTACCGCTGTATCTCCACTAACTAAGTCAATAAAGTGATTTAGCTTGAAATAGGTTTGAGCTAATTGAAAAGCACAAGGAGCTAAAGCATCATATAATACAGAACCCTCTCTTTTATCTACATCACTTGTAACTCTTCTAAGCATATTGCTTAGTATATTTTCATAAGTCATATTTTCAAACATTAGATGTTCACCTCCTTATTTATCTCAACTTCACCATAGATACTTTGTACATCAAAAGTACATATCATTTCATCACCTTTAGCTTCAAATTTAAAATTATCTACACTTTCAATTCTGTTATCTTGAAGTAAGCATTCTTGTATTCTTCTTTTTAGCTCTATTTGCGCATAAGTAGAATCTTTACCTATAAGGCTTTCAAGTTCAATCCCATAAGAAAAGCCATATACTGGATGCTCATACTTTTCAGTATTTAGCACCTTATATATAGCTTGCTTTAACGCCTCTATTTCATCAGTTATGCCTTGTATTTTGTTCCTTGTAATTTTATATGTCCTAGTAGTTTCTACATCTTCTGTTACTTCTAGTTCTGTATTAATTGAGCCTTTTGGTATCATTCAACAACCACCTCCAGGATGTAAAATTGCTGCCCCCCATGATTTCTTAGAAGCCTCACCTTATTACCTAATTGTATTGTTCTTTTGAGGTTGCCAACTATAAGCTCGTTTGGAATAGTTAATTTAGCACTTATTTTAATACCATCAGCCGCTACTGTACCAACCATTAAGCTAGTTAATTTCGCATTATTAAGGTAATTTTGAACTATAGTTTTTATTTCATTTATCATAACATCACCTCTAAGCTCATAGTATGGACTGGCATAAACTCATGAGTAGCAGAACGAACTATAAGTCTTTTATTAAGCTCTATATCTTCTATCTGTCCATAAAAACTACTTCCAGCTCTTACTCTTGTATCCCCTAAGCATTTAAGGGTTAAACTCTCTACTTCCTGATTGTATAGTTTCAAAAGTGTATCGGCCATTGACTTGATTTGCGAAGCGTTCATTTTTTCACTTGCTACATTGAAGTATTGCAATAGTCCATATCTATTAATAGACTTTTTGTCCTCGACTTCAATAAATTGAGCGTTGTTTTTATCTTGTATCCTAATCAAATTATAGAAGCCATCGTCAATGGACTTACCATAATCAAAATCATATACAAAACTCTCATCTCCTAAAATCAAATTTAGCTTTAGTTCTTCAATGTCACGAATAGATATAGCTCCAAATTCATCACGTAAAGCATAAAACCTACCTGTATTCTGCAATGTCTTAGAGATAGCAGAATATATAATATCAAGCCATGTCATATTATCATATACATCTGTAGCTAATATATATTTTGTATCATTGAGTGCTCCTTTTAACAATCCAAAATAGTTACACATTCTATTTACAAGTGTTGTTACTGTGGCACGACCAGAGGCAAAAGTATCTTTAGCTTTACAGTATCTCAGTTGGTCATATGCTGTAACCTTAATTTCTTTGCTCTTATTCATTCCGACATTGAATACAACACCATAAAACATTTTTACATCATTGTACTTAAAGCTTACTGTACTGCCATTTTCTATGATTAAATCATCATCGATGTAAGAAAACTCAAGTTTACTACATCCGTCATTTAGGCGATCATTCCAAGAAATTGACGTTACAAGCTCGCTAATCTCATATATTTTTCCATCAATATCAACTAAGAACTCCATCATACAGGTATCACCAACTTTTGACCCGGATAAATTAAGCTAGGATTCTTAATCTTATCTTTATTGGCATTTGCAATTTTAGGATATTGATTACCATCACCATAGTATTTTTTAGCTATAGCCCATAGACTGTCTCCAGATTGTACAACATATGAACCAGTGCTCTTAGGATTAACCTGCTGTGTAGGCTCTTCTTTTTTTACTGTAGCTAATATTCCTTTTGAAGTAGGAGTTGTAACAACTACTGACTTTTTACCATAGGGTCTATATTCAATTAAACCAAAGCTAATATATTTATCTCCTTCTTCTCCAGCCTTTTCATTTATTTCCAAGTCCTCAATTAACACTAGAGTGTTTATATCATCGCCTATTCCATTGCTAGCTATAAACCTAATGGGTTTTAGCTCTTCTCTCAATTTCTTAAAAAGATCAATATAGTAATCAGCATCTTTAAAACCATTTGCAGTTTCAACATAATGTAAAGGCTCATGAGGAAGCTCACACTCAAAACTATATTCTGCAAGCTCTACATGTGTAGGGATTAATATTTGACCAAGTTTTAGAATCTCATACTTTTGATTTGCTTGTACTACTTTAGTTTTAATTTGTTCAGGATTAGTGGGAAGCCTATATGTTCTGTTATTGTAGTCAAAAAATATAGCATAATTACTCATCAAGCATACACCCCCTCTGCTGCCGTTGCTATTTCTTCCTGCAATATCTTTCTTATTCTTCCTGCCACCTTATCAGCATCTGCATTTTCATGTACATCACCAAAAGTTACTTGAATATTAGGAGCTAGTGTTGCTGCACTAAATTTGTTTATATATTCTCTTTCTGCTATATCTCTTAAATATTTTAAATCTTCATCTGACATATCTACCTCAACTGCTTTATTGTTTCCTGTACCTTCTACTATCAATGGATTATTATTATCTATTGTATCTAAATCAGAAATATTATCATAAAGATTATTGTCTATTGTACCTAAATCAGAAATACCATCAAAAAGATTATTGAAACTAAATTTATTTTGAAAACTTTCACCAGCACTATACCCAATATCCCATGCTGTGCCATATTCAAATCTATCGAGATGCATGGATGACGAATCCATTCTTGGAACTTTTATTTCAGCTTCGCCAACTAAATTATCTACTATCCCCTGAAGCCCACTTCTCCATCCGCTAATTGAGCTTGCTAAATTAGAACCAAATAATGTATCAATTACTGAAGCAATACCCTCTAAAATTCCAAGGACAGTATCAGCCATTCCTGCAAATAATCTTACAATTGAACCTATTGGATCATTAAATACGTTGGCAAGAAATTCGGCAACATTTGCATATCCATTCCAAATATTAACTATCAAATCAGCAATCAAGTTCCATAAGCCTACAAATAAATTTCCAACAAAAGCTAATGCAACCATAAATGCACCTGCAATAATCCCTGTTGCTGATATACTTGTGCCAGCAAACTTATTTACTGCTGCTACTGCTGCATAAAATATCGCTATCAATGCAATAACTGCGATTATAATCCAAGTAATTGGACATGCTGCAAGCGCTGCATTAAGTCCGTCCTGTACTAAGATTAATGCAAATATTGCTGCATATTCTAACCAGTCTGCTGCTACCTTTAACATTTTTGCTCCTAACATTTTTAAAGTGTTTAAATAAGCTATGCCACTTGTCGCATTATATACTACCAATGCGCCTATAATACCCCAGAGTAAAGGTTCTATTATACTCCAATTATTAGTAAAGAAAGAGCCTATGCTAGATATTATATTAATTAAAAAGCCTGCTACCTGTGATACCCTGTTAAAGCCAGTAATTAAGCCATTAACAAAATTTTCAAATCCTTCAGTTTCAATTAACTTATTGACTTCTTCAATAATAGGTCTAAATGCTTTTAACCCACCATTTTTGATTCGATTCCATATATCTGCGAAAGTTATTGACACATCCTCAAATCTTCCGTTTATATCTTTACTCATTGCAAACATAGCATTTTTAATTATGTCTGATGTTATCAGTCCGTCTACTGACATTGATTTTAATTCATCCTTAGACAGACCTGTATATTTGGCAATTGCCTCAGCAATCACAGGAGCATTGTCCAAAATAGAGCTAAATCCGTCACCTTGAAACGCTCCTGTAGACATTGCCTGTGTTAATTGTGATAAGGCAGAAGATTGTTCGGTTGGACTTGCATCGCTAATTTTGAAAGATTTTTGTGCTAATTCCATAAAAGCTATCAGTTCATCGTTAGAACTAAATGCATCTTCTGCTAATATCCCCATTTCTGATATTGCACTAGCCATATTAACATAGGCCCCTCTTGACCTATTTGCAGCAGCAAATACTTTATCTTGGAGTTCAGCTTGAGTCTGCAAACCATCATTTATAGAACCAAGTCTTGCATTGGTATTCATAAACCCATCTATAAAATCCGTACCTTTTTTCAATTCTTTAAAGCTTTTGTTAATCTTCTCAATCTTAGATATATAACCATTGAACATCTTAAACATAGCTTCTAAAGTTGCCACTATCCTCTTCCCCCCTTCGTTCTGATTTTCTTTGCCTGTTTCTTTTCCTCCTCTATTCTGATTTGAATGCTTCCATATATAAATGCTTTTTCCTTATCATCCATATTTGTAAACGTAGAAGGAAGTATTCGTAGTTTCTGTAAAGCAAAGTGAGCTAAATTAAACTCTGCATCACCTTGCTTTATTCGTTTTTTACTTCTTCGATATCCTCATTAATATCATAATCAAGACCACTTAGAGTTTGAACTTCTTGTGCTAATAGTGCATATTCACCAATTAGCAACATATTTTTGAGGCATTCAGCTTCCCCCAATCCATATATTTTTTGCAATTCTGAGTTCGTTAGGTCAGGAAATACAACTGCACTTGCTGTTAATGCCTGCACATATTCAGTTTTGTTAAATGTTTCAACACCCTTCTTATCTTTCTTCGTATATTTCTTAATAAACTGCTCGTTTTCTTTTTGTGTTATCGGCTTGATAGTAAACGGTACTGGTTTGCCCTCTTCCATAAACCTATTTGAAACTATGATCTCTTTATTTTCTACTTCTATTGGATTTAAAAATGCTTTTAATGAACTCATAAAATATCCCTCCATTTAATATTGAGAGGAGCAGGTGAAAACCTGCTCCTTATCTATAATTCTCTGGTAAATTAAAATAACTTAGTCCTTCTAAGCTGTCAAAGGTAAAATCAGTATCAATAGTAATAGGATCATCTGATTGATCGTCAAGAACAGCCACAGGAATTGTCTTTAATAGGACATTGAGTAGTACAACTTCCTGAGTACCTATGGTTGATTGTTCGTCAAAGTTCTTGATCTGTAGTTTTAGCCCTCCATAGTAGCCCTTCTTGATATATTTAATTGCAAGTCTTAGCATGTCACTATTCATGAAATACATTGTCATAGAGCCTGTCCCTTCTGCTCCTACAACCTTGTGCTGTGTCATTCTATGGCCTAACATTCTTCTAGATTGAATAACTAAGTCTAGTTGAGCCTTTATATTAGAAATCTCAAACAACTCTCTATTAGAGCCCTCTATTGTAATAAAAGCTTTACCCTCTTTAGAGGATATTGTATCAGACAATCTTGTATAATTATCCATATGTCACCCTCCTTCTTTATGATAAATTAACTGTAATATACATTTTCTCAACACTATCTACTGGTTGGATATAACAATCAATAACAACCGCATCCGAATCTATTCCTTGATTAACTGTAACATCTTCCGGTATAAAGTTTTGAATTGCATTTAATCTCTGCAACTCATTGAAATATTCAATTAGCGTTGCCCTTAATAAGGACCTACCATCACCATTATTATTTATTTTACCAACATAACTAGATTCAAATATCTCAACAATATCATTATTGATTCCGTCAATAGTTCTAATCACTCTATTTTTAGCAAATTGTTTCCCTTTATCTGCTGTAACAGTCGTTAAAGAGTTAACGTCATATACTGCTGTAACATTTTGAGCTGTGTCAACTTTAAAAATGAATTCTCCTGCAGTAATAGCTGTCTCCATTTCTGACTTAGTCATTCTAGGTACTACATCAATAGCACCTAAATATTTTCTTCCAGTGTTAGACTGGTTGATGTTTGCCCCTGCTGTAACCCCGGCAACCCATGCAGTAGCTTGAGCTGGCGTTAGTATTACCCCATCTGCAAATTTAACTCCATGAGTTACATTGATAACACCTTCATAGTCACCTTTGTAATTAGCTAAAACCACTTGAGATTTAATACCCTCATCATCTCTCATAGCTTTAATCCATGTAGCTATAGCAAGCTTATTAGATTCATATGCTTCATCATCATATGGGTAGCAAAGAGTATTAAATATTTCAGTTTTCAATGTATTTAATGCAACTGTAATCTCTGCTTCTGTATGAGCTACTTCGCCTAAATTATAAATAATAACTGTCTTTGCACCTTTTAAAACTTCATTTGCAAGCAATTTATCTGTAGATGTAGTACCTTCTGGATATTTACTTGTATCAGTAGTACTAATCTTATACATTTCTCCTTTTGCTCCTACACTCATTTCTTGAAGCAATACCACTATTCCTCTATCACCTGGGGTAATAGATAGTGGAGCATTTGTTAAAAAATTAATGTAAGCACCAGGTAAGATTTTATTTTGACTTGTCCATGTTCCTCCCATGATAATCCTCCATTCTCCTAAATATTAGTTGTTGTTTGTTGTGTCTGCATTTTAATTTCTTCCTCTCGCCTAATCTCTGAATAATTTATGTCAAATTTAAAATGCAGTACATTGTCTGTTATTGTAGCTTGTTTATTTAAAGCTCTGTAAGTTCCTATCAAATCAAATGTCCTAATTAAATTTAGTTGTACTTCTAAGCAATCTGATTTTATCTCTGTAGTCGATTTATCGCTGAAATAAGCCACATCAAAAGAAATTATGCTTTTATATTTGCTATTCAACCGCTTATTGTACTTCTGATCTATGAGTTTAATTAAAAATGATTTTTTCTCGAAATTTTCAGGAACATTTTCATCATAGATTGTATATTCTGGATATAATTTTAACAGTTTATTTATTATAGACTGCTTAATGCTATTTATCATATTTTCTATTCACCCCCTTAACTTCTTTCTTAAACTCTGTTGTTTATCTCTTTCCTTGCTTAAATTTCAAGCTATATTTTAGTTTCTATTACTTAATTGTACTTATCTTTAGTAATTAGATGTTTATGTTTTACCTTATTAATTTGTCTACTCTTTCATTAGTCTTTGTCTTCTCTATTTCTGTGTTTTAAAATTTTTCTTTTTTACTAATCCATTTATATCCCTCCATACTCTTTATTGGCCGATGTCAGTCCTAGGCTCTTGTTCTTTATACTCTGTACATATCATCTACTTTAAAAAATTTCTCACCTCTATTCCATATATTCAAAAACTAGAAAAGGACTAAGTAAAGCAACCCTAGTCCTAATAAAATGCAGTATACTATCTTAATTAATTTTTTTGTGAACCTGAACTGATATCTGCCTAATATCATAATACTATATTTTTTCACTAGAAAGGGGACATAAGTGGGACATGATTACATAACTTCTTTCTCAAGTACTTTCTCTCCATATAATCCAACTGCCAGTTTTCTTATAGCTTCTGTCCTTATTCTTTTGCAATGTCTTTCACTATATTTAACCTCATATGCTATTTGCCACCATTGCCATCCTTCTATGTAATACATACTCACTATCTTTTGCTCTGTTTCTTTTAATTCTTCTAATAATCTATCTAATTTGTTTAGTTTCTCTAATAGCTTTTCTTTCCTCTTGATAATTAATTCTTCTTTTGCAATATTTCTCTCTGCTACGATCTCTGTCATACTGCTAATTTTATTTGTAGCACTTGTTTGTATTCCATCATAGCTTATCGCTGTCATTCCATCTTCATTTTTAAGTTCTTCTAGCTGTTTATCTGCTATTTCAATATTTATTTTAAGCATATTATAGTTATAGAGTAATCCTTCTATATTTTCATAATATTTGTCTTTTATTTTCATTTCGTAACCCTCCTTACCTTGTTATTTTGACTTCCCCAACCTTATGCTCCTCGCATCTAGTAATAAATCTTTTGCGCTTAGGACAATATCCTGTTTCGTACTTCCTACCTTATTTATATAATTCTATTTTCTTCTATCAATTTATTGAGCCATTCTGCAAATGTCCTTGTAATTATTTTATTATTCCTAGTTCTTGTTTCTATGAAAATCTTCTACCAGCTTGTACAGCTTCTAAGTCTCTGTACATAAACTCACCTCCTTCTTTTATGCAATTGCGTATTGTGTGTTTTCATTATATTCGCAACTGCATATTGTGTCAATAGCTTTTTCTTATAAAAATTTGGAATTGCGAATATTCTTGCTTTACATTTAAAGTAGAATAATGTAATATGTAATTACTTGATACGAAACATCGTATAGATTGAGGAGGAACATTTTGTGAAAAAAGCTAAAGTATTAAAAAAGTTAATTGAAGATACAGGTAGTATTAAGGCTTTTGCAGAAAAAGCAGACATACCGTACACCACTTTATATTCAATATTGGAAAGAGGAGTGGGAAAAGCTTCTGTAGATAATGTAATCAAAATATGTAAAACCTTAGGAATAACTGTCGAGGAAATGGAAGAGATGGCAAAAGGTGAGATAATGGAAAAAAACAAGCCTGCTACTATAGCTGCTCACTTAGATAAAGTAAAGCTTACAGAAGAAGAAGAAAAACAATTGAATGATTATATTCAATTTCTATTGTCTAGAAGAAAGAAATAAGCAATAATAAGGGGGATTTTTTATGACATATGAAGAGTTGGTTTTAGAAGCAGAGAATGAGGGAATAGAAATATTGGAGAACAATCGTATAGTTGGAATGAAAGGATTGTATGTAGATAATACAATAACTCTTAATTCTAACTTAAAAACTACTATAGAAAAAAAATGTATATTAGCAGAAGAATTAGGACATCATTACACTAGTTTTGGCAACATCATAGATCAATCTAAGGTTCCAAACAGAAAACAAGAAAGAAAAGCACGAGCTTGGGGATATGAAAGAATTGTTAGTATTCAAAAATTGATAGACGCTTCAAAATACGGTATTAGAAATAAATATGAGTTAGCTGAATACATAAATGTCACGGAAGAATACTTAGAAAATGTATTGAGTTATTATAAAGAGAAATATGGTCTTTATTATCAATTCAATAATCATATAATTTATTTTGACCCTCTAGCTGTCTATGAAAAATTTTTTTAATCTTGCAAGGAACGTATGTTCTGCATATGAAAATAGGAGATATTTCTAAAAAACAAAGGGAAAATGATAAAGAATTTTAGGGGTTAAATGAAAAACTAAATTCCATACTGCAAGAGTAATTTTGCAAGAGTAATTTCTATTTGACTAGAAATAAGTTATGCACATATTTTTGATTGTATATTGCAAGGAACATATATTATGTATATTTTTAAATTTTTTCCGGTATAATTTATAGGTACTGTTGATTGTCTGCCTGCGCAGGAAAAGAGGTTATCATGAGTTATATTGGTAGCAGGAACTTAATTAAATAATGAAATAAAGCTCAAAAAAATAGACATACCTTATAAAAAATTTCACGCTTCAAGGCAGACCTATGCTACTCGATTAATAACAAACGGAACACCTTTATTAACCAGTGTTCCGTTTGTTAGGTCATAGTTCCATAAAAACTACAGAAATATATACTCATGTTTTAGAAAGCACAAAAGCGAATCATGTACAGTCCTTGAACTCGCTATTCAAGTAGATTTTAAAACCAATTGGCTAAAAATTGGCTAAATCTGTTTTAGTACAAAATTCGCTTTCGCATAATTGAGCATTTTTAATTTGTTTGGTGTACCCAGAGGGATTCGAACCCCCGACCTTCTGATTCGTAGTCAGACACTCTATCCAGCTGAGCTATGAGTACTAATATGGAGGCGACACCCAGATTTGAACTGGGGAGTAAAGGTTTTGCAGACCTCTGCCTTACCACTTGGCTATGTCGCCATAATTATATGGCTGGGGTAGCAGGACTCGAACCTACGAATGCCAGAGTCAAAGTCTGGTGCCTTACCGACTTGGCTATACCCCAACAACTATAGGATCAATAATTAAGAATATCCTACAAAATCAATATTAATTTTTACACGAAAAACAACTGTCAGGATTAATATTTAGAATAAAAAAGTGGGGTGGATAATGGGATTCGAACCCATGGCCTCCAGAGCCACAATCTGGCGCTCTAACCAACTGAGCTATAACCACCATAATATATCAATTATATCTTTCACAAAAAATGGAGCGGGTGAAGGGAATCGGACCCTCGCAACCAGCTTGGAAGGCTGGGGCTCTACCACTGAGCTACACCCGCACAATTAATTAGTCTTATATGATGAATACATAATCGAATTGGAGCGGAAGACGAGATTCGAACTCGCGACCCTCGCCTTGGCAAGGCGATGCTCTACCACTGAGCCACTTCCGCATAATACAATTGTTTTTTATATCTGGATTCTTATATATTTATTGGTGGAGGGGACTGGATTCGAACCAGTGAAAGCACAGCTAACGGATTTACAGTCCGTCCCCTTTGGCCAACTCGGGAACCCCTCCGATTTCGCAGTCTCGCAACACAAATTTGGTACTCGTTGCGTTTGACCTACCATCGATTTTCCGATAAAAACGTCCAGAAAATCGGGTTAGGTCATAATGGAGCTGGTGAAAGGAATTGAACCCTCAACCTACTGATTACAAGTCAGTTGCTCTGCCAATTGAGCTACACCAGCATATTGTCTTTACTTCTCGGATCAACCTTTTTACTGCATTAACTCCTTATAAGCAACTAAGCGATTCACACCAAACCAAAAGCATGGTTTGGGTTCTCTGCTTATGCCAATTGAGCTACACCAGCGTATTTGTCCTACATAGTAGAAATTTATTGGCGACCTGGAAGGGACTCGAACCCTCGACCTCCAGCGTGACAGGCTGGCATTCTAACCAACTGAACTACCAGGCCAACTAAAATTCATATAAACCTTCTATAGAAAATGGTGGGCGCAATAGGGCTCGAACCTATGACCCCCTGCTTGTAAGGCAGGTGCTCTCCCAGCTGAGCTATGCGCCCATAATTTTAGATGTTCAATCTAGTATGGTCTTAACAGATCTCCTATCATGAACTTAAATTAAGGTTGGTGACCCTACCGGGATTCGAACCCGGGTTACCGCCGTGAAAGGGCGATGTCTTAACCGCTTGACCATAGGGCCTTATTTAAATGTTGAAATCAGTCCTAATGGACACTCCTATTTATCGTCCCACAGACGGATATTAAGGTTGGTAGCGGCGAACGGATTTGAACCGCTGACACTGCGGGTATGAACCGCATGCTCTAGCCAACTGAGCTACGCCGCCATGATTAAAAATTACATTAGTCCATCTGGACAGAAATATTATGGTTGCGGGGGCCGGATTTGAACCGACGACCTCCGGGTTATGAGCCCGACGAGCTACCAGCTGCTCCACCCCGCGATGTATATTTAATTATAGTAATTGGTGCCGGGAACCGGAATCGAACCGGTACGATCTTTGGGGATCGCAGGATTTTAAGTCCTGTGCGTCTGCCTGTTCCGCCACCCCGGCATTTTGCTGGCTCCTGGGGTGGGACTCGAACCCACAACCTACCGGTTAACAGCCGGTTGCTCCGCCGTTGAGCTACCCAGGAATACCATCCAGCAACGTCCTACTCTCCCAGGCGGTTTCCCACCAAGTACCATCAGCGCTGAAGGGCTTAACTTCTGTGTTCGGTATGGGAACAGGTGTGACCCCTTCGCTATTGTCACTGGATACGAGTAACTGAAATCTATGATTTCTTCTCTCTATACTTAGCATTGACTAAGTATGTTATTTATTTTTTAGGAACAAGATTTAGTATAGCATATTTTTCGCTACTTGTCAAACCTTTTTTATCAAGGTAATTTGATTCTTTTTCAGTCATTAAGTAGCTATTCACACAATCTTAAAAAGCGTTAAGATTGGTTCTCTGCTTGTACCTTAAAAACTACACAGCGTCCATATTTCTGGTCAAGCCCTCGACCTATTAGTATCGTTTAGCTTAAAGCATTGCTGCTCTTACACCTACGACCTATCAACCAGTTAGTCTTTCTGGGGTCTTACTCTGTTTACCAGATGGGAAATCTTTTCTTAAGGGGGGCTTCGCGCTTAGATGCCTTCAGCGCTTATCCCTACCAGACTTGGCTACTCAGCCATGCCCTTGGCAGGACAACTGATACACTAGTGGTCTGTCCATTCCGGTCCTCTCGTACTAGGAACAGCTCCTTTCAAATTTCCTACGCCCACGACAGATAGGGACCGAACTGTCTCACGACGTTCTGAACCCAGCTCGCGTGCCTCTTTAATGGGCGAACAGCCCAACCCTTGGAACCTGCTACAGCTCCAGGATGAGACGAGCCGACATCGAGGTGCCAAACCTCCCCGTCGATGTGGACTCTTGGGGGAGATAAGCCTGTTATCCCCGGGGTAGCTTTTATCCGTTGAGCGATGGCCCTTCCACTCGGCGCCACCGGATCACTAAGTCCAACTTTCGTTCCTGCTCGACTTGTGGGTCTCGCAGTCAAGCTCCCTTCTGCCTTTACACTCTTCGCACGATTTCCGACCGTGCTGAGGGAACCTTTGAGCGCCTCCGTTACTTTTTAGGAGGCGACCGCCCCAGTCAAACTGCCCAACTGACAGTGTCCCAAGACCAGTTTCATGGCCTATGGTTAGAACTTCAGTATCATAAGGGTGGTATCCCAACGACGACTCCACCAATGCTGGCGCACTGATTTCTCTGTCTCCCACCTATTCTGTACATAGGATACCAAAATCCAATGTCAGCTTGCAGTAAAGCTCCACGGGGTCTTTCCGTCTAGTCGCGGGTAACTCGCATCTTCACGAGTACTACAATTTCACCGGATCTCTTGTTGAGACAGTGCCCAGATCGTTACACCTTTCGTGCGGGTCGGAACTTACCCGACAAGGAATTTCGCTACCTTAGGACCGTTATAGTTACGGCCGCCGTTTACTGGGGCTTAAGTTCTTACCTTCGCTTGCGCTAAGCATTCCCCTTAACCTTCCAGCACCGGGCAGGTGTCAGCCCCTATACTTCATCTTTCGATTTAGCAGAGACCTGTGTTTTTGGTAAACAGTCGCCTGGGCCTATTCACTGCGGCCGAAGGAGGCTTATGTGGCTTGCACTTCACCTCCCTCGGCACCCCTTCTCCCGAAGTTACGGGGTTAATTTGCCGAGTTCCTTAACAAGAGTTCTTCCGCTCATCTTAGGATTCTCTCCTCGCCTACCTGTGTCGGTTTGCGGTACGGGTACCTTTAGGCTTGATAGAAGCTTTTCTTGGCAGTGTGGATTCAGTTAGTTCGCTACTTGTATTTCGCTCCCCATCACTTCTCAGGATATTGTACCTACGGATTTGCCTTTAGATACTCCCTACTTGCTTAGGCACACTCAACCAACGGTGTGCTTAACCTATCCTCCTGCGTCACTCCTTCTCTTTTAGCGCCTTCTGGTAGTACAGGAATTTCAACCTGTTGTCCATCGCCTACGCCTTTTGGCCTGGGCTTAGGTCCCGACTAACCCTGAGTGGACGAGCCTTCCTCAGGAAACCTTAGGCTTTCGATGGGTGAGATTCTCACTCACCTCTCGCTACTCATGCCAACATTCTCTCTTGTATACTGTCCACTACTCCTTTCGGTATAGCTTCTACCTGTATACAATGCTCCTCTACCACTGTCGTAGATTCAATGCTACCCTTAAGTTTTCACTTAACTAGAATCTGGCCGAAGGCTTTTATTGTAGCCTTTTGTGGCCTTCGGCAAAGCTTTCTTTGCCCTTTACTTTAAGAGTAATATTGAATCTACGACAATCCACATCTTCGGTGACTAGTTTGAGCCCCGGTAATCTTCGGCGCAAGACCACTCGACCAGTGAGCTATTACGCACTCTTTGAATGTGTGGCTGCTTCTAAGCCAACATCCTGGTTGTCTGTGTAGTCTTACATCCTTTCCCACTTAACTTGTACTTTGGGACCTTAGATGGTGGTCTGGGCTGTTTCCCTTTTGACTATGAAACTTATCTCACATAGTCTGACTCCCAAGTATATGACTGTGGCATTCGGAGTTTGATAGGTTTTGGTAACGCATGCGCGCCCCTAGACCAGTCAGTGCTCTACCTCCACGTCACTTTCCTTGAGGCTAGCCCTAAAGCTATTTCGAGGAGAACCAGCTATATCCGGGTTCGATTGGAATTTCACCGCTACCCACAGGTCATCCGATAGCTTTTAAACGCTAAGCGGTTCGGTCCTCCATTGAGTTTTACCTCAACTTCAACCTGCCCATGGGTAGGTCACCCGGTTTCGGGTCTACGACATGCAACTTAATCGCCCTATTTAGACTCGGTTTCCCTACGGCTCCATACCTTAAGTACTTAACCTTGCTGCATATCGTAACTCGTTGGCCCGTTCTACAAAAGTACGCGGTCGTTCATATATAGAACTTCCACTGCTTGTAAACATAGGGTTTCAGGTTCTTTTTCACTCCCCTCCGGGGTTCTTTTCACCTTTCCCTCACGGTACTATTCTCTATCGGTCACTAGGTAGTATTTAGCCTTGGGGGGTGGGCCCCCCTGCTTCCCACAAGGTTTCTCGTGTCTCGTGGTACTCTGGATCTCAGCTGGCGGGTTTTCTATTTCGTATACTGGACTTTCACCTTCTGTGGTGGGCCTTTCCAGACCTCTTCTACTATAGATTATCCCTACCGTTTTGCTGGTCCGCAACCCCAGTAAAGTTACCTCTACTGGTTTGGGCTCTTCCCCGTTCGCTCGCCGCTACTTAGGGAATCGATGTTTCTTTCTCTTCCTCAGGGTACTTAGATGTTTCAGTTCCCCTGGTCTGCCTTCTATCTACCTATGGATTCAGTAGATGATTCCTAAGGTTCTCCTTAGGTGGGTTTCCCCATTCGGATATCTACGGATCTATGTCTACTTGCGACTCCCCGTAGCATTTCGGTGCTTATCCCGTCCTTCTTCGGCTCCTAGTGCCAAGGCATTCACCCTATGCTCTTAGTATCTTGACCAGATAAAAATTGTAGCTTTATTTATCAATTCTGTATTGATTTTAAAACTTTCTTACGCTGTGTAGTTTTCAAGGTACAAGTTGACAACCTGTGTTGTCAATTAAGTTGAAAGACTTTGTTAGCCTCTCAAAACTGAACAGTGAAAAGGTACTTCTCCTTAGAAAGGAGGTGATCCAGCCGCACCTTCCGATACGGCTACCTTGTTACGACTTCACCCCAATCATCGATCCCACCTTCGACAGCTGCCTCCTTTCGGTTAGCTCACTGGCTTCGGGTGTTACCGACTCTCATGGTGTGACGGGCGGTGTGTACAAGACCCGGGAACGCATTCACCGCGACGTGCTGATTCGCGATTACTAGCAACTCCGACTTCATGTAGGCGAGTTGCAGCCTACAATCCGAACTGGGATCGGCTTATTGGGATTTGCTTAACTTCACAGTCTTGCTTCCCGTTGTACCGACCATTGTAGCACGTGTGTAGCCCAGGACATAAGGGGCATGATGATTTGACGTCATCCCCACCTTCCTCCGGTTTGTCACCGGCAGTCCCTCTAGAGTTATCAGCTTTACCTGTTATCAACTAAAGGCAAGGGTTGCGCTCGTTGCGGGACTTAACCCAACATCTCACGACACGAGCTGACGACAACCATGCACCACCTGTCTCCTCTGTATCCGAAGATAAAGGATTATCTCTAATCCGATCAGAGGGATGTCAAGCCCTGGTAAGGTTCTTCGCGTTGCGTCGAATTAAACCACATGCTCCGCTGCTTGTGCGGGTCCCCGTCAATTCCTTTGAGTTTCAGTCTTGCGACCGTACTCCCCAGGCGGAGTGCTTAATGCGTTAGCTGCGGCACTGATGGATGTCTCCACCAACACCTAGCACTCATCGTTTACGGCGTGGACTACCAGGGTATCTAATCCTGTTCGCTACCCACGCTTTCGTGCATCAGCGTCAGTTGCAGTCCAGAGAGTCGCCTTCGCCACTGGTGTTCCTCTTAATATCTACGCATTTCACCGCTACACTAGGAATTCCACTCTCCTCTCCTGCACTCAAGCCCTTTAGTTTCAAATGCTAACTACGGTTAAGCCGTAGCCTTTCACATCTGACTTAAAAGGCCGCCTACGCACCCTTTACGCCCAGTAATTCCGGATAACGCTCGCCCCCTACGTATTACCGCGGCTGCTGGCACGTAGTTAGCCGGGGCTTCCTCCTAAGGTACCGTCCGTTTCTTCCCTTAGGACAGAGCTTTACGACCCGAAGGCCTTCTTCGCTCACGCGGCGTCGCTGCATCAGGGTTTCCCCCATTGTGCAATATTCCCCACTGCTGCCTCCCGTAGGAGTCTGGACCGTGTCTCAGTTCCAGTGTGGCCGTTCACCCTCTCAGGCCGGCTACTGATCGTCGCCTTAGTGAGCCGTTACCTCACCAACTAGCTAATCAGACGCGGGACCATCCCATACCGATAAATCTTTGACTCACGTATCATGCGATACTTGAGCTTCATGGGGTATTAATCCCGGTTTCCCGAGGCTATCCCCCTGTATAGGGCAGGTTTCCCACGCGTTACTCACCCGTCCGCCACTAACTATATTAATTTCAATCCGAAGACTTCCATTAATATAGTTCGTTCGACTTGCATGTGTTAAGCACGCCGCCAGCGTTCATCCTGAGCCAGGATCAAACTCTCATATAAAAGCTTTTTGTTCTCCTGTCACTCGTTATGACGTTGACATGTATTTTTAAGCGTATCTCAAAATTTGAAATTTTGGATGTTTGCTTGTGACTTCTCACTGTTCAGTTTTCAAAGACCAACTATTATTTCGCCCGTTAGGGTTATTGTTATGAGTGTCCGTTAGGACTCATTTTTTGTCATCAGCTTTAGGAGCCGACTTTTATTATGTTAACATTTTTATTATCTTTTGTCAACACTTTTTTATAATTTATTTTCGTTTTTCTTTTCTTGTCGTTTAGTGACGACTTCATTACTATAACAAATTTTATACAGACTGTCAATAGTTTTTTCTTTAACATTTGTTTAGAATCACTATCTAATTTCTTAGTTTTAACGACACAAGCAAATATATCATATTAGTATACTCATGGTCAATAGCATTTTATTCTTAACAACTCATAATTATTGTTCCACAGTAAGCTATGAATATGCAGGATGGCAGTCTCGCAACACAAATTTATTTGTTCGCTATCGCTCTCATAAATTTGGTGCTCGGTGCATTTGACCTACCAGCGATTTTCCGATAAACTCATTCGGAAAATCGGGTTAGGTCATAAGCAGTCTCGCAACACAAATTTATTTGTTCGCTATCGCTCTCATAAATTTGGTCCTAAGGGACACTCCTATTATAAACCTACAACAGGGTTGGTGCTCGGTGCATTCGACCTAAGTCGTAAAAATGGAGCTAAGGTTTATCCCTAGCTCCATTAATCAATCACTAAACCAACATTTTACCTATGTTAAATGCTTTCAGATTAATATCTACAAATTTTTCTTTTACCTCTTCCTTAATAACACTTTCCCAATCTATTTCATCTATACCCATTGCTTTAATAAGAGCTCCAAGCATAATCATATTTAGTGTTTTAATATTCCCTAATTCTTTTGCCTCTTTTGCCGCATCTATATTTATGGTTTTAACTTTTTCTTTTAAATCTTCAATTATTCCTTTTGGGTATTCTGCTTTTCCAGATAAAACTGGTGCAGGCGGTATAGCATAATCATTTACGACTATCTTTCCATTTGGTTTTAAGTATTCTATCCATCTCATAGCTTCCATCTTTTCAAAGGACACTATTATATCAGCCTGCCCGATACCTATTATTGGTGCATAAACTTTTTTCTCATACCTTATTTGTGTGGTTACACTGCCACCACGTTGTGCCATTCCGTGTACCTCAGACATCTTAACATCATATCCTGCATCAATAAGACCTTTAGATAAGACTTTACTAGCAAGTATTATTCCCTGTCCTCCTACCCCTACAAACAAAATATTTTTCACATCAGACATATTACTCACCCGCCTTTACTATTGCTTTAAATGGACATATTTGCAAGCATACATCACAGCCTACACACATAGATTCGTCAATTATTGAACCTATATTTGCATCAAATGATATAGCTGGACATCCAGCTTTAGTACACATCTTACATTTCCTACACTTTTCTCTATCAACTAAGCATTTAATTCTTTTGTTCAAGTTATATTCTTTTATTTCTTCTGTAGGTGATTTCTTTAGAACACAAGGCATCTTGGTTATTATTACCATAGGCTCATTTGTATTAAGTGCTTTATTAATAGCATCCTCGGTTTCTTTTAAATCTAATGGATTTACTACAGCTATGTTCTTAACCCCTATAGCCTCGCATAACTTTTCAATATCAATGTGTTCTGTTGCCTCTCCAGATAGAGTATATCCTGTTCCTGGGTTGTCTTGATGTCCTGTCATTCCTGTTATCCTATTATCAAGTATAATAGTTGCCACATTTCCTTTATTATAGATTACATTTATCAGGCTTGTGATGCCAGAATGGAAGAATGTAGAGTCTCCTATAACTCCAAATACCTTAGTATCTTTTCCACCCTTTTCGAAGGCTTTAGTAAATCCGTGCCCAGCACTTATGCTAGCCCCCATACATATACATGTATCCATGCTCTCTAGTGGTGGCGCTGAACCTAATGTATAGCATCCTATATCTCCTGTCACAACTGCATTTTTCTTTTTGCTAAGTACGTAGAACAATCCTCTATGTGGACAGCCTGCACACATTGTAGGTGGCCTTCCAACAACTTTTTCAGGACTTATATCTACTTTTTCAGGTTTTTTTCCTAACAATACTTCTGCTAATATATCTGGATTAAGCTCTCCCATAGCTGGAATAACATCTTTACCAATAACATTTATGCCCATGCTTCTAATTTCATCTTCTAAGTAAGGCTCTAATTCTTCTATTACATATAGCTTTTCTATTTGTTCAGCAAATTCTTTTATTTTTGCCTTTGGTACAGGGAATGTAAATCCTAATTTTAAGAATGAAGCATTGTCGCCAAAAACTTCTTTTGCATACTGATATGCTACTCCTGAAGTAATAACTCCTATTTTTCTGTCATTCCATTCTATCTTGTTTAATTCAGAATTATTGCTTAGTTCTTCTAACTTTATTAATCTTTCTTTTAGCAATAATCTACGTTTTTTTGCATTTGCAGGTGTGGCTACATATTTTGAAATATCCTTTTTATATTCTTTAATTCCAACTTCTTTTCTCTCTCCAATTTCCACTAAGCCTTTTCCATGACATATTCTTGTTGTAAGTCTTAGTAAAACTGGTGCATCATACTCCTCACTTATTTCATATGCAATTTTAACAAAATCCTTTGCTTCTTGGCTGTCACTAGGCTCTAGCATGGGAATCTTTGCAGACTTTGCATAGTATCTATTGTCTTGTTCATTTTGAGAGCTATGCATTCCTGGATCATCTGCTGATACAATTACACAGCCTCCATTGACTCCTGTATAGGCAAAGGTAAACAATGGATCTGCCGCTACATTAACACCTACATGCTTCATTGCAGCTATAGATCTTGCACCTGCTATAGAAGCTCCCACAACTACCTCTACAGCTACCTTTTCGTTCGGTGCCCACTCTGAATATATTTCTTTATGCATTGCTATGTTTTCTAGTATCTCAGTACTTGGAGTCCCTGGGTAAGCAGCAGCTACAGTTGCTCCTGCCTCATATGCCCCTAAGGCTACTGCTTCATTTCCAGTCAATAATCTTTTCATACTTTTACACCCCTTTATTTATAGTTTAAAAAGAATTCAAAGCATTATTTAATTAAGTTCAGAAATCATGCTTCCAAGAGCAATTGAATAGAGCTTTGCCTCATGAGAGTCAGCTCTAGATACTAAAACTATTGGAACCTTCGCTCCCATTACAATGCCTGCTGATTGGCTATTTGCAAAATAGGTTAAGCTTTTTCCAATTCCATTCCCTGTTTCGATATTAGGAACTAGTAGAATGTCTGCATCTCCTGCAACTTCACTATTGTAGCCTTTAATTTTTGCCGCTTCCTTTGAAACTGCTAAGTCAAGTGCCAAAGGTCCATCAATGATAACACCATCTTCAAATAGTCCACTTTCGCTCATTTTCTTTAGCTCATCAGCATGAATAGTGGCAATCATCTTAGGGTTTACTTTTTCTTTTGCAGCAATAGCAGCCACCTTTATTTTTTCATAACCAAGAGATTTGCAAACCTTCACAGCGTTTTTTACTATTTTTACTTTGTCTTCTAGATTTGGCTCTAAATTCATTCCTCCATCTGTTAAAAATACAAATTTATGATATGCTGGCACTTCGTATATCATTACATGACTGAGTAAGCTATCTGTTCTTAGTCCATATTCTCTGCTCAATACTTCCTTCAATAATATAGATGTATCTATTAATCCCTTCATAATAAAATCTGACTTGCCACTACTTACATGTTTTACTGCTATTTTCGCAGCTTCCGCTAAATCTTTTACGTCAATTCTTTCATAAGCCTCAATAGATAACCCCAGTTCCTTAGCTATCTGCTCAGTTTTTTCAATATCTCCGATTAATATGGGTTCTACTATTCCAATTAAAGCAGCTTCATGAACAGCCTTAAGTACTTCTTCATCTTGACAGGCAGCTACTGCTAATTTCTTCTTTGCTTGTCCTTTTGCATTTTCAATTAAGTCTGTTAAGTGTTTTAGCAAGTTATTCCCCCCTTTAAAATATGTAATAACCATCAGGGAAATCGTTTCCCAAACCTATTCTATCACAATAATATCTATTTGTTCAAAGTGTTTACAAAACCTTAAATGTTTTTAAATAAAAAAAGAATATGACCTAGGCCATACCCTTCATTTTTTCAAGCTCTTGTTTACATGAAATAGTTATTTCATCAGTACTACACTGTTCATAAGCAGTATTTATATCTTTTTCTGCATTTTCAATGTCGTTTATTTGTAAATATGCCATTCCTCTATTACATCTTATTTCATAGTCTTTGGGCTTTAATTCTATGGCCCTTGTAAAATTTGAGATTGCCTCGCTGTATTTTCCTATAAAAGCTTGGCAAAGTCCAAGTTCGTTTAGTGCTTCTACCTGATCAGGCACAAAATCAAGAACAGTCTCAAACTCTATAATAGCTTCCTCATACATGCCTATCTGCCTATATCCTAATCCAATCATGAAAAACAAGTTCCACCAATCAACATACCTTTCCTTTAGCGGCAAAAGCTTTTCTAAGCCTGCTTTTGGATTTCCAGATAAAATTAAATTATATCCTTCTTCATATATTACATCATCCTGAATTGTCTCTAAGTTTTCTCTTATTTCCTCTAGCATTTCAGTATCTTTTCCTAACTGAATGTATCTCTCCCACATTAAACTGCTTTTTACATATTGCTGGCTATTTTTATAATGGTAGCCTAACTTATAGTAAGCTAAATCAAAGCTTGGGCTTTCATTAATAATCTCCTCAAAAACATTTGTTGAACTTCTCAGAAAAACACTACCCATTTTATTGTTAACTGTAAATAATCTTCTGGCTTTTTCCTCTAAAGCAAGAGCATAATTGTATTTACCCATTAAATTTTTACTATTAATATGATACAAAGCTCTAAGCCAGACAATACCATCTTCAAAGGCATTTTCATTGACCTTTTTCAGTCCCATATAAAGTATATAATCTTCTATTTTTTCATCATAATGATAAACTATCTTTTTATATTGTTGACAAAATGCAAATCCTGGATCTGCTCCAATAATGTATATCATTCCATTAATAATAGAAGAAACCTTTACTTCATCCTTGGCTGTTCCCGTTTTTATTTCACTAATTAATTCATTTACAATTAATGGTAACGGTACTTCAGAGCCTATTTTATAATCCTTTATGAAAACCATTGAGTCAGGTTTTACCTCAATAAAAGAAATATTATCTGTCTTCTTAAGAAAGTATTCCCGTAATCCCTTCATATACCTCACCTGTCCTTTTTACGATAACTGCAAAGTTGATTATTTGTATAAATGCTGCATATATGCTCTTTTTCTTCTAGTACTTGTACTTAATGTATCAAATAAAATTCCTCTATATATCATAATAAAAGAAAACATAACTTGACCTATTACATAAAGCAGAATACCTCTTATAGAGAAGCTAAAAAAGTAACCAGAGCTTATAGCAAAAACATCTCTTATCACATTACCTGTAACTAGATAGAATAATCCTAGCATTATAACATTTGGTACAAACCATTCAATCCAATTTTCCTTTACAAAATTAAATGCATATGTTACCGTATCCCAAGCAGAGTAATGCTTTTGATATATAGACTCAGGTAGAGCATTCATCAATATTAAGACTAAAAGGCTTATTATAAAGCTTATGGTTCCTGAAAGCGATAAGTTCGCTGAATAAATTACAGGTCCTATAATCCTATCAAATAAAAAGCTAGCTACCCAGCCAATGAATAGAACCCCATATACCTTCCATAAGTACACTGTAAATCCATCCTTAAAATCTTGTATGGTAACTCTTCCATATCTAATTATTTGATTAAGAAGATATAGAAAGCTTGATATCATGGCACTAGTTGCTATAAAGGAGATAATCCCTGAAAAGAATCTCATAATAGGGATTCTAAAAATTATATTCATTACAATAATTAAGGCAATATTAAGTAAAGTATATACAAATCCAGTAAAAACAATTACCCAGTTGTTCAAGAATAGCTTAGAGGCTTTCTTTATTGTGCTTCTATTTACTAAAAGTAAATCCTTTAAAATATCCAAATCCATCACTCCTCTTTTAAAAATTCTTCGGTTACTTGAAAACACCTACATTTTTCAAATACTTTTCTATCATAATCATAGACAAATAATATATAGGTATCTGACAAAATATCGTGACCAAGCTTATAATTTTTCTCTCTGATTTTCAGTATATCATAATTAAACTTATCAATATATACTTCATTAATTATCTTTTTTGCAGGCACATCTAGATATTCAGGCAAATATTTTTCTAGGTTTGCCACGTTCTTTAAAAAATCATGTTTCTTATGCTTTGGTATATCTTCACTTGCTTTTCTCATAAAATTAGGAATAGTAGGAGATTTAGTATTATAAATAAAATCAAATCTAAGAATATCTTTAAATAATTCTATATGCTTAATTATATTGCTGCTATAGAATTCTAGAAGTATTCTATATAAATCTACTCTGCTATGGGCCTTACTATTAAGATTTTCCTTTTCCCAGTATTCAGAAAAAGATTCAAAGAAGTCGAAGGGCTTATGATAAAAATTATTCATTATAAAATTAATGCTATTTTCAAAATAAAGCTCATTCGCATATTTTTCTACTAAGTCCTCAATAGCCTTTAGCTTAATCATTTCCCCATAATTAACATAACTGCTTTCAAGTACCTCATAAGGCGGCCTATCTAAGAATTTATAGCCATACAAATCTTTTTTGCTTCTTAGCTCCGATCCCTTTAAAAGCTTTAAAAAACCTAGCTGTAGCTTTTCAGGTCTTAAAGAATAAATATCATTAAATGACTTTTTAAAGCTATTGATATCTTCATATGGCAGACCAGCTATTAAGTCTAAATGCTGGTGTATGTTATTGAAGCTTTTAATCTTCATTACCACATCCATTAGTTTTTCTGTATTAGTCACTCTGTCTATAGCCTCAAGGGTATGAGGGTTAGTTGACTGTACACCAATCTCAAATTGGAATAAGCCCTCAGGTACATTTTCTAAAAAGCTTAGAACATCATCATCTAATAAATGAGCAGTCACCTCGAAATGAAAGTTAATATTTTTTACATTCTGTCCAATAATAAATCTCATGATTTCCAAAGCATAATCTTTTTTTGCATTAAATGTTCTATCTACGAATTTGACTTGCTTAACCTTTGCATCTATTAGCTTTTTTAAATCTTCTTTAACTCTTTCAATTGAAAAAAATCTTACGCCCTTAATGGTAGATGAAAGACAAAACCTGCAATTAAAGGGGCAACCCCTTGAACTTTCGAAATAAACTATTCTATCTTTAAAATCCTCAAGACAGTCATCAAAAGGAGAAGGTATAATATCTAGGTTTTGTATTAATGGTCTAGATTCATTTATACGTACTTCCTTTCCATCCTTAAAGATAAGCCCCTTTATACTTTTAAAGCTATTATCCTTGCTCTCCAGTTTCAATAGCAGCTCTTTAAAAGTCTCTTCTCCTTCACCATAAATGATAAAATCAATAAAGGGATTATTTTTTATCAATTCCTCTCCATCAAAAGATACCTCTGGCCCACCTAATATAATCTTTATGTTAGGGCTAACCAGCTTTAGCGCTTCTGATATACGAAGTATGTCTTCTATATTCCAAATGTAGCAAGAAAAAGCCACTACATCAAGCTCCTTCTTAAATATATCCCCTATTATATAATCAATATTTTGGTTTATTGTATATTCCTCAATATCTATATCAGGAAAGGCATCCTTAGCAAAGCTTTTTAAATATCTTATTGAAAGAGAAGTATGTATAAACTTTGAATTTAAAGTTGTTATGAGTATTTTCATTGTAAAACCTTCTTTCACATTATTGCGTAATCACTATTTAGAATTGCTGCTTTATATAATTTTGAATATTATTAACTGACACGACAGATTGAATTATATCAGCAAATGTAGTTGGATATTTACATCTTATATTGTTAACACAATTTTTCAAGTTAATCTACTGGTTTCATACCAACTATATTATATCAGAGATATTATAATATTAGTATTTATCTATTGTACAAAAATTAAAAAGAATTCTTCCTAAAAAATTTGTAAATTGGTGAAGGTATTTATCGTTTTTTATAGAATAGTTAACTTAATAATTACATTAGTTTGCACTAGAGGAGGGGATTTAATAAAATGCAAGAATTCGAGAAAATATCAATTGCTGAAATTTCAAAAAAAGATATGTTGGTAATATTAGAAGCCCTTGAATATACAGGAAAAAACACTAATATTGATACTTTTCTGAAATTAAAGGATAACATTATTAGAGAATTAAGTGATTTAGCAGATACAAGTGAGGATGAATTCATAAAATATTTAAATAAAGATCTATAATATAGAGAAGTGGTTCTTTGACCACTTCTCTATATTTCTAATTTCATCTTTTTATGATTTTCCAAAATCTATAAATACCTGACTTTGTTCTTATAAAGCTTATTATTCTTTCAGGCTCATTTATTTTCCTTATGACTTGGCACTTCTTCAATAAAGTATGAAAAAATAGTTCTCCCTCTTTGTATTGAAACACATCAGGTAGTATGTATTTGTCTATTTTAAGGCTCTCAGCTGCAATTCTTCCTTTTCTTAATTTTCCCAAAAAACTGCAAAGATTTTTGATAAAATCCTCGTCCTTTAAAAGAACACCCTCGCAATTTGATTTTAACCCATTAAGACCACCAAGAAAAAAACTAGACAATTCACAAGCTTCTTGCTCTTCTAATATATTTAAAGATTGCTTTAAAATACTGTACCTCATTCCGTTATTTGCTCCATTTAATGTGCTAAGCAATTCAATACGTCTTCTTTCAAATTCAATAATATAATTTCCCTCATATGAATCTAATGAGAATCTAAAATTATTTGAATGTTCCTTGATAAAATCCTTCTGAGAAAAACAAATTATTTCTTCTTTAATTTTACTAGTCAAATCATCATAACTAATGCTTGGATTAGCAATGAGGATAAAAAGAAGCTTTGAAAGTGCTAAGCCTTCAAAAACAGATAGAATTTTACCAGAAGTATAAAGGATGCTCTTTAATATTTCACTTCTAGCCACTTCCCAATCTTCGTTTGCAAAGATTATAGGTGTGATTCTCGCCAGCATACTATCATCTTCATACTCCCAATAAGCTTTCTCATCATTATTTAGGCTCCCTAATAAGCAATTGTTTTCTCCATGCCTATAATAATACCATAGCTTTAACTCCTCGTTGAATCTTTCATAATCTATTATTGAACCGTGACTAGATTCATAAGGAACTAAGGATTTAATAGTAATAATCATAATTTCTACTATATAGGTCCACTGATTCCTGTCATATTCTAATGAATTGAATGAATTAAAAAGTTCTTTATATCTATATACTTCTTCACCACATCCACAAACTATAAATTTTTCTATATTAGTTTCAAGCATGCTAACACCCCTTAGTTAAGCTATATATAGTATAGCAGAAACTATGATATTTAAAAAGTAAAAGCTAGGTAAGCCCTAGCTTTATTCATTAGTATTTTTTTTAGTTTTTTTAAGTATGAAGAATCCAAAAATTATTAGAACCACTGGGAATATTGAATCTCTTATTAGCCTTATTGCAACTCTAATAGACTCAGAGTTCATGTTCATTCTATTAGTTATATAAACCAGCTGATCAAAGAATTCATTTAATAGCACTAACCCACCTAACACTATTAATCCAATTCCTAAATGCCTTGCATTTATATTTTTAATATCTACTGGAAAAATTAAGTCCTCATCTATATCTTCATCACGCTCTAGCTTTCTTCTCATATGGAAGCAATCGAAAAAGCTATAGAACCATACGACTGTTGCAAAGAACATTAGAAAATCTGCTGAATAAAAGAAGCTTGATAAAGCAATAATCCCGAAAAACACTAGCATAATCTGAAGTCCTCTTTTCATTAGACCCAAATACATATGTCCGCCACCAGGTATAAAGGAAAAAACAATAGACCAAAATGTGCTATATTTTCTTGGAGTCCTTTCATTATGATAATTTGATTTATTAGTATTATAGTTATTTTTATTATCCTCATATGCTGTGTTCTTTATAATTGGCAAACCATTCTTTTTTGCACATTCAATACATACTATCTTGCCATTATTATTAACTGCACAATCCTTGCATATACCTACTTTACAATCAGAGCAAATATAAACTGCTTCTAAATTCTTATGATATTCACAATTCATATGCTTACCTCCTTATTATCTATTTATTACTATTATTGTTGTGGAAACTTGTTATATATTTTAATCCTTCTGATATCTTTGTAATTGGGCTCGTTACAACTTGATTTATCTCAAAGGCACTCCTAAATATGCCTCTTGCTAGGATTTTATGATTATAGTCTGAAAAGTTAAGTAATGATATCATTATTCCTGCTGCTACAAAGCTAGCTCCTAAATTCTTTAGAACCTTAGTACTTTTCTTTTTAGAGTTTTCAAAGCTACTTATTTTCATCATTATTTTATCTGCTAAATCATCTGGTGCACTTATAAAATGGCTGTCCAGGATACTAAACGCAAAGCTCATATCCTCATATTCTTGTTTGCATTTATTGCATTTTTCTAAATGCTTTTTTATATTATGTTTTTCAATATCACTAAGTCTATCTTCAAAATATTTATCAACTTTGTTTAAGACTTCTTTGCATTCCACTTGTATCCACCCCTATCATTTAGCTTAGTTAATTCATCCTTCAATAGTCTTCTAGCTCTATACAATCTAGTTTCAACAGTTCGTTCAGGAACATTAAGAGCTGTTGAAATATCCTGATAAGACATGCTGTTAAAATGATACATTATGATTACAGTCTTATATTTATCAGGAAGTCCATGAACCAGTTTGTGAACTTCCCTTTGATTTTCAGAGCGAATGAATGCTTCATCAGGCAAAGGATTATCATCTCTAATGTCAATATCAATAGTTTCATCATCATCGTTTATTATGCTGGTACTTAATATCTTCACTTTGCTGTTTTTCCTTTTCCAGTCTAAACAAGTATTTATTGAAATCCTATATATCCAAGTAGAAAGCTTACTTTCAAATCTAAATCCACTTATTTCTTTATATACCTTAAGAAATATTTCCTGCGATAAATCTTGAGCTTCATCATAATTATTTGTGAATTTATATGCCATCCCAAATATCCTATTTTTAAATAATTCAACTATCTCTTTAAAAACAGTATAATTTCCCGCTTTTAGCTCACAAACTATACGTTCTTCATTCAATTGTTACCACCACCCTATTTCCTAAGAAGCTAGTTTGTGTTAAGATCTATGTTCCCATTTCTACTTCTTATATAGAATTTTATATTACTATTATCTATAAAATCATTTATACTTTGGTCTGTAATGCCTTCAGTTACATTTAAACCTAATCTATTTTTAATTTCTCCAAACTCTGCTACAACATTAAAGCTGCCTTTCTGATCTGATGGCACTGTAATATCTATATTACCAAACTCGTTTTCTATTTCTATACCTTTTTCAATTAATTCATTGGTTTTAAATGATATGTTTCCATTATTCGAAATTATCTTTATATACTTGCTGACACTATTCACACTAATATTTCCAAACTTATTATAGGTATAAAGTTCTCCTTTGATATTTTCAACGTTGACATTATCATGTTCGCTCTCAATATTCAAATTTCCTCCGATATTTTTAGCATCTACCCAACCAAACTGATTCTTAATCTTAACATCCTTTTCAACGTTTTCAACATATACACTGTTATGTTGGTTACTTATGTCAGCACTACCCTTAATATTTGTTGCTTTAATACTTCCAAAGGAATTGTTTACTGTTAAATCCTTGGACACATTGTCTATTACTACATCTCCATGCTTAGAATCTATCTCAGCATCCTCACTAATATTATCTACAATCGTACTGCCAAAGGAATTGTCTAGCTTTACTGCACCTATAATATCAGCTACTTCAATATTACCATGCTGATTATTAATTTTCACATCTTTTTTTATGTCCTTTACAGTTGTGTTTCCAAATTTGTTTTCAATATTTGCTTTGATATGCGCTGGCATATGAATATCATAGCTTACGCTTATTTCTCCTGCTTTATCTCTATCGTATTTAGAGTTGTCTAAGTCAGATAATACTTTGAGACTGCTTCCACTCTCATCAATCTTTACAATATTTTTCGATAGCTCATCTGCATAAGTTTTATCATTATACCTAATTTTAATCTTTGCTGCTATCTCTATATTGTCTCCTGAACCCTCTATTATTTCTACATTACCAAAGCTGTTTAATACTTGAAGCTCATCCTTGCCTTCAGTATTAATAGTAAAAGTATAATTATAAGTTGATTCATCCTTATAGCTTGATACAATTCTTGAGAAGTCTCCTAAATCAAACGACTGTAAGTTTGACAAAAAATCGAAGTTAAAGCTTGAATAAATAGACATTATGATTATTATTATACATAGCATAATAACACTTAATGGATCTACATAAGTCCTTACATCTTCAGACCTTCTAGATAATACAAACTTAGTTATAATAATCTCTATACCAAATAGTATAATTATACTTGGCCACGCAATGGCAAATATTATTTTAAGATTGATGTCGGTAAAGTTTTTCATAAGTAACAAAATACCTAGTGAAATAAGTGTTATAGCAAATGTAATAATTCCGATTTTCTTTTTTTGCATACTATAGTCCTCCTTCATTGCTTCTTTATATTTATAGACGGACAATAGATAATAATCCCTTCAAAAAAAATAGAAATATTCCTTCACTATTTCATACATGAAGGGCATTTCTATTTTTCAGCTTATTATTTCATCTACATTTTTTGTGGTGCCTCAATTCCTAATAATCCAAGGCCGATTTTAATTACTATGGCAGCACTGTAGACTATTAATAGCCTTGCTTTTTGAAGTTCTTCATCCTCTACAATTATTGGACATTCATGATAGAACTTATTAAACGCCTGTGCAATATCTATTACATGTCTTGCAATAAATGATGGCTCGTTCTTTTCCATAGCTGCTATAGCAGTATTCTGAAAAGAATATAATAGTCTGATTATATTTACTGCCTCATCATTTGTGAGTAAAGAATAATCCACATCTGGAGTTATAGGGTACTCTGCCTTACTTAAAACACTATTAGCTCTTGCGTGAGTATACTGAACATAAGGGCCAGTTTCTCCTTCAAAGCTAAGCATTCTATCCCAGTTAAATACAATATCCTTGATCTTACCATTGCTTAAATCATTAAATATAACTGCTCCTATTCCAACCATTTTTGCTACTTCATCTTTGTTTTCCAGGTTTGGATTTTTTTCCTCTATTATTTCTTTTACTTTTTCTATGGCTTTGGTTAATAAATCATCAAGTAAAATGACATTTCCTTTTCTAGTTTGAAGTCTACCCTCTTCTGTACTTACTCTTCCAAAAGGAGCATGGTAAAGGTCTTTAGCCCAGTCATATCCCATAAGCTCTATTACCTTCATCCATTGGTCAAAGTGAAGCTTTTGAGAATAATCAGTTAAATAGATAGCTTTTGCAAAACCATAGGTCTCTTTTCTGTAAATTGCAGCAGTAATATCCCTAGTAGCATAAATAGTTGTTCCATCACTTTTTAATATTATACAAGGCGGCATATTATATTTTTCTAAATCAACTACATATGCACCTTCACTCTCTACTAGTAAATTCTTTTCCCTCAGCATATCTACTATTCTGTCCATCTTATCTTCATAAAAGCTTTCGCCTGTATTGTAATCAAATTTTACTTTTAAAAGGTCGTATATCCTGTTGAATTCTTCTAAGCTTAGCTCAACAAATCTTTCCCATATGTCCCTAGCTTCCTCATCTCCATTTTCAAGTTTCTTGAACCAAAGTCTTCCTTCATCTTCAAGTTCAGGATTCTTCTCTGCTTCTTCATGAAATTTCACATAAAGAGCTTGGAGTGTTTTTATAGGTTCCTTTTTTAGTGCCTCATCGTCTCCCCATCTTTTATATGCAGATATCATTTTTCCAAATTGTGTTCCCCAATCGCCTAGATGATTGATTCCTATTGAATTATAGCCTAAAAAGTTATAAATCCTGTATAGTGAATTACCTATTACTGTTGATCTTAGATGACCTACATGGAAGGGCTTTGCAATATTGGGTGATGAATAATCAAATAAAGCATTTTGACCTTTTCCAATGTCAGCGGAACCAAACACTTCTTTCTTTACAAATACCTCCTTTAGTACTGTTTCACTAAAAACCTTTTTATTTACAAAAAAGTTGATATATGGTCCAACATTTTCTATTCTCTCAAATAGTTCATTTCCTTTTATGTTATCTACTATTTCCTGAGCAATAACATTAGGAGCTTTTCTAAGTTCTTTTGCTAATCTGAAGCATGGCATTGCATAATCTCCAAGATTATAGGTAGGTGGAACTTCTAAAAGGTCTATTATAGTATCTTCATTTAGGTTTTCAAAATTTTTGCTTACTAGCTTTCCAATTTCTTTTTTAAAGTCAATCATGATTTGCCTCCTTATATATTTTTTCGTTTTTAATTTTCATTATTTTTTATTTAAAAATAGATCCATTACTATCGTTCAGGATGACAGAAAGAAGCATTTAGAAAATCGGGTTAGGCCATTTTCCGCAGTCTCGCAACTCAAATTTATTTGTTCGCTGTCGCTCACATAAATTTGGTCCTAACGGACACTCCTATCATAAACCTACAACAAGGTTGGTGCTCGTTGCGTTTGACCTACCATCGATTTTCCGACAAAAGCGTTCGGAAAATCGGGTTAGGTCATAAAAAATCTCGCCTCTAATGAAAGAGACGAGATTAATCCCGTGTTACCACTCTAATTGGCATACATAAAAGTATGCCCACTCAAGCCCTTTAACGCTGGGTATCGGCAATATCCTACTTAATTTCAGATGGCTTCTCAGAGGCTCTATTCAGATACACCTATGTGTCAGCTCCCACCACCCTGACTCGCTGTGACAATCAGTACAACCTACTTTCCTCATCCTAGAATTTCTATATGTTGTTTAAAAGCATAGCATATTTTGTTAATTATTTCAAGAGGTTATTTTTCAGGTATAAATTCGCTGCTAAATACAAACTCCTTTTCAAGACTAACACCATTTATCTCTTTAATACTCTCCCCTCCTACTTTAAATACTACCTTTTCATTTTCTGGGAAGAACGTAATTGTATTAACTATGGAATCGATGGCCATACGTATTAAATCTTCTTCTTTAGGCATATTGTCAACAAATTCCTTAGATAAATCTAAATAAACAGTGCCGTCCTTCTTCTCAAGCTCCAATACTTTTGTATTCTTAGGAACAGGAGATACAAAGCTTTCCTTATTATAAGTAAAAAGTTTTTCCAATGCTATTTCTTCAATAGTCTTTTCTTTAAGTATGGGATCATCTGATTTTATTTCAAATCTTTCTCCAAAAATATATGGCAAGTCTTTATGCTTCAAATATACTGCAAAGTCTATATATTTTACTTTATCTGAACTCGTATCATTATTCTCTTTCTCTACTTCCTTCCCTGTCTGATCATTGTTGCTATCCGCAGAAATAATATCTCCTTCGCCATTATCTTTGTTTTTGGAGCATCCAAACAAACTAAATACTGCAATAGCTAATACAAGGAAAAATACTAACCCTTTCTTCATCCCTACACCCCCATATTATTTTAGGTTTTCAATATCATCTTCTTCGGTATATACCTTAATACCGTATTTCTCAAGGAGGTCAGTCGTTATTCCATTTCCTTCAACTAATATTTTCTTAAATTGTCCATCATATATTTTCCCTTTTCCACATGATGGACTTTTTGCTTTCAATATTGCTTCTTTTGCTCCAGTAAGTTTTGCGATTTTTAACGTCTCCTCTGCACCTTTAAGAAACTCTTTTGTTAAATCTTTTCCTTCTATATTTACTACCTTTCTATTGCCATTTTCATCATAAATAATTTCAGAAGGAAGTCTAGGAGTTGTTAGTCCACCAAGCTGTTCTGGACAAACTAAAATTGCTTTCTTCTCCTCTATTAGTTTGACGATTTTAGGTTCAAGATTGTTCCTTCCATTATATTTGCAATTGATACCTGCTAGACATGCGCTTATCAAATACATTTCAATCATTCCTTTTATATTTTAATGACAAAAGCTGTAGTCTACTTAATTTCTACTACAGTTACTCCCGTTCCGCCTTCTCCATAGTTTCCTAGTCTATGGGTCTTAACATGCTTATGTCCCTTTAACAGTTGGGTTATGCCTTCTCTTAGAATACCTGTACCCTTTCCATGTATTATATAAACCGTCTTTAATCCAGCTATATACACATCATCAAGGTATTTATCCACATCCAGCATTGCTTCTTCTAAATTTTTTCCCCTTAAATCTAACTCATTTTTTACAAAAGAGGATTTTGATTTTACTATTGATTTCACTGCTGTTTTATTTTTTGCTTTTTCATCTTTACCTGACCTAGCCAATGTAGAGATATGGACATTGAGCTTCATTATTCCCACTTGAACCATAGCATTTCCAGCTTCATCTGGCTCATTTAGCACTACGCCCTCCTGATTTAAACCTAATAGTGTTACATTCTCTCCAGGCTTTAAATTTTTTGGAGGCTTATTGCTCTTTTTAACTATTATACTTTCTGTAATATCTCCTTCTACTTTCTCTAGCCCTTTTCTTATTTTATCTCTAGCTTCTTGCAGTTTTTTATTTTTATCCTTTTCAATTTCTGTTGAAATATCTCTTATTTCATTTATTATACTTTCTGATTCTTCTTTTGCTTCTCTTAGTATTTTTCTAGCTTCTTTTTTAGCCTCTCTTATTATTTCATCTCTCCTGCTGTCTGCTTTTTCTTTTTTCTGAAGAAGCTCGCTTTTAAGCTTTTCTATTTCTTCCCTTAGCTTCTTAGTCTCTTCTCTATTTTGTTCGGTTTCTTTTCTATCTCTTTCTATACTAGCTAATACATCTTCAAATTCTATGTTTTCCTTTGATACTAGATTTCTTGCACTATCTATAATGAAATCATTTAACCCTAATCTCTTAGATATCTCAAATGCGTTAGATTTTCCTGGTACTCCAATCAAAAGCTTATATGTGGGACTTAATGTCTCCACATCAAATTCCATAGCTGCATTTTTAACGCCTGATGTGGTCAGTGCATATACCTTTAGTTCACTGTAATGAGTTGTAGCAACAGTAATGACATTCCTGCTGTATAGATGATCTAATATTGCCATAGCTAATGCTGCTCCCTCAGTAGGATCTGTACCTGCACCTAACTCGTCAAAAAGTACCAAGCAGTCATCTTCTACATTGTTTAATATATCCACAATATTTGTCATATGAGATGAAAATGTACTTAGGCTTTGCTCTATACTTTGTTCGTCTCCAATATCAGCAAATACATTCTTAAATACAGCCATTTTAGTTCCGTAATCTACAGGAATTTGTAAGCCTGACTGTGTCATCAAAGTAAAAAGCCCTAGGGTTTTTAATGTTACAGTCTTTCCACCAGTATTGGGTCCTGTAATTACTAAAGAATTGAATTCATCTCCAATATAAATGTCTATAGGCACCACTTTATCTACATTAAGAAGGGGATGACGACCGTTTTTTATTCTTATATAGCCTTTATCATTTAAATCAGGCTTCATTCCCTTCATAGATAAAGACAGCTTTGCCTTTGCAAAAATAAAATCAATTCTAGACAGCCTCTTCTGATTAGCTCTTATCCCCCCACTAGCAGACGCAACGTACTGAGTAAGCTCTGCTAGTATTCTTTCTATTTCGGCTTTTTCCTTAAGCTTTAGCTCCTTTAGCTCATTATTTAGCTGTACCACTGCCATAGGCTCAATAAAAAGAGTAGCTCCACTAGAAGACTGATCATGTATTAACCCTTGAAAGCTAGATCTATACTCTTGTTTTACAGGTACTACAAATCTATCCTCTCTTATGGTTATAATTCCGTCCTGCAACATTTTTTTATTTGTCGATGAGCTAATTATAGAGTTAAGCTTGCTTCTTACTGCATCATTCTTTGATGTGATTTGTTTTCTTATGCTTCTTAAAAGTGGGCTCGCACTATCAGCTACCTCTTCCTCACTAATAATAGCATTGAATATAGCATCCTCTATATCCTTGTAGGTACTTAAATTATTTATTAGCTCTTGTAAAATCGGGTATGTTGAATCCTTGTCACTTTTGTCCTGTCCTAAAAAACCTTTTATTCTTCTAGTTGCTCTTAATGTATCAGCAACTTTTAATAGTCCTCCCGGAGAAAGAACTGAGCCAATTTCAGCCCTTTTTATTTCAATTAATATATCATGTATTCCACCAAGTGGCGCACTACCTCTTTTAATTAATAAGCTCACTCCCTCATCTGTTTCATTTTGAGAGTATTCTACTTGAGCCAAATCTGTGCTTGGTACTAGCTTCTCTGCTATTTCTTTTCCCAAGCTAGACTCTGTTCTATCTATAAGCAATTGAATAATCTTACCGTATTCAAGTACTCTTAAAGTCTTTTCGTTCATACTTACCTCCTCTTTAGGCACATCATGCCTTAATCAAAGAACTCCCCTAAAAAAGTGTCCTGTAGTATTGCCAGTTTGCTTTTTTAATTCACTAGCAATTTTTTGCATCTCATTGCTGTCAATTTTATCATTAATATAATTATAGTATAATTCTTGAATTAATTTAATATTATCTTTTTCTATTGTAAAATCCAATCTCATCATATCTACGCCAGCAGAAAAAATTTTATCGCTGCTTTCTACAATGATTAAAGGCTGACTGTTATAAATTATAGTAGATTTTCCCTTCCTTTTCATTTCAAATGTCATGCCTTTTCTATCATACAATCCATATCCGCTAGCAAGCTCGCAGCTACTGCAATTTTGATCATTCTTGCAGCCTTTCACAAGTGACATTGGACAATGCCTTGTTGTCATTAAAGGAAAATAGCCATATCCTATGGCTTCATATTCCATAGAATTATTTTTGCAAATATTTGAGATTTGGCTTAGCTTTAGCTCTGGTGAAAGTGTCAGACTGCTGACCTTATTTTCCGCCAGTAATTTCACTATTGAACTATTGAATATATTAAATCCAATATCGCAATGTATATTTGTCGTTTCGTATCTATTTTTAATAAATTCTAATGTTCCTATATTTGAAGCACTGATTCCATCTATATTATCGACTATTTTATCAAATATACTTTTAAGTTTATCAAACTTTTCATTTGAAATAATCTTTTCTGTGGAAATATATATTTCTTTATTATATTTCTTTACTTCTTTTATTTGGTCCTCAACATCTTCATTATAATCTAAATAAATTCTATCTAATTTATTTAAGTCAAGCTGTTTGAATTGTGAGCTAGAATCTATCTTTACACTAGTTTTTCTTTGTCTGCTATTTTCACTTTTAGAATAGTCAAAGACTTGATTTATGCCTTTCTCGAGCTTTCCTGCTGTTATTTCTATTCTGTGATTAAAATTACTTCTTTTTTTATTCAGCTCCTCTATTCCTTTTCTTCGCAGTCCATTAAGAACGCTTACTGGAATCATAGCTCCTTCTTCTAGTTCAATATCAATGCTCTCTGCTATATACGGAGTATCACCTAGCTTGTTCATTTGTTTTATTATCTTTTCCTTATCTAGGGAAAGCTTTATACCTTTCTCGGGGACCTCATCACTCAATACGTTGACGTAGTTGTGGTCCTGCCAAATTACCAGTCTTACTGGTTTTTCTATTTTTACTTCTACAGCCATGTTTATCTTAATCCTTTTCAATTTATCTTTGCTTGTATAAGTTTCAGAAGCAGCAGCATTTAGTAATAAATCAAAGGTTTTATATACTTTTGAACCAGCTTCCACGCCACTGATATATTTTATTTTTATGGTCTTCCCTTTATTGCCTTTTGGAGCAGCTTCATTGCCTTCAATAATCTTATCGACTATCTGTCCATGACCTTCTCCTTTTTTATCGATTATTTCTATTCCGTCTCCTTTATTTAGATCATCCTCTAAGCCTATATGAATAAAATTCTTATCTGCCCTTATGACTTCACCAATGAATATCCCTCTATTATTGGGTTTATCAAAGGAAATAAGCTTCTTCCCATATTCTTCTGCTATATATCCTTTTGTAAAGCCTCTATTAAACATTTGAGCAATGTCTCTAAAATCTTTTTCTATTAGCCTTTCACTATGTTTTCCAAGAATTCTATCTAATTCTTTTCTGTATCTATTCACTATAACTGCCACATACTCGGGTTTCTTCATTCTTCCTTCTATCTTTAATGAGACAACTCCAGAATTTATTATTTCTTCTAAATACTCTATTGTATTTAAGTCCTTTGGACTAAGAATATATTTTTCCTCGAACTTAGGGCTTATTACTTTGTTTTTTTCCACATCTACTATAGAATATGCCATTCTGCATGGTTGGGCGCATCTGCCTCTGTTCCCGCTTCTGCCTCCTATCATGCTGCTCATCAAACATTGTCCAGAATAGCACACACACAATGCACCATGTATAAATGCTTCTATTTCAATATTTGTCTTTTCCTTTATATATCTTATTTCATCAACTGACAATTCTCTAGCAAGAACCACTCTCTTAAAGCCTAGTCCCTCTAAAAATTGTACCCCTAAATAATTATTTATTGACATTTGAGTACTTGCATGTACCTGAAAATCTGGTAAAAGCTCTCTTATTATTCTAGCTAAACCTAAATCCTGCACTATTAAAGCATCAACATCTATATTATATAAGAAGATTAAATAGTCAATTACTTCCTTTAATTCATTATCATCAAGGAGGATATTTAATGTTACATATACCTTAACATCTCTTAAATGTGCATATTCTACTGCATTTTTTAAATCTTCATGGCTAAAATTGGAGGCATACTGTCTTGCATTAAACATTTTCCCTCCTAAGTATACTGCATTTGCACCATTTTCTACTGCTGCATAAAGTGCTTCCATGCTTCCAACTGGCGCCAATATCTCTATTTTATCTATCATAATCTCATCTCCTTGCAAACAACAGTAATTCTAATAAAAAATAAAGAGTAGTATTCTACTCCCGTAAGCTAGACAACTCTATTATAATGTGGTTAGTTTTTTTGTACAATAATATTTTATCTAATCAAATTACTATTATACATTAATCCATGCCTAACATTTTTAAAGCTTCTCTTAGCTCTTTTCTAAGCTGAACCATTTCAACCTGATCCTCAAATAGCTTATTTTGAAGATCATCTACAGACTTATTTACTCTATCTAATTCATCATCCTTCTTCTTTAAATTCTGTTCATGCTGTCTAATGATTTTATTTAAATTTTCTATTTCTCTTTTAGACTGTAATAATTCATCTTTATAGCCACTACATTCATCCTTTAATCCTCGTAATTTATTGTTACTATTATCTAAGTCATTCTTTACTTGTTCAAATTCCTTTAGAGGCTCGACTACATTTTCATTTAGTTCATTCAATTCATTCATAGTCTTAGTATATTTATCAGCCATATTAAAAGCAGCCAGTATAGCAGCCATAGTTTGACTTAATCTTTTATTCTTTTTCATAATCTCTTTTATATTATCATCTACAATCTTTGCAATACTCATTATGTATTCTTCAGATTCGTTTCCTAATACAGAGAATTCCTGACCATTTATATTAACTATAACTCTTTCCTTGTTCGTCATAGCTTCACTCCCTTTTTAAAACATCACTTATAGTATTATTCTTTTTATTTATGTAAATTCCTTCTATTATATAAAAAGTATTTTAAAAATTATTTTAGAATAATCTCATAGTTTAGTATATCAAAAATAAGCCTTAAAATCATAATTTGTTAAAATTAGCAGAGTAGTTAACTGTAGAAGATGAACTAGCTCTCTACTCACTGGCATTATGATAAGAAAAAAGCACCTAATTCATGATTAAGTTATATTCTCATTATAATTGAATATTTTATTTTAATTTACTAAACTAATTTGCATTAAGTTCATCTGCATAACAGCCAATATAGAGTCATTTAGCCTACGTGGTTTCTTTTCTGTATATTTATATTAATCAATTTAGCAAAATGATTAATTATAAAATCATATCCAACTTCAAAGGGATTAAACTAGTGGACAGACACTACTAAAAAGGCTAAGAACTTTATAATATGGTCATGTCTCTTAATATGGGTTTGCTCATGCTGTATGATATATGGTTTCTCAGTTTCAGTAAGATTAGCAGGAAGATATATTTTTGCATTTACTATTCATAGCCAATGAGAAAATTAATAAAAATACACACTCACGGTTTCGGTCACGAATAATTCTATAGCTCATTCCAGCTAAAAATTATAGTCGTGCCCTGCAAATGTTCGCTTAGTATTTTTATTAATTCAGAGTGACTGTGAATAGTAACCTAATATTATAGGAACAATGATATTCCTACTAATAGGAAAAAGAGCAGGTACCTGCTCTTTTTTTAGCTTCTTAATATAGCATTTAAGTTTTCTTTTAGTTTTTCTACTATTTTATCATGAACTTTGGATACATCTTCATCTGTTAGAGTCTTTTCATGTGACCTGTAAACAATTGAATAGGCTACACTTTTCTTGCCTTTTTCTATTTGTCCACCCTTGTATACATCAAATAGTTTAATAGTTTCTACTAGGTTTTTACTATTCTCTTTTATTATCTTCTCTATTTCTTTTACCATAACTTCTTCATCAATTACTAATGCAATGTCTCTTGTGACTGATGGATATTTAGGTAGTGGAGTATATTTTCTTTCTAAATTAGATGCCAATACTATCAATTCAAAATTCAGTTCTGCTGCATAGACTCTTTCCTTCATTCCAAAGTTATCTAATACATCAGGGTGAACTTCACCTATTATCCCTAATACATGATTTCCTAATGTTATTGTAGCAGTTCTTCCTGGATGGAATATAGGGTCATTCTTTTCTCTAATATAATCATAATCTTTAATTCCCAGTTTTTCTAACATTGTATCCAGTACACCTTTAATTGTGAAGAAATCACTATTTCCATACATTCCAATTGAAATAACTCTATTTTCATATGGCAATTCCTTAATAGGAAGCTCCCTTGGTACAAATGTGCTTCCTATTTCATAAGCCCAAGCTTTCTCTACGCCATATTTATAATTTCTTGTCATTACCTCTAGCATATTTCCAATAAGAGTAGTCCTCATTACACTAAAGTCTTCTCCTAAAGGATTTCTTATCTCAACGTATTTTCTTTTCATACTGTCTTCAGAAATATTCAATTTATCATATTGCTTAGGACTTATAAAAGAATAAGTTGTGATTTCATTTAACCCAATGCCTGTTAAAATATTTTTAGCTTTATCTTCAATTTGTCTAATAATTGTTTTCTCTGCTTTTGTTAAAGTTCCAACTAAAGGCTGTGTCTCAATCTTATCCAATCCATAAATTCTGCCTACCTCTTCAATTAAATCTGCTTCAATGCTTAAATCTCTTCTAAATGATGGTATGGAAGCAGTTATTTTGTCGCCGTCAAGTCTTGCCTTTAGCTCCAGTACATTCAGCATTTTTACCATTTCACTGGCTTCAATGTCTGTTCCCAATAGTCTATTTGCCTTTTCTGGTGATAGCTCCATTATTCTTTCTTCTGATTTTCCATCATATATGTCAATATGTCCAGATACTACAGTACCTGCATTTATTTCTTCAATAAGCTGGCATACACGATTGCAAGCAATATCTGATAAATTTGGGTCTAAATCTTTTTCGTACTTTGCTGATGCCTCTGTTCTTAAGCTTACCTTTCTAGAAGTCAATCTTACACTTCTTCCATTGAAGTTTGCTGATTCTATAAGTATACTTTTAGTGTCCTTTGTAACCTCACTATCTTCTCCGCCCATAACTCCTGCAATAGCCATAGGTCTGCTTTCGTCTGCAATAACTAGCATTGATGAGTCTAAGCTTCTCTCAACACCATCAAGAGTCTTCATTTTTTCCCCTTCTGATGCCCTTCTTACAACAATTCTTTTACCTGATAATTTGTCAAGGTCAAAGGCATGTATCGGCTGTCCTATTTCCAGCATGACATAGTTTGTAATATCTACTATATTGTTTATAGGCCTTACTCCTGCTTCCATAAGCCTTCTTTGCATCCACATTGGTGATTGACCTATTTTTATGTCTTTTACCACCTTTGCATAATATCTATAACATAGGTCCTTGTCCTGAACTGTTATTCCATTCATGTGCTCGTTAATATCATCTACTTGATTGTTGATTTTAATATCTAGGTGTTTCATGGTTTTCCCTAAGGTTGCAGCTGTCTCTCTAGCCATACCAATGATACTTAAACAATCTGGACGGTTTGGAGTTATTTCAAAGTCAATAACCTCTCCATACAATCCAAGAGCTTCCTTTATATCTTGACCTAAGGCATACTCTTTATCAAGTATAAAAATACCATCCTTGTTTTCCTTTGGCACTACATTGTCAGCTATACCTAGCTCCTGAGCTGAACATAGCATTCCATTTGATTCAATTCCTCTTAGCTTTCCTTTCTTTATCTTAACTCCTCCTGGAAGCCTTGCTCCTACCAGCGCTACAGGAATATAATCTCCTACCTTAATATTATTGGCTCCAGTTACTATTTGGATTTTTTCGCTCCCTACATCTATCTGAGTCACAACTAGCTTATCTGCATCTGGATGCTGAGATATTTCTAATATTTTGCCTACTACAACATTTTCGATTCCTTTATCTATATTTTCAATTGAATCAACATGAGAGCCTGACATAGTCAGCCTATCTGCCAATTCTTTTGAGTCTATATCTATATCAACATATTCTTTAAGCCATTTAACAGGTACTAGCATGTTTCTTTCCTCCTTCTATTCCTAAAATTGATTTAAAAATCTCATATCATTTTCAAACAATAATCTTATATTATTTATTCCATACTTAACCATAGCAATTCTATCTACACCTAATCCAAATGCAAATCCACTATAAACCTCAGGATCTATTCCACAATTTCTCAGAACATTTGGATGCACCATTCCACAGCCTAGAAGCTCCATACTCCAACCAGTTCCATTACATGCGTCACAGCCTTTGCCCATACATTTTAAACAAGATACATCAACCTCTGCACTTGGTTCTGTAAATGGGAAGTAATGTGGCCTAAATCTAGTTTTCATATCACTACCGAATAATTCCTTTATAAACATATCAATTGTATGCTTTAAGTTTGCCATAGTAATATTTTTATCTACTACTAGACCCTCTAATTGATGAAACATAGGAGAATGTGTGTCATCTACATCATCAAATCTAAATGTTCTTCCAGCAGATACAATTCTTAATGGCGGTTTAGATTGCTTCATAGCCCTTATCTGTACTGGTGATGTATGAGTTCTTAATAATATGTCATCAGTTATATAAAAGGTATCGGACGGATCCCTCGAAGGATGGTTTTCCGGTGAATTTAGTGCATCGAAATTATGATATACTGTTTCCACCTCTGGTCCTTGAACAATGCTAAAACCCATACTCATAAAAATATTTTCCAGTTCTTCCATTACCCCTATTAAAGGATGTCTGTGTCCTTTTTCTACACTCTTACCTGGCATTGATATATCAATTATTTCTGATTTTAACTTTTCATTTTTTGCTTCGTCTTTAAGTCTCTCTTTAACCTTCTCAATTTCACCTTCAATTAACTCCCTCACTTCATTAGCTAATTGTCCTATAACAGGTCTCTCTTCTGGTGATAATCCTCCCATTCCTCTAAGTACTTGAGTCAGCTCTCCTTTTTTTCCTAGATACTTAACTCTTGCTTGCTCTAAAACATCTAATTTGCTTATCTTGTTCAACTCATTTAAGGCATTTTCCTTTATGTTGCCTAGCATTTCCTTCATTTATATCGCTCCTTCCATACTATTTAAAAAACCTAAATATCAAAATGATAATTATATAAACAAAGCTAATCATTAGAGAATTCTTTAGAATCCTGTAAAATTCGCTATTGTCTTTCTGTTTTGTATTCTGGTTAGTATTATTGCTGCTTTTATTCTTTCCTTTACCTTTTTGATTATTGCTTTCTGATTCCTTTATATTACTTTTCCCCTTTATACCTCTAAACATATAAGTAATGCTAAAGTAAATCATAAAAAAAGTTAAAAAACTAACTACATATTCCATTTAATTCACTCCTCCCAATACAATAAATGGCATCTAAATAAGCAGTTTCGCAACACAAATTTATTTACTCGCTACCCTTCATAAATTTGGTCCTAACGGACACTCCTATCATAAACCTACAACAGGGTTGGTGCTCGTTGCGTTCGACCTACCATCGATTTTCTGATAAAAGCATTCAGAAAATCGAGTTAGGTCATAAAAAAAACCTCCGTCATGAAGGGACGAAGGTTTTCCGTGGTACCACCCTAATAATTTGATTATTCATCAAATCACTCATTATGTTAACGGTAAAAAAACCGGCATAAGTCTACTACTATTTCAACCTAGCAGTTCAAGAGTGAACTTCTGTATTCTTTACTTAGAAGTGCTTTCAGCCTTTGACACTTCCTCTCTTAAAGTATTTGAATACATACTTTCTCCATCATCACTTTTAGATATTAATTTATTAGTTCATCAAAAGCGCTTTGTATATTAGATAGGCGTTAATAGAGCCTGTTAGCTCAAACAATTTCCAGAAAAACTCAGCGTTTAACATATGGTAAAACACCTCTCTAAGCTATTTACTAAGATTATAGCATGAGGTGTAAAAAAAAACAAGGAATATGTAAACTAAATTTTTTGATTTTTTTAAAATTTTAATCTTTGTCTCAAGACCTCGTACATTATAACAGAAGAAGCAATTGCAGCGTTTAAGGATTCTGCTTCTCCTGGCATAGGTATCTTAATCAATAAATCAGAATCAGCTATGATTTCATTTGATACTCCAGATGCTTCATTGCCTATTATTAGAGCAAAATTCCTTTTAAAATCTACATCAAAGCAGTATTCATTTGCATCCAACGAGGTTGTAATGACTGTTATGCCTCTATCCTTTAAATCCTTTATAGCTTCACATGCGCTCTTATAATATAGAAGTGGAATATGGAATATAGAGCCCATGGTTGAGCGAATAGTTTTAGGATTAAATATGTCAACACAGCCTTCTGTCACTATAATTCCATTTGAACCAAAGGCATCGGCAGTTCTGATAATAGTACCCATGTTACCTGGATCCTGTACCCTATCTAGAAGAATTAGAAAGTTTTCCTTATCCTTTATAATTTCATCTATTTTCTTTAAATCATAGCTTACAACTGCTAGGATTCCCTGCGGCTTCTCTGTATCTGATATTTCATTAAAGAGCTTATCTGATATATAGTTTATGTTATAATTCTCTTGACTTATTTTATCAAGCAACTCTTTTCCACCATTAATACTAAATAGCATGTCTGAATAAACCAGATACGCTATATTAGCATTTGAGTCAACACATTCTCTAACTGCTCTAATGCCTTCAACAAAAAAGTTTTTTTTCATCCATCTATCTTTTTTCCTGTAGAGTGATTTTACTTCTTTTATTATGGAATTTGATGAGCTTGTTATCATTTCATACATACTCATAACCTCATTCTGCTTTTCTCTCAAGCTTAGCTAAATCCTGATTATTCCCTAGCACTATTAATATGTCCCCAGGTCTAATTACGTCATCAGCATTAGGTGATATATTCATATTATCTTTTTGTTTTATCGCCATTACATTTATTCCATATTTTGCTGGTAGCTTAAGCTCTTTTAGTGTTTCATTTTCCCATTCCTTAATTGCTGTAATTTCAACAATACTATAATCTGGGTCTAATTCTATATAATCAACTACATTTGACGAAACTAAGTTATGTGCAACTCTCACACCCATATCTCTCTCAGGAAATACTACTCTGTCTGCTCCAATTTTTGTAAGAACCTTGGCATGTACATCAGTCTGAGCCTTTGCTATTACTGTTCTTACACCTAATTCTTTAACAATAAGAGTCGCCATAATAGAAGCTTGAATATTTGAACCTATACTTATTACAGCAACATCAAAATTTCTAATTCCCAAAGCCTTTAATGCCTGCTCATCTTCAACATCTGCCTGTGCTGCATAAGTAACCTGATTGGATAATTCCTGTATTATTTCTTCATTACTATCAATTGCTAGCACATCATAGCCTTGGTTGTATAATGTCTTTGCAACACTTGAACCAAATCTTCCACAGCCAATGACAACAAATTGTTTCATTTCCTCACCTTCCTAGCCAATCATAATCTTCTCTTCTGGATATCTAAAGCTTCCTTTATCTTTTCCTTGCTTTTTAGCAAGGGCTATACCTAATGTTAAAGGTCCAATTCTCCCAGCAAACATAGTAAATGTCAATATTAGCTTTCCCACACTGGACAATTCAGGGGTTATTCCTCTTGTCAAGCCTACTGTAGCAAAAGCTGATGTAGTTTCAAACAATAAATCCAAGAAGGAATTCTTAACCTCTGTTAGAGTTAGCACCATTGTAACAAATACTACTAATACCAGTGATATCCCTAATACCGCCAGAGCTCTAAATATTAGTTCATATGGTATTCTTTTCTTGAATGCCACTACATCTGTATTACCTTTTAGCACAGATGTAATACTTAATATTATAACACCAAAAGTTGTTGTCTTTATACCACCTGCTGTAGAGCCTGGAGAACCACCTATAAACATTAATATTATAATGAGGAAAGATGTTGCCTTTGTCAGTCCTCCTATGTCTACACTATTAAATCCAGCAGTTCTTGGTATAACTGCCTGAAACATAGATGCTACTATCTTTTCAAGAAAAGATAAACTACCAAGTGTTTTGGGATTATTATATTCAATAATAAATATAAATACAAAGCCAATTACAAGCAGCATTGCTGTAGATAACAATACGAGCTTTGTGTGAAGCGAAGTCTTTCTAATGCCTTTATGGGATGTCAAATCAGCATAAACACTAAATCCAAGTCCTCCTAAGATAATAAGCATAGCTATAGTACCATTAATTACTATGTCTCCTACAAAAGGTACTATACTATTGCCAGTAATATCGAATCCTGCATTACAGAAAGCTGAAATTGAGTGGAATATTGAAAACCCTATCCCAGTTTTAATGCCGTATATAGGAATAAATCTTGTTGACAAAAAAATTGCTCCTATAGCCTCTATAGTTAGTGTTGAAAATATAACATATTTCGTAAGCTTTACTACACCTTGGAGCGAAAATTGATTTAATCCTTCTTGTATTACAAGTCTTTCTTTTAATGTAATTTTCTTCCCTAAAAGCAATGCTAACAGGGTAGCCATAGTCATAAATCCTAATCCGCCCATTTGTATCAATAGTATTATTACAATCTTACCAAATAAGGTCCAGTGAGCAGCCGTATTGACTACAACTAAGCCTGTAACACATACTGCCGATGCCGCAGTAAAAAGTGAATCAATAAAGCCGATACTTTCTCCATCTTCAGAAGCTATTGGTAAATTAAGAAGAGCTCCTCCGATTATTATTAATCCTGCAAAGCCTAATGCTAAAACTTGTGCTGGGTTTAATTTTATTGCCTTCATCTGTCTTAATTTCATAAGTATCTTCTCCTAAAATTCATCAACTTAATGTATAATATAATATCATTTTAACCATTTAATAACAATACTATGAACTTAGAAAACTAGAAAAAATAAAAAGCTCCGTAATCGGAACTTTTATTGTCTAAGCATTCTTAGCAATTTCAACTAATCTTGCAAATCCTTGTGCATCATGAATTGCCATTTCTGAAAGCATTTTTCTATTTACCTCTATATTAGCTTTCTTTAAGCCATTTATAAAGGTGCTATAGGACATACCATTAATTCTAGCTGCAGCATTTATTCTTGTAATCCAAAGTTTTCTAAAATCTCTCTTTCTTAATTTACGTCCTACATATGCATATTGAAGTGATTTCATTACAGCCTGATTAGCTGGTCTATAAAGTTTGCTCTTTGCACCATAATAGCCTTTTGCAGACTTTAAAATTTTTCTATGTTTTTTCTTTGCATTTATTGCTTTTTTTACTCTAGCCATCTATTCTCTCCTCCTCGTTCATCCAATTAGTATGGTAATAATGGTCTTATTCTTTTTTCGTCTCCAGAGCTAACTAATGTTGCTTTTCTTAATTTTCTAATTCTCTTTGCAGACTTCTTACCAGTTAAGTGGCTTTTATATGCTTGATGTCTCTTTAATTTCCCAGATCCTGTTTTCTTAAATCTTTTTGCTGCTCCTCTATGTGTTTTCATTTTTGGCATAATGTTTCCTCCTTCCAAGTAATCAGTTTTTTGGGTTCAAATACATTACCATGTTTCTGCCTTCTAGTTTTGGCTGCTTATCTATGACTCCATACTCCGAAGTTATTTCAGCAAATTTCTTAAGTACAACTTCTCCTTTTTCAGTATGGCCCATTTCTCTTCCTCTGAATCTAACTGTAACTTTTACCTTATCTTCATCCTTCAAGAAATCAATGGCTCTTTTAGCCTTGACATTTAAATCATTAGCCTCAATAGTAGGTGTAAGTCTAATTTCCTTAATAGTAATAACTTTTTGATTTTTTCTTGCTTCTTTTTCTCTTTTTGCAAGCTCATACTTGTATTTACCGTAATCCATTATTCTACACACTGGTGGTTTTGCATTTGGAGCTATCATAACCAAATCTAGCTTCCTATCATCTGCAACCTCCATGGCTTTTTTTGATGACATAATGCCAAGTTGTTCTCCATTAACATCAATCAGCCTAATTTCTTTTTCTCTGATTTCCTCATTTACCTGAAGTTCTTTAATATTAAGACACCTCCTGAACATTTTTGATAACATAAAAGCGGATAGTAAAAACCATCCGCCATATTACACGACAATAAAAGCAATTAATCTTGCTTGTAATTCGTCAATATTAACCTTATGAGCATATGTGCTGTAAGGTGAGAAGCGGATACTACTTCTACTTTGTTTTTTTCTAATGTAATTCTTAGTATATTATATGCAATCATTGGACAATTGTCAAATCTTTTTTTGATTTTTTTATGAAATAATTTTCATCAATAATTTTCATTATTTTTCTTTTTCTATTAGCCTCATTTATCTAATATTAACATAAACATTGGTTAAAATAATACTATCAATTTAAACTTTTCAAAAATGATTAGAAAACTTTTCAATGAAGAGGGTGATTAATATATTAAAGAAGAAAATAACATTTGTGATTGTGATAATTTGCCTTTCACTATCTACTTTTCTAATATATGAAAAGTATTTTTCTAGTATAAATTTAGTTAACGTTTCAAATGGTGATAGATTTTTTATTTGGATGGTAACATCAATAGTATTAATATACTATATAAAGCTTGACTCTAAACCGACCTTAGCACCAGCTTCTTTTAGCAGTGAAAAGAAGAAGACAGATGATTCTCCTAATGAAAACAATAAACCCAGTGTATCTTTTAAAGATGTTGCAGGATTAGATGAGGTAAAGGAGGAACTTCAAGAAATTACCGATTTTATAAACAACTCCGAAAAGTATATTAAAATGGGAGCTAAAATTCCTAGAGGAGTTCTATTTTATGGACCACCTGGTACTGGTAAAACGTTGCTTGCAAAGGCTCTAGCTGGTGAAACAAAATCAACCTTTTTATATGCCAGTGGCTCTGAATTTGTTGAAAAATATGTCGGTGTAGGCGCTAAAAGAGTTCGTACATTATTTGAGAAGGCTAAAAAAGAAGCACCAAGTATTGTGTTTATAGACGAAATCGATGCTATAGGCTCAAGACGAAATTCAGACAGCAACAATGAAAAAGACCAGACCTTAAATCAGCTTCTCGTCGAAATGGACGGATTTTACAGATCTCAAACTGTTATAGTTATAGGAGCTACAAATAGACTAGACCTTTTAGATGAAGCGCTTCTAAGACCTGGTAGATTTGACAGGCATGTATATGTAGGAAATCCAAATGTTAGGGCTAGAAAAGAAATATTTGGTGTTCATACTAAAGATAAGCCTTTAGATGCCAGTATTAATATAGAAGATTTAGCTAAAAAAACCCATGGATTTTCAGGAGCACAGCTAGCGAATATTGTAAATGAAGCAGCTATAATTGCTGTAAGAAATAAAAAGAAGGTAATAGACATAAATGATTTTAACTCTGCCATTGAAAGAGTTGTAGCAGGACTAGAAGTGAAAAATCCTTCTGTATTAGATAAAGAAAAAAAAATTATATCCTATCATGAGGCAGGTCATGCTCTTGTAGGAAAACTTCTAAATGTGGATATGATACAAAAAATATCAATAGTCCCTAGAGGGCAGGCATTAGGCTATGTCTTAAGAGTGCCAGATGAAGATAGGTACTTACTGACTGAAAAAGAGCTTCATGATAAGATAAAAGTACTTCTTGCAGGAAGAGCCGCTGAATATGCAGTTTTTGGTGAAATAACAACTGGAGCCAAGGATGATCTTGTTAAAGCTACTGAGATTGCTCAAGAAATGGTATGTAGCTATGGGATGAGTTCTCTTGGAAATATATCAATAAAAGAGCAGTATATAAAGTATTCCTTTCATAAGGTTGATAAAGAGATTAAAAGTATTTTAAACAGCTGTTATAGTGATGCGTTACATCTGATAAAATCTAACAGAGATATACTACGCTTAGTTTCTGAATATCTCCTAGAAAATGAAACAATGACTGGTGATGAACTAAATTGTATATTTGACCAGTATAATAACTCACATGTAATGGCTACTTAGAAAATAAATATTAATAAAGTTCAGGGAGCTTAATCGGCCCCTGAACTTTATTTTATAAGAAATAAAAGACTCTATATAAAAGTAGCTATCAATCCTTGAACTATACCAATAATAAATCCTAAAACTCCACCTAATATTTCAATATGCTTTAATTCAGTTTTTGCTATTGAAACTATTATCTCCTCTATTCTTTCAATACCAAAGGAATTGATTTTCTCTTCAACAATTTCAGATATACTTATATCTTTAGAAGCTTTATCAATACCTTTTCTTATTAAGTCATTAATAAGAACCTCTCCATCCTTTTCAATGAGTTCATCTACATAAGAATAAATCATGTTTTTAAAGAGACTAGGTATAAGCGATGGAAGCTTGTCTTTTATTATCTCATTAATTTTATTTTTAATAGCAGTTTTTATCTGTGATATATTTTGCTCTCCTACTACTTTATCTACAATTTCCTCCAAGGATAAAAGCTCTTGCTCAATAACATTACCTATGCTCTTTGCTATTTCATCTCTACGTTTTGGTATCAAGCCCTGAATACTATAATTAAGTAAAGGAATCTTTACAGGATGAAAAGGTCTAAATAATAGTCTAATGGCAATTAGATTTGTGATCCATCCAATCAAAGCTCCTATTGATGCAAATATCAAAATTTTTATTATTATCATAGTCTCACCTTCTATTAACATTATGCGACTTATTATAACATATTTTGCAGGTATATAAAATATAGTTATAATACTACCCCATAATCTTATAAGGAAGACTTTTCCGATAAAAGCGTTCAGAAAATCGGGTTAGGTCATTTTACACAGTCTCGCTACACAAATTTATTTGCTCGCTATCGCTCACATAAATTTGGTGCTCGTTGCGTTTGACCTACCAACGATTCTTTCGATAAAAACACTCGAAACAATCGGGTTAGGTCATAAAACATCCTTCCAAAGTTAGTATCCTTTGAAAGGATGAGATGAGACATCAGTACAGCATAAATCACAGCCCTCACATATAGTGACCTTGCTTAAGAAAATATTTTTGATTATGTTGATTATATCAAAATTATTTGTCCCGTTATCTAAATGAATAATAATCTTTCTAGGTGCTATAGTTATAAGTGAGCTTATAAGTAAATCATCATAATTAATATCTATTTCAGATAGTTCTTCGCCTATCTCTTCAAGAAATTCGTTATTTATTGCCAGCCTTTTTTCATCAATTAATTTATATTTATTGTTACTAAATATGATATTTACTACCTCTCTTTTCGGCTCTTGGATTTCCACAAAATATTGAAGTATTTTTATGAACTCTTTATACTCTTTTTCAGCAAAATAATCCTCTATATTTTTATCTATAGCATCTTCTATAGTATCTAGATAGTATTTTAGCCTAAAGTTTATAAAACCCTCTATGTTAATTGAATCGTTTTCTTCTAAAAAATCAATTACAGATTTTAATATCCTAGATTTCTTACTTATTTTGTATATTATTCCCTCTGTGTTGATGTATTCATTTTTTTTCAAGTAATCTAGTGTACTTGCTTTTATCTTTTCCTTTTCATCCTTATCAAAATAATATAAATTATAATGTAATAGTCTTTCAACTATGTTCTCTTGATACATATCTATTATCACATCAGCAATGCCATTAGCCATATAATGCTTAAACACATTTTTAATGTTTTTATGTTTTTCGCTGCTTTTATTACTTAAGTTATAATCAACAAGAAAAAAATCTCCGCATTTGCCAGTATTTTTTTCTATAATTAAATCTTCCTTTTTAAAAATATCTATATATTTATTTAGTATATCATCTGCTTCAACCTTTGATGCAATCGTAAGTAGTCTCATTTGCTTCACTCCTTTCTGCTGTAATAGTAGTATATGTTTAATATAAAGGTATATTCTCATAATAATGATGTAATAAATGTATTAAAAAGTAATTATTGAACCAATATCAATCATTCTATTGTTACTCAAATAAATCGGCTTTATTTTGTATTTTTTCAAAAAACCATTTATTTTATTTAGACTAGGATGCTTTTGTATACTTCCTGACAGAAGCAATTCATCTTTTGAAAGCATACCCGTAGCTCCTCCAATGAAGCCATAATTCAGACCTGGCAGTTCAATAAATCCTTCTTCAACTAAAAGCACGTCTATACTATGTTTTTTTAATTCTTTATAGATAGAAGGATCAGAAGTAATGCCTATATCTTCACCTATTATTGCTAAAGAACATTTTGAATATCCCTGCTTCACATTAATAAAATCTATGCCTTCTTTTGCCATATAAAACTTTAGCTTTTCATCTGTATATTTAGTATTGTGAACTGCATATTTCGAAATCCTTGCTACATTATATGCAATGTTTTCAGGATAGTTTCTACTGAGTTTTTTCTCTCCTTTAATAACTTCTATGTCATAAATAGAGAGTATATCGCTATAATAATCATATACATTTGGAGCAACTATTACCTTATTATAGTTAATAGGGTGTATTACTATATCAGGATGGTAGGATATAGAATCATATAGTTCTTCACATTTACATGTTTTTATTACCTCTAATCCATGCTTAATTAAATTTTCTTTAATTTCATAGCTAATTCTACCATCTACAATTGCTATACTAGCTTTACCATAAGGAATAAATGGATTTTTACACATAAGATACTGTCTCCTTATTCTGTCTTTATTATTATCATATATACCACAATACAGGATAAAAAATACAAAAAATAAAAAAGCCTTCCTTTTAAGAAGACTAAATTTTTAAGTATATGGAGGCGACACCCAGATTTGAACTGGGGAGTAAAGGTTTTGCAGACCTCTGCCTTACCACTTGGCTATGTCGCCGTTATTACATATTTGATATAAAATACTTATGTTTGATAAGTAACGCATCAACTAAGCGATTCGCACAAAACGAAAAACATGTTTTGGCTCTCTGCTTATGCCTTACCACTTGGCTATGTCGCCGTTATTAAAATTGTTTGGTTAGGTCAACTTGGAACTCTTATAGGACAACTAATTGTTCCTTACGGGTAAAATTAATGGAGCGGAAGACGAGATTCGAACTCGCGACCCTCGCCTTGGCAAGGCGATGCTCTACCACTGAGCCACTTCCGCATGACCACTTTCGCATAGCTGGTGCCCAGAGGCGGAATCGAACCACCGACACGGGGATTTTCAGTCCCCTGCTCTACCTACTGAGCTATCTGGGCATAATTCCTCTCTAGCGACAGATTTTAGTATACAATATTCTAAGCATAATGTCAATAGTATTTTAAAAATTTATCTCAAGGCTATTAGGCCATTAGAACTCCCATTATGAGCTTGCTCCATTTAGCAACTCGTTAAGCTCATCTCTATTAAAATGATACTTTTGGTTACAAAAATGGCAAACTAGCTCTGCCTCGCCATCCTCTTCAATTATCCTCTCCAATTCCGTCCTTCCGATAGCTATCAAGGCTTTTTGTATCCTTTCAACAGAACAATCACAGGTTAACTTAACTGCTACTTTATCTTTTATATCCATATTAAAGCCACTGCAAACATTGAATAGTATATCTTCTGGTGTATAACCTTTTTCAATTAATGATGATACAGGTGGAGTATTAGCTAAATTGCTTTCAAGTCTATCTAATGCTTCTTCAGTTGCATCAGGCAAAACCTGGATAATATAACCTCCTGCAGCTTTAATCGAAGTATCCCTATCTACTAGTACCCCTAAAGCTACTGCTGACGGCTGCTGTTCAGAATAAGCAAAATAATTCGTCAAATCTTCGGCTATTTCACCTGTCACTATATCTGATTGCCCAATATATGGCTCCTTTAAGCCAAAGTCCCTAATTACTGTAACTTTTCCATTTCTCCCAACTGCGCCACCTACGTCTAGCTTGCCATTTTCTTTTAATTGCAAATCAACATTAGGGTCTCCAACATATCCTTTTACTTCTCCCTTGCTATTTGCCACAGCTAGTACTGTACCTAGAGGACCTCCTCCTTTTAATTGGATAGATATAGTCTCTTTTTCATTTTTAAGCATGGTGCCCATAATAGCTGCTGCAGTTAGAGTACGTCCCAAAGCAGCAGAAGCAGTCGGTGTTGTATTATGTATATTCCTAGCATTATTAACTAAGGTAGTTGTATTTGCTACAAAAACTCTAATATTTCCTTTATCATCCATAGCTCTTATAACATAATCCTGCATAAATATCCTCCTGTGCATTTTTGTAGAAGTCATCTATTTTTTTATCTATTTTAATCATATTTTCTTTGCTGCCTTGTCTTTTAGTTATATATAATATATATTTTACTTAATAATTCAAAAATAATCAAAAAATATGAAAGCCCCACTAAGGGGCTATGCTACCGTCAGAAAACTATATATATATAAAGTTTAATGTAATAGTCAATTATAGTTTTGTAACATTTGTAGCTTGAGGTCCTTTTTCACCTTGAACTATTTCGAATTCAACGTTTTGTCCCTCATCTAAAGTTTTGAATCCATCTCCAGAAATTGCAGAATAATGAACAAATACATCTTCTCCAGCTTCAGTTGATATAAATCCATAGCCTTTTGTTGCATTAAACCATTTTACTGTACCTTTAACCATTTAAAACATTCCTCCATATACTGAAAAATTTGCAGATGAACCTCTTATGTACATCCACCTTCAATTGCTAGTTTATCACATGAAAATATCTTTGTCAATTAATATTCCCAGCTAAATCCCTATTCATTCAATGCTTTGGGCATAATACAAAACATGCTATTTTATCGCAAAAAAAGTTAACCTTTCACTTTCAGAAGTAGGTGATTCCTTGGAATATCCATCGTATACTTTAACTATCCTAAAGCCAGATTTTTTAAGTGCAGTTTCTATTTCTAAAGAAGTATAAGCTTTTTCAATATGTAATTCATCAAACCTTTTGTATAGCTCCTGTTCTTTAACAAAAAAAGTTATATAGAATTCACAAGTATTATCATCCTCATTATACTCGTTCTCCCAAACATAAAATACCTCTTCGTTATCTTCAACAAATACATTGTTGCCTATAACATTTTTTAGTTTATAATATGAATTTACATCAAAAATAAATACTCCATCGGACTTTAAATGAGAGTACACATTAACAAAGGTCTTTATCAACTCAGAATATTCAGTTATGTAGTTTATACTGTCACATACAGAAATAACTGCATCAAATTCCTTATTAAATTCAAATCCCACCATATTTTGCTTAAATAGTTGAATATTTCTGTATGAGTCCAGCTTATTGTATGCAACTGATAGCATATCCTCAGATAAATCAAAAGCAGTTACAGCATACCCCTCTTGACACAAAAGGCTAGTGAAATTTCCAGTCCCGCAGCCCATTTCTAATACCTCATGTGGTTTTTTATCATGTGCTTGTAAAATATATTTTATGAAATCTATCCAACTAGCATAGTCTACATCTTCCATTAGTTTATCGTAAATATGAGCAAATTCTATGTAAGCCTCCATATTTTGATCCCCTTTTCTAAATCTCAAAATGCTCTGCTTAATATCTATTCAATTTTAGTACAATTCTATTAAATATTCAACTATTCTGTTACCTATTACTTTATCTCTTTGTTATTAACTTTTGCACTATTTCTATTTCGCACCGTCATGATACCACCAATTCTTCCGGTTTCCTTCGCAGTAAGTCCTCCCCATCCAACTTCCTTAATTTTTTCCATCAGTCCTAGTTCTTTTGCTATCTCGTATTTTAATTTATCTTGAGGCGTTTCAATTTTTATTTTTTTCTTTTTCACGAATATCATTCCTCCTTCTACCTATTATTTGAAAAAAGAGAAATTTTATTCTTGTACTATATGTAATAAAAATGTTACCTAATCTAAACAAGTATTAAGATTGCGTAAAAGTTAACTAATTCCCTTGATTTATATGTATCTTGTATGTTAAACTGAGGTCTGAGAAAGATACTACTTTCCCACTCCCCCTTTAATATATAATTGTATATATTAAATTACACTGAATAAAGGACCTACTTTCCCCAGGTAGGTCCTTTGTTATTCTACTCCATAAAGATTTCAGCAATCTGCTTGTTTACATTTTAAAAGATAAATATGTTACATAGATAAATATCAGTAAAACTAGAAATATTGGAATATAAGAAGCTATGCCTTCTTTAGTACTTCTTTCTATTCCCTCTCCCTCATATATAATAGTGTCTATTTGAATATTAGAATACATATTTTCAGACTTCTTATCTTCAACCCCTGGCAATAGCTTTAAAAGAAAGAAAACTATTATCCCGCAAATTACTGCTACAAAACCTATTCCAATACCTCCTATTAACATAGCCGTAGTATCTGAAATAGCTCCAGATACTGCTGCGTCTGCTGCCATTTCCGGATCTATGCTTATTTTAGTTACAAGCATTCCCAATACTAACGCAAAGGCATTGTTAGCTGTATGGGCAATAATAGAAGAAAAAATACTGCCAGTCTTATGAACAATATATCCAAATATCAGACCTAAATAGATGGGTCCAAGTAAGTTCTGAATATTAAAATGAAACATACCAAATAAAATAGCAGAACATATTATACTTAATTTCATACCACGCTTTTCATATGCTTTCATCACAAATCCTCTAAACATTACTTCTTCACATATTCCTGCTGATAAAGCTATTACTATTAGACCTATTATCATTTCCTGACTGTTTTCAGGTATTGGTACAGGATTAGGGCTTATTTTTCCAAAATAATTTAAAACTATCAGCATTAAGTAATTGAAAAATGTTCCAATGGGATAAGAAAAAATAACTATTAACGGAATAAGTAATGCCTGCTTAATAGAAATCTTATTGAGTCTAAGAACCTCTTTAAGACTATAGCCTCTCATTTTTAAATAAAAAATTGTAGGTATAAGTATAATTATAAATTCAGTAATTAATAATCCTGAATATATTTCTTTTCTTTGCACATATGAACCTAAGAGTAGCAAGATAATCCCAATAAACAAATAAAAAAAATTGGCCTCAAGTATGGAAGGCCTTGAATTGTCCTTTATCATTAATTAACCTCCTGTATTAAATTTAAATTCCACATTCTATTCTATCATTTATTGCTCATTAAATTCAATTACTATTAGTATATTCTGTATCTTTTTAATATCTATAGTAATATATTATATTTAAGGAGGTAGAATATCAGAAAGTTTTCTGATAGTCTAATTATGATATAACAAATAAGGAGGGATTTGATGGCTTTGTTTAAGGGATCAGGAGTCGCAATAATTACACCTTTTAAAAATAATCAAGTAGATTTTGAAAAACTTGAAGAATTACTAGAATGGCATATTGAAGAGCAAACCGATGCCATAATTATCTGTGGTACAACAGGTGAAGCTTCAACAATGACTGATAAGGAACGTTTAGAAACTATAAAATTTACAGTAGATAAAATTAACAAAAGAATTCCTGTTATAGCAGGTACAGGAAGCAACAACACTCATCATACAGTTGATATGAGTAGAAATGCTGAAAATATCGGAGTAGATGGACTGCTTATAGTAAACCCATATTATAATAAGACCACTCAAAGAGGCCTTGTAGTTCACTACAATACTATTGCAGATAGTGTTAATATACCTATAATCGTGTATAATGTTCCAGGCAGAACAGGACTAAACATCACTCCAAATACCTTATCTGAATTATCTAAGCATCCTAATATAAGAGGAGTTAAAGAAGCTAGTGGCAATATAAGTCAGGTCGCTGAAATAGCTCGTCTATGTCCAGAGAATTTTGCAATTTACTCTGGCAATGATGATATGGTAGTTCCGCTCTTATCCTTAGGAGGAATAGGTGTTATATCCGTAGTAGCAAACATACTTCCAAGGGATACACATGATATGGTATTTAGTTATTTAGAAAAGGATATGGAAAAAGCTAAACATCTTCAGCTTAGGATGAAGCCTTTAATAGATGCTCTATTTATAGAAACAAATCCGATTCCAATAAAGAAGGCTATGAATCTATTAGGCATGGATGTAGGGGATTTAAGGCTACCACTAGTTGAGATGTCAGAAGAAGGCTCCAAGGTGCTTATCCGAGAACTAAAAAACTATAATATGCTATAGGAGGTCGCCATGCTAAATGTAATAGTAAATGGATGTCATGGGAAGATGGGGCAGGTATTAGTATATCAAATCAAGCAGGACAACGAGCTTAAAATAATTGCTGGCATAGATAGAGAGCCAAGAAGAATAAAAGTAGACTTTCCAGTCTATGACAATATATTTGATTGTAAAGAAAAAGCAGATGTTGTCATAGATTTTTCTAGACCTGAAACTCTACAGGGACTTTTGGACTATTCAGTAAAAACTAACACTCCACTAGTAATAGCAACTACAGGCATGTCTCCCCAAGATATGAATAATATAAAAGAAGTATCAAAAAAAGTTCCTATTTTCCAGTCTGCAAATATGTCAGTCGGAATGAATGTCTTAATAAAGTTAGCTAGGGAAGCAGCTAAGATAATGGAAGACTCTACAGATATTGAAATAGTTGAAAGACATCACAACTTAAAGGTAGATGCGCCAAGTGGTACAGCTTACTTAATTGCAAATAAAATAAATGACAGCTTAAAAAATCCTAAACAATACATCTATGGAAGACATACTAAAACAGAAAGAAGAAATGAAAATGAAATTGGAATTCACGCAATACGAGGTGGAACCATAGTAGGCGATCATACTGTAATATTTGCTGGCAGCGATGAAATAATTGAAATATCACATAGTGCTACATCTAAGAACATATTTGCCTTAGGAGCTATAAAAGCTGCCAAGTTTATAGCTAATAAGGAACCTGCTTTTTATAATATGGATAATTTAATGGAAAATAAGATATGAATTTAAAAGAGCTGATTTTGCAATCAGCTCTCTCTCTATAATTAATCAACAAATGAAAAAATGTAAGGAACATTTCTGTAATAATCTCCATAATTTAAACCATATCCAACTATAAATAAATCAGGAATAGTAAATCCTACGTAATCAGATGTAATTTCAGTCTTTCTTCTTTCAGGCTTGTCTAACATAACACAAGATTTAATACTATTTGGATTCTTCTTCTTCAAATGCTCTAAAATCTTTTCCATAGTTAGTCCTGTATCCATAATATCATCAACAACTAATACATCTCTACCTTCTATGTCATCCTTAATATCATTGACAATATTTACTAGTCCTGACGATTCTTCACCATGACCATAGCTTGCAGTAGTTATGAATTCTATTTGTATAGGCACATCAATCTCCCTTACTAAATCCGAAGCAAAAATAAAACTTCCCCTTAAGAGAGATATAACTACTAAATTTTTTCCTTCATAATCCTTACTTATCTGTTGACCTAGTTCCTTAACTCTTTTCTTTATATCATCAGCAGAGAATAGTATTTTTTGTTCTTTGTCAGTAACCATAAAAATCAACCCCTTTAGGAATAATTATGAAATATTATAATAACAACCCTGTATATTTTAAACTCATTCTAAACCATACAATTTGCTTTGTCAATAATTTGATTAAAGCATTTTTACAAAAGCATTAAAGCAATTTATGTAACAATTTTATTACATAATTAAAATATACTATTAAAAGAAGGATTTTTAGAAATCGTATAGAATATATATCGAATATATGCTAATGGTAAACTTTTTTACATTCTTTCTCTGGTAAATATATTATTTGTTATGTATTTTTTGTTTTCTTTTGACTATATTTAAAATATATTAATAAAAAACTTTATGTCGGAGTTGACAAATATGACGGATATAAGAGATATTAAAGAAATAGAAAGAAAGTTAGTTGAACTTTCCTCGGCATTTATTATATTATTTGATAACCTTAAAGCAAAGGGTATCATTAGTCAGGAGGAATACGATGCTCATACTATGGTTAAAAGAGATTTTTTACATAGGATTAGCAATAATCACTGATAGCTAATTTATTTCCCTATTTATAATTTCAATTTCTTTTGAATTTAGGCTAAACACCTGAAATATAATCTCGTCTAAAAAGAGATTCAAAGAATCCCTTCTTTTTTCATGTTCAATAATAACCATACTATCTAGATCATCCTTTGCATATATTTTCGTATTTAAAAGTATAATCTCATCTACTAGACTTCTTATTTTTTGTTGTATATTTTCATGAGGAATTTTAATAGGACTATATTGAATATGAAATATCTTAAGCTGCGGAAACAATTTTCCCTTTTCTCTTATTAAAGTACTATACAAAAAGTGAAAAAGCTTTGAATTTAATAATGCTAATACGTATTTAATATCTAATGTATTTTCATAGCTACCTTTGATTACTAAAGAATAGAGGGTATTTAAAATATAATATCTCTCATTATCATATGAGCAAATGAATTTATCTGCTGTTTGCCTAATAATCAGTTTTTCCTTATTTATCATGTCCTCCCTCATAAATGTTGCATATTCGCCTTTACTTCTATTTATTATGCTTTTATCATCGATAAAATATATACCTGACCACTGATGACAAAACCTTTGTACATTTTTCCCTTCTAACACTTTTTTTGCATAGGTTCGATTCTCATTTGTTGTCAAAAGCTTTTTTCTGACATTGCCAGTTGCTATACCAGCAACTACTTCTGCTACATCCTTTATTCTTAAGGAACAATCATTATATATTTTTTCTCTAAGCTTAAAGGTTTCATATGAAGAATCAATATCAAAAACGTTCAGAAGCGTATTTTCATAAAACCTTTGAGGAATTTCTTTATGTTCCTTTATTTTTATATCTCTTTTTTTATCTTCACTATTAGAAATATTTTTACATATAATCAGATCATCTGCTGTTGAAATGTCTTTATGCATGGAAATAATGATCATGTTCATTCCCACATCTTCAAAAATTCCTTCTCCTAAATTGATTATGCTTGTAATAGATGAATTTTCTAGTATAAACCTTCTAACTGGAGCAAAGTTATTGTTAGATAATAGATTTCCAGGTACAACGAAATAAAGATATCCGCCCTTTTTTAGCAATAATATCGACTTTTCAATAAAAAGTCCATAAATATCAAATCTTCCTATTGCAGTTCTAAAATTTTTTTTCATGTATTCTTTATCAAAATATTTATTCAGACCTCTATTTTCTAGATATGGTGGATTACCTATTATTAAATCAAAATGATTTTTACTAAATAAGGGTTCTGTCAAGAAATTATCTGCAAATAAGTTATATGTAAAGCCGTTAAGCTTGCCAGTTTTCTTAAACACTTTAATCATCAGCAAATATCTGCATATTTCTATTGCCCTGGGATCAACATCTATTCCATATAAATTATTTTGTATAATGTACCTGCATATATCTATGCAATCATAGTTTGTTCTATCTAAATACAGCTCATATAGCAGGTCAAAAATATATGCTAAAAATACTCCGCAGCCACAAGCAGGCTCTAGTATCTTTATGTCTTCTAAGTCATGATAGTCTAGTAAAGCTTCATTAACTGAGCCATCTACTATATATTGGACTATCCACTCTGGAGTATAATAAATACTATATTTTTCTTTTTTATTTATTCTTTTCCCTACTATGTACTCATAAATTCTAGACAAAACCATATAGTCATACCAAAATTCTTTTAAGTCATCACTTTCGAGAAGTGAATATGCCCTGCACTCCTGTGCCTTTAATAGCTTATCTGCATCTAATTTTTTTATCTGTTCGTCTCTAACTCCATGTTCTCTTAAAGTGAGTAAAACTGCAGAATAAATTATATCCTCTTCTATTCTTCCATAGGATTTTGTGGGATACATTTCATAAATACTTTCGATTATAGCTAATAAGGGCTTCATATTCCTTCACCTGCTCTTAATCAATGATTTTTTTCTGAAGCAATATTTTTTTTATCTCTTTTAATTCTATTAAAATTTTATTTAATGAATACTGCATACTAACAAGTATAGTCAAAAAAACAAAAATAATAATAATCTTATGATCCATATTATCACCTCAATAGAATTATACCAAAAAACAAGACCTTTTAAAGGTCTTGTTTTTTCCCTTCTCTATTATTATCTTCCCTTACAAATTCTAGTTTTGATATTGAAACCTCAAATGCCACCTTGTTTAATACTTCTCCTTCGCCTGTTCTCTTCTGATATTCACGGCTTTGGATTCTTCCCCATAATCTTATGTGATCGCCAATCTGAAGCTTTTCGCAAAATCTTGCATTTCTTCCCCAGGCGATGCAAGGTATGTAGTCAGATTTGTTATAAGGCCTATTAACTGCTACTAATAAATCTGTTATCTCTCTACCAAACGGAGTTGTCCTGTATACAGGCATTTTGCATATATATCCGTCAAGATAGATTTCATTTGGTCTTTTTAGCAATTCATTAAGTTCTTCTTCGGTTTCAGGAATGTGTGCATCCCTTGCAAATACTGTTAGAACTAATTTGTTGCTTCCACTTACATATCTGTTATAAGACCTTAGCTGTCCTTCAACTACTACATTTACCCCTGGTTTAAGATCCATATTAACTAAAAGTCTTTCAGAAATTGTAATTGGTAACACATCAGAATAGTCACTTAGTCTAGGTACCTCTAAATCAAAAGAATAAAAGCCCTCCCCATACATTTCATGACTAAACTCCTTATCATTGATTATCTTGCCCACTACGGTTATTGAATTCGAATCAATTACCTTGTCAGCCATCAAACCCCACTCCCCTTCCTATTCTTATGTTTTTTTAATCTAAAATATGTTTATTCTGTATTTCTCAATAATATGAATTTTTTTTAGATCATTAGTAAAATAAAAATAAGAACAATGTCATAGAATAATATTCTATAGTGTTTATTAGACACAAAAAGGAAAATTCCTTCTAAAATACCACAATTTATTATTTTTAAGCTTATTTAAAGAAAAAAACTTATTCCTATTCAGAATAAGTCTAATCTATGTGAAGCAATTTTTTTATAATCTTTTTTCCCTCATCCATGCCCTGAGCTCCTAGCATTAGTATCAAATCATTTTTCTCTACTATTCTTAATGCCTCTTGCAAAGAATCCACTAATGTATCATTAATTACATATTTAACTCTCATTTTATCTAAAGTAGCTTTATAGGCTAGAATCTCTCCCCTTCTCACATTATCCTCAACTCCTGTTGCATCTTTGCTAAGTGTCAAAATAAGATTTACATTTTTCATAGTATCACACCAAGAGCCTATAATCTTTGCATTATTTCTGTTGATCTGTACCCCTCTATTTCCTCTTATGGAATTAACTATAATTAACCTGTTAAAATCTAATGATTGAATAGTTTCAAAAATAACTTCATAACCAGACGGGTTATGACAAAAGTCGTCAATTATTAAATAGTTTTTATCAAATATTATACTAAGCCTTCTATCTATTCCGGTAAATTTACTTAATGATTTAGCTATTTCAAAAGGTTGTACACCAAAACAAAGAGCTCCACTAATAGCAGCCAAGGAATTATATATGTTATGTCTTCCTATTAATTTCAGAAATATAGGTAGTTCCATAGGCTCAATCTCCGCGCTATTTAATGCCGTCAATCCTCTTTGTATACATAGATTGAAATTGATACCATCTAGTAGCTTTAGGCTAGACGCTGTAATACTAGACTTAGGATTTAATCCATAGGTAACTGCTATTGTATTTGTATTTCCTTCTATAAGCTTTAGCCCTTCATTATCATCTAAATTGATTATCGAAATTCCATTTTTCTTCAATGAATCAAACAGCATTTTTTTTGATTTTATATAATCACTCTTAGTTTTATGAAAATTCATATGATCATAACCAATATTAGTATGTATAGCCATATCAAAGTCTAATCCATAAACTCTTTCTAGTTTCAGTCCATGGGATGATACTTCCATAATGACTACTTCAACCTTTTCTTTTGCCATTTCGTTTAGTGCATAAAATAAAACTTCAGGATCTGGAGTTGTTAGGTTTGTAGGTATATGTTTTTCACCAAACTTGATACCTAATGTCCCGATGACAGCAGTTCTAAATCCTGCTTCTTTTAGAATGTGCTCTAGTATATAAGAAGTAGTAGTTTTACCATTGGTGCCAGTTATTCCAACTAATATAATTTTTTGCGATGGATAGTCATAATATTGGTTAAGTAACTCCGCTAGCTTTTTTCTGGAATTTTCAACCTTTATTACAGGTATGCAGCCAGTTTTAATACCATCCTCTGTATAAATAATACTTGCCCCTCTTTTTATTGCCTCATCTATGTACTGGTTACCATCCTTACTTTTTCCACTTATTGCAACAAAAGCAAATCCCTTCTGCACCTTGCTTGAATCACATGTAATACCTGTAATATTCACTCCATCTGTTTTCATCATATCAGCTCTCCTTGTAAAGTCTTTAAAAAAGAAGACGGGTAAAAAATCCTATGAATATAGGTTTACCTTTACATGTTTTTTTATGTGTAAATGACACATCGTTTTCCTAGTTCCGTTAAATTCCAATAATATTTTTTGAAATTAATCAAAGAATAATTGAGAGGTGATAAAATGAAAAATAAAAATATTTCTCCTAATGCAAGGCAGGCTTTTCAAAGCTTTAAAGAAGAGTTAGCCAAGGACATGGAGCTTGACCTAAGAGATAGAGATGACCATATCACTAAAATGATGGAAAATGAAAACACAGATAAGTATACTCATCTAGGAAGATCGTAATAACAAAAATCAGGTTAGGTCACTTTCCGATAAAAGTTTTCAGAAAATCGGGTTAGGTCATAAAAAAGTAAAGTAAGGCTTAAAAGTCTTACTTTACTGCTTTTTGATTTGCTTTCCATTATTATCAATATAGAAATCATCTTTATGAATAAGCTCTGATATAGGAACTATTTTATAGCCATCGGTCTGTAGCTTTTCTAGGATAATAGGCAAATATTCGGATACATACTTAGCATTGTTATGAAAAAGAACTATTGAACCATTTTTTACATTTCTAGTAACTCTATCTACTACGGGCTGAACTCCGAATTCTTTCCAGTCAAGTGAATCTACATCCCATTGTATTACATAGTACCCATTTTCTCTACAAACTCTTATTAATCTATCATTATAATCACCAAAAGGTGGTCTGAATAATATGGTTTTTTTGCCTGTAACATTTTTTATGCTGTCTTCTGTTGTTTTTATTTCCTTAATTATCTGGATATCATCTAGCTTAGACATGTATGGATGGTTTGTTGAATGATTTCCAATTTCATGTCCTCTCCTATCTATTTCTTTGACTACTTCAGGATATTTTTTTACCCAAAAATCTACAAGAAAAAAGGTGGTTTTCACATTATACTTGTCCAGAGTGTCTAATATATCATTAGTAAAATCTGTCCCCCATGCTGCATCAAAGCTAATTGCTATCTTTTTTTCAGGAGTATCAACATAGTATATTGGCAGTTCCCTAGCAGGTGAAAAAACGCTCCTAATTCCATTTTCTTTTATAACTCCAGTAAACATGATTGATACAACTAGAAGTATCAATACTGCGGTTACTTTTATAGCAACTTTTTTATTTAATATATAAACCTTCATTCTTCCCCTCCTTAAAATATTGTTATTATAATTTATTCTTCTGTTCTAGTATTATTACTTATAAAAATAAAAAAGCTGTGACTTCCATAGTTCATAATGTTTTATCAGTGAAAAAAGCAAGCAAAAATACTAGTTAATAGCTATTGATAATAAACTTCTTTATGGTTATAATATAAGGAATATATAATTTTGAAAGATGATGATAAGAAGTAGTACATTAAGGAAACTTTTTAGAGAGCTGGAGAATGGTGAAACTTTAGCAAGGGAACTTTATGGAAGCAGTCTTTGAATCTCACACTGCGAACTAAGAATTTGCACTCTTAAAGTAGCTAGTGACGTGTCCTCACGTTATAGGGGATGGAATATATCTATATATTCTAGCTAAGTGAGCAATCTATTTGCTTATTAGGGTGGTACCGCGAAGTAAATCCTTCGTCCCTTTCTGGGATGCAGGATTTTTTTATTACAAAAAATAGAAGGGTTAAATAGGAGGGTTAAAGTGGAAGAAATTCTTGAGATTTTAGAAAAAAATAGTAGGTATACTGATGAAGAAATAGCTGTCATGTCTGGAAAAACAGTTGAAGAAGTTAGAGAAGCTATTCGTGATTTTGAGGAAAAGAGTATAATAGCTGGCTTTACTACTCTCATAAACTGGGAGAATACTGGTAAGGAAACAGTTACTGCTTTAATCGAGGTTAAAATTGCTCCACAAAGAGGAGAAGGTTTTGATAAGGTAGCTGAAAGAATATATAAATTTTCTGAGGTAAAAGCTTGTTATCTTATGTCAGGAGATTTTGATTTAACAGTAATTGTTGAAGGAAAAACCATGAAGGAAGTTGCTCTTTTTGTATCTCAGAAGCTAGCAGTGCAGGAATACGTACTTAGTACGTCTACACATTTTATCCTTAAAAAATATAAGGAGCATGGTACAGTATTTAAACCAAAACAAATAGATAGAAGAGAGGTATTGATTATATGATACTAGAAAATATGATTCTAGATAATATAAAAAACATGCCCCCATCTGGTATAAGAAAATATTTTGACATGATTAATGAAATGAAGGATGTTATATCTTTAGGAGTAGGAGAGCCTGATTTCGTTACTCCATGGAATATAAGGGAAGCAGGAGTATATTCTCTTGAAGAAGGTCATACTCATTACTCTTCTAATGCTGGATTCATTGAACTGCGTGTTGAAATATCAAAATATTTAAACAGGAGATTTAATCTTTTATATAATCCTGATAACGAAATAATAGTTACTGTGGGTGGAAGTGAAGGTATAGATATTGCACTCAGAGCTTTGGTAGGTCCTGGTGATGAAGTCATTATTCCGGAGCCAAGCTTTGTAGCCTATAAGGGATGTACGACTTTTACAGGTGCAACTCCAAAGGTACTAGAGCTTCGGGAAGAGAATGAATTTAAACTCACTCCTGAAATGCTAGAAAAAGCTATTACTCCAAAAACCAAGGTAGTCATCATTCCATTCCCTAATAACCCAACAGGAGCCATAATGACTAGACAGGAGCTAAGTGAAATTGTTGAAGTGTTAAAGGACAAAGAATTAATAGTAATTTCTGATGAAATTTATGCGGAGCTTTCCTATTCTGGAGAACATGCTTCTATAGCTAGTTTTCCAGAAATGAAGGATAAGACTATAGTTATCAATGGGTTTTCTAAAGCTTTTGCTATGACAGGTTGGAGACTTGGATATGTGTGTGGACATCATATATTAGTCGAAGCCATGAAAAAAATTCATCAATATGCCATAATGTGCTCCCCAACAGTTTCTCAATATGCAGCTATTGAAGCATTAAAAAATGGTGAACATGGTGTCAGGGAAATGGTTAAAGAATATAACAGGAGAAGAAGAGTGCTTGTTAATGGTTTTAGAAAGATGGGATTAGATTGTTTTGAACCCTTAGGAGCCTTTTACGTATTCCCAAGTATTAAGCCAACAGGCATGAACTCTGATGAATTCTGTGAAAAGCTTCTTATGACAGAAAAGGTGCTTACTGTACCAGGTAATGCTTTTGGAGATTGTGGTGAAGGTTTTATTAGAGCCTGCTATGCATCGTCTATGGATAATATAGTCGAAGCCTTAAAAAGAATAGAAAGATTTGTTGATACTCAAAAGCATTAACTGAGCAATAAAATTACTTAATTAAACACATCAGTTTCAATTTCAGCTGATGTGTTTTTTGTCCTTTAGAGTACTATCATCTCATTGTGATTTGCCATTGTATAAAGTTTATAATTATAAAGGTGAGTCAAAGGACAGCCTCTGACTCACAAATTTTTTATATTTAATCATTTAATTTTATGATTTTTCCAGTTCCTACTAGCACTTCTTCGCCCTTTTCATTTGTGCATTTACACTGTAATGTAACTTTTCCCTTCTCTGTAACCTCTGTAACTACTACTGAAGCTTCTATTGTGTCTCCAATAAATACAGGTCCTCTAAAAGATTCATCTTGAGATAGATATACATATCCAGGAAAATATCTTCCGATTATTGTTGAGAATAAACTAGCTGTTAGCATTCCATATACAAGCCTTTTGCCAAACCTGCTATTTCTAGCAAATACTTCATCTATATGCCAAGGACTGCTATCTCCAATTATCCCTCCAAATAAATACACATCTGACTCAGAGAAAGTCTTTCTAAACGAATAGGTATCTCCAATTTTCGGTATCATTTTTTTCCTCCTTAAATAGCCATTTCTTTTACTTTTGGATCCACTATTAATTCTGCCTCTGTTTTTAATAGAACATCTACAACAGATACTCCAGGAGCTACTTCTTTTAATACTAGGCCTTTTTCTGTTACTTGCATGAATGCCAAATCAGTTACGATATAATCAGCTACCTTAGCTCCAGTAAGTGGAAATGTGCACTCTTTAAGAATCTTCGATTTTCCATCCTTTGAACAATGATCTGTTGCTACTATTACAGTTTTTGCTCCTGCAACTAAATCCATTGCTCCTCCCATTCCTGCCAGTTTGCCGCCAGGAACTATCCAGTTTGCTAAGTTCCCATATTGGTCAACCTGTAAAGCACCAAGCACGGTGTAATCTAAATGTCCACCTCTGATTATGCCAAATGACATTGAACTATCAAAGACACATCCGCCAGGTAAAATAGTACAGAACAGCTTACTTGCATCCACAAAGAAAGGATCTTCTTCTCCTGGTACTGCTGGAGGTCCTCCCCCGATTATTCCGTTTTCTGCATGTAGCCAAACCTTTACTCCTTCAGGTAGATACTGTGGAACTAGTCCTGGTATACCAACCCCTAGGTTCACTAAATCACCATCTTTAAACTCTAATGCTATTCTTTTAGCAATAATTTCTCTTGGTTTTAATCCTGCCATTTATTGACCCTCCCTTTGTACTAAAATGTCTACAAAAGTGCCTGGAACCATTATTGAGTCTGGATCTAGCTCTCCCATTTCTACAATAGGATTAACTACCGAAGCAATAACAAGATCAGCTGCTGTACACATTACATCATTGAAGTTCCTTTGAGTACGTCTAAAGATAAGATTTCCATTTTTATCAGCTGCATAGGCTTCTACTATGGCTACATTAGCTTTAAGTGGCGTGTGATACAGCCAGTCTTTGCCATCTAGATTCATTCTCTTACCTAATCCATTTTCCTCTATTGCTGTATCAAGACCTGTTGGTGTCAACACCCCACCTAAACCAAATCCAGCAGCTCTTATTCTTTCTACTAATGTTCCTTGAGGATTTAATTCAAGCTCCATCTCTCCTTTTTCTACCAACTCCGGGATTATAGGAGTTAGTCCACACCATGAACAGATAAATTTTTTTACACATCCAGCATATATAAGCTTGCCTACTCCTTCATCTGGAGTTCCTCCATCATTTGATACAACTGTAATATCTTTTACTCCCTGTGCTATCATTTCATCTATTATATTATCTGGTGTTCCTACAGCATAAAATCCACCAGCGTGTACTACTGAGCCACTTTTAATATAGCTTGCTGCTTCCTTTGCACTCATTATTTTAGCCATTATTACACCTCCAAGATTTTAAAAGTTCAATCAATATATTTGCAATAGTTTTCCTGCTGTAAAAAGCTATTAAGGTATGAATGTAATTCCTAAACCGAAGGCGATGCCCCCAAGTATAAGTGCCAATATACAATATCCCATTATATCTTTTGCCTTCATATTAGCTATAGCAAGTAAAGGCAAAGCCCAGAATGGCTGTATCATATTAGTCCATTGATCTCCCCATGCAACTGCCATTGCTACTCTAGCAGGATCAGCTCCCATTGTTTTAGCTGCTTCCATCATTATAGGTCCTTGTACTGCCCATTGGCTTCCACCAGATGGTACAAAGAAATTTATAAAGCCTGCACTTAAAAGTGAAAATAGCGGCAATGTTTTAACTGTAGATATTGAAACAAATGCATTCGATATAATTGTTGCTAATCCTGAATCTATCATAAGACCCATTATTCCTCCATATAGAGGGAACTGCATAACTATTGGACCAAGAGATTTTCCACCCTCTACGCAGTTATCAATAAATTGTCTAGGTGTTTTGTTTAGCAATAATGCTATTGTTAAAAAGCTCATATTAGTACTATCCATAGTTAAACCGCCGTCCTTAGCGAAAAATCTAACCATAAATATAGCTGCACCAATTCCTAGTACTAAATTTATAATTCTTGCATTTTCTAGTTTATCAGCAAAAGTCATTTTACTTCTATCAAGAACTACAGTTGCTGCTAACTCATCGTCTCCAAATATAGCTGGATCTACTTCTTTTATATCTTCCTTTTTTTCTGGAGCTAGTCTGCTCATTAGAAGAGGAGTTAAGATTAAAAGCGCTAAAGCAGTTATTATGTTAAAAGGTGCAAATATTGTTTGTGAAGTAGGGATTATTCCAATCATTCCCTCTAGGAAGTGACCAGGTGTAGCTATGCTTAGTGCAGTACTACTTGTATATCCCATATGCCATATTAAAAATCCTGAATATCCTGATGCTACTAGTAATGGATAATGACATCCTTTTACGTTTTTAGCTAGTTCCTTAGCCATTATTGCTCCAACTACTAATCCTGCAGCCCATGATAGCAAAGAGAATATTCCTGCAATAAAGCTAGCAAGAAAATATGCTCTAACTGGAGTTCTAGCTGTTTTACATACTTTCTTCAGCATTTTATCTACTGGTTCCGTTCTTATAATTGCTGTACTAAACACAAGGGCAATACTTATTTGCATAGTAAATACTAAAAGTCCCCAAAGTCCTTTGGACCAAGCATCGATTAATCCCAGTGGCTTTGAATCAGTAAATATTAATGCTGCAATATATACTACAAAAGTCAATATGGCTGCAAATATATATGGGTCTGGCATGTATTTCTCTACAACTTTAACTAAAAAATTACTAACCTTCTTTAACATACAATTTCCCTCTCCTTTAATTTTAATTTTTAATTATATATTTTAATTTGAGGAATTCTTATTTTAAATTAAACAGCAGGAAAACTATTTGAATTGCTATTCTACTTCTACGTAAACTGCATCTCCTTGGGCCATTCCACTACATATAGCACATACGCCTTTTTTCTTGCCTTGTCTTTTTAATTCATATATAAGAGTCATTAATATTCTAGCTCCTGAAGCTCCTATAGGATGTCCTACAGCTACTGCTGAACCATTGACGTTTACCTTTTCATCCATTGTTTCTTCGTCCATTCCTAAAATCTTACAGCTTACTAAAGGCACTGCTGCAAAAGCTTCATTTATTTCAATTAAATCCATATCGTCAACTGTCATGTTATTCTTATCTAAGATTTTCTTTATAGACAATCCTGGAACAGTTGCTATATATTTTGATGGTTGTGATACCTGAGCATAGTCTTTTATAACTGCTAGTGGTTTCAAACCTAGTGCATCTGCTTTTTCTCTTGACATAACAACTACTGCTGAACCACCATCATTTACTCCTGGAGCATTTCCTGCTGTAACACTGCCGTCTTTTGAAAAAACAGGAGGCAGATTTTGTAAAGTTTCTAAAGTAGTTTCAGGTCTTGGAAATTCATCTTTTTCAAATATCGTTGTACCTTTTTTGCTCTTAATCTCTACTTTAACTCTTTCATCTTCAAACTTATTTTCTTCTTCTGCTTTTTGCCATCTCATTTGACTTCTATATGCCCACTTATCTTGTGCTTCTCTTGAGACATCAAATTCCGCTGCAACTTGTCCACCTATTACTGCCATATGGACATCGTTTTCCGGACACCAAAGGCCATCATTAATCATGGCATCCACTAAGTTTACATTACCCATTTTACTTCCCCATCTTGTATTAGGAGAAATGTAAGGTATATTACTCATGCTTTCCATTCCACCTGCTACTACTATGTCCGCATCTCCTGATTTAATGATTTGTGCAGCTAAAGTAACTGCCTTTAGTGCAGAACCGCATACTTTATTGATTGTGAATACTGGTACCTCTGATGGAATACCTGCAAGAATAGAAGCTTGTCTTCCAGGAACTTGTCCTGCACCTGCTGGTACTACCATTCCCATTATAACTTCATCTACTTGATCCCCAGTAATACTAGCTCTCTTTAGAGCTTCTTTAATTGCAATAGATCCTAATTCAACTGCTTTAAAATTCTTCAAAGTACCACCAAATTTTCCAAAAGGCGTTCTTGCTGCACTTACAATAACAACTTCTCTCATTGACTTTTCCTCCTTCTTATTTTGTTTTACGGATATATATAATAGCAATTTAGATGCCAACTTAGAAAAAATCAATTATATTTTTCTATACACTTGTTATTTACTAGCTTATAAAAATTCATCTATTTTTTTATTGTTGTTTTATCGATTATTTTTCCGTATTTATATGCAAATCTGCCTATTCACAAAAAATATCACTTGCATTTTTGCATATACTATGTAACAATCTAAGTGCAAAGATTCGACAATGTTCGATGTATATTGTAAGTATAGCATGATTTTTCTTTGAAAATATCAGCAGCTACACTTGTTATCTACTTTAAATTTTGGAATTTTTTATATGCAAATTTGCATATATAGCTTAATAGCAAAACTGTACACAAAAGGAGGAATGTTTTACCAATGAATAATACTTTTACATCTGTAGGTACTGCACCATTTGGCTTTGCAATAATAAATAAAGAGTATAAGGTACAATACCTTAATGATGACTTCTCAAGGATTTTACAATACTCAAAGGAAAGCGTTTTGAACAAAAATTTAGAGCTTTTTCTGCCACATATTAAAAGCTTTACTTTGAAAGCTGATTCTGAAATAAAAAAAATACGAACTTCTTTGGGACAAGAAATTGCTGTTCAAACAAAATGCATTCCTAATCTAATGAAGGATAATTTTTTAGTATTCTGCTATGATTTCTCAAATTATGAGTTTTTACTCAAGCAATTAAATGAATCCAATGAAAAAATATATCTTTATCAATCAATGTTAAATAATTTACAGGATGGGATTTTTGTAACTGATGAGAAGGGTAAAACATTGTTTGTAAATGATGCATTTTTATCATTATCAGGGCTAAAAAGATATGATATTATCGGTAAAACTGTATACTATCTAATGAGTCACAAAATTGTCCCTAACTCTTGCTGCGCTAAGGTACTAGAAACCAAATCGCCTTCCTCAACCTTAAATCACTATTACCATGGAAAAAGCTGCCTCGTTTCTGGCAGCCCAGTTCTTGATTCTAATAATCAGCTTAAAATGGTGGTTTCTGTTATAAGAGATGTTTCTGAACTTGAACTACTAAGGCAAAGACTCGAAGCAGAAAAATCTTTAGCCTTAAGTTATAAAGCTAAACTAAAGCAGCTAGAAGAGAACAACCACTCACAGCCTTTAGTTACTAAAAGCAAACCCATGACCGATATTTATGAAAAAGCTTTTAAGGTGGCAAATATAGACAGTTCTGTACTCATACTTGGAGAAACTGGGGTTGGCAAAGACTTTTTAGCTAATTATATACACAAAATAAGTAAAAGAAGTGAAGAAGGCCCTTTTTTAAAAATCAACTGTGGAGCTATTCCTGAGCACTTACTAGAATCTGAGTTGTTTGGATATGAGGCAGGAGCTTTTACTGGAGCTAGCAGAAATGGAAAAGCTGGGCTATTTGAATTAGCGAACAATGGAACTCTTTTTTTAGATGAAATTGGCGATATGCCTTATAGCTTGCAGGTAAAGCTATTAAGTGCTATACAGGATAAGAAAATGTATCGAATTGGAGGCAGTAAAGTTATTAACTTTAATTGTAGAATAATAGCTGCTACAAATGCAGATCTATTAGAATTAGTTGAGCAGAAAAGGTTTCGTATTGATTTATACTATCGTCTAAATGTTATAAATGTAACTATACCACCTTTGAGACATAGAAAAGAAGATATTATACCTTTAGCTATGGAATTTTTAAATCAGTTCAATGAACAGTATGGAAACAGTAGGTATTTTGCTTCTAAAACTCTAGAACTGTTCTTAATCTATGATTGGCCTGGAAATATAAGAGAAATGAAAAACCTAGTAGAAAGACTAGTCGTAATATCAGACAAAAATTGTATTGAACCGGAAATGTTTTATGAGCAAATTTTAGATAAGTCAAAAATCAATTATGAAAGTTTTTTTGTTAGAAGCTTAAGTAAAGAAAGTATAGAGCAGGGCAATCTCAAGCAAAAACTTGAAAGCTACGAAGCTCATTTAGTAAAAGAAGCTATAGATAAATTTAGAACTTTAAAAGAAGCATCCGATTATTTAGACATAGATTTATCAACACTTGTACGAAAAAAGAAAAAGTATAATATCTGAAAAGCTGTGGATGCCACAGCTTAATGCATAGATAGCACTCTATCCTGCTTTTCTATGACCTGATCGTTCTTGAGGATTTGCTTAGTCCTGTCTCCATTCAAGGCATCTAGATATACTATTTCATCAGGTATTATTTTAATAATATTTATCCAATCTTTTTCTATAGCTAATAGCTGCTCATATGGAGCATGCTTTTTAGCTTCATCTACTAAATCTGAATGCTTCAGACTAGTATGCGCCTGGCCAAATACCTGCACTCCCTTTATCTTTTTATAATCTAAATACTCTGTATTCACTAGTAGACACACATTGGGATTATCCTGAATATTGTTGAATTTGTCCCCTCCAGAGGATATCACATATATGTCCATATTATCTCCAGTAAAATATTGTACAGGGCTGCATCTAGGTATATTGTTTCCGCATGTGGCTAATGAAGCTAGATTGTTTTCATCTAAAAACTGTTTAATATTGTGTTTTAGTTCTGCAGTATTGAGTCTTTTATCCATTTTCCCACCTCTTTTTTGTTTTTATAGTCACAATTATTATTTACAATTGAAGAAAAAATAATCTGCCTATACAGAATTAAGATAGTTTGTTAGATAGCTTACACCTTTTTTGTATTAGTCAAAAAAAACAGACATATACATTAATTATATGCTTGTAAAGATTTTGTATAGGAGGAAGCTAGTCTGATGAGAAATATTTATCTTGTTTCATTTTTAGGTATTGCTGGAGGGCTTACATTGTTTCTATTTGGTATTAGTCAGATGTCTAAATCCTTTGAAGGAGTTATCTCATATAAAATAAAGCATAGAATAGATAAGATTACATCAAGTAAAATAGGTGGAGTTTTTATAGGTATTTTTATCACTGCCCTTCTTCATAGCAGTAGTGCAACCACGATTATTGTTATTAGCTTAGTTCATGGAAATCTATTAAGCATATATAACTCTATCCCTATAATAATGGGAGCAAATATCGGAACCACATTTACTGCCCAATTATTAGCCTTTGAAGTTCAAAATATTTCAATATATCTTTTTATGGCAGGAATATTGTTGATGATTGTTTTGAGAAATAAAAAACATCATATAATATGGAAAATCGTGTTAAGTCTAGCTTTTATCTTTGCAGGCATGGATGTAATCACTTATTCTATATCTCAAATTAAATCTACAAAATTCTTTTTTAGTATTATAAGATATCTTAGCAGAAGTAAAGGCATGTCAATATTGGCAGGCTTTATATTAACTGCTGTTATTCAAAGCAGCACAACTGGTATAACTATACTTCAGGTAATGACTGCTAGTAATATTATAAGCATTGAATCTGCAATTCCAATTATTTTGGGTCAAAACATTGGTACCTGTGTAGATACTGTTATAGGAAGTCTTGCGACAAATAAAGTAGGTAAACAGGCAGCTTTTGTGCATGTACTGTTTAATTTATCTGGTGTAATCATTTTTTATTTTTTAATTGATTATTTTTGTGCATTTGTTGTAAAATTATCTCCTAATAATCCTGCGAGACAGATAGCTAATGCTCATACAATATTCAATATAGTAACCACTATTATTTTGCTTCCTTTTTCGTCTATATTGCTGTATATTTCTCAAAAAGTAATTGGAGAGAAATAAAATATAAATACACAATTTTTATTAAGGCAAAAGGAGTAGGAAACCCTACTCCTCATAAATATAAAGTTCTTTATCGCCTAGCTTATCCTTGTCCACTTTTTCTTCCAGTTTTTTTGGAACTGTCACTATATCTGGATTTCCGTCGCTTATATATCTTCTATCTGGATTTTTATCCATTACTGCAAGCCAGTCATACATTCCAACACCATCTACCTTCGTTTCACTTGCCCTTACTCTATGTATTGAATAAGGATCAAAGGCTTTATCTATAGGTGATACAGATGGGTCCCAGCCAACATTTAAGACTGCAATGTTTTCATAAGATTTTCCTTCATATTCTCCTTTCTGAAGATATGAATACAATGATTTATCCTTAGGCCTTGCACCGTAGCTAAGTGCATAGGTGTTTACTTTATAGCCTGAAACATAGCTTTCTAAAAATGCTGCCTGCTCACCTATAACCTTTTGAATCTTATTAGCATCATTAATCTTGGACATATCATTATGCTCTAATGTATGGTTTCCGATATCAAATCCTTTTTCTACTAAATAGTTTAATTTGTATTCTACTAATTCTGGCTGTCTAAAAGGATTTGAACCAAATACAAAAAATGTAGCCTTTAACGGAAAATCTGGATGCTCTCTGCTAAATTCCTCTAAAATTCCTACTACACAATCAGGGTCAACTATTTTTTCTCCATCTTTCTCAATGATATTGAAATTGTTCTGATTTCCATCATCAAAAGTTAATACTACTGGTGTTAACCCAGCTTCAACATTGATATTATTATTGACAAAATCCTCAAGGCTAATAGGTCTATATCCCTTTTCATATAGTGTTTTTAAATCTTTTTTGAAATTTTCTGGAGTTCTAACCCATTCGGCCTCTTCTTTTCCTATATTGTGATACATAAGCACCATTATCTGTCCTGCTTCATTTGGTTTAAGAGACAAATCAATTTTTTCTTTTGGATCTACATAGCTATTTTCTTCTTCATCTTTCTCTTGTTCATTTTCATTGTTATCTACTTTTCCTTCATTATTTTGCTGAGCTTGATTGTCTGACATAGAATCATTATCTGCTTTTGTTTTACTAGTATTTCCTGAACATCCTGCTACTAACAATAAAAGAATTAATGCAATTGAAATGAATTTAATTGTTTTCCTCAATATTTTTCTCCTCCTTTGTAATTGATTGCATTTTTTTAAACTTTATATCTATAATATTATTATATTGAAAATAAGTTGTTTAAGCTATATTATATTGATGACAATTCGGTTACATTTACGATTTCAAATGTAAAATTTTGTTAATTTTTTCTATATACTATCCTTCCTTAGTATTAATTGCTAGAATATAGAGTATGTCTGCTGGTTATATTATTAATACAACATCAAGATGATGTTGCATTATAAAAAAATCTATTTGGAGGGAAAAACATGGCTGGATCAAATAGAATAGTAGTTCCTGAAGCAAGAATGGCTTTAAACCAAATGAAAGCTGAAATCGCTAGCGAGCTAGGTTTAACTAACTATGAATCAATAGATAAAGGAAACCTAAGCTCAAGACAAAATGGATACGTTGGCGGTTATATGACTAAGAGATTAGTAGAAACAGCTCAAAGAAGCTTAGCAGGTAAATAACAATATAAGTAAAAATATAAAAAAAAGAGAAGTGGCATTATACCGCTTCTCTTTTTTTTATGATATAATATACCTTATATTATGATTTTTTATATTTATGTAATTCATTATCAGATGTATAAGTAATTTCAATCCAAAATATGCCATTTATGGTTTAGAAGGTGATAAATATGTTTGTTGACAATAGTAAAGAATTAGCACAGTATAAGCTTCTTATTTTATACATACTAGATAATGCTGAAATCCCAATGAACAACTCAGAAATTACTCAATTTTTACTAGAAAATAACTATATGAATTATTTCCTAGCGCAACAGTTTATAAGTGAACTAGTAAGCTCTAAATTTATTGAGTTTTCTACAAAGGATGGACAAGAGTACTATCATCTGTCCCGTGCAGGAAGGGATACTCTTAGCTTTTTCAACGATAGGATACCTCAATCCCTAAAAGATGAGGTAAACAAAAAATATCAAAAGAAAAAAGAAGAAATGATAAAGGATAGCCAAATCGTCGGAAATTATTATAAAAAAAATGAATCAGAATATATTGTAAATTTAAAGGTAATAGAAAAAGACATTAATTTATTTAGTATGTCATTAAATGTCGTTTCAAATAAACAGGCAAAAATGATATGCAATAACTGGAAAGAAAGTCCTCATGAAATTTACAAAAAAATAATAGAACTGTTAATAGATGAATAGCCTGCTAGATGCAGGCTATTTTTTTCTTGTTATTTCTTTGATGATTAAATTATGATTAAACCATTAGGTTCAATACCAACATTTAAGCTGCATATTATTTTACTCTTAGGATAATTAAAAATCACAACCCTATTATTAAGCGCATCAGAAATAAATAGTTCATCATTCTTCTTTATTATATTGTTTGGCATCCCACCTATGTTATATGCAGACCTTATTTTATATTCAAATAAATCGACTTCATACAAATAGCCATCCTCTACATTAGTTACATATGCTGTTTTTTTATCCTCTGTAATAACCATATCGACTATTACTCCCTGTACGTCAATCACTTTAATTTCCTTTTCTTCCTTCAATGAATATATTATTAGTTTACTATCTACCATACCATTAGAAGGCGGGGATAATACAAACATAATATCATCATCAATAGCAACATGAACTGGATTATATTTCAACTTGATTTTTCTTTCAGTATTTTGAGACAAATCAATTATATCTATACTATATCCATTGTTATTTGAAATAAATAATCTGTTGTTTATTTTATCTACTTTTATATCATGAGGTCTCTCACCTGCTGGAATATTCTCAATTACATTAAATGCACTTTCTTCTATTACAGATATTGAATTCGAATCGCTATTTGTTACATATATTAAACCGTTGTGACGAACTAAATGACTAGGAAAGCTGCCTACAAATACCATGTCCTCTGTTTTTTTAAAAGTAATATTTATTTTATATACACTATTGTTATAAGAATTTGCAGAGTAAATAATATTATCCTCTTTAAAGCATATATGATGAGGTCCTACATATGGCCCGTTGGAGGTTTCTTTATCCTTTATTTTCATTGACTCACTGAGATATATAGTATCTAATAAGCTATAAGTATCAATATTGATAATAGATATTGAATCACTACCTGTATTTGCAACTATAAGTTTATTTCCACGCAGCTCCAAACTTATCACCTCTCCCAATTCACTTATATATCAGTCTATGCTTTATATTTATTTTTGTGATTTTGTGATTAGGAGAAAAAAATAGATGCATATAGCATCTATTTGAAATCTAGCAATATATTCTTTATCATTGTATTTTTTTCTACTGTTAAATCTCTTAGCTTTATTTCCTTTATTAGGTTATTAAGTATTGCAATTTGTGACATATATCTATAATCATCATATTCATAAGGCATTTGCTTTATCTCACTAATTATGTCAAGAGTTGTTTCTATTAGTTCTTTATCATCTAATCTTTTATACCGCCTAAACTCTAGTACGATTGCCAACCCCTCCTATTGAATAGAATAATACTATTTTATTCAATAAAGAGTATAAATATGATTACTGCATTTTATTTACTATTGTTCTCACATCTCCGATTAAATACAAAGAACCAGAAAATACAATCAAATCCTTTTCAGTTGCTTGTTCAAAGGCTATTTGTACAGCTTTTTCTATATTACTTTCTATAATTATATTACCATTATATTTTTTAATTTTTGCTGCCAAGTCATCTGCCTTCATTGCTCTAAATATATTAGCCTCTGTAACAACTACCTTATCTGCAATTGGAACTAGTTCTTCTATCATATGGTCTACATCCTTATCTGCTAATATAGCCACACCTAATATAAGCCTGTCATAGCTAAATATGTCCTTTAAAGTCTTTTTAAGTGCCTGTATACCTTGAATATTATGGGCACCATCAATGAGAAATGTTGGATTTCTTCTTAAAACCTCAAGCCTTCCACTCCACTTTGTTCCCTTCAGACCTTTTCTAATGGCTTCATCTGTTATAGACATATATCCTTCTTCTCTAAGAGCCAATATTGTTGTTAATGCAGTTGCCGCATTTTGTAGCTGATGTGTGCCTATAAGCTGAATTTCTAAATCAGGCATCTTAATATTTTTATATTCAAAGCTAAATTTACTTCCAAATTCAGTAGCCTCTATAATCTCTAAATTTACTATAGGAACAAATGCAAGCTTGGCATTTTTCTCTTCTGCTACTTTAATTATAACTTCCTGCGCTTCTTTATCCTGTGGATAGCTAATTATAAACCCATTATCCTTTATTATTCCTGCCTTTTCATAGGCAATTTTTCCTATGGTATCACCTAGTATATCCGTATGATCCATTGAAATAGTTGTAATAACCGATGCTAAGGAGCTTTCAATGACATTTGTAGAGTCAAATCTACCCCCAAGACCTACCTCAAGAACGACAAAATCAACATTTTCTTCTTTATAATATTGCATAGCTATAGCAGTTACTATTTCAAATTCTGTTGGGTGAGTCATACCCTTAGCTAGCATTACATCAACCTTTTCCTTTACTTTTAAGGTTATTTTAGCTAAGCTGTCATCATCTATGTCTTGATTATTTATCCTCATTCTCTCGTTAAATACCTCTAAATAGGGCGATGTAAATAATCCTACTTTATATCCTCCTTCTACAAGGATATTTGCAATAAAAGATGATGTAGACCCCTTGCCATTAGTACCTGCCACATGGATAAATTTAAGGTCATTATGTGGATTACCTAGTAATCCCAACAATTCTCTTATGTTGTCAAGCCCGAGCTTACTACCAAATTTTTTTGTCCCATGTATATATTCTATAGCTTCTCTGTAGTTCATCTTCTCACTCCTGTAAGTTTTATCTTCTATATTGTATACTTAATTTTTGTTTTGTACAATATAGAAAGGTGCTAACTTGGCTAGTGTTTAAAATAGGTACGGTGTAAATAGATAATTAATAAAAATATGATAATACATTAAAAACATTGCATACACTTTATAGCCCTGAGGCTCATCAGCTTCTTTTTTATAAGTAAAGGCAAAGAATCCAGCCAATACTGCAAACAATAAAGGTATCCCATATTTAACTGAATCTAAAGTAAGAAATTCAGGCATAATGTATGCTTTTTTATAGTAAAAGTCCATTGAAGTAATCTGAAATATGAAGTGAATTATCATGCCTATGAATAAATATAGGTTGTATTTTTTCTCCATTACGCTATACCACATAAACATACACAATAGCCATATAATCGAAGGAAAAATATTAAATAATCTTGCCCCTACAGAAACTATTAGCAGATTTACTAGATATGGAGCTTCTTCTGCAATGGCTCCTTTAACATCTTCCGTTGTCAGTTTTGCATTATCCTTTAGAACAACTTCATCATTGCTTGTTCCCATAACTACTGTAGATCCAAAGCCTCCAGATTCATTCCACAATACATAATCATCATTATTATCTCTCAAAACAATTACTTGATTAGACCACTTGTTAGTATTGGATACTAGCTCAGCACTATTGAATCCGTCTTTTATAAGATTAAGCTTTATAACATTTGAATCAGCAGTTCTGGGATCTAAGTTGCTAGGTGCTGTAGTGAATACTGTCACTCCATTATGCTGATTGTCCAACATAACCGGCGTACTTGAAAACTCCCTAACCTTTACGTCTATTGCCCATCTAGTCTTCAGTTCATCAAAAAGTTCCTTAGTTCCTTTACTATATCCATTAATTATATAAGTATAGCTAGTTTTATCATCTCCTTGAACAGATGAAATGGAATAGACATAATCTTTATCTATCGCTAATGCTATATCCTTTATCTGGTTCTTTACTTCAAGCATAGATGTCATAAACAATGAGCTATCCCATTTACTATCCTTATATTCAGCGATATAAACTTCTTTTTTTGAATCATTCTCTTTAAATGCAACCGTTTGTAAATATACAACACTATTATTAGTCTTTATGTTAACCATTTGTACTTTGCTTAAATCAGAAGGGCCTCCAAGTTCATTAATTTCTCCATTTAAATCTTCATAAATGCTTACTTTACCATCTGAAAACACAACTGCTAAATACCTATTATCCTCAGTTATATCAAAGTCTATGACATTTTTATGAAGCTCATGGACCTGACCAAATTTCTTGCTTTTATCATCTAAAACTGATGTGTACAGGATATTTTCTTTATTATCTCTCCAATACAATTTTTTTCCCACAAGCTGTATATCCTCAGAGTAAATTCGATTTATATTTAGCTTATCAATACTAGCCTCATATTCATCTTCAACCTGCATATTTCTTTTAAGCTTTGTTATCTTTAGCCTTTCTTTACCTTCATTTACTGGTGATAAAATTATTATATTGCCTTCCTCAGTCATATCTGCTACAATTTCTCTTGCATAAGAAGTGGTATTTACTATAAAACTCCTACTCCAATTTTGTGAAGGTTGTCTAGCCATAATTATTGCATTGAAGCTTATATGCATTAGTGAAATAAGTAAAAACGAAATTATAAAAAATAAAAACAGTTTAATCGAAAAATTCTTTTTTCTCAACCTAGCTTCACCCCCATTTTCTATATTATACCACCTCGATAGTTTTTTGAATATTTAAAATTTTTTAACTTTATTTGATTTTTATTAATAAAATGTAACAACAAAACTCATCAGCTATAGATAAAAGCCGATGAGTTTTTATGCTTTATTTTCACTTTTTGTATCCTATTTTCTTAGGCTAGTTAATCTATCTAATACCTTTTCCATCATTTGCTGATACTTTATCTCTTTCTCTTTTTCTTGTTCAATTACTTGCTTTGGAGCTTTGCTAACAAAGCCTTCATTCGATAGCTTCCCCTTTACTCTCTTAATCTCGCCTTCAAGCTTTTCTCTTTCTTTTTCTAATCTCTCTATTTCCTTTTCTATATCAACTAACTCTTCTAGTGGCAAGAAAATAGTACAATTCCCTACTACAGCTGACATAGCATCATCACTGATATTTTCCTTACCTTCTACTATCTCAATATCTGAAGCAGATGCAAGAGTTTTGAAAAATCTTTCTGATGAGCCAAGAATACTCTTTAATTCACTATCAGTAGTCATAAATATAGCCTTTGCTTTTTTTGAAGGAACTACATTCATTTCTGCTCTAATGTTTCTTATGCTTTTAACTGCTTCCATTATGAATTCTATAAACTTTTCTGCATCATTATAGTCTTTATTCTCATCATATACAGGCCAGCTTTCAACAATTAGGTCATTAGTTTTTCCTGGCAAATGCCCCCATATTTCCTCTGTGATATATGGAATAAATGGATGTAGAAGCTTTAATATATCTTTTAGTACTGCTAAGAGTACATATTTTGCTGTTTCTTTATCCTCCAAGTCTTCACTGAATAATCTTGGTTTAACCATTTCAATATACCAGTCACAATATTCATTCCAAGTGAAATCATATATCTTTTGTGCTGCTATACCTAATTCAAACTTTCTCAAGTTTTCAGTTACTTCCTTTGTTACAGTATTAGCTCTTGAAATAATCCATTTATCCTCCTCTGAAAGCTGTAGTTTTTCTCCACCTTCAGGAGTATTAGTACTATCTAAATGCATTAGAACAAATCTAGATGCATTCCATAATTTGTTTGCAAAGTTCCTGCTAGACTCAACTCTTTCAATGTAAAATCTCATATCATTTCCAGGTGTATTTCCAGTTACTAGGGAAAATCTCAAAGCATCTGCTCCATACTGTTCAATTAAGTCAAGAGGGTCTATTCCATTTCCAAGGGATTTACTCATCTTTCTTCCCTGAGAATCTCTTACAAGACCTGTAAAGAACACATTTTCAAAAGGCAGTTCACCAATATACTCCAAGCCTGAAAACACCATTCTTATAACCCAGAAAAAGATTATGTCATATCCTGTCACTAATACATCTGTAGGATAGAAGTATTTTAACTCCTCCGTATTTTCTGGCCAGCCTAATGTTGAAAAAGGCCATAATGCAGATGAAAACCATGTATCAAGAGTATCTGGATCTTGAATAATATTTGTACTTCCACAGCTGCATTTTTCTGGCTTCTCTGTAGAAACCATAACTTCATTGCAGTCCTGACAATAATATACTGGAAGTCTATGCCCCCACCATAATTGTCTTGATATACACCAGTCTCTTAAATTTTCCAGCCAATTTAAATAAATTTTTCCGAATCTCTCAGGTATAAATTTAAGCTTTCCTTCCTTATATGCATCTATTGCAGGCCCAATTAATGGCTGCATTTTTACAAACCATTGCTTTGATATTATTGGCTCTACTACTGTACTACATCTTTCGCAATGGCCTACATTATTAGTGTGTTCTTTTATTTCAACTAGATATCCTTGTTCCTCTAAGTCCTTTATTATTTCCTTCCTAGCTTCATATCTTTCTAAGCCATTATATTTTCCACCATGTTCATTGATATGACCATGATCATCCATCACTCTAAGCTGCCCAAGATTGTGTCTTGCACCAACCTCAAAGTCATTTGGATCGTGGGAAGGTGTTATCTTAACTGCACCTGTTCCAAACTCCTTCTCAACATACTCATCAGCTATTATTGGTATTTCTCTGTTGACTAATGGCAGAACTAATGTCTTACCTACTAAGCTTGAATATCTTTCATCCTCTGGATGTACTGCTACTGCTAAGTCACCTAGCATTGTTTCAGGTCTTGTGGTAGCTATAACGATGTATTCATCACTATCTTTAACTGGATATTTTATATGCCATAGCTTTCCTTGAGACTCCTCGTGTTCAACCTCTGCATCAGAAAGTGCAGTTCCACAGCTAGGACACCAGTTGATTATTCTGTCTCCTCTATATATTAGTCCCTTATCATAAAGCCTAATAAATGCTTCTTCAACAGCTTTACTTAAGCCTTCGTCTAAAGTAAATCTTTCCTTCGACCAGTCACAGGAAACTCCTAGCTTTCTCAGCTGATTTCTAATATTTCCACCATATTTTTCTGTCCAATCCCAGGCTTCCTCAAGAAACTTTTCTCTTCCAAGCTCATACTTATTTTTCCCTTCGGATTCAATTTTAGCAACTACTCTTGCCTCTGTAGATATGCTGGCGTGGTCTGTTCCGGGTAGCCAAAGTGCCTCATAGCCCTCCATTCTTTTCCATCTAATGAGTATATCTTGAATTGCACCATTTAATGCATGCCCCATGTGAAGATTACCAGTAACATTTGGAGGAGGCATCATTATTGTAAATGGCTTTTTCTCCTTATTAACATCTGCTTTAAAATGGCCTTTCCCGTTCCAATATTTATAAATTCTTTCTTCAAATTCCTTAGGATCATAAGTTTTTGCTAATCCTTCACTCATATAAAAAACCTCCTTGTAATAAGTCTTATTGATAATACCTATTTACCAAAAATCATTAATATAGTTGCTGCAATAGTTAGACCTAAGCCTATTAGCTTGGCTGTTAGTAAAGATTGTAATGTAGTTATCTTGCCTCGCTTAAAAAGTATATCAGCTCCAAAAATAAAAGCTGTCCCTGCAATAATTAACAATACTCCTAATTTAAACATGAAACCCATCACATCCTATAAAATAATAAAAGCCCCTCGTCACAATATAAGGACGAAGGGCCGTAATCGCGGTACCACCTTATTTCCAGATATAAAAATATCTAGCTCTCATTAAAATAACGGTTACAAACCGTTCAAGCCTACTGCATTTTTTCAGCTTGAAAGCTCAGAAGCTACCTTCAGTAAACATTTCCTAGTAAAGTCTTTCAGCCTATGGACTCTACTCTCTTTGTAGGTTATTTACTTACTCCTCTTCATCATTGCAATTAATATATTGATTTTAATTATTTCCATGATATATAACAAAGTTAAATTTGTCAATATGTTTTAATGTTTTTATTGTCCTTTCTTACTTCCTTAAAGCCGAAGAAGTAATTGATAAAAGCTATTAAGGTTAGAACTACAGCAATCAAAATAAGCAAAAAATTTATTGTTTCGGGAAAATTAAAAGCTATTGACAAAATAGCTACATAAAAGGCTATTGTGGCAATCTTCCCAAATTTATTTGCGGGAATAAGGGTTTTATCAACACTACAATAGAGAAATAAGGCTCCTATTACCATTAACATTTCCTTTATACCTACTACTATTATTACCCAAATAGGTATATATGATTTACTCGTAAAGCATATTAATACAGTTAATTGCATTAGTTTATCTGCTAAGGGATCCATAGCAACTCCCCATTTTGTTACCATATGATAAGTTCTAGCAATATAGCCATCTAAAACGTCTGTAACACCAGCTAAGGCAAATACAAGAGCTGCATACAGCACATTATTTTCTAAGGATGAATAAAATACAATTACAAAAATAGGAACAAGGAAAAATCTAACAGTCGTTAAGATATTTGGTATATTCATATGTCACCTCATTTAGTTATTTTAATATAAAATTTAACTGTATAATATATATTATATTTTTAAAGACTATTTGAGCAACAATAGTAGAATTAATAGTTATCTAAATATATTATTAGCTTTGAATTTTATATTAAATAATATTCTATTCCATTATATGAAAATCCTGCAAATTTTCATAATTTCTTATGCATTTTATGTCTCAGTAAATAGCTTTTAATATCTAATTTCATTTTGTAACCTTTCCTAAAAAAATGAATATTATAAAATAATCTATTTATTATATACAAGGAGGGGTATGATGTCAAAGCTAAAGCTAATTTCAATAGTTTTACTTATAATAACCTTAGCAGCTACATTTTTGATGGGATGTCAAAAAAGCGCTGCTCTCAAAGACATAAGGTTAATCGAAGTGACCCACTCAGTTTTCTATGCGCCTCAATATGTGGCTATTGATAAAGGCTTCTTTGAAGAGGAAGGCCTAAAAATTGAGCTGATTAACGGAAAAGGTGCAGACAAATGCATGACTGCAATACTTAGTGGTGAGGCTGAAATAGGATTTATGGGTCCAGAGGCAACTATATATGTTTACAATCAAAATAAGGAAGACTTTGCAATTAATTTTGCACAACTAACTCAAAAAGATGGTTCTTTTTTAGTTGCCAGAGAGCCAGATCCTAATTTTACATTCGACAAATTACGCGGAAAATCTATAATTGGTGGACGTAAAGGCGGTATGCCAGAAATGACTCTAGAATATGTAATTAAAAAGCACGGTCTGCAACCAGGAACTGATTTAGAGGTACGTACTGATGTACAGTTCGATATAATGGCAGGTGCTTTTACTGCTGGAGAAGGAGATTATGTAACATTATTTGAGCCAGTAGCTTCTCAATTAGAGAAAGAAGGAAAAGGATATATAGTTGCATCTATAGGTGCAGAGGGAGGATATATTCCATATACCTGCTATAGTGCTAAGAAAAGCTATATGGAAAAAAATCCTGATGTCATACAACGCTTTACTAACGCTATTTATAAAGGTATGCTTTGGGTTCAGTCTCATTCAGCAGAAGAGGTTGCAGATGCCCTACAGTCTCAGTTTATTGAAACAGACAGAGAAATATTAATAAGCCTAGTTCAAAGATACAAAGATCAGGATACTTGGAAGCCAGACCTTGTGCTAACTGAAGATGGTCTAAATCATATGATGGACATCATGGAACTAGCTGGTGAATTGGAACAAAGAGCTGATTATAATAAAGTAGTAAATACTGAATTTGCTAAAAAAGCTATGGACAATATAAAATAAATGAAAGCCTCGGAATTGGTTAACTTCCGGGGCTTAATTTATCCCAATCAAGAGGACTGGTTGTTGATAGCTTTTTTAAATTCATCTCGCTTCTCCATGCTTTATATAAATTATCGTACCATATCATCATGTTCTAACAATATTTATGTTGTTTCTACAAATTTAATTTTCTAACAAAATCTTGAGCATCCCTTCAGTATTATTAATGAAGCTTTTCATTACTTGATAATGCTCGGTGTCATGATATGTAACTCTCTCATATCCACCCTCAATATTGTAAATTGTTGAATTTGGATATGCCATAATAATTGGAGAATGTGTCGCTATTATAAATTGAGAATTATCTGATACCAGCTCATGTATTCTGCTTACAAGTGCCATCTGTCTTGTAGGCGATAATGCAGCTTCTGGTTCATCAAGGATATATAATCCATTACCCTCAAACCTATTCATTATCAATGACATAAAAGACTCACCATGGGATTGTTTATGCAATGATACCCCACCATAAGAATCAATTACTCGAGGCCAAGCGCCATCCTTGTCTAACTCATCAATATTTGAGGCTACATTATAAAAGCTTTCTGCCCTAAAGAAAAATCCATCCTTCGCTCTTTTAACTCCCCTTGTAACCTGAATGTATTCAGATAATGCTGAATGTGTTTCATTGGTGGCAAACCTAAAGTTTTTACTTCCACCTTCTGGGTTAAAGCCGTATGCAACTGCTATAGCTTCAAGCAAGGTTGACTTTCCTGTTCCATTCTCTCCGACTATAAAAGTAACACATGGATTCATTTCCAGTCTAGTTAGCTCTTTGATTGCTTTCAATGAAAATGGATAGCTATTTGTTAAATGTTTTCTATCTAGTTCAATTGCTCTAATATATTGATATAGACTTGACTCTAACATATAATCCCAACTCTCACTAATATTTATAATATAGATACAATCCTCCGCTGCTCAAACAATTTGAACTTCAAAAAAAATTATCCAGCTTCCTACTTTGATATTCTATATATCTTTCATTTAAAAATTTTCTTCAGTCATAATAAACTTCTTAAATGATTCAACAGTTGTAAAATAGTAGTCTGAATTATTTTTCATGTATTTCTGTATATCTGGTATTATATGAGACCATCCTGCTCCTGCAAATTTTACATTACAGCTTCTTGCCATATCTAACCCAGGCTTTAAATCATCTACTACTAATACTTCATGTCTATCAAAATTAAATCTCTTCATAATCTCCAATATTGGATAAGGATTTGGTTTCCTTTGATGTTCTTCTAAATCCCAGCCAAATATTAAATCGGGGGTAAGATTACAGTTCAACATATAATCTCTAGCTATTTGTTCACTTTCAGAATGAGAAACCACACATATTATACCACCTAATTTTTTATACTCTTTTATTAATTCAGGAAAACCTGCGTAAAAATCAGGCGACTTTGACTTTGTGTAGCTTTTCCATATTCTATATTGATATTCCTGCTCAGCTTTACTGAACTTCAATATGTCTTTACATAATTCTGAAAAACCGGGATTAAAACAATAGGAAACAAATTCTTCTAAGCTTAAAAGTTCCTTTTCAGGTCTTAGTGTTTTTAGTGCTTCTATAAAAGAAGGGTAATGGATGTCTGGTGTACTTTTAACTACTGTATCATCATGGTCTAGAATTAAGCAACGGTATTTCAACTTAATCCCTCCCTATTCCAATTATTTTCCTAACTTTACGAATTATTTTCTTGATTTATGCCAAGCCTCAAGGCTTTAACTCCTATTACTATCTTTAACTCGAGATTATAAGGTTTTAATCATATGTACCATGCCTGGAACATATCCGAGTTTTTGATTCAGCACAATCATATTATGATTATTATAATGAGTTGTTGTATGTATAGTTTTGATACCCTCTTGTCTGCACCATTTTTCTAATAGCTCTTTTAGTTTGGTTGCTATTCCCTGTCTCCTGTAATCTCTAGCTACATACAATGATAGTATCATGACACTGTCCTGAGGTTTCTCTTGTTTGCATGCCCAAATGAAACCTTGAATCTTATCTTGCTCATCTTCTGCAATCATAAGAAATAAATCTTCATTTTTATAGCCATTCCTTTCGCTTCGCTCAAGGCACAAAACGTAATGAAAAAGTGCTTTTGAGCGTTATTTGTTTTATAATTAACCCCATAGGGATTTCGGTAAACTACAAATCACGGGGAGGTGAGTGGGCTGTCTGACTTGTCAGATGACCGTATTTTTATATGTGTAGAACGCCTTTTCAAGCACAAATAAGTGTACCTTAGAGTACGTAACCTTATCTTTGTTTAAACAATCTCGTTTAAATGCCAGGCGTTCAGTCAATGCCGTATCTCCCTATAATTCTTATGAACTTTCTAGTTCAGAAAGGAGTCCCTATGGCTTTAAAAATCGTGTACAAAATCTGCTGCGGAATTGATGTTCACAAAACTTTTGTTGTAGCCTGCATCGCTTCCACCGATAAACAAGGTGTTACCACCTACAAGAGCCATCGCTTTTCCACCTACACCAAAGGTCTGAAAGAGCTGTTACAATGGCTGCTTGAATCTAATTGTAAGGATGTCTGCATGGAATCTACAGGTAAATACTGGATTCCCGTGTACAACGTCTTGGAAAAAGACTGTTCTATTGTGCTTGCACATCCTAAATACGTTAAGGCTATTCGTGGTAAAAAACTGACAAGAAAGATGCTAAATGGATTGCTGACCTGTTTAAGCATGATCTTGTTGCCGGTAGCTTTATGCCCCCTGCTGATATTCGCCAGCTACGCGACCTTATGCGCTATCGTTACAAACTAACCTGCTTTATGTCCAGTGAAAAGAACCGTCTTCAAAACTGTCTCACGGTTTCCAACATTCAATTGTCTTCCGTTGTCTCCGACACTTTTGGTAAAAGTGCTCAAAAGATTCTGAATAAGATTCTTGAAAATCCTCTAGATACTTCATTCGATATTGAACCTTTAATTCACGGCTCTATGAAGGGTAAAATTCCTGAATTACAGCTCGCCGTTGATGGGCATATCTCCCCGCAACAGGCTGGTAAATTAAAGATTATCAAGAAGCACTTTGAAGATTTGGAATCCCGGAAATCAGAGTTAGAAGAACTGATTCTTGTGCTCGCCAGCCCCTATCAACAAGAACTCGACCTAATCCTAACCGCTCCATCTTTTAAAAACATCTTCTCTGCAATCACAATCATTTCAGAGATTGGTGTTAATATGGAGGCTTTTCCTTCGGCGAAACACTTGTGTTCATGGGCAGGGCTTACACCTACCAACAATGAAAGTGCAGGGAAGAAAAAATCTGTCCGGGTTTCCAAAGCTGGATGCTATATTAAACCACTTCTTGTTCAATGTGCCAACTCTGTGGTTAAAAGTGAAAAGCATCCAGAAATCCGTAACCGCTACCTTCGTTTAAGAAAGCGTCGTGGTCACAAGAAGGCAATCATTGCAATAGCAAGAATGCTTCTAACAGCATTATACAACATGTTGAAGAAAAATGAACCATACAATGCTGAACTTTACAGAAACTCTGACGTTATTCCTGTCAATCGCGAGATTACTGTAGAGCAGGCTATACAATTAGCAAAATTCCAAGGTTACAGAATTAAGTCAGCTACTGAATAACCTTAATTTTGTCTATATATTCAATTTTTTGAAGCCACCGCAAGACGGCTTGTTTGCTATGCCCTTAAGTGAAGTGCCAATCCCTAGTTTTCTTTTTCAACCTTGGTACTCTGAATTTTCTGTAATGTTTCATCTATATCTGTAGTTGAAGCCCTGTAATCTGGAATCCATATTTTAGGTGTAGTATTATGCCACTTAGCAATCTGATATAAAGTTTCGCTTATTTCCTTTTTTATACTGCTTTTATCTATATGAACTCTTCTATAATTCATTGTTAATTCCTCCTGTCAAAGTTAGAATATCATTCATATTTAGCAAAATCATTTCAGCACTGTTTAGAACTTTCTTAGCTATGGTTATTTTTCAGTTATAAACAAAAGATGATTGCTTGCACCTAAGAATTCAGGTTTTTCACAACAGTAATAATGATAATTTAGCCATTGTCTATAATTTTCATCATTCATATTGTTTATCTTATCTGCTAACAGCTCACTTAATCCATCAGCAGCAACCTCTGCACTAATTCTTAAATTTGAACCTTTTAGTAGACTCCTGCAATCTTCTACTGTATGAAAAACAAAAGGAAAGTCTTTAACCTTGAAATTTTCATGATTATACGCATCCCCCTGTAAAAATTCAGGATTATAGCACATAGTTTCTGTTACGATAACCATATCATTAGAAATGAATGCGAAAAACATCTTTCCATTATCCTTACAAACTCGTTTCACTTCAGCTATGCATTTCATCCTATCTTCAATTCTAGCTAAATGATACAACGGACCAAAGCATAAAACAATATCATAGCTTTTATCTTCAACCATAGAAATATCCATGGCATTGCCTTGAAACACTTCAAGAGACATCCCTGAAACAATTTTTTCTTTAATTTGAGAAACATGTTTTTCTACTAGCTCGATTGCTGTTACCTCATATCCTTTACTTGCAAAATATAAGCTATATTCTCCTGTTCCAGCTCCTAGGTCCAATATTTTCATTCCGTGCTTAAGATGTTTTTCGATCTGTCTTACTGTTGTCAAGAACTCAACCTGAGTTGCTTTTGTAGACAATCTTGTGCCTTCGTCAAAGATATTATAAATAGCTGAAATTCTCTCTTCTTCCTTTTCTATCTTTAAAATATCCTCAATTTTCATATTCAACATCTCCTCGTCTATTAATAAAACTACTTTAACTGCATTCACTTCTAACATACCTTTATCTCTGTATCTTCTTTAAATCTTAAATAATTCAATATGTTATGTTGGCTAATTTACATTTCAGTTACTAAATTTTTTTGTCCCTATATAGCATTATACTGGACGTACATGTATCATTTCCTACTATCTTATCATAATTCACAGCAGTTTTCCCTACTTAAGATAAAATTCATTGCTTCAAATTTCTATTCCCTTCTGAACACTCCTTAGACTCAATAAAAAACATAACGCAATATGCAAAACAGGAGTGTGAAAACATCCACACTCCTGAAAATGACTATATCAGCATATTTATAGCATCGTATCAAAATAATTATTTGCTCAAATAAACTGTTTTAGTTCTACCAATCTTCTCTATTCTTTCTTCAGCCATTCTATCTGCTGCTTTACTAGTTGGTATATTGTCTCTCTTAGATATTTCAAATACTTTCTTAACAACATTATAAATATTTGAAGCTCTATTCATTGCTCTTTCTTTGTTGTATCCTAATAACTCTTCGTAAACATTAATTACTCCACCACTGTTAATTACATAGTCTGGAACATATAATATTCCTTTATCCATTAACATTTGTCCATGTTTTTCCTCTGCTAATTGGTTATTTGCAGCGCCTGCAACTATTTTGCATTTAAGTTGATCGATTGTAAAATCATTTATTACTGCGCCCATTGCACAAGGTGCATAGATGTCGCATTCGATTTTATGAATTTCATCAGGAGCAACTGCTGTAGCACCAAAATCATTTACTACTTTTTCAATACTTTCTTTTTTAATATCTGTAACATATAGTTTTGCTCCAGACTCGTGTAAATGCTTACATACGTGATATCCTACTGAACCTAATCCTTGAACTGCAACTACTTTTCCTGTTAAATCGTCGCTTCCAAAAACTTCATTAGCTGCTGCTAATATTCCTCTAAATACTCCAAAAGCTGTTACTGGTGATGGATTTCCGCTTTTGCCTTCTAAGCCTACAACATAATCAGTTTCATCATTTATGTATGCCACATCTTGAGTGCCTATATTCATATCCTCTGCAGTAATATATCTTCCAGCTAAACCTTCTACATATCTTCCAAATACTCTTAATAATTCTTCACTTTTAACTTTTTCTGGATCTCCTATGATTACAGCTTTACCTCCACCTAGATTCAATCCTGCTGCTGCACTCTTATAAGTCATGCCTCTGGATAATCTTAGAACGTCTATGATAGCCTCTTCTTCACTTTCATAGTTCCAAAATCTTGTACCTCCTAGAGCTGGTCCTAAAGTAGTGTCATGAATACCAATAATTGCTTTTAATCCAGTGCTACGATCTTGACAGAAAACCAATTGCTCGTAATCGTATTTCTCCAAATACTCAAATATTTTCACACAAAAAACCCCCTTTTATTATTTTACTTTTTTATGAGCTATTATTTATTGTACAAATCATTTCCTCTTATATTATAAACTTAAATGATAACGTTTTCAATATTTGTTAAAAACTATTAATTTTCTTTAACAACTAGCTTTTAATTATACTTCACTCAATAAAACAGCCCAAATAAGTCAATCGACCTATCTGGGCTGTGCTTGTTATTAATAAGGTTTAATGAACATTTGTGTCCAATATGGTTCGTTGCTACCTTTATAGTATCCAACTCCGATTTTTGTGAAGTTTTTAGATAATATATTAGCTCTATGTCCTTCAGAATTCATCCAAGCTTTTACTACTGCTTCTGCTGAAGGCTGACCCATAGCTATATTTTCCCCTGCTGTGGAATATTTGATTCCAAATTGCTTCATCATATCAAAAGGACTGCCATATGTTGGTGATGTATGACTAAAGTATCCTTTAGTTGCCATGTCTTGTGATTTCATACGTGCAACTTTTGATAATTCTGCATCAATCTCAAGTGAGTTAAGGCCATTCTTTTGTCTTTCAACATTTACCAATCTAACAACTTCCTTTTCAATTGCACTAACATCACCTAAATTAGAATCTTTATTATCGTTACTTGGTTGGTCTACTGGTTTTTGTTCTTCATTATTATTTACTGGAGTTTCTGGTTTTGATGTTTCAGGTTTTTGTGTTTCTGGTTTTTGTGCTTCAGGCTTTGGTGCCTCTGTTCCTGCAGGTTTATCTGTATTTACATCATTCTTTTTAGTCTGAATTTTAATAATGTTACCATATTTATTAAGGTAATCACTAAAGTTAAATGTATTTATTTTAGTAGTTTTCAATGCACAATTATCATTATTTTTTGAAATAACCTTGAAACCTGCAGCATTAGCTACGCTAATGTTTGAAAATACAAATAATGCTACTAAAATAGATACTGTTTTCATCTTTCTTGAATTTTTTTTCATAAGTTAACCTCCTTATAACCTTTCTTTTTTAAATGTGATGTTAGGGGAAGTGCCTTTAAGATCGACCTTGTTGAAAGTATAACACTAATGGTATGAAGTCTAAAGGCTTAATATTTACAATTAGTGGCTAATAATGGACATGCCCCGAATATATGGTATTAAATATAAGCTTCATCTATAAAATATTAGTAATGAAAAAGTATAGCAAAAAAATTTAAAAAGCAAGAGGACAGAGTTATTGCTTCACGCTAAAGCAGTGACCTATCTTCTTGCTTTCTGTTCTCTTTTTCTTAACTATATTTCAAATAAATCCCTAATATCCTCTTCACTCATTTTTGAAACAAGGGTTTCCCCTGGTTGGATTACTGAATCTATTAGCTCCTTTTTTCTTTCTTGGAGCTTGAAGATTTTATCTTCAATTGTTCCTTGAGTTATTAGCTTCATAACATGTACCACACTTTCCTGTCCTATTCTATGAGCTCTATCTGTAGCCTGTTCTTCCACAGCAGGATTCCACCATGGATCAAAGTGAATAACTGTATCTGCTCCAGTAAGATTTAAGCCTGTACCCCCTGCTTTCAAAGATATTAGGAAAATTTGTCCCTTGCCTTTGTTGAAGCTATCAACTAATTGTCCTCTCTCCATTGTGTCAGTTGAACCATCAAGGTAAAGGTACCCTATTTCTTTCTTTTCTAGCATATGGCTTATAATTTTCAACATGCTTGTAAACTGAGAAAATAGTAGTATTCTATGCCCACCATCTAAAATATCGCTAATTAACTCCTCAAGCAGCTGGAGCTTGCCACTTTCACCATTAAAGCCTTCAATAAACAATGATGGATGACAGCATATTTGTCTAAGTCTTGTTAATCCAGCCAATATCTTAATATGACTTCGTTCAAAGCCCTTGTCTTTTATTTCATCCTCTATTTCACCTTTTATTTGATTTAGATAAGCTATATATATTTTCTTCTGCTCTGTAGTAAGCTCTGCTACAAGCTTATGCTCTATCTTATCAGGCAGTTCTTTTAAAACTTCCTTTTTAAGCCTTCTCAATATAAATGGCCTAATATATTTACTTAACTCCTCCAGAGACTTTTTGTCATTTTCTTTAATAATAGGTCTTTCAAATTTCTTAGTAAACTTGCTATGTGACAGTAAATATCCCGGCATTATATAATCAAATATTGACCATAGCTCAGTCAAAGAGTTTTCTATCGGCGTTCCTGTAAGTGCGAAATAATTATGGGCCTTTATATCTTTTACAGATTTTGCATTTTGAGACATAGGATTTTTTATATGCTGAGCTTCATCCAATATACAGTACTTAAATTTAATATTCTCATATAGCTCTATATCCCTTCTTATAAGAGGATATGAAGTCACTACTATATCATAATTCATAATATCCTCTATATTGTTTTGCCTTTCATCCTTACTTCCTGAAATCACTAATGTACTTAGTTCAGGTGTAAACTTTTCAACTTCTGCAGCCCAATTATATACTAAGGAAGTAGGTGCTACAATAAGATTGGGCAGCCTGTTGCCCTCCATTTTTTCTGACAATATAAATGTTAATACTTGAAGTGTTTTACCTAATCCCATATCATCTGCCAATATTCCACCCATTCCATAAGCAGCTAAGGTCTTTAGCCATTTAAAACCAAATCTCTGATAATCTCTAAGTATTTTTTTTAACTTTTCAGGAATAGTATAATCTATATCTCCAGGCTCTTTTATATTTTGTACCAGCTCTTTAAACAAAAGGTTTCTTTTTATATAGTTGTTCTCAGATTGTTTTAGCTTTTCATCTAAATACAAAGCTTTAAATTTAGGTATTTGCATGATATCCTTTTCAAAATCCTTGTTATCAAGCTCAAGATAATCTATTATTTCTGACATGCTTTTTAGCTCGTTCATTTCAAGTGGTAAATAGGAGCCATCCTTTAGTTTATAGTATTTTTTCTTTTCTCTTAGGGAATTAAAAACCTCCATTAATTCAGCTCTGTTTATACCGCTTATATCAAAACTAAATTCCAGCATATCATTTTCAGAATTTAATCTAACTCCTCCCGAAAATGAAGAAATATCTTTTATCTTTACATTTTTAAAAGCTTCTGAATAAAATACTTCTGCTTTTTCTTGAAGTAAAGGTATTTTTCTAAAAACAAATTCAAACTTTTTTTCCTCATCGTCAAGATAAATCTGATTATTTTTTACTTTGAACTCTGAAGTCTCAAAAATACTGACTATTTCTTTTTCTCTTTCAAAATCTCTTATAAGTATTCTATCTTCCTTTGCTTTCTTTTCCTCATGTGTAAAAGGATTTATAACTATATCTCCGTATATATATCTCAAATCGGCTAATATAGCATCTTCATTAGTGTCTAAATAGACTTCTGGATTTATCTCTGGCTTATATATTAATGATTGTACTTTGGAATCTATTTCTATGTCTCCTATTTTTTCTATAAATGGATACACTTCTGATACGAAATTATCGTTATATTCTTGTGGTATATTAATAGAATTATTTCTTTGTTTAATAAGTGCAGCATAAAAAGGAACAAAATACTCTCTTTGCTGCTTTGAAGTCTTATAAATTGAATCTTGTCTAAAAAAGTATTCTCCATCAGTTACTAGTGGAATAAGTACTTTTCCATAATCCACATTTAATACTAAATCCTTTTCAAGCTTATCTAGCTTAAACTTTAAAGGTATGTTTTCTTCTAGTATCTTTACATTTTCATATTTTCTATTCATTATAATGGATTTAAAGCTTCTGTTTTTCATAATTTCAAAGAATCTCTTTGTAGTTATTGATGTGAAATTTACTCTTTTCCCTTTAAATAAACTTGTTTTTCCAAAGCCATAGACATTTTCATTGATTACTTTTTCTGTGTCATATATCTCTTGTAGCAGATTTATTATAGGTTGATCCATTTCATTAAATCTATGAATTTTGGGATCAAAAGTAAACTCTTTTCCAAATTGTAATTCTTCCTTGCTTTCCAAGCTTTCTAATAATTTTTTTATGCTTTTCACAACATAAAGCTTATTTTCTCCTATACGAAGGCTTATATAAGATGAATTATCCATATCTCCATAAGGATTTGGTTCAAATTCATAGGTTATTTCAAGTTGAACAGGGCTCTTTACATCTAATTGCTTATATCTAAAGAAGTCCAGTATATTTTTAGCTATACCATATGATTTAACTTTGTCATACTCACCTTTTTGATCTCTTTCTCTAATTTCGTACAAAGTAGCCACGATATGCTTACAATATCCCCAGTATTCATCATATGCAGGACATGTACAAGATCCTCTATGAAAATTTCCTTCGTCATTAAATTCTACCTTTACATTGTATCTTTTATTACCTGAAACAACAGCATTGAACAATATTTTCTGGCTATTAAACGTTATTTCTCTTACCTTATTTGTTCTATAATATTGTTGTCCTTTTAAATGAGTAGTGCGCAATGGACATAAGGTTTTGATTAGTTCTTCTGTAATATTAAACATAGTTCACCTCAAAAATACAAACCAATTTTTTCTTTATTCGCTAAATTAAAAAACTAAGATTATTATATCATAACCACTTCCAAAGTAAATTTTCTTTTTACTTATTTTTCCTAGGATATAAACCTGACTATTTTATCACATTGCACAGTTCTCTATATAATGCTAAAATAAAATAGATTTATTATCTCAAGAAAGGAGAGCAGCTATGGATTTAAAAGAAAAAGTAAAAAACCTTCCTTCATCACCTGGAGTTTATATTATGAAAAATTCATTTGGAGATATTATCTATGTTGGAAAATCTAAAAATCTTAAAAACCGGGTTAGCTCTTACTTTCAAAATTCAAAAAACCATCCTCAAAAAATTGAACGGCTTGTGAAAACTCTGAAGGATTTTGACTACATAATTACAGATACTGAATTCGAAGCATTTATGCTGGAGTGTAAGCTAATAAAAAAACTAAAGCCCTTATATAATAGGCTTATGAAAAGCCCTTCTTCTTATATCTACATAGAAATAATCTCTGATAATAACAGTATGAGTATAAAAGCTGTAAATATTCCTAATGAAAAGCATTCTGCAACTTATTTTGGACCATATACAAGCAGAAGTACTGTCGAAAGATCTATTCAAGGTATAAAGGAGTTCTGTAAAATAGCATGCAATAATCCTTCTAAAAAAAGTACCTCGTGCTTAAATTATTCTTTAGATCTGTGCCTTGGTATGTGTATGGGTGGAGAAGCAATTGAAAAATATAATAAAATAATTAATAAAATTATAGACTTATTTAGTGGTATTGACGGAAAAATACTTGAAGAAATGGAGCAAAAGATGTTACATGCTTCTAACGATTATGATTTTGAGACTGCTGCTAAGTATAGAGACTATATAAGCGCAATAAAAACTTTAGTGAGTAAGGAAAGAGTAATAGAATTCACAGAAGACAATAAAAATATAGCAATAGTAGAATATTTAAATGATTCAAGCATTAAACTTTTTCTCGTTAAAGGAAATAAAATTCTTTTTAAAGAAAAATATAATATGAATAGCTTAGATACCAAACGATTATATACAAGCATAAAGTCAAATATTCTAAATTACTTTAAGGATAATGATCTAAGCATAACCATACAAGTAAATAAGGAAGATGTAGATGAAGCTCAGATAATATACAGCTACCTTAAAAGCAATAATTGCAACTATGCCATTATTCAAGATGTGGAGCTAACACCTGACTGTATCGACGATTTAATTTCAAGTTTACTCCACTTAAAGAAATAAAATAACATTAATAACAAGTTAGACTCCACATAAATGGAGTCTTTGTTTTAATCTAGTTTCTTTTTTCTATATTCCTGCATATCCTGAAAATCCTTTATTTCTAATCCTCTTTCTCCTGCTAATGATTCAAGATGATGGGTAAATTCGTGTAATAAAGTATCCTTTAGTTTATTACGTAATGCTCTCATAGAAACGTCACTATAAACTTTTTTGAAGGAGCCATAATAGATTGCTATATGTCTACCAGTTAAGCTTCTAGAATATTCTCCCATGATGTATAGAGTATCTACATCCCTACTTTCAGGATGTATTTTATATTCAGGCAAAAGTATAATTCCTCCATTTAATTGTTCAAAAAAATAATCTGGTATTTCTTCTGCTATGTCGTCTAATATTTCATGAATTTCTTCTATTGTTGGAAAGTCATCCATATATAACAATCCTTTCTTGTAAACTTGTATTTTAAAGCTGTTTTATTATATAATACTTTATTTTTTCTCCTCATACAATAGGATATGATTCCAAGGTCTTATTCCAAAAAAGTCTTGCATTACCACTAGTCTATATTTTCGATTTCCTAAGGCAGTCCATTAACATAGATTCATACTACTTCTTTCTATTTAAATGATTATAAAATATATAAACATATCAGTTAATTAAGTAAAGCTATGCGATTGACAGAATATCAGTTCAACACAGTTCTTCATATCTAAAGCATCCTGTAACATGGTCATTAATCAATCCAGTAGCCTGTAAATATGAATATATTATTGTAGTACCTAAAAATTTAAAGCCTCTTTTCTTTAAATCTTTACTTATTCTATCAGATAATTCCGTATGGGAAGGGACATCTGATAGTTCATTCCACTGATTTATTATGGGTTTATTATTGACAAAAGACCATATAAAGTCATTAAAGCTTCCAAATTCATTTTGTATCTCTAAGAATCTTCTAGCATTATTTATAGAAGCTTCAATTTTTCTCCTATTTCTAATTATGCCAGAATTGTTCATCAATTCTTCTATTTTATTAGTTCCATACTGAGACACCTTAACAGGATCAAATCCATCATATGCTTTCCTATAATTTTCTCTTTTTTTTAGAACTGTTATCCAACTTAGGCCTGCTTGAGCTGATTCCAGAACTAAGAATTCAAAATGCTTTTTATCATTATAAACTGGTACTCCCCATTCCTCATCATGATACTTTACATATAACTCGTCATCTCCACACCAAGCACATCTAAGCATATTTATCCCTCTTATCATAAATATTTATTTAAGCTAAAATAAGCCTAATATTCTATTCAACATCATATAATCATTTTCCTGCAAGTCTAAATGTCTTAGATTTAGTATACAAAAAAACCGATAAGATTAAAAATCTCATCGGTTTATGCTGCAACTATTTAACCATATCCAAGCTTTTCGGATGCTTTTTCTTATGCTAGAATAAGATAACGTCAATAGTTAAAAACTACTGAGGTATTGTCTCTTCATTTTCCTTGTCTTCATCCATCTCATGAGGTAGCACTATATTTAATATTATCCCTACAATGGCAGCAAGAGCCATTCCTACAAGTTTTATTTCTACAAGACCAATTTTTATAGGAATTACAGCACCGCCTAAACCAAAAACTAAAATAACTGCAAAAATTATCATATTTCTAGTTTTTGAAAAGTCCACTCTGTTATCAACAAGGGTTCTAGCACCTATAGAAGCTATCATACCAAATAGAACTATTACCGCTCCGCCTATCACAGGTTTTGGTATAGTACTTGTAAATGCATTTAATTTGGGTATTAAACCTATAAACATTGTCATTATAGCCGCTATTCTCATAACTTTAGGATCCCATACTTTTGTAAGTGCTACAACTCCTGTATTTTGAGAGTAAGTTGTATTAGCTGGTCCTCCTAATAAGGCTGCTACTGAAGTCGCTATTCCATCTCCCATCAGAGTTCTTGTTAGTCCTGGATCTTTAGCAAGATCTCTTTTAACTACCCCACTCATTGCTAATACATCTCCTATATGTTCTACGATTGTAGTAAGGGCGATTGGTGCAACAATCATTATTGCTCCTATATCAAATTTAGGTAATGAGAAGTTTGGAATTCCTATCCATCTTGCCTGAATAATTGGAGAATAATCAATTCTACCTAACACAGCAGCTAAAATATAGCCTGTTCCTAATCCAAAAATAACTGGTACAACTTTAAAAAATCCTTTTGCAAACATTGATATTCCTATAATAGTAGCCAATGTTATCATGGATAACAGCAATCCTGAGAAGCCATGTTAATGGCATTAGGTGCAAGAGTCATACTTATTACAATTATTACTGGTCCAGTCACTATAGGTGGAAAAAATCTAACTATTTTTTCAGCGCCATAAACTGCTATTAACCCTGCGAAAATTAAATAAATCATTCCTGCCACAATTATACCGCCTCGTGCATACTCAAGACCATATAGTTCTCCTGCCATTATAATTGGAGCAATAAATGAAAATGATGAGCCTAGATATGCAGGTACTTTTCCTTGAGTAATAAAGTGAAAAAGTAAAGTCCCTAATCCTGATGTAATTAGAGCAACGCCCACATCAAGCCCAGTTAATATTGGAACTAATACTGTTGAAGCAAATAGTGTGAATACATGCTGTAATCCAAGTGCAATTCCTCTCCCTGGTCCTAAAGTACTTATATCCGTAATAGGATAATTAACTTCTCTACCTTGTTTACTCTGTTTATTCATGTTTTCCTCCTTATAATTTTATTCGTCAGTTAGCTTTCTAGTTCTTTACAGCAAATAAAAAAAGTTAACCTTTAAAACAAAACTACTTGTTAAAACATACTCTCCTTTAATAGCTCAGAGTAAATCTACCCCTTAACAGCAAACCATTTTGAAGATTAAAAGACTGTCACCTCCTATATAAGATTTAGTCTGAATAGTACTCAATAACTAGGTACTATGGTCTATGTTATACTAACCCTCTTTATTACAATATTATAAAGTTCCTACAGGGTTTATCGAAAGTTTGTTGATAAGTGATAAAGGATAAAAAACCTATTATTCCAGGATAATCCAAGTTGTATATTATATTTTTTCGAGTTTCTATACTACTTTCTTCTAGTCTATACATTCCACTAATCATTGAAAACAATAAGAAAATTTCTAATTTAACCTGTTATAGTAGCCAATTTCAGTATCGCAACAAAAAATGGATAGGTTTCCCTATCCACTATTGTATTTTTCATTTTCAAATTAGAAGTACCCTTAAGCTTTCTCTCAAAGCGACAATTCTCATGCAAGCTAAATATTTTGTGGAGTATGCTACCTATCTTGGTATAAATCCAACCTTCTTGTATACCTTTCTTAAGGTTTTATTAGCCACATATTCTGCTTGTTTTGCTCCATCTGTATATATTTTTTCTAAATAATCTTTATTTTTCATTAGATCGGCAAATTTTTCTCTAACTGGCTTTAGTCCCTCTACTACAACTTCAGCTAAATCTGACTTAAATTTTCCATATCCTTGACCTTCATATTTATTTTCTATTTCTTCAACACTTTCTCCTGAGAATTTAGAATAAATAGTAATAAGGTTTTTTATGCCCAGCTGTTCATCTGAATATTTTACTACTCCTATTGAATCTGTAACAGCTCTCTTTATTTTTCTAACTGTAGAATCATTATCCTCTATAAGGAGAATATAATCATTTTCATCGTCGCCTGATTTTGACATTTTACTTAGGGGATCTTGCAGTCCCATTATTCTGTTTCCAAACTTCGACATATATAAATCAGGCACTTTAAAGGTTTCGCTATATTTATTATTAAATCTTATGGCTAAATCCCTTGCAAGCTCTAGATGCTGCTTTTGATCCTCTCCTACAGGTACAAGGTCAGCCTGATACAATAGAATATCAGCTGCCATTAATACTGGGTATGTGAATAATCCTGCATTCAGATTTTCCTCACCTTTTTGCGATTTTTCTTTATACTGAGTCATTCTTCCTAATTGTCCCATATATGATATGCAATCTAACACCCAAGCTAGTTCAGCATGTGCACTTACATGTGATTGGAAAAATAGGGTGTTTTTTTCAGGCTCTATTCCCGACGCTATATATTGAGCCAAAATCTCTAAAGAACGTCTTCTTAAATCCTTAGGTTCCTGAGGTACAGTTATTGCATGTAGGTCTACTATACAATAATAGCATTCATATTCATCTTGAAGCTCTACCCAGTTTTTTAATGCTCCTAAATAATTACCTAAGGTAGGCTCTCCTGTAGGCTTCACTCCACTAAAAATGACTTTCTTCTCACTCATTGTATTACCTCCCATTTCTTGTAATTTGTTTTTTATTAAAACTTACTTACCAATAAAACAAATGCTTCCCAAAATAACTAATAAAAAAAGCCCTTCATCTCGATAAGAGACGAAAGGCTGTTTCCGCGGTACCACTCTAGTTAGTCATAGGACTCACTTAGTCTATAACGGTAGACATCCGTCAAATCCTACTACTATTTCAGATTTGAACTCATGAGTCCATTCAACAAATATCAATGTTTCAGGCTCCCACCGCCCCTGAATCGCTGCAGCTTGATTAAATGTTTACTATTCTCATTCATTGCTTTAAATATATTGTTATATCTATTATATATAAATATAAAAAAAAGTAAACTAGTTTTTTGTATTTTCTTTAGTTTACACGCTGCAGCTTTAAAAAATCTTAAATATAATATGCAAAATAGATGAGAGTTAGAGGCTTTGATAGGAGGACTATATCACTATTTCTTGTTGATTCCTCCTGCTATATATAATTATAGTTGTTATATTTTATATTTTAATAGTATAATATTTATTAAGATATGATATAGAAGGGGGAGAAAAACAAGTGAGTAAGGTAAAAATATTTGCTGACAGCACTTGTGATTTAAGCAGGGACCTTATCAAATCAAATGATATTTCTATTGTCCCTCTATATGTTGGCTTTGATGAAAATACATACAAGGATGGAATTGAAATCACAACTAAAGAGCTATATGCTAAGGTAGAAGAGTATGATAAGCTTCCTAAAACCTCTGCTCCATCACCATTAGACTTTATCAATGCTTTTAAACCGTTTGTTAAAGAAGGAAAGGACATACTCTATATAGGGCTTTCATCTAATCTATCATCAACATTACAAAATGCAAAAATAGCCGCTTCTGAGTTTTCAGATGCTAAAATTGAAATTGTGGACTCATTTAATTTATCTACTGGTGTAGGACTTCTTGTAATGAAGGCAGTAGATTTAGCAAAAGAAAATCTAGGTGTGGAAGAAATAGCGAAAAGAATACGAGGATTAGTACCTATGATAGAAACAGCTTTTGTACCAGATACACTAGACTATCTGCACAAGGGTGGAAGATGCTCATCTCTTCAAGCTTTGATGGGAAGTGTCTTAAGAATCAGACCAATTATAAAGGTAGTAGATGGTGGAATGATTGTTGGGCAAAAAGCAAGAGGAAAAAGAGAAAAAATTCTTGAAACAATGCTTGAAAATGCTATTAAAGACAAGGATAACATGGATAAAAAAAGGATTTTTGTAACCCATGCTGAAGGTCTTGAAGACGCCATGTTTTTAAAGAATAAGTTAGAAGAAAGCTTAGATGTTGAAGAAATTATAATTACTGATGCTGGCTGCGTAATATCCAGCCATTGTGGGCCTAATACTGTTGGAATATTATATATTTTAAACTAAAAAATAATAGCTATAAAGCTACTAAAAGTTCATTTACGTCATCCTGAGCGCCAGTGAAGAATCTCTCATGTATCAAAACATGAAGTTCTTCAACTACGTCTCAGAATGACAGGTATAAAGTTAGATTTTTTCCCTACTGCCGGGCTTAATAAATGGAATCCTCTCTTTACATAGTGGGCAATCATCACTTTCATAGCTTTCTATATCTAACCTTACTGCACTATAGACCGGATACTGTAATTTCCCCTTGCTTCGATCAGCTATACATGCAATCCCAACTACCTCTCCTCCTAATTTTTTAACCACATCTGTGGCTTCTAGGGCAGATTTTCCTGTAGTCACTACATCTTCAGATATTAAGACCCTATCGCCTTTTTTTATTTCAAAACCTCTTCTTAGAACCATTTCATCATTTATCTTGTCTCTCTCTGTAAATATGGCTTTTTTCCCTAGCTGTCTCCCAATTTCATAAGCTACTATTACTCCACCCATTGCGGGTCCCAGCACAATATCTATATCCATATCCTTCAATTGCTCCACCACTATTTTTAGTATCTTTTCAGCCTCTTTTGGATATTGAAGAACCTTGGCACATTGAACATATCTGTTGCTGTGCTTACCTGACGATAATAAAAAATGACCCTCTAATAAAGCTTCTGTTTTTTTCAAAATGTCAAATATCATTCTAGCTCCTCCTCGCTATTCCTTTGATTTCCATAATGGATTTAATTCCTTCTCTATTTAGAAAATCTTCTATTCCTTTGATTATGTCTAGTGATATATCTGGTCTTATAAAATTAGCACTTCCCACTTGTATTGCATCTGCTCCTGCCATTATAAACTCTATGGCATCCTTCCAATTCATAATTCCGCCTATTCCAATTACCGGTACATCTACTGCTGCAGATACTTCATAAACCATCCTCAAAGCTACTGGCTTAATTGCTGGGCCAGATAGTCCAGCAAAGATATTATTAAATACCGGCTTTTTCTTATATATGTCTATAGCCATTGCTTTAAAAGTATTTACTAAGGATAATATATCTGCCCCTGCTTCACAGCATTTTACTGCCATATCTACTATATCCTCAGCATTAGGAGAAAGTTTTACAATAATTGGTTTTTTAGAAACCTTTTTCACCTTTGATACTATTTCCCGTGCAACCTTTGATTTTATCCCGAAAGCCATGCCCCCTTCCTTTACATTTGGACATGATATGTTAAGCTCTATAAAATCTACATTAGTGTCATTGAGCTTATCTATTCCTTCTAAATACTCCTCAATGCTTCCTCCGCCAAGATTTGCAATAATAACAGTATCAAGCTCATTCATAAAGGGCAATTCATTGGCTATAAAATTATCTATTCCTGGATTCTGGAGTCCTATGCTATTCATTAATCCTCCTGTTGTTTCATAGAGCCTAATTCCTTCATTACCTAGCTTTTCATTTAAAGTAAGTCCCTTAGTACATATTCCTCCTAATTTAGAGACATCGAAGAAATTCGAGTACTCCTTCCCAAATCCGAATGTACCAGAAGCTGCTATTACAGGGTTTTTAAACTCAGCACCACATATATTTACCTTAAGCATGAATTATCACATCCTCACCACTAAATACAGGCCCATCCTTACATACTGTCTTCATTCCACTATTTGTCTTGCAGGTACATCCTAAGCATGCTCCTATTCCACATGCCATATGGTTTTCCTGGGAAATGTATATCTTTTTTTTGTTTAGAATACAAGACTTTATTACCTTATCCATCATTATACTTGGGCCACAGCTCAGTATGATATTGTATTGTTTAGGATCAAAGATTTCTGTTATAAAGCCTTTATGACCAATTTCGCCTGTATCTGTTGCAACATATATTTCATTTACAGCACCTTTTATTTCATCTATTAAATATACTTGCTCTCTAAATCCTGCATAAAAATCAACTTTGCAGTCTTCTAGCTGTTTTGCCACATAATACATTGGCGCTATACCGATTCCTCCTGTTACTATTGCCACTTTCCCTTTAATTTTTTCTATGTCAAATCCATTACCTAAAGGACCTAAAAGCTCAATTTGCTCATCTCTTTTTAGCTGGCTAAATAGCTTAGTTCCTTCTCCTCTCACTTCATATAGAAACTCTATTTTTTCTTTATCCAGATTATGAATGCTAATAGGTCTTGATAAAAATGGTTCCTTGTTCCATGACCTTAGCATATAAAATTGGCCTGGTTTACCTTCAAATCCACCTTTTATTGTTAATTTAAAGATTCCTTCTAAGATTTCATTGTTCTCAAATATTCTAGCCTTCATATGCTTTGACTGCATTATTTATGGCCTCCCTCATAGATAACACTTCTTCTCTAGCATAGATATCAAATTCATTCTCCATATTATGCTTTTTATAGGCAAGGAGAATACCTCTAGAGGAATTTACTATGCCTCCGTTTCCATGCTTCAAATATCTCGCCACATCCTCAGCTGTTCCTCCCTGAGCTCCATACCCGGGTATGAGAAAGAACAGATTATTTAGACTTTCTCTAATATTCTTAGCCTCATCTGAATGAGTACACCCTACAACTCCTCCTATGGAACTATAGCCATATCTTCCTAAATATTCACTTCCTAGGTTTTTAATTTTTTCACCTACAGTCTTATAGACTGGATTATTGTTGTAATCCTTAATATACTGGATATCATGAGCACCCTCGTTTGAAGTTCTGATGAGAATAAATAACCCTTTTTCTTTTTCTCTGACATAGTTTAGATATGGTTTTATGCTGTCCATTCCCATATAAGGACTTAATGTTATGAAATCGCTTTCGAAATCTCCTTCAAGGTGAGCTTTTGCATACATCTCAGCTGTTTTTGAAATATCTCCTTTTTTTATATCTGCTATTACTAAGCAGCCTTTGCTTTTAATATATTGAATTGTTTTTTTGTAGGCAATTAATCCATCTATACCTAAGGCCTCGTAGTATGCAATCTGTATCTTAAAACATGCTGAAATATCGTAAGTAGCATCTATTATTCTTCTGTTAAATTCAAATATTGAATCAGATATTTTCATATATTTTTTTATAATATTTTCAGGTATATATTCAATTGAAGTATCTAGCCCCACACAAACTACGCCTTTCTCTGATACTGATTCATATAATTTATCAATTATCATAATTAATCTCCTCCCTAGAATACATAACTTCACCAGCTTTTATAGTTGTCTCTATGATTCCCCAAACCTTTGCCTTATTAAAGGGGGTATTTTTACCCTTTGATAAGAAGCCTGATGAATCTATTTCATACATCTTTTCTATATCGACTAGAACTAAATCTCCATCATAGCCTTCCTTAACTTGTCCTTTGTTTAATCCCATTAATTCAGCAGGATTTTTTGACATAAGCTCTGATAATCTATTTAAGGAAATGTGTCCTTCTTTAACCAGTTTTGTTAAACACACAGAAAATGCCGTTTCTAACCCAGATATACCAGGAGCTTTTTTCTCTTTATCTAAGGCACTATGAGGAGCATGATCTGTAGCTATTACGTCTACCCAGCCATCCTTTATGCCTTTTATGAGAAATTCCACATCCTCCTCAGTTCTAAGTGGAGGATTTACTGTGTATTCAGTTTTGTCATCTAATGCGATATGGTGGGGAGTTACTTCACAGGTTACTCTAATTCCCTTTTTCTTTCCCTCAATTATATATTGTAATGCCTCCTTTGTACTTACATGAGCCATGTGAAGTCTAACATCAGCCTTCTCTGCTAACTCTATATCTCTAGCTGTCGATATGTTTTCTGACAGTCTGGTATCATATTTGCTTATTTCTCTATCCTCTGCATGGGACATTACAATAAGGTCTTTCTCCGCTGCTTTTAGCATAGCCTCCAGCATTACCTTATTGTTTTCTACTCCATTTCCATCATCTGATATAACTTTTACTCTAATGTCTAAGCTGTCAAGATGAGCTATGCTCTTGCCATCAAAGCCATTAGTTATGGATATAGATTGATGTACATCTATTAGACCAATTTCTTTAGCCCTATTTAAAACATAATCCGCTACTGACAGACTGCTGCACACAGGCCTAGTATTTGCCATGAGATTCACTGCTGTATAGCCCCCTTTTAATGCTGCAAGACTTCCAGTTAATAAATCCTCCTTGTATTCAAAGCCTGGCTCCCGAAAATGACTATGCATATCTATAAAAGAAGGTAGAAGGATAAATCCTTCTGCCTTAATGATAGGACAATTTTTTTGAATATTTGGGCCTATTTCTTGAATAATTCCATTTTCAATATACACATCTGATATACAGTCCTTGTCACAATCAATTACTCTGGCTCCCTTTATGAGCAAGTCCATGATTTACACCTCCTGAAAGTGATATATTTCATCACAGTATTCACATCTATATAGACCTTGCTTCTCATCTACTAAAGCAAACCTATGAGTTATATTTCTTTCTATAGAAGTAACGCATCTAGGATTTTTACATTTGATTATTTCTTCTACATTTCTAGGAAGCCTAGGCTTTATCTTTTCAATGATGACTTCATCCTCGATTATATTTACTGTTATATTTGAATCAATGAGTCCAAGTACTGTTAAATCGAAATCTATTACATTTTCAATTTTGATAATATCTTTTTTACCACGTTTTTTACTTGAAGCATTTTTTATTAGCGCTACAGTAAAATTTGCCTTATCTAAGCCTAAATAGTTGAATATCCTCACTCCTTGTCCTGCTTCTATGTGATCAATTACTATTCCTCTTTTAATGCTATTTATAGTAACCATTATTTATCCACCCCCAAAAGTTTTGACATAAGAGCCATCCTTGCAAACATGCCATACCTAGCCTGTTTAAAATAGCAGGCTCTAGGGTCACTATCAACCTCATATGAAATTTCGTTGACTCTTGGAAGGGGGTGCATGACAATCATATCAGTCTTTGCTTGAAGCATCTTTTCAGCATTTAAAATATAACTGTCCTTAAGCCTTACGTAATCTTCTTCATTAAAGAATCTTTCTCTCTGTACTCTTGTCATGTAGAGAATGTCTAGCTCGCCCATATAATCTTCTATTTTTTCTGCTTCTATAAAGGAGATATTATTTTTTTCTAGTATTTCTTTTCTTATATATTCTGGAATATGCAATTCTGAAGGGGATATCAATACGAATTTGTTGTTTTCATACCTTGACATTGCTTTGATAAGTGAATGAACTGTCCTTCCAAATTTAAGATCTCCACATAGTCCTATGGTTAAATTTGAAAGGCGTTTTTTTATGCTTCTAATGGTAAGAAGATCGGTTAATGTCTGAGTTGGATGATGGTGTCCTCCATCACCTGCATTAATTAATGGGATATTTGAATGTAATGAAGCAAGCTTTGGTGCTCCTTCTTTGGGATGTCTCATAACTGCTATATCTGCATAGCAGCCAATTGTTCTGATAGTATCTGCTATGCTTTCTCCTTTTGCAACTGAGCTTGAGTTAGGCTCTGAAAAGCCTATTACTCTTCCTCCTAATCTTAGCATTGCAGCCTCGAAGCTTAATCTAGTTCTCGTGCTTGGCTCAAAGAACATAGTTGCTAGTATTTTCCCATCACATATATGGGCATATTCTTTAGGAGCATTAATCATTTCATCTGCTAAATCAAATATCTCTTTAAGCTCATCATTTGTAAAATCCATGGGTTCAATTAAATGTCTTCCTGTTAACATATTATTCCTCCTTTTCAGTCTCACTGGACTATTTTAAAGGCATAAAAAAACCTCCATAGGAAGGCACACTAATAGACAGCTTAAAAACAAGCATCCTTATTTACTCCTTCCCAATCTCTCTGGATTAGATTAAAGGTTTTTTTATTGTCTGTAGGTATATTATCATTTGAATAATAAAAAGTCAACATTAATTTTGCTAGCAGTCTCTCTACACAAATTTATTTGCTCCTAATGGACACTCCTATCATAAGCCTACAATAGAGTTTGACCTACCAGCGATTTTTCGATAGAAATGCTCGGAAAATCGGGTTAGGTCATAAAAGGACTCAAAATGAGTCCCAATTTATGGTTGATTCAATTGATTTTTAATTTGGCTAATGTCTTGTTGATTAGCTGTTGGTGGCGATGAAGTATATCCTTTTTGCTCTGCAATTTGTGATAGCTGGTACTGGAACTGCTCTGCTTCGTCTCTTAATTTTTGTAGGGCGCTTCTTAATTGCTGGTTTGAACAGCCAGTTATTGCCATTCCATAGGACTGTATACTTGACTTAGTCATTGCTAAAACATCATTTACAATATCTCTTTCTTGCAAATAAAATACCTCCTCTTATATTGATTGAATAAGGTTCTGTGCAGTAGTATTTGCGTCTTGAGCTCCTTGGCTGAACATTTGTTTTAATTGTGTATCTTGACACATACTTGCATATTCGTATAGTTTTGTCGTCATTAGCTTGTGGTTACTTATGATTTCACTAAGATTTTGAAGCTCTGCTTGATTTATCTGGGTTAAATTAAGTGGATTTTGTAAAGTCATAAAATTTCTCCTTTCTTTTTGTACAATATCTTACAATTCTAAAACCTCTGCTTTTTATATTTTGCCTCATAACACAAAATTTTATTATATAATTTTTTAAAAAAGGTTGACAAAAGATATAATAATAATTAGAATAGATAAGTATAGTAACAATAATAAAACAAATATTGAACTCTTATCTAGAGAGGTGGAGGGACGGGCCCGATGAAACCCAGCAACCAGTGTTATTTAACACGAAGGTGCTAATTCCTGCAGCAAAAATGCTGAAAGATGAGGGAGGATAAATAGCATATGTATTTTACCTCTTTCGTTTGAAAGAGGTTTTTTAATTATATAAGGATTATTTAGAGAAAATAGGTTTAACTATCTATTATAGATGATTTTCATTTGTGAGGTTTAGTACAGTAATTCATTAAAGGAGTGAAGCAATGATTGATATTAAGAATGTAAGTAAAGTTTATAAAAGTAAGTCTTCTGATGTAGAGGCTTTAAAAGATATTAATTTACAAATAGATAGAGGAGAAATATTTGGAATAATCGGTCTCAGCGGAGCAGGAAAATCTACTCTCATAAGAACTATCAATAGGCTAGAGGAGCCAACGGAAGGCACTATTATTGTCAATGGAGAAGATGTAACTAATCTAGATAAAAGAGACCTACGAAACACAAGAAAAGAAATCGGAATGATATTTCAGCATTTTAATTTATTAAATTCAAGAACTGTATATAATAATATAGCCTTTCCTCTAGAAATAAATAGCTATGATAAGCAAACTATAGAAAAAAGAGTAAATGAATTACTAGAGGTCGTTGAGTTAGTTGATAAAAAAAATGTATATCCGTCGCAGCTAAGCGGAGGACAAAAGCAAAGAGTTGCCATAGCCCGTGCACTTGCCAACAATCCAAAGATACTTCTATGTGATGAGGCTACATCAGCTCTAGATCCTAAAACCACTAAGGCAATACTTGATCTAATTAGAAAAATAAGAAAAGAATTCAATCTAACAGTAGTTCTTATAACTCACCAGATGGAGGTTATAAAAGAAATATGTGATAGAGTAGCCATAATAGAGGCTGGCAAAATAATCGAACTAAATACAGTAGAAGAAATATTCGCTAAACCTAAGACTAATACTGCAAAGGCATTTATTTCTCACATTCATAGAAGTGATGAAGAAAAGATAATATATCCTAAAACCCCAGGCTCCACTGTAATTAGACTTAGCTACTTAGGCGATTCTGCTAAGAAGCCTATTATATCAAGTCTAATCAGAGAATTTGATATTGATATAAATATACTGTCTGGAGATATTGATGAATTACAATCCACTAGTGTGGGCAGCCTTTTAATTCAGGTTTTAGGTGATAATAAGGAAATAGAAAAAGCCTTTGAGTGGCTCAAAAAACAGAATATTGACCTGGAGGTGATATGGAATGGATAATCTAATTTCTCTTTTACTTCCTTCCTTATGGGAAACTATTGTAATGGTAGCTTTATCTACAGTGTTTTCACTGGCACTAGGATTTCCTCTAGGCATACTATTAGTTATAACAGAAAAAGATGGAATATGGGAAAAGCCAGCATTAAATTCTATACTAAGTGCTATAGTAAATATATTTCGATCATTTCCATTTATTATATTGATGATATTTGTCATGCCATTAACTAAACTAATAATTGGTAAATCCATAGGAACGCTTGCAACTGTAGTGCCTTTATCCATTGCAGCGGCACCTTTTGTAGCTAGAATTATTGAAGGAGCATTAAAAGAAGTAGACAAAGGAATAATAGAAGCCGTTTCCTCAATGGGTGCTTCTACTTTTGAAATAATAACTAAGGTATTAATTCCAGAAGCTATGCCTTCATTAGTACTTGGGATTACATTAACCATAATAAACCTAATAGGATATTCCGCTATGGCTGGAGCAATAGGAGGAGGTGGACTAGGGGACTTAGCTATACGTTATGGTTATCATAGATTTCAAACTGATGTAATGATCGCTTCTGTAGTTCTTATAATAATATTAGTTCAAGCGATACAATTTATAGGTAACACAATAGCACTAATAATTGATAAAAGAAAATAAGGGGGAATATGTGATGAAAAAATCTTTAAATGTTTTATTAGCAATTATCCTAATCACAACAATTGCAATTACTGGCTGTCAATCTAAATCTGAAAACGATAAGGTTATAGTAGTAGGAGCTTCGCCAGAGCCTCATGCACAAATGCTAGAATTAATAGCAGATGATTTAGCAAAAGAAGGCTATGAACTTAAAATCGTGGAATTTACAGACTATGTAAAACCAAACTTAGCATTAGATGAAAAAGAACTTGATGCAAACTTTTTTCAGCATCTACCATACCTAGAGGATTTCAATGAAAAAAATAGCCTTGATTTAGTATCATTAGCAAGTACTCATATAGAGCCTATGGGACTATATTCAAAACAGATTGATAATATAGATGAACTTAATGATGGCGCCGAAATAGCTATTCCAAATGATACTGTAAATGGCAGCAGAGCTTTATTGTTCCTTGAAGATAAAGGACTAATAGAGCTTAAAGAAGGTGCAGGCTTTAGTGCAACAGAAAAAGATATTGTAAAAAATCCTAAGAATCTTAAATTCAAACTTCTTGAAGCAGCTTTATTGCCTAGAGCATTAGACGAAGTAGACGCTGCTGCAATAAACGGAAACTATGCACTACAGGCTAATCTATCTCCTTCTAAGGATGCAATCCTGCTAGAAAGATCAGATTCACCTTATGCTAATATAGTTGCTATAAGAAAAGGCGAAGAAAATAGCCCTAAGCTTAAAGCCCTAGTAAAAGCTCTTCAATCAGATAAAATCAAAAATTTCATCAAAGAAAAATATGGTGATGGAGTTGTGCCATCATTCTAAAATAGTGAAAACCCTTCTGACATAAACAGAAGGGTTTTATTATTTTTATTATAAGCTTCTTATCTTACTTAATATCATTCTTTGTTCAACTGATGCTACAAGTCTTCTTGTGTAGGATACTGTATCTGGGTTTACACTCATACTGTCTATTCCCTCTTTTACAAGGAATTCTGCAAATTCTGGGTATTGGGATGGTCCTTGTCCACAGATTGATATAGTTTTTCCATATTTGTGAGCAGCCTTTATCAATATAGATATTGCTCTTTTAACTGCTTCATTTCTTTCATCAAAATATCCCATATTGTTTAATATACCTGAGTCTCTGTCAGCACCCATTGTAAGCTGAGTTAGGTCATTGCTTCCTATACTGAATCCATCTACCATTTGAGCAAACTCCTCTGCTTCAAATACTACAGATGGAACCTCTGCCATTATCCATAGCTTAAAGTTTCTGCCTTGCTCTAATCCTTCTTCAGCCATTATTTCTTTTACCTTTTTAAGTTCCCATGTAGTTCTTACGAATGGAAGCATTACGTATACGTTAGTTAAACCGTATTCATCTCTTACTTTTCTGATAGCTCTACACTCTAATCTAAAGCCCTCTTCATATTCAGGAGAAATATATCTAGATACTCCTCTCCATCCTATCATTGGGTTAGCTTCTATCGGCTCAACTTCGTCTCCGCCCTTTAATCCTCTAAACTCATTTGTTCTGAAATCACTTAGTCTAACTACTATAGGTCTTGGATATATTTCTTGTGCTACCTTTGTAATGCCCTCTGCCATTTTATCTATTAGAAGCTGCCCTTGCCCTGTTTTTAACAGGTACATTGGGTGTGCACCTACTAGATTAGTAAATATGAACTCTGTTCTCATTAAGCCTATGCCATCAAATGGTAGGTTTTTATATCTGCCTATCATTTCTGGCTCGCCTAGGTTCATGTATATCTTAGTAGCAGTTACTGGTGCTAATTGATGAATTAAATCTTCGCTAACTGCTCCAGCTGTGGATACTGCCTTTTCTTCCTTTTCTTGTTTTTCTTGAAGTACTATGCCTTTATAAACAACTCCTCTTGTTGCGTCTACTGTTACTTCCATGCCTTCTGCCAATATTTCACTTGCTTTTTTTCCACCAACTATACATGGGATACCTAGTTCTCTAGATACAATGGCTGCGTGACATGTCCTTCCACCCTCATCAGTAACTACTGCCGCTGCTCTTCTCATAGCAGGCACCATATCTGGATTTGTCATAACTGTAACTAATATATCTCCGTCCCGTACTCTATCTATCTCAGTGATGTCTTTAATATTTCTTACTCTTCCACTATTAATCCCTGGTGATGCAGGTAATCCTCTAACTAAAGCAACTAGCTCTGTAGGTTGTTGTTGTGTAGATGTCATTTCCTTGCTCTCCCCCTTTAATGTAGTAATTGGTCTTGCCTGTAATATATATAATTCTTCAGTATCAGCATCTAGTGCCCATTCAATGTCCTGTGGTGATTTATATAAATCCTCTATTATCATTCCGTTTTTACCTAAATTTGCTACCTCTAAGTCATTTAAACATGGAGCATTAACTTTGTCGAATCCAAGGTATTCTTCAACCTTTACTTCAAGAGTTCCAACATCATTTGTGTTTTTTATAACCATAATATTTTTCTCAGCAATATTTTTTTCAGCAATAGCTAATGTCTTTTTATCAAGTATAAATTCATCAGGAGTTACTATACCTGATACTACTGCTTCACCAAGTCCCCAGCTAGCATTTATCATTATTTGGCCTAAATCGCTTGTAACTGGGTTCGCAGTAAACATGACCCCAGATATTCTGCTGTTAACCATTTTTTGAACAACTACGCTTAGTGCAACTTCTTCATGTTTAAATCCTTGATGTTCTCTATAATATATTGCCCTTGCAGTCCATAGAGATGCCCAGCATCTTTTAATGTGTCTCAATACTTCTTCTATTCCGCTTATATGCAAGTATGTATCTTGCTGTCCAGCGAATGAAGCCTCTGGTAAATCTTCTGCAGTTGCAGAGCTTCTAATAGCTACCTGTGGATTGTTCATATTTATTTTTTCACTAAACTCTGTATATGCTCTAATGATTTCTTTTTCTATTTCCTTTGGCATATCTGCTTTAACGATTAATCCTCTTATTGCAGCACTCTTTATTTGAAGTTCTGAGGAATCTTCCATATCTATTCCTGATAGCATATTTAGTATGTCACTTTGTAAGCCTGATTTACTTATGAAATCTGTATAGGCAGAAGCAGTAACACAGAATCCTGGAGGAACGTTTGCCCCTTTTACAGTCAATTCACCAAGATTAGCACCCTTACCTCCTACTATCGGTATGTCTCCCTTGTTTATTTCATTAAACCACATTATATACTTGTATTCACTCACTTATATCGCTCCCTTCCATTAATTCTATATATATTATAGCACATATATTTATATATGCTATACTTTTTATGAATATTTTTTATTATTTTATGATTTTAGTATTTAAACACGTCATTTTAAATATGTAGTATGTCACATATAATTTCGTTAAATTTCTTAAATCATATTTCCTATATAGTTCTTTAATAACACAAGCTTTTACCTTAGAAAAAAAGTCCTCTTACTTAAAGAAGACTTTTTTGCATTTAATCAATTACAATTACGGCAGTATCATTTAAATCTGCCCAATCATATACGAACTTAGCATGACTAGTATAGTTTCTCACACATTTTGCTGATCTAGGGACAGTTCCTATGGTCAATAGATACTCCTTAATCCCAGGATCAATATTTTCTCCATCCTTCTTTATATAATCAACAGGAACTCCATGTACATACGCTCCAGCTGAAAATCTTGTTCCATAAGGTGCATATCCTCCTATTTCTCCTGTTTTATGGTCTAGATAAAAGAACCTATCTCTTTTTTGCAGTACTTTGAAGCTGCCAGTCGGAGTCTCGTATTTGTTCTCCTCAGGTACTCCTGTTGTTGCAAGTGTATATGAAATCATGGTCCATTTGCCATTTATTTTTTCGAATAAGGCTTCATTCTGATTTACTTTGTCTACTATTATAGCCTTATCCAATCTATCTAAATTATCGTCAAAGGATATGAACTGCTTAGGTATCCAGTAGTCTCCATCATATACTAGATTTCTGACCAAAAAATATTCTTTTGCTTCATCAAGAATGAAGACTATCATTCCATCAGGAAAATATCTAAATTCATTTTTATTTTCAAGGTCATAATAAGCTGGTGCACTTTGATAAGCTTGAATTCCAAACTCGTCAACTGCTTTTCCGTCCTTTAAAGGTGGAGAACCATTTTTGTCTTTATAGTTAGATATATATCCATATTTTTGCTGTGCCAAAGAATATTCCAATTTCTTTAGCTCCTCAGACATGCTGTCAAATCTAAATCTTCTAGGCACTCCTGCATCATTTGTTACATACCCATAGGTAGTCTTTCCACCTTCCAGCCAAGACAGCAAATACCATACTTGTGTATTATCAAGATTACTTGAATTATCTATATTGGCTCTGCCTTCAAGCTTTACCTTAGAATACTGTGTTGCCTTTCCTAAAACAGTAGAATCTAGTGAAGGACTTTCTTGAATATTGACATTATCAGATGTAATCAATAGATAGTCATAAGGAATATCATAGTTATGATATCTTATATCTACATCTATATCCTCTGGTATTTGAGTCACATACATTTGTGCTGTGCTAATTGCGTTCATATTGTTAGCAAAGCCATCTGTATTAGCTCTATTAGAACTATTAGTTATACTGTTTTGCTGAAATGAAATATCTTTTTTCTCTCCAGTATTACTTAAATAGGATTTCGTAATTTCTCTATCCTCATTGATATCAATATAATTTATATCCGTTTCATAATCGTCTTTATCTACAATTTTTTCTCCGCCGATACCTCCTTCTTCAGTATTAATATCAGGGCCGATTTGGGTTTGATTATTTGGCTTTTCTGCTCTATTTAGCCCTCTTATACCACATGATGTAAGTGCTAATACTAGAACTAGCAAAATAAAAAAATATTTCTTCATATACTAAATACACCTCCAGTGTATTTAGTTTAACCAAAAACATTAAAAAAAGTATAAGAAAGATTCTTATGAAAATCTTTCTTATACTTTTAAGATACCTTCACTTCATTTAATATTGCATTAGTATATTTATACACTCATTATAGTGTTTGATCATATTCCCACGTTTTGAAAGCTACTGCCTTTTACTTCTACTACATCATTTATGGTCAAAAATGCACTTGGATCTATTTCCTCAACTAGATTTTTTAGCTTAACTACTTCGCTTGACGTAATTATACAGTATATTACCTTTTTGTTTTCCTTTGTATATCCACCCATACCTTCTAAAAATGTGACTCCTCTATGGAGTTTTTGAATTATAGAATCTGCTAATTCTTGAGATTTATCAGATACTATTACAATATTCTTTTTTACATTAAATCCTGTTTGAACCTTATCTAATATTTTATAGCCTAAATACAGTGAAATTAATGTATACATGGCAGATTTATAACCAAATAATAAGGATGAAAGCGAAATAATAACAGTATTTACTGTCATAAGCCCTGTGCTGATATTTAAGTTATACTTTTTCTTAAGGATTGCAGCAATAATATCTAGTCCACCCTGACAGGTTCTGTTTCTAAACATAAGCCCCATACCTAATCCATTTAGAACTGCACCAAAAACAGCGCTAAGCAGTACATCATCTATGATGAAATACTCACTTACACCATTTGTAATAGTTAAAAAGAAGGAAAAAATAAACATTGATATAAATGCATATGATACGAACTCCTTATCTACCATTTGAGCACCTATAACAATTATAGGTAGATTCATAAAAAATACAGATATTCCTGTGGGTATACCTGTTAGATACTGTATTATTATGCCCAAGCCTCCTACGCCACCACTTAGAAGCTTACTTGGTATAAAAAATACATTAAATGCTAATGCACACAACAAATCTCCTAATAATATAAAAAATAATTTTTTTATAATCTTAGTTATATTTTTTGAATTATTAATTTTTGGATATTGAATAGTCATTTTATTTTTTATTCTCCTTATGTTAGTACTTTTGTAGGTTCATTTTATTCATTTATAGATGGTAGGAATGATATTGTATACTGTAACATTATACCACAAAAAACAGCTATTAATACTGAAATAAAAAAACAGGTCTCAACTTTTTGAAGCCTGTTTTTTATATAAAATTATATCAGCTTTTAGCAAGGAAAGCATCTGTTAAATATTATGATTAATATTAGAAAAAAGAAAAGTAAACTTTCATCCAAACCATCAAACAAAGGACAATTGCAGAATATTAGCACTAGTATTAGAAAGAAAAACAGTAAGCCCTCATTAATTTCATGCTCAATTGATTCTGTTTGCACTGGCATATTGCTGCTGATTTCTAATGACATAAAATCCTCCCCTTTTATATAAAAATATTGATTATTGGGTCAAAACTATGTAACCCATGGCTATATTACATATTATTCCCAACTTAAAAAATTGTTACTTTTTTAAATTGGCCAGAAGCTTACCAGTACTATAATCTCCCTAACTAATAAAAGAAACGAGTTCAGCTTGAACTCGTTTCTTTTATTAGTAAATATTCTATTTATTTTCCTGCAACAGCTAGACTATTTATTTTGAGAGATGGTGAGCCTATATAGCCAAAGCCAGGAAAACCAAATTTCAAGTCATTTCCGACTGAATCTATGTTCTTAAGTACTTCATATAGATTACCTGCTATTGTAATTTGATTTACAGGTCTGCTTATTTTACCTTTTTCTATTAAATATCCATATGCAGAAAGTGAAAAATCTCCTGATACAGCATTTAATCCAGAGTGAAGTCCCTGCACATCGATTATCATAATACCCTTTTCAGTACTTTCAATCATATCATCTACGCTGGTGCTTCCATTTTCAATATACATATTTGTAGGTGATATGGAAACTGGTGACTTGTATGAACCTTTGCTGGCATTTCCAGTAGATTCAACACCATCCTTTTTAGCTGTTTTAGAGTTGTGAAGGTATGTCTTTAATACTCCCTTATCTATGACCTTCTTATATTTAGTAGCTACTCCTTCACCGTCAAAGGAAGCTGAGACTACTCCATCCTTTAAAAATGGATCATCTACTATTGTTATCAATTCTTTTGCAATTTGCTCATTAAGCTTTCCTTTTAATAGAGATAAATCTTTTTGTACATTTTCAGCTATAAAAACTGACGAAAATGCTTGCAATACACTTGCTGCCACATCATTTCTAAGTATAATAGGGTATTCTCCTGATTCTATGCTTTCTGCTTTTAGCATCGATATAGCTTCATCTACTGCGCCTTTTGCTAATTCCTCTGCATTAAACTTTGAGAAATCATTGCTTATAATATATTTTTCTCCAGTTTTTATATCGTCCCCGTCTTTGACTACGACAGACACATATGTTTCAGCTATATTAGACTTATTTTCTAGATTTAGCCCCTTAGTATTGGCTAGTACGCTATAGCTTGTGGATTCATCATATAAGCAGTAGTTAACAGAAGTTACTCGTTTGTCTGCTTCATAAGCTGCTTTTTCGAGGGCTTTTGCAAACTCAATCTTTTGCTCTGAGGTTACATTTTCAAGCTCACTATTATATGTATTTACTTCTTTATATTCCTTAGAGCCTGCAAATATTTCTTCTTCATCATCACTATCTACAGTTACAGCATTTCCCATAGCTTCTTTTATAAGCATATCTATTGAGGATTCATCTACCTTCTCTGTGTATGAGTAGCCCATTTTTCCATTATATACTCCTCTAAAGGATAGGCCTACCTCATCTGATATGCTGTATTTATCTATTTCTCCCTCAAATATTCTTGTGTCAAACTGCTTATTTCCTTGGATGTATACTTCCATATCCCCTAAGCCTAATTCTTTTCCTTTATTAAATATCTTTTCTATTAATTCTCTATTCGCCATTACTGACCACCCTTTCTTCCACCTACTGTTATTGACTTAACTCTTATAGTAGGTTGCCCTACATCTGTAGGTATAGAGCCACTTAGTGACCCGCACATACCCTGACCAAAACCAAGATTGTTGCCTACCATATCTATTTCTTTAAGCACTTCAAGCCCTGTACCTATTAGTGTGGCACCTCTTACAGGCTCTGCTATCTTTCCATTCCTAATAATATATCCTTCACTTACTGCAAAGTTAAAGTCTCCAGTAGCAGGATTAACAGAACCACCACCCATGTATTTTGCATATAGACCATATTCAGTATTAGCTATGATTTCTTCTTTAGTTGAGCTTCCATTTGCTATATAGGTATTAGTCATTCTCGATGTTGGAGCATATTTGTATGATTGTCTTCTGCTGGAGCCTGTGGATGGCATTCCCATCTTTAGACCATTTAGCTTATCAATCATATAACCCTTTAATACACCATTTTCAATCAAAACATTTTTCTTAGTCTTTGTTCCTTCATCGTCAATGTTCTGTGAACCCCATGCATTTGGTATAGTACCATCATCTACGGCTGTAACAACGTCTGATGCTACCTTTTCCCCTAATTTTCCTGCAAATACTGATGTCCCCTTAGCAACAGATGTGGCTTCTAATCCATGACCACATGCTTCGTGGAAAATAACTCCACCAAACTCATTGTCTATAACTACAGGCATTTTTCCGCTTGGACATAGGTCTGCATATACCATTGCTTTTGCAATTCTAGCTGCTTCCTTAGCATAATCCTCTATGTTGATCTTGTCATAGAATTCAAAGCCCATATGTGCTCCGGGCCCATAAGAACCTGATTGCATTTCACCATTTGCAGATGCAACTGCTGAAATTGCAGTTCTAGTTCTTGTTCTCTTATCCTCTACATATAGTCCTTCAGAGTTAGCAATAAGTACATTTTGCTCATTATCAAGATATCTAACTGTAACCTGGGATATGACCTCATCAAAATTCTTAGCTGCATTGTAAGCTCTCTTTATTAGCTCGACTTTTTGTGATTTTTCTATATTGCTTGGAATCACTTTTATTGGATGAATATTTTCTATTTCTGTTTTAGTGAAATCTAAAACTTGATTAATACTGCTGCCTTTTATAGCTGCAGCTGCTTCTTTAGCAACTTTAATTAGATTTTCTCTAGTTGAATCATTTGTATACGCATATATACTATTTAAACCATAGAATATCCTTATGCCTACACCATAATCTCTTCCTGATATGCCGCTCTCTATCTTTCCTCCAACTAGTAAAAGTCCAGTGTTAAATCTGTCCTCTACAAAGATTTCTGCAAAATCTCCTCCCGTTGAAAGAGCAGCTGTTAAAACATCTTCAATAATTGGCCTGCTTAACATTTATTAACCCCCTTAAATCTACTGTACATTTGTAATACATGTATTTATATGTTTATTTCGATACTCGAATGATTTTTCCTTCTTTTTAAAAGATTAAATTTTTTGACAAAAAACAAATCCTTCTCTATGGTTCAAGGTGACAGAAAAAGCTAGACTTAGCCTAGTCTCACCTTTCTAACAATAGTGAAGGATATAAAAGTCATGTATTAATTTATTGTAAGAAATTTAATTTGCTTTTATTATCATGCTAAAATCTATATTCCCTTTTCTATCACATCAAATAAAAACTTGCCATTTTCATAGAAAAGCTCACCATCAGCGTAAATCTTTCCTCCATCTCTCATGTCGCAAAGCATATCCCAATGAATTGTAGACTCATTTTTCGCACCTGTACTTGGATAGGCAGCACCTACTGCAGCATGTACTGTTCCTCCAATTTTCTCGTCAAAAAGCATGTTTCTAGTAAATTGTTGAATTCCATAGTTAGTGCCTATAGCTATTTCACCCAATGTTCTTGAGCCTGAATCAGTATCTAGCAAAGCAAGTAAAAGGTCTTCTCCCTTTGCAGCTTCTGCCTTGACAACCTTACCCTTTTCAAATGTAAGCCTTATGTCTTCTATTTCTTTTCCTGCATATATTCCAGGAAAGCTAAATCTAATATGTCCTTCTACTGAATCTTCAACTGGACCTGTAAATACCTCACCATCCGGGAAATTAACTTTTCCATCACAGTTGATCCACTTTCTACCCTCAATACTCATCCTCAAATCTGTATCCTTAGATACTATACGAAGATCCTTCTTTGTGTCTAAGTACTTAACCACTTTCTCTTGTTCCTCAGAAATTCTCTTCCACTCTGCTGTTGGATCTTCCTTGTCAATCAATCCTGCTTTAAATACAAAGTCTTCATATTCTTCAAGAGACATATTTCCCTCTTGTGCATCTGAATGTGTAGGGAATTGGGTTAGACACCATCTATATTCTCCATTGGCTTCACGTTTATTCCTGATATCTACTATTTCTTTTAATCCTCTTCTTCTTGCAACTATTCTTTGTGGGTCAACTCCTGCTAATTCCTTTGTATTTACTCCACCAAGCAAATGTATTGTTGCATCATATTTTTCTGCTATTGTTCTGTTAAGAGGTGAAACAAACTGAAGCTGCTCATCGCTTCCTTCTTTTAATAATATTTCTGAAACACCTTCAATATTAGCTGCAATTTCAGGATAAGCACCAGCCCTTAGAGCTTCTCTATAAAGCTCCATTAGCAAAGGTCCTGTCGCTACACCACCTGTAATTTGCAGATATTCTCCTTTTTTGATATTTAGTGAATAATTAATTATTAAATGTGCTAGTTTTTGCAATCTAATATCTCTCATTCCTATGACCTCCTTATTAATTTTTCCTAATAATAAATTCGCCACTACTTTGAAATGACCAAAAATGAATTTTCTGCTACATCAAAATTAAAACGATTTTATCATTAATAGGAAAAATATTCTATATGTTTTTGTTTATTCCTTTAGAATTTGTAAAACAATTATTAAGTTTTATTAATAAATACGGTGTATTTCTATCTCAATCTCTCAAATCCTAAATATCTTGTACCTTGGAATTTCAGTTTTCCTCTGTCTCTTTCAGTCATTAGTCCATATTCATTGCCAGGCACTTCAAGCTCTATCCTATCTCCACTTTCAACCTGAAAGGTTATAAAATATGAGGTAGAACTGTGATGGTGGGCATGACCGTCATTATTATGGTGATGATGTGAAACATCTATTCTTTTAGAAGCTATTTCTACATCTACATTAAGAACTGGCTGAGCATTGTTATAATTCCATTGTTTGATTCCCTTAAAAATGCCTATAATAAACATTGAAATGACTACAACAAAGCCAATCACTATCATTATTGGGACAAATGAAAACATAAAATCATCAAAGGGATTGAACATAAAGCCTCCCATATAATGCACCTTCCTTAATTTTTATTTTCTTCCTCTATATCTCCCTGTTCTTAACTCATTAATGTATGAATCTATTTCTGGCATATTGGATTCTTTTGCTAATTTTACTGCTAATTCTACATCGTAAGGTACTCTTACAAAATTAATTTGAAAGCCCTTATTATCTCTTCCACTATATTCTCCTTCAAGAATTACATAGGAAGCCAATGTTATATCTAATGGATTACCTACACTGCCGACATTAAATATGACTTTATTATCAAAATATCTAATATATGCCCCATGGATATCTCCATATCCAATAATATCAGGCCTTTGCTCTCCGAAGGTATTTCCTGTGTTTTCTGTATTGTCAAACATTCCAAGGAGCTTTTCCGAAGGGCTGTGACTATGTACCCTATGGAATACACCTTGAGGTGATGCATGAAATAGTCTTGTCAATCTCCCACTAATATAAAAGTCCACTGAAAAGGGTAATTTGCTAATATAGTCTAATCTTTCTTCCCCTAGCTTTTCTCTAGCCCATACCACCATTTCATAATCATTTTCTTTGGATATCATCATATCCCAGTTTCCCATAAGCACTTCAGTGCACTCTGCTCTAACAATATCTACTGCTTCAGCAGGATTCGGTCCCTTACCTGCTAAGTCTCCTAAGCATATAATCCTTTCAATTTTCTTCTCTCTAATATCATCTAGAACTGCTCTTAATGCAGGAATATTTCCGTGAATATCTGAAATAACTGCTACCTTGTCCAAGACAAACCCTCCTATAGCATCCCCGAATAAGTCTGGAGCTACTTGTATTATCTTTAGTTCCTATTTTATTATTTATTCCACATACGCTCTTGGAAATCCTTCTAAATCTATGTAAATGTAATGATAAATTTAAAAAGCCTCTGCTTAATAATAAGGCTTAAATTCATCGTCAGAGGCTTTCATTATATCAACTATTTTTTCAATTTTCTTCAACTGGACTTTGCCTTTACTTGGCATTAGTGGTTCTATGGATTTTGCCAGTTTCATCATAGATGTGAGTTTATCTAAGCTTTGAGTAGATACAGCTTGAGAATATTCTTCAAGATTTTCCTTCGCTTTTAATATGTTTTGCTTTGTCTCTATGACACCTTCTGCTAATTGCCTGTTACTATCATCTAAATAAGTAGATAGCTTAGATAATATCTTTTCTTTTCTATCTAGCATTGGTAAATCTTGATTTAATGCTTTAACATTGTCAGTATAATCACTTTTTATTATTCTGTTGACTCTATTAAGTATTTCAAAAATATCTTGTACCTTACCTAAAATATACTGGTCTTCCTCTAAAAAATAGGGACTTATTTCTTTAAGCAGCTTAATTTTATCCTGGTAGCTTCTACTGAAGCTTTTCCCTTCCTTAAGGCTTCCCCCTTTTTCAATCAGGGCAAAAACCAAAATTGGTAAGGCTACTATAGCTAAATTCTGCAAGCTTTTGAGTTTACTTTCTTCCATACTATAACCACCTTATACTTTAACATCATTAATTTATTTTATGCCTATAAAATATAAAGGTGATTGATATTAGTAGTTATAGATTTATTATCTCATATTCTTGATTTAAAGTATTAATTAGGAGTACTCTTCTTCTTAGTAAGTCTCCTCTGTTTATTAGGAGCTTCAGTGCCTCGCTTACTTCTATGGATGCTACTAGAGCAGGCGTGAAGGAAGGATTGCCCAGTTCTGCTTCCAAACCTTTTTTATCATTATTGGAATATAATAAATCTAAAGTCCTATCACCTGGGAAAACAGTTGTTACCTGCCCATACCAGCCTGCTATGGCACCATGTACAAGGGGTATACTAAGTGCCTCTGCTTGTCTCTGAATAAGCAATCTAGTATGTATACTATCTAGTGCATCAACTATGACATCATGGCCTTTTAATATTTCTAAGCCATTTTCTTCAGTTAATCTTTCATTGACAGCTTTTATTTTAACTAATGGATTAATATTATTAACTCTTTCTTTAGCTACTAGAGCCTTTGGTTTTCCTAATGAGCTCATATCTGATAAGATTTGTCTATTTAAATTTGTCTCTTCAAATACATCTCCATCTATTACAGTTAGGCTTCCAATCCCTAATCTTGCAAGCATTTCAATTATATATCCACCTAATCCTCCACATCCAACTACACAAACCTTGAATTTGTTAAGACTGCTGTTTTCTTCAGGTGACAGCATGTTCATGTTTCTAGAGTACCTATTCATCATTATCCCCTCAATTCTAGTTAACATGTAATTTTACATTCCCTCTAGTCCAAGCTCTGCTCTGAGCTCTCTTAGGGATTTTGTAGTTATATTGTCATCATCTAGCTCTAAAAGCGCTGCCGCTCTTTTTATATCTTCTTTATTTACCACTTCTATCTCCAGATAAGGATATGGATAAGTAGATTGATCCCAAGTATCCATATCAAATCTCATATCCTCATATATATATGAAATTCTTTCCTTAGTACCTTCATGGATTACTCTAAAATTCAAATGCTCCAATATACTATTAAGTGCCTTTTTATCTGTAACCATTGTTTCTATTTCCAGATTTTCTCTAGCTATTTCACTGGATACATTCTTTTTTAATGTAAAAAAAATATCTACCTCACCAGTAACTAAATCTCTAGTTTCTCTTACTCTTAAATATCCGTCACCTAGTCTTTCAATAAGCTTATCCTCCGAATCATATAAAGTGTTAATTTGATATTCCTTGCTTAATAGCTTTGCACCTAGCTTCTCAAGTCTTTGTTCAATGTCCTTTTTATCGATACCTAATACTTTTACTTCTAATTCCTTTGCCATTTTGTTCTCCTTCCAATATGTATTATTCAAATAAAAATTGTCAATTATAAAACCAGAGGTGAAATTCATATGCTATATATATTATTTGCTTTACTAATCCTATTCTATATGTTTTTTGTAATTATTAAAATACATAAGAAAAAAATTGATAGACTAATACATTTTCTCAACTATGTCGATTATACTGATTTGAAAGCTAAGCTAATTGAGGATAATGAAAAAGACAGGTAAAAGTATTGGATTTCCTTTTCCTGTCCTTTATATAATCTAATTTAAGCTAATTTTTTTAACAATAAAATCCTTTACTTCCTCTGCAGTCGGTAGTTTAAGCATCTCTTCAATAATATCCTCCATATCACTCTTAATGAGATTATTCACTATCCATCTAGCTCTTAGCATAGATGATGCGCTCATACTAAATTCATCTAGTCCCATTCCCACAAGAACTGGAATTAGCTGCGGGTTTCCTGCTACTTCTCCACACATCCCAACCCATATTCCCTCTTTGTGTCCATTATCTATCACTGTTTTTATCAGTCTTAAAAGTGCAGGATGAAACTCATTATATAAATAGGCTATTTTTCCATTGCCTCTATCTACTGCAGTTGTATATTGTATCAAATCATTCGTTCCTATGCTGAAGAAATCTACTTCCTTTGCAAACAAATCAGACATCACTGCCGCTGCAGGTATCTCTATCATTATGCCTACTTCAATATTTTCATTAAACTCAATATTTTCATTTCTTAACTCAATTTTTACATTATCTAATATGCTCTTAGCTTGCCTTAATTCTTCAATAGCTGATATCATAGGAAACATTATTTTAATATTTCCAAAAGCACTTGCCCTAAGCAATGCTTTAAGCTGAGTTCTAAAAATATCTGTTCTGTCTAAACAAAGCCTTATGGCTCTATATCCTAAAAAAGGATTCATTTCCTTAGGAAGCTGAAGATATGGCAGCTCTTTATCTCCACCTATATCTAAAGTTCTAATAACCACTGGTTTGCCTTCCAGCCTCACAGCCACTTCCTTATATGCTTCAAACTGCTCATCTTCTGTAGGTAATTTTTCTCTATCCATGTACAAGAATTCAGTTCTGTAAAGTCCTACTCCTTCACCGTCATTATTTAGCACTCCATCAACATCCTTTGGTGTGCCTATATTTGCAGATATTTCAACTTTAAAATTATCTTTAGTAATACTATCCTTCCCTCTTACTTCTTCAAGCTTTTCCTTAAATCCAATAAAGGCTTCTTTTTTTCTTTCATATTCTGCAATTACTTTTTCCTCAGGATTAACTATTACAGTTCCAGTATCGCCATCTAATATTACGTAATCTCCATCTGAAATAAGCTCTAAAGCTTTTTCTAAGCCAACTACAGCAGGGATTTCCATTGTTCTAGCCATAATTGCTGAATGAGCCGTTTTCCCACCTATTTCAGTTATGAAGCCAATGACTTTATTTCTATCCATTTGAGCCGTGTCTGAAGGTGTTAAATCTTCAGCCACAATTATTACTTCTCCAGATAAATTGCTTAAATCCGTTTCTTCTACATCTAATACTATTCTTATGAGTCTCCCTGTTACATCTTTTATATCTGCAGCTCTCTCCTTCATGTATTCATCTTCCATAGCCTCAAACATATCAACGAAAAATTTAGTGACCTCGGAAATTGCCCATTCTGTATTTACGCTTTCTTCTTTTATCTTATTTTCTATCTGCCCAAAAAATTCTGGATCTTCTAGTATCATTCTATGAGCCCTAAATATACCTGCTTCTGCTTTACCGATTGTACTAAAGGCATGCTGATACAATGCTTCTATTTGTTCCTTCCCCTTTTCTCTTGCAGCCTCAAGTTTTGAGATTTCCTTTTCAGGCTCAGCAATAAATTTTTTTTCAATTTTTATTACTGGTTCTTTTTTTACTAAAGCTTTTCCCATTCCAATCCCAGATGACACACCTATCCCTATCACTAAAAGACCTCCTATTCCCCAAAATTACTCTCAACCAATGCCTTTAATGCTTCAACAGCTTCTTTCTCATCTTCTCCCTCAGCCTTGATTGTTAATTTTGTCCCCTTGACTGCACCCATACTTAATATTCCCATTATACTTTTTGCATTATATTCTTTTTCATCTTTGATAACTACAACGTGAGACTTAAACTTCGATGATATTAAAACAAATTGACTTGCAGGTCTCGCGTGAAGACCAGTTTCATTTTTTAATATTACATCTGCACTATACATTTCTATTTCCCCCTTATTTTTTACTAGACTCCCTTAAAGCATCTATATTATTAATAATAGCTTTTATTTCATCAATATCCCTGTCTGACACAAGAGGTCTTACTCTGACAACAGGCTTTTTGCTTTCTAATATAGGGACTGTAGTGATTACAAAATCATAGCTTTTTTCATCCTTGTTTTTATATTCCTGAATATTAGTAATATCCACTATTTCTATATCATTAAATGCTCTCTTCAATCTGATAGCAACCAAGTGAGCAGTGCCTATACCGCTTCCGCACACAATTAAAGCTCTTACGCTATGCCTATTTCTTTCTAGGGCAGCACCTATATGTATTGCTATATATCCTATTTCTTCTTCATTAACCTTTACATCAAAATGCTTTTCAAATAATATGCTTGTTGCCCAAGAGGCACCAAAAACACTAGGATAATTTTTCTTAATGTCTTCTAACAATGGGTTCCTTATGCTATGACCATATTTAAGTCTGTATATTGTAGGTTGAAGATGTAACGAGAGACCCACTAATAATTTTTCATCATTACTAAAGTCTACTGATAAAACATTACCTGCCAAATTAATTATTTCATTTGCTAGAATAATAATTTCTGGTTCAATGTTATCTAAAATCTTGTCATTATCTTCATCAAGTCTTTGCCTTATCTTGGAGCCTATAATATGTGTAGAAACATATGCAACTTCACTTTCTGGTATGCTGATACAAAGCTCATCCTCAAGTTTTTTACAAATCCATCTGGATAAAGCATATTTCTTGTGTTTCTTAAGATTTTCAAGTATATTATTCTCCATTTGAACTGACATGTTCGTCACAATTCTATTTATGCTTATTGCTATATGAACTGCTAAGCTATTAAAGGATTCGTCAGTAAATAAGAAAAACATTTTATTCTCAGCCTTATTTAGTATATCTTCAATCACAGGTATATCTACATCAGGCAATAGCTCCTTCAATATGGCTTGGCTTTCGTAAGTAATCCTAGAATTAAAATGCAGTGTGTTAGTACTTGATATAGTCCCTGATTCTTGACTATCATTATTTAATATAGCTAATAAATCTGACATTGCTTTTCTATACTTTATCTCATTACCTCTAATCTCCATGCCTTTGCCTTGCTTCCTCACAAGCTTTAAATCATATTTCTCTAGAAGCCTCTCTATTTCTTTTAAATCTTTATGTATAGTCACACGGCTGATAAATAGCTCCTCTGCCAGCTGCTTTGCTGTAATGACACCATTTGCCTTAAGTAGCCTTTTTGTAATATAAAGTCTCCTTTTCTCTACTGAAAAGGGCTGTATATATTTAGTATTGGCAGCAAACAAATCATCAAGAAAACATTTTCCCTTGGAGCTTATTTCAATCCATATACCTACTCTTGGTTTTTTAATTATTTTACCTATATTGTTTTTTTCCATAAACTCATCTATAGTCTTTAAATCATTTCTGACTGTTTTATTTGATACATTTAGTATATGTGCAATTTCATCTATAATGATAGGGCCTTCGCTATTGATAAGTATTTCAATTATTTCACGACATCTCTCATTTGGAACACTATTCATTTTCTTAACACCTCTATCACAAATAATAATGTGGTAAGGATTTACGATCAACTTTGTTAATAATATAATACCACAATATTTTTTGGTTGTCGGTTCTATTTTGTTACTCATTAATGTGGTAAAAGTATACAATCAATATCTCTTCGAGGACATAATAATAGGAATACAAAACGGTCATTTTCAAGATGAACGTGTATTCCTATTATTTTTTAACCTATTATTTTTTTAGGTATGAAATTAAGATAATCACTAGATATACAATGAAAATCAATTCCTTCTATACTTCCTTCAACAGCAAGTCTATGGCCTTCTCCATGAAGATGTCCATATACGCATTTTGTCACATTATATTTTTTCATAACCTCTACAAATTCATTCGGTGCTTTATCTTCTGTATTAAAGGGTGGATAATGAATCATAACTATTTTATCTAATGTACTATCCTTAATGAAGGAAAGAGATATATTAAGTCTATTTATTTCTCGTGCAAATATTTTCTCGTCATGCGAATCAAACTCATCACTATCCTTTGCTGCCCATCCCCTTGCACCGCATATGACAGTAGAGTTATATATATAGCTATCATTATGTAGGAAATGAATAGTTTTTAAATCAAGTCCTTCAAGCTTTGATTTTGTAGACCACCAATAATCGTGGTTTCCTCTACTTATGACTTTCTGTCCAGGGAGTTCATCTATTTTCTTTAAATCAATATATGCTTCCGAAAGTCTTAATGCCCAAGAGATATCACCAGCAATTAGAACTATATCATCCTCTAGTATGATATCCTTCCAATTATTAAATATTTTTTCTTGATGAGCTATCCATTTGTCGCCAAAAATATCCATAGGCTTATCTCCTGTTGAATCTAAGTGAAGATCTGCTATTCCGTATACAGCCACAATGTCACCCCCTATATTTAAGTTAAAGTTAATGCTTAGCATTAACTCTTAAATCACTATTTTTACAGGTTTCTCTAGTTAATGCAGTACATTAAGCTTATTGTAGATTAACTAAATTAAACTTCACGCCTTTATTTTTAAGTACTTCTTTTTCCCTAGTATGACATGTAAACAAGATTATCTGTCTCTTTAAGCTTTCATTAGATAGAAATTCTAGAATATTTTCAAGTCTATCAAAATCATACTGCACAAAGCAGTCATCTAAGATCAGTGGCAAATTATTTTCTTCCTTAATTATATCAATGATTCCAAATCTCATTGCAAAATACAGCTGATCTATAGTACCTCCACTTAATTTTTCAACATCAACTATTCTATTATTGCTAGGGTCAACAACCTTTATATCTAGGTTTTCAGTTATTTTTATATCAGTGTACTTGCCAACAGTCACTTTCTTGATGATTTTTTCAATCCTGCTATTAAGTCCGGGAGCAAAGTCTCTTTGAATATTTCTAGATATTTTATCAATAGTAGCTCTAGCTAGCTCCAGTGAAGATAGAGTTCTTTCAAATTCATCTTTAATATTGTTTTTTCTTATTATCTCCTCTTCTATCTGTACTAGCTCGGCTGTTGTCGAGCTTAGAATTCTGATCTTTTCTTCAAATCTTGTAAGCTCGTTTTTTGTTTCTAATATTTTATCATTTATTTCTTTTAATTTAACTAGTAATTTTTCTTTATCAAGCTCTTTGATATCTTCCTCTATTGTTTCAGTAAAATCCTCAGACTTTTTCTTTAAAAATTCTATGTTATTATCTCCAAGAATATTATTAAGCAAACTCTTCTGACTTTCTAATAGTTGAATAGACCTCTCATAGCTTCTCTTTTTCTCCAAGCCTTCTTTAAAAGAATCAATGCTGTTTACGTTGTTCTTCTTATACAGCATAATTAAGTTATTACCTAAGTTTTTTTGCTTACAATCGATGTCCTTTACATCTTTTAATAAATCATTGATTTCATTAAATATTTCCATTTCATGTCTTTTTTGCTCTAAGTATCCATAATATCTGCTTTTTAGTTTTCTAATATTGTCCATAGAAACTACGTCTTCTTTTATTAAATTTAGATATCTCTTAATTTTATCTTCAAGCATTTGTATTTCTTCAATTAGACTGTTTTTCTTATTCTTAAGTTCCAGCACCTCATTTGCTGCAAAATTTTTCTGAGCTATATCATTTGCTAGCTTTCTTAGTTCTGCCTTAGATTTACAACCACATGAAAAGAGTATATCTAGCATATCCTTTTCTAGTTCTTCGACTTTACTCTTTCTTTGTCTTTCTTTTTCTTCAATGTCAATTATTTGCGCTTTTAATGAATCAATATAGATATTTAACTCCTTTGATGAAAAAAAAGTATATATTAAAAGTATAAGCGGGATAGCTGATACAAAATACAATGCTTTAGATATGATAAATCCAAGGGCTACACTTAATAAAGCTCCAAGTGTAGAAAGGATTTTTATAAGCTCTATTTTCTTAAGACTTTTTGATTTCTCGTCCAATCTAGTATTCAGAAACATTATATTATTATGCTCATTGCTATATGACAAGCTATTTTTCTGTTCTTCTAGCTCCTCATATCTATAGAGCTTTTCATTTACATTTTTATTATTAATATCCGCATTACCAGCAGACTTGCCAGCTATTTTATCATATATTACTTCTAAATCCTGTTTTTTCTGATCCATAATGTTAAAATAGGCTATTAATTGTTCAATTTCTTCACTTTCAATTCCTTCAAAATAGCTGCATTGATCTATTATGGCTTTGATCTTTTTATGCCTTGTTTGGAACTTGCTTTGCTTTTCCTTTAACTCTCCTTTATTTTCATTTAAAGTTCTAATTTCCTGCTGATATTTAATTGACTCAGTATAGTCATCATTACTTAACACTGAAAATTCCTTAAGCTCTTCTACTTGTTTTTTTAATGCATTAATTTCCTCTGAAAGCCTTAAGCATTCATTATATTTTTCTCTTGCTTGAAATACTTCAAGCAAATTAATCTTACCTTGAATTTCAGCCTTTTTTTCATTTAGCTCTCTTATTTTGTCTGATAGGGAATTAGACGCTTCCTGATATTCCTTTACCTCTAATGAAATAGCTTGAGCTTTTTTTCTCTCATTTTGTAACTGCTCTATTTCTTCAACTATTTTGCCATAAGGAGATGTCTTAGTCCTTTTTTCAGTTCCTATATCATTTATCTTCTCATCAAATTTTTCTAATACTTTCTTAATAGAAATATCCTCGTCAAGGCTTCCCCCTAGATTAATTAGACTATCCTTAACTTCTTTTGACAACGCATCCTCAGCCTTACTTTTTAGCTGACTAATTGATATTGTGTTATTAAATACAATGCTGTTTAACCCCATATGAATTGACATAGGCTGATGAAGTCTAGTCACATTATCGTACTCAAAGAAATGACTTATATCCTCGCCAGTCTTATCATCAATTATTTTAACTTCATCACTACCCTTTAGGAAGTTTCTTTCTATTCTGTACACATCATTTCCAGCTATATATTTTAGAACCCCACTGTAATCAGTGTGATCCCATGGTAAAAACCTATCATAATCATCAGAATATATTTTTCTTTTTATATAGGGCTTAAAAAAGCCAAAAAACATTCCCTCTATAAATTTATGAATTGTGGTTTTACCTGCTTCATTATCTCCATATACAATATTGAATCCATCTTCCAGAGTAATAGATTTGCCTTTAAACTTCCCAAAGGAAGTCAATAAAAGCTCTCTTACAATCATTTTTTCACCTTCTCGCTTAGTAATACTTCTAGTCCGTAGTATAGTGCATTCCTTACTATTTCATTGTCCAATCCTTGTTTCTCCATTTCTTTTATAAAAAGTCCAATAATATTATTCGAATTTTCTTTATAAATTTTATCTAAATCATAATCTGGAGTAGTTTTATCTATTACATCTAAATAGTAAAATTCGTTAAGTAAATATTCTTTTATATCCCTTGTATTTAAATCAATATAACTATCCCTAGTTCCCGTAATTATTGTTCTATACAGATTCTTTGCTCTTTTTTCTTTACTATCAAGTAGCTTTATTGCATCTATTATTTCATTATAGCCCATATTCTCATTTATAGCGATTTCTTTAATTATAAATTCTCTTTTAGAAAATGGTTTAAAAGACATTTTAGTTTCATCTACTGAAATTGTACCTTCTATAATGCCATGACTACCTGTCTCTCCGAAGTCAAGGGGTTCGGGACTGCCGCAATAGCTGATATTATCATTGATGAACTGAGGCTTATGGATGTGACCTAAAGCAATATAGTTAAATCCACTATTCATTAATGCATTTTTACTGATTGGAAGGTACTCAGAATCTTTACTTAAAGCATCTCCATGAGCAAGAAGAATATTGATTTTACTAGTGTCTTCTACTTTAATCTCATCTAATATATTATCTCTTTCTAATTTCTTATCCCAGCTAAGACCCCATATTACCACATTTATATCATTAAATTCAATTCTGGTTATGGAATTGGGCTCGAAAATATGGACATTATCCCCCCATTTAATCAATTTATATAAGGACCTTTTTCCAAGGGTATCATGATTTCCTGCTGATATGACTACTTTTGTGTCCATAATCTCTCTAAATTTAGAATCTATTCTCTTAACGTCTGCAACTGAACAGTATTCATCCTCAAATAAATCTCCTGCTATTAAAAGAATTTGTGCTTTTATTTCCTTACATCTATCTATTATTCTATTAAAAGTTTCCCACAGCTCAAGTCTTCTTGTATTGGCCTGATTTTTATCAAAGCTTGCACTTTTAAATTCCATTCCAAGATGAACATCTCCTGTGTGAATACATCTTATATCCATATACTACACCTCCGCTTGTAGAACATATATTCGATGTCGACAGATAAAAATCCTCTTAATTTTTAAAAAAATCACGTAAAATCAAAGTGGTATAGCATTTATTTTTATGATAAAATAATTAATATTAGAAATCATATCTCAAAAAAATAAGATTAATTTAACTGGATGTGCTAGTCAATATAAAATTTCATTGATCTAAACTCGAAAATTTTGTCAGCAAAGCAAATTCAACCCGAAACAAGCTTACAAGCTCTAATTTCGTAGCATAACAATTGTATTAACCAGCACAGCAGATTAATTTAGAAAGGAAATAAATATGAATGTAGGATTTATCTCATTAGGTTGTAGTAAAAATTTAGTAGTCACAGAGGGGATAATCGGATTATTTAATAGTCATAATTTTAATATAGTAAATGATGCACAGGAGGCAGATATAATAGTAATAAATACTTGTGGATTTATAGAATCTGCAAAGCAAGAAGCTATAAATACAATATTTGAAATGGCAGAACTAAAGAAGAATAGATGCAAATACTTAATCGTAACAGGCTGTCTTGTTCAAAGATATAAGGATGAATTAGAAAGGGAAATTCCTGAGGTCGATTTATTTTTAAGTATTAGTGATTATGATCGTATATGGAAGGAAATTGAGAATCTACTAGATTTAGAAGAAGATAAGCATGCTATATTGGATTTCAACAATAGGGTACTAACAACTGGAGAAAATATGGCATACCTCAAAATAGCAGAAGGCTGCAACAACAACTGTACCTACTGTGCTATTCCATATATTCAAGGGCCATATATATCTAGGCCTATGGAGGATATTCTAAAAGAAGCTAAAAACCTTGCAGATCAAGGAATAAAGGAGCTAGTAGTCATAGCACAGGATACTACAAAATATGGAATAGATTTATATGGCGAGTCAAAGCTTGCCCAGCTTTTAGAAGAGCTTTGCAAAATAGGAGGATTTCAATGGATTAGATTCCTATATGCCTATCCTGAAAGCATAACAGATGAATTAATTAATGTGGTAAAAAATAATCATAAGATTTGCAGCTATTTTGATATACCAATTCAACATATATCAGATTCAGTATTGAAAAGGATGAATAGAAAAAGTGACGGTGCAAGTATTAGAGGGCTAATAGATAAAATAAGAGAAGAAATACCAGATGTAATACTAAGAACTACATTGATAGTAGGATTCCCTGGGGAAACAGAGCAGGATTTTAATGAATTATACGAATTTGTAAAAGAAACAAAATTTGATAAATTAGGAGTGTTTACTTACTCAAAAGAAGATAACACCCCAGCAGCAAAGCTAGAAGAGCAAGTACATCATTCTATTAAAAAAAGTAGATTTAATAAAATAATGAAACTTCAAGAGCAAATTTCAAAGGATAAACTAAATGAAAAAATAGGCAATGTCTATCAGGTATTGATAGAATCATTAACCTCTGATAATGAATACTATGTGGGCAGAACATACATGGATGTACCAGATATGGACGGAGTAGTATTTGTTAAAAATAATGGTGAAGGAAATCTAATCAACAAATTTGTATACTGCAAAATTCGTGAAGCAATAGAATACGATTTGATTGCTGAAATAGAGAATTAGGAGAATCCGTAATTTTAAGGGACAGGTAGAGCAATAATTATAAAAGCATAGGAGCCAAGGTTTGCTCCTCTTGGCTCCCTTTTATATCTACAAAGCTACTTTCATTCTTCTATAATAGAATAGCATAATTCCGCCACATATAATATCTATAGTCAATGCATACACTGATGCTAGGAATATATTTTTGGAGTATGTGGAATATAATATAGCTACAGGAACTATAAATGAAAGTAGCAATTCTATTAGCAAGTCTGCATTTGCTAAAACATTTGAGTATCCATTCACTTTAAGAATAGATAACTTCTTTCTTTTACTACGGTAGTATAGTGCTAAAACTGAGAAATTCATAGCGATAATTACTCCAGTTGCAGGTAGCAATGATAAAATTGGTGTCAAAACTCCTTGCCTTGCACCGTTTTTAAGTCTTTGTACTCTTTCTTCTGCTGGAAGAAGAATATAGCCTCTTTTCGGATCTATCTCCTCAAGCTTTAGTTTGGCTTCTTCCATATTCTCAAATCCTATTAAATAACAATGTTGAATTATGGACTTATCAAACCTAAAGGCATTATCTGAGTACAATTCAAAGAATGGTGTTGTCTGATATCCTTCCATTTCAGATAATCCATATACAATAAATGGATAATCTTTAAAATCTTGATTATCTTGTATTATAACAAACTTCATAGGATTTCCATTTGTATAAAAATATTTCTCTTCAATGATATTTTCATCATAAATCGATTTTGGCAACAATATATACACAATATCTCCTGATAGATCTAAGTCTACTGCCTTTCCATCCTGCCCTATGATTGGATGCTTCTTTAAATAATTCCCATCAACAGTAAAACCATTGTATTCTCTCTGCGAAGCATCCCAAATACCTTCCTTCGTTTCGCTTCCTTCGTTCTTTTCTTTCTTTTCATCTTCTTTGAATGCTCTAGTAAGTAATGCTGTAGACCTTCTTTGAAAAATCATTTGACCTGTTTTCGACAGCTGATTGTATATATGTACGTGTTCATCATATACTTCATCTGTTTCCCCTGGCTCGATGTATTTTGCTATATCATATCCATCAAACCTAGTTTCCATCGTATTTGCATATATATCCAATACTCCATTATACTCTTCCCCCACTTTTTTTATCTCAAAATAATAAGGAATCGATGTTGTAAGACTCTTGAGACCAATTGAAAACATTGGTATCAACATTACCGCAAAAATAATTTTCGCAAAAAAAGTAACGTTAAGCAGCATATTATTGAAATTGTAATTTTTTATAAGTTTTGGCAATCTCAAAAAACTCACTATCAAGTATACAAAAATCAATATTCCTATGAATACTGTATTTATAATAGTAAGAGCCAATAGATATTCCTTCATGAAATCAAGCACTGTTTCATTCCATTTATGGATATAAAACACAAAGCTAAGTACCGTGGCTATTACCTGCATAAGAATCGTATTTGATATAATTGGAGAAAATAGGTTCAGAGCAATTCGTCCATTAGAAAATCCATGCATTTTTTCTATTGCAATCTTTTTCATTTCATCTGAAATATTAAAAATCATAAATAAGCAAAGGAGTACTGAAGATAATACAAAAAAAACTTTAATTTGATTTCTAAATGCCTCATCATAATCAAATGAATGAGAATGCATTTCATTGATATCAGGCGATGCAAATGCAAATTCTTCAAGTATATCAGCATTGAAATCGCTCACACTCTCTTGTGAGTGGGAAAAAATTCTAATTGGGTGATATTTTTGAATAGAATCCTGCTTTAAATCAGAAAAAGGATGAATAGTCACACTTATTTTAGGATTGATTAAGTGAATATAGTAGTCTGGATTTAATTCATAATTGGTAGAGTAGAACTTTCTGTCAATTGTATTTTCTTCTTTTTCTGCTTTTCTTTTAGTAACATTTAGATTAAATAGTTCATCCATATTTTTGTCAGGATACACATAAAAAACAAAATCCTCATTATAACCATCTTTTTCAATTCTATCTGAAATTATGATTACATTATGTTTTTTGGCTAAATTCTCAAGCTTGTTAATATAAACATCATCGTCCATATCTGCGATGCTAGTGGTAAATTGTATATGAGAAGTTGCTTCCCAATCATCTAGTCCATATATATTATAAGTATCTGATACTTCTCTTTCTGAATAAATATCAAAGATGATTAAAAATAAGGAAAAGGTCATGATTATTATTAATAAAGAATAGACTTTTTTCATTTAGCGCCTCCATATGTATTTAATGTCCTAATTTATGTCATCAAGATTAAATACTACATCAAATCTTGGTAGTAAATCTAAATCATGGGTAACTACCAATACAGTTTTTCCTTTATTTCGAAGGGTTTGAAATAAATCCATTACTAAATACTTATTTGTCTTATCAAGATTTCCTGTAGGCTCATCCGCCAGCACTATACTGCATGGCTTCAAAAGTAGTCTGCCTAATGCAATCCTCTGTTGTTCGCCTCCTGAGAGAGTATGGACCTTCCTGTTTTTAACACCTGTTAGCTGTATTTCCTCTAAGGTTTGATCTATAGCTGATTTCCTATTATCATATTTTCCGTATCGCATCCCAATCTTTAGGTTCGATTCGACAGTCTCATTTTCTAACAGAGCATAATTTTGAAACATATATCCTATTTCTTTTCTTAACATCTGTTGTGCCAATCTGGATTTTATTGAGATGTTTTTATTTCCTAAAAGGATATAGTCTCCACTTGTATGCTTGTCCAACAAACCAAGTATATTAAGCAATGTACTTTTCCCCGAACCAGATTTCCCGACAAATCCTACAAAGCTTCCCTCTTCCACCTTAAAGCTTAAATCGTTAAAAAGTACTCTTTCTCCAAAACTTTTCTTTAAACTGTTTACTTCTAGAACTGTTCCCATATAATTAATCATCCCCTTAAAAATATCTTTTTCAGAAAAGGGAGCTTATCAGCAATCATTGCATCAAAGCTCCCTTTTCTCATTTGTACATTACATAACTATATATCGCTGCTATTCCCCTTGCAAAGCTTTTATACCATCTGAATTTTGCTTTTATAATGTTTGGCCTAAACATACCATAATAAAATACATTTGTCAAGTTATTATCCTATTTAGTATAATTTTCCCAAATAGTCCAAAATATCAACTTGTTGCTTGGAAATCCTTGGAATTACGTATTTTCAAAATTGCTGAAATAGATAATTATGAGAATCAATAATTTAAAGGGACAGGCAAACTGTCATCCTGAGACAGGCAGTATAAGCTTTACTTACGAAGGAGCTACCCACGAAGGATCCTGCTTAATAAAGAGATTCTTCACTGCGTTCAGAATGACAAAACGTGTGGATAATAAATTTCACACAGCTGGCGGATGTCTTGATTTACAATCTTAGATTAGATTATCCTGTCCCTTTGTTTATGTGATTTTACATTATTTTGTTCTTTTTAAATTGGTTTATGCTCGCTAGCATTGTCAATAAGTATATGGCAAATGCTATACCTAATAGCAAAAAACTCCATCCAGTTAGGTCTAGTGAGATACTTTCTAAAAACATCTCTAGCTTACCTGATTCAATAAAGCTTGGCTTTGGAATATATTTAGCCAATGACGAAATGATAACAGGCAAAAAGAAGAATCCGAAAAAGAAAAGCCTTGATAAATTAATAGCCTTTGCTGCTCCGTATCTAAAAATAAATGTATACAAAATTCCTGTAAATATTAAAGCAAGGCTTACTCCAACCGATAGAGCCAAGCTAAGAGTGCTGTCAAATACTATTTTGCCATTTGTAAATCTTGCTAGGACAAGGTAATATAGCATTCCAGCAATTGCTAATAAAAGGGCTGTGATGTATTTACTCATTACAATTTTATATGGCTTTAAGGGAAGAGTCCTCAATAATGAATATCCTTTATTTTTATCCTCTGCATATTCATTTCGTGCTGTTACACCATAAACCATCATAAAAATAAACCCTACAGACATAAAGATTCCCATGTCATTACGAATAGTTGACATAATAAAAACCAATCCTATCATAAAATAAAGCAATATAGTCTTCCTAGCTTGATAAATGTCTTTATATATTATATATAACATTAATTTTCCCCCTTTACTAATGATATTAATATTTGGTCTATACTTGTGTTTTCAATCCTTATAATATCCTTATCTATATAGGGCTTTAGTGTGCTTTTCATCTCTTCGCTTTTATCTGTTAATCCTGAAATCCCAAAGAAATTTTTCTCTATTCCTAAAAGCTTATTCTTTATGTCATTTATCTCATATCCATTTTTTATGTGTATAGTTTTCCATTTTTCCAATAGTTCATCTTTTGTAGCAGAAAGCACTATTTTACCATCTATTAAAAATGTTACGTAATCTGCTACCTTTTCAATATCTTCTGTTATATGAGTCGAGAACAATACTGACTTATTCTCATCCCGTATTACTTCTAAAAGAATTTTTAGAATTTCACTTCTGATTACTGGATCTAGTCCTGATGTAGGCTCATCTAATATTAAAAGCTCAGGATTGTGAGCCAGTGCGAGGGCTAAAGCAAGCTTTACTCTCATTCCCTTTGAAAGCTCTTGAACCTTTTTGGTGCTACTTACATTAAACCTTTCAATAAGAGTATAGAATTCATCTCTATCCCATTGTCTATAGTGTTGAGAAATAAATTTTTCCATCCATTTTACACTCATATCTTCATAGAAAAACTGTTCCTCTCCTACATACCCTATTTTATTTTTAATCTCTTCTTCTGAGCTTTTGTAATCAAGACCAAATAGCTTTATCTTCCCACTATCATAGTTTATTAGATTCATAATGGCTTTAATTGTTGTGGATTTTCCTGCACCATTAGGCCCAACTAATCCCATTATATAGCCCCTTGGAAGAGTTAAAGAAATGTCCTTTAAAGTAAATTCTTTATATTCCTTCCTTAAGTTTGATATCTCTAAAATATTACCCATTATCTTTCCTCCTTTAATTCTTTTAATATTTTTATAATGTCTTCTACTTCAATATAGTATTTTGCAGCTTCATCTAGTATCTCTTTAAGATTTATCCTTATCTCACTAATTTTTTCATTTCTTAGATTATCTTTATTTATTGGAGTTACAAAGGAGCCCAATCCAGGTCTTGTTGTTATGTAGCCTTCGTTTTCTAGATCTGCATAGGCTCTCTTGATTGTAATCACACTTATTTTAAGCTCATTCGCCATAGTCCTTATAGAAGGTAAAAGCTCATCTTTCTTTAAATCTCCTGTGACTATTGCATGAATTATCTGATCTTTTACCTGTTTGTATAAAGGGTCTGGATTAGTATTAGACAAGGTTATAAACATTTCATCACCCTAACTGTATATATAGTATATATACAGTATATACTTGTCAAAATACTTTGTCAACAGCTTTAGCAAAAAAATAAAAAGCTCTTAGACTAAAAATAGACTAAGAACTCCTAAAGACTTTGCATTATCTTCTGTATGCATTTTTAAAGAACAAACTCTTGTAATAAAATCTTATCTTTTTTTCCTAATATTTCTGAATTTCTAACAAATCTTCTACCATTTCACTCATTCGTCTATATGAATCATAAACTCCTTGGTTATAGAATTCTGGTCCTAGCTTCTCTATAAAAAAATCTAGAATTAAAGTTGCTGCTAGGTAACCCATTTCTTCTTCTCTTTCCTTGGCAAAATAATCTATAATTGCTGCAATCATCTTTTCCTTTTTTTCCTTGCTTAATATGATTTTATTGCTCATGTATTTCCTCTCCTTTAAATCCAGGGGACAAGCTTATTGATAGCTTGTTAGTATCTGAAATTTCATGTTTACTCATACTGAGTATATAGCTTTTTATTCAGTCTGGCAAGGTACTTATTAACATATTGTATTCCGTACTACTAACTGTACTAACCAATTCGGCATTTCTAAGACCCTTAAAATATCCTAAATTTAATTTGGCGACTGTCTTTGCCATGATTTCAAAGTAATCTTTTTCAGCATCACTTAATTTCTCTGCTATGGCAGCATAATATTTTTCAAATGATCTATTTTCAAAATAATCTAGTGAATAGTCATTAAAGTTTGACATATTTTCATCTTCTATTTTATTATTTAAAGCCCAATTTTCTACATCAATTCTGTGTGAATTGTATTCGAATCCACTGTTAGGACAATATTTTAGTTCTCCATATAGATTAGGATAGGCAAGTATACTTCCTGTAGCAATGTCATATAATCTGTAGTCATCTACTATATGGCTTTTTATGCTCTGCAAATGAATGTGACCTGTGAGAACTACTTCAATTCCCAACTCTTGAAATACATTTATTACCTCCAGGCTATTATCTATTACATAACCCTTATTGATTACTGAATTATGAGGTAACAAGCTATGATGCATAGAAGCTATCAATTGGGCATTGTTTTCTTTAGCCATGACTGAACACTGCTCTATCCACTTAAGAGTTTCAGGGGAAATCATTCCATTTATTTCAGGTGCATTTGAAAATCTTGAATCATTTTTTTTGGTTGAATCAAGCATGAGCAGCCAAAGATCCTTCGATGGCATCACAAGGTAGCTTAATGAATGTTCATCTCTAGAAATAGCTTCATCATAACCAAAAGAATTGTATATTTCAGAAAAATCTTGAGTGGTAATAGATTCAGCTTTACATGGCTCTTTACCAATATAATTCCCTGCCCATGGATTATCTATGTCATGATTTCCTGGGATTACGTAAACACAGGTACCTTGATTTTCTATATCTTCTAGTTTCTTAGCAAAATCTAAATGACTTTCTTTCTCGCCATTACAGGATAGGTCACCGCTTACAATTAAAAAATCTGGTCTCTTATTGCTTACTTCCCATATAAAAGTATCCATTATTTCGTCTGCATAGTTAAGCAATTTGCCATCATTGGAGCAACAAAAATTTTCAAAGGCTTCATTTTCGTCATATGTTCTTTTGGAAATATAATGGGGATCTGAAACTATAAAAAAAGTTAATTCCTCTCCTGAGACAATTTCATAGCTAGGCGAAGAAAATGTTGCTTTTTTCATGCAACCTGATAGCATAATAAAGCATAAACCGATCGAAATGCTTAATAAAACCCTTTTAGAAACCATAGACACACCCTTCTTTCCTATAATAAATAAAAGGCAAAATGTGAATTTTGGTTATATTGGTAATATTGTTCATTTAGTTCATGTTAATACTATTATACTATAAAGATACATTTATGGATAGTAAAAATTGTGTGAAATTACAAAATAATGGGGTCAACCTTTTATAATTTTATAAAAGACTGACCCCTATTACTGTAATTTTTTTAATTATAAAGCTGATTTGTATATCTCAAGTACATCATTATAGCTTAAAGGTTTATATGAGCCTACTGCTCCTCCATTATAGTCTGTTACTGCCTTAGCCATTTTTTCTAGATTTTCTTCTCCTATTCCAAGCTCCCTTAAGGTTGACGGTATGCCTAAAGATGAGAAAAATTCTTGAGTTTTGTCTATGGCTTCATTTGCTATATCATAATCGTATTTATCACTCTCAATATTCCATACATTTTTGCCGTATTCAACAAACTTATCTACATTTGTATCGTCTAAAACATGTCTCATCCAGAAAGGTGTCAATACTGCTAAGCCTACACCATGTGTAATATCATAATAAGCTCCTAATTCATGCTGTAAAGGATGAACGCTCCAGATTGCTTCTTTTCCATATCTTATTAGTCCATTTATGGCAAGACTTGATGCCCACATAAGATTGGCTCTTGCTTCATAGTTATCTGGTTCTTTAATAGCAATCGGCCCATATTTAATACAGGTTTTCAATAGTCCCTCTGCTATTTTGTCTTGTACAAATGCATCTTTATTGTTACTAAAATAAGACTCTAGCACGTGGCTCATTATATCAGCTGTTCCTGCTGCCGTTTGACTTGCTGGTACTGTATATGTGTAAGTTGGGTCCAGTATAGAAAACTTAGGTGCCATATCAGGATGGCCTATTCCTAATTTCTGCTTAGTCTCTGGATTTGTAATTACTGCTCCTGCATCCATTTCTGATCCTGTAGCAGATAATGTAAGTACAGAGGCTATTGGAAGTACTTTTTCTATTTTAGCTTTCCTAATAACTAAATCCCATGGATCACCTTCGTAATAGAAACCAGCGGCTATTACCTTTGCACAGTCTATGGAGCTTCCGCCTCCTACAGGTAATATAAAGTCTATATCATTTTCCCTACATATCCTAATTCCTTCTCTTACACTTTCTATCCTTGGATTAGGCTCTATCCCGCTTAACTCCCAGAATGGTATGCTTTCTTCCTTTAATATGCTTATAACCTTGTCATAAACACCTGTTTTCTTTATACTGCCTCCTCCATATGCAATTAAAACCTTTGAGCCATATTCTTTAATTTCTTTTCCCAATACTTGGATTTGGTCTTTTCCAAAGAAAATTTTAGTTGGTATAGAATAATTAAAATTAAGCATATTTACATCTCCTCATTCTAAATGTTATTCTTTTTCTATTTAAGTCTAATATACCCTAGATTTATCCTTATAACTAGCTATATTATAAAAAGTTTTCTCTTAACAAAAAAATAAAAATGAAAGCATAAAAAACTGTTTTTACCTTTTATGCTTTCATAATGCCTGTAATAATATCCTAATTTTTTATTTGCCCACTTGCTGAAACTTTCTTAACAGACGTAAGTAATGATTAGATTCACGAAGAACATGATCTCCTAGCAAAGGTATTATTATCGACCTGATCTTACATTCAATTAACCCTTGAGTCCCTTGAGCATTAAAGTCACGGATCCTTTTTGTAGCTTCAGTGCTTTCATCTGTAACTTTTGAAATTGGTATAGCTTTATCCAGGGTTTTTTTAACGTCTTCTGTTAATTGATCAAATTCTTTACCAAAATTATTTGCCGCATTAAATAGAGCATCCTCCGTTGGGTCAAGTAATCCTCGAATAAACTTTGAATGTTCAGCCATAATTCTATTCCAAAATAGCTCCTGCTCATAAATCTCTTTTTCCACGTTAATTCGTTCTCTATTTTGAAGTCTTGCAATCATTCGTAAATATAATTTTGCTTCTCTCATGATGTGATCGATTAACAATGGATAATTAACTGTAAACATATTGCAAGACAATACATTTGATAAAACAGTAGCCTTAAAATCTATTAAAGCTGTTAACAAAATCATTGTTTTTTGATTAAGATTGTACACTGCTTGTTCTAACGCTGGACTAAACATCATAAATTCTCCGCCCATTAATTCAATTTCTGCTTGTGTGAGACTAGTTTGAATCTGTACCCCTGTAAAATATGATGATGCCCTCTCAGCATTTAGTGTATATGGAGTTACAACCTCACCTGATTCAATGACGCTTTGGCTAACAACTCCATTTGAAAGCAAAATAACCTCTCCTAAAAGTCTATCAAATTCTACCCGAAATGCATCTGCTTGTTGGGTAAAATTTATATCCCTTGGTGTAAATCCTATTTCGAGAAAAAATGAATGTTCTTTCATTATTCTAACAAAAAAAAGATGTATTTCAAGAGATTGTCTTATAAAATCAATACTTGATAGCAAAGGTACCCCCTCCTTTTATAATAAAATACCCCTATGCTATCATAGTATTGCTATTTTGCTAAATCAGTTACATTTAGTTATAGTAAAAATGTTATATTAGAATATTATTTGTATATTATAATTATTTTCTTTTTTTATCCTTCGCCTTCAGTAGTCTTGACATATCAAGTCCTTGATCTACAGTTTTTTCTGTTACTTTACCTTCCTTAGCTTCTTGTTTTTCCTTCTTTTCTAATCCTGTCATAATATCTAAATCTGATTTATTAAATGTATTTCTCTTTTTGCTTCCAGCTTTTTCTCCTATTACCTTAATATTTTGAACCTTGGCCTTAGAAGTAATTACATTAGCATTATCTTTTTCCCGCCTAAGTTTAATATTTCCTAGATTTAATCTTCTAATAGCAATATCAAAAATAAATAGAAGCAATGCTATTGAAAGAAATATAGGATATAATTCTCTACTTCCAAAAACTCTATTTAAATCATCTGTAAAGACTTCACTTGGGTTTGTGATGAATTTACCACCTGATTTATTTTTTAATAACTCCAGCCTATTACTAGTAGCAGTTATATCATACTCTTTAGAATAATTCGATGTTACTGCATAGTTTGAAGTATTGACTATTTCATCATCTTTGTATTGATTTATCTTGACTATATATACTCCCTTGTCTGATACTGGAAATGCTCCTCTGTATTCTCCTGGCTTAGATGGAGATAATTCTAAATCAAAGCTTTCTAGATTTGGTGTTATTATAGTGGCCTTAGTAGATACCCCTTCATTAAAGTCTCCAATGTCTGTAACTATAATCTCCTCTTCGTCACCATTGCTAATTGACTCAAAAGCAATTTTCTCACTAGAAGCCCTAGGAAAAGTCCACTCTATCATATTATTAATAAAATCTGTTCCCTGCTGTGTGTTTAGATAATCTGAACTCCAGCCTCCATTTAAATCTGAAGTCCAAGCCACAGTTCTTCCAAGACCATATTGCCATTCTGCAAGTATTGGGTCTCCTACATCACTTGTAAGGATTGTGGTAGCCCTGTCCTTGCTTGAAGCTCCAATATATCCATCTAGGCTTGGTATTCCGTCAGCAAAGGGACTAATCATTTCATGTAAAGAATCTATAATAGGAGTAAATGTTTTGTTGTTTATATAGGACTTTGACGCTAAAAATGTTTCTTTAGTAAATATTTGAGGTATTGATGAAAATTCATCAGCAAAATAGTATCTGCCTTTTCCGCTGTTTGCAATCCATTCGAGTAAGCTAGTATCAGAATCTGCTCCAACCGCAACTGTTGACACTGTTATTCCAGCTTCATTTATACCCTGTATTACACTTTCATAGCCTGTGGATTCTGCCTGACCATCAGTAAGCAATATTATATGCTTCAGCTTTGTATCTGCATCCTTTAATGCCTTATATGCCTCATCTAGTGCAGGAAGTATACTAGTTCCTCCCCCTGCTCTAATAGTTCCTATGCTCGATTTGATCTTTTCCTCATCATCTGTAGGTGATAGCTTAACCACCCATTGTGCCGCTCCATCAAAGGCAATAACTCCTATTTTATCCTTTGGCTTAAGTGAATTCACTGCCTTTATGGCCGCTTCCTTTGCTATCTCCATCTTGCTTATGCCATACTGGCCACTTTCCATACTTCCTGATTTATCAATTACAAGCATAAGGCCTAAGCTAGGAACTTCGCCCTTTACTTTCATTTCCATATCTACAGGGAGTATTTCTTCTAGGGGAGTCTTATAGTATCCTCCAAGAGCAAAACTATTCTCTCCTCCTGACACTACTAAGCCTCCGCCGTAGTCTCTTACATAGCTCTTTAATGAATTTAGAAACTCTGCTTCAATATTTTCAAGAGACACATCACTCATAATTATTGAGCTATAAGGGACTAGTTCAGATAAGCTTCTAGGCACTTCTCTGTCTTTTATATATCTTACATCTATTCCTGAGGCCATAAGCAGTTTATTCAATTCCCTTCCCTGCTGGCTTTCTCCATCTATTAACAGTACTCTTGGTGTTCCCTTTATATCAGTATAGGTAGAATATTCATTGTTCTGAATTACTGTATCATCTACTGACGATATGACAGCCTTATAAGTCTTAAATCCAGAGCCTTGTGCTACATCACTAAATACAAACTTGTTATTTCCCTTTTCAATATTTATTTCCTTTTCTCCAGATAGTTCACTATCTGAATAAAGTCTTAGCTTTCCTTTCGTCTTTACATTGCTACAGATATCTATGATTATGTCAAATTCCTGATTTTCATACAGCCTACTTGGAATGCTTATTCCATTTAACTGGACATCTTCACTTATATCCTTTTCAATATTATATATCTTAAAATCAATATCCTTTTGATTAATAAAAGCTGCTTCTTTAGAACTATCCCCTATATTTTCCTCTCCATCTGTAAGAAGTACTATTCTTTTCATACTATCAGATGGTAATAATGTTTGGGCTATCTTTAACCCCTTTTCAATATTTGAAAGTCCTGTTCCTGGTTTAGTCTGAAACTCTACAGTTTTTATACCTTCTCTAAGGGGCAGCTCTACTTCTCCATTTTGTCCAAAGGTAATAACACCCACCTTGTCTTTCTTAGTAGAATTCTTTAAGGCTTCCTCTATAAAGCTTATAAATCCTTCTTGTGAATTTCTTGTACTATCAGATAAATCTACTGCAAATATGGTTGCTGTAGTATCAACATAGGTTTTAATATTCATTCCTGCCAAGGCTAATATTAGTAAAATTGCAATTGTACTTCGAATCGCTAATATGGTTCTAGATTTTTCTTTATTCATTGATTTTAGAGCATTTCTAAAATAATAAAAGAAAGCTAACATTAAAGGTATCAACAATAAAGCTAATGGAGTGCTAAAATTAATTGCCACGATTATACACCACCCATTCAACTGCTAATATTAAAATAGCTATTAGTAGCAATATATTGCCTATGTTTTTCTCGCCTTTTATCTTATTTTGCATTTCAATAATTTCTTTTTGCATTTCTATAGATACTAACTCGTATTTTGACTCACTACGAGTATCTGCATTAGATACAAAGTAACTGTTAACTGTATCCTTATCTAGCTTTTGCTCAATTGTATATACTCCTATTTCCTCCGTATCAGCATAAGGAGCTAATGGAAATGGAGGTGCAAGCTTTTCTTTTTCACTATTTGGCTTTATGATGCTTATTTCTTTACTCCTAGGTAAAGCCTCTAGATTTAGGCTTTCTCCTGATAAAACAGATGTCTTCTCCTGTGTACTCATATTCAGCGAGTAGTCTAACATATTTTGCACAAAAATAGGAAAATCTATTTGAAGCGGAAAATCCGTATCATGTAAATCAAAGCCTATGAGAACATATTTTTGATTTTCTTTTTGCCCTTTTGCAATTACTGGCTTATCATTTATTAATAATACCGGCTCTACCCAGCTGGTGTCTCCAATATATTTAGACTTACTAATTGAAAAGTCTAGACTAACAAATCTAAAAAGTTCATCATTTAATGCTTTCATTTCCCCTGAATCTATGACTGTCTCCTTAAATAGGTCACTGCTTGTGGGAGCTATCATTATTATATTCCCATCTGTAGGGAGCTCCCCTGGAGCTAAGCCATCAAAAATATATAGCTCATAACCATTTATATTCTCTGTTATTTCATTAGTCTTATATAATTCAATATTGTTGTTTAAGCTAACTGCTTTTTCTAAAAATACATTGCTCTTTGTAACTAATAGAGCCTTCTTAATTGAGTTTGCATTTACAATGTGATGCCTGATATTGTCAGCCTTTAAACTATCATCTACATCTGCTTCTGCTCTTAATAATCTGGCATTTTCAGCAATATCATGCCAATAGACACTCGTACTTTCTTCTGGTGATAGACTGATCTCCTTTACGTCATAAAGAGCATCATCCACATATAGAGACAGATCAAAAGTAATATCTTCATCTGAATAATTAGTAACTGTTGTAAGGACAGTTATCCCTTTAGAATCTAATGAATGTGAAATATTATCTATGGCAATATTTCTTTGCTCTCCATCAATATAGTTCAATAGCAGCTTGTCTATATCTGTGTCAATCCATTTGTCAGTATAAAAGAGTATTGAGTAATTATCTATATCCTTTACCATAGCTCTCAATAAAGATAGAGTTTCCCCTATATTGTCCTTTGAGTTAGTTGGCTTAATTGTTGCTAATTGCTTTTTAGCAAGCTCTTTGTTTTTCGTGCTATTTAATATTATATTTGGCGATGTATCCATAGTAATAATAGTAATCGATGTATCTGGTCTTAGATTTTCAATTATCTTCTCGGCTTCTTTTTTTGCAGTATCAAATCTAGTACTGTCCTTTGATTTTCCTTGCATGCTCATGGATGTATCTAAGACTATAATAGTATTTCCACTGCTTGCTGCTGATGAAAATATATGTGGCTTTGCCAATGACAATACTATCAATAAAAAAATCAATAATTGCAAAATAAGTAGAAGGTTTTTCTTTAGCCTCTGCCAAGGTCTATTTGCTTCAACATCCTTAAGAGCCTTCTCCCATAGATAATTACTGGATATTATTATATCTGTATGCTGTTTTTTTAACAAATACATTATTATAATTGGAATAAGCCCAATAAAAAACAAAAAGAAGAGTGGAGAGTAAAAGCTCATTATATCACCTCAAAATCCCTACATTAGTTAAATTATCAAAGACTATGGATTCAATTGAAAGCTCATTTGAAATAAGGGTGTATTGACAGCTAAATTTTCTGCATATTTCCCTATTTCTATTAATGAAATTCTTAAATGTCTTATCATATGAATTTAAAACAGACTGAGTCATAGATATATCTTTTCCTTCTTCTGTTTCACTATCTATAAACCTAATATCTCCTGAGTAAAATGGAGTAATCTCTTCTACAGACAAAAGATTTAACACTACTATACTTTGATTCATAAATGATAAGTACTTAATAGCAGCTTGAAAATTATCGGAAAACAGGTCAGATAGTATTATTGAAATGCCCCTTTTGTAAGCTTGCGTTTTTATGAT